>CAYRRD010000058.1:0-21620 GCA_964426625.1 uncultured Saprospiraceae bacterium | reverse complement strand
TTCATGCAGATCTCATCTTCCTAAAATAAAGTGTTAAAGTAGTTGCACAGGGAGTATGTAGTTGCTACATTTGTTTATGTATATTCAATGTAGCACAGTTAAACGCAAGGGCAAAGATGGCCGCAATCGTAAGTTGGTGGAATCTTACCGTGACCCAAGGACAAATCAGCCCCGTAACCGGACGGTTCAGACTTTAGAAAAGCTTCCTATCCTGGAAAGAAGCCGAATCATATACAAATACGGCGGGTCCAAGTATCTTGATGCGCAAGAGTGGCAGGCTTTGGCGGATGCGGGAGATTTGGCAGGGATTAAAACTGAATTTAAAATTGGTGACTCTATTCGGGGAGCGGGCAACTGGGTTTTGCTCCAATATTTCAGAACGACCGGATTGGAATCTATTCTCAGAAAATATCTGGGTCGTAAAGCCAGCCATGTGATTCGGGATTTGATCACCCTTCAAATACTGGATCCAGCCAGCAAGTTGAGTTATGTGGAGAAAAGAAAGAGCACATTGAACTATGTTATTGGTGGCAAAGTAGATTATAAGGAAGATAGTTTTTATCAGGCAATGGATATGCTTGAGAATCAATTTGAGAATTTGCGGGATTCACTCCATAAGAACCTTGCTTCGAATGAGCGTTTGCTATTATATGATTTGAGCAATAGTTACTTCTGCGGCACAAAAGCGGAACTTGGAGGATATGGAGAAAGTAAAGAAAAGCGATATGACCGCTATATTGTCAGCTACGGGTTGGTGGCCAATGAGGATGGACTGCCTCTGGATATTAAAGTATGGAAGGGTGGTACAGCGGATGTGAAGACGGTTACTGCAACTTTTTCTGACTGGAAGAAGAAGTACCAGGCTTCCAGTGCAATTTGGGTAGCGGACCGGTCTATGAGTGATGAAGATACACTCTCACAGATCAAACAGATGGGTCTGTCCTATATCACGGGGCTTCCGGCCAGCACCCAGAAAGCTCTGTTGAAGTCAATTCATGAGAAAACTCCGGAACTTTTTGATCAACCTCTTTCTGAATTTAATAAAGATGGGCGTCGGTATATTTTATGTCGCCACCAATTCAAAGGTTATCGGAAAGAAAAGCAGTTACACCGTCACTTACGAAAAGTATACGATCAATTGAAATTGATTCGCTCCACACCACAGAACAGGAATAAAGAGAAGTTGTATCATCGGGCAATGAAAGTACTTGAGAAATATGGTCAAACGCAATGCTGGAAAATATCTTTTGACACCTTCAAGGACAACAAAGCTGAGGATCGATATCGATTGAACTTTAAGCTGGACAGGCAGACGTTTAAAGCGATGAAATCGATAGGTCACTTTTATATTCTTCAAACGGATACACAAGCCAACCAAATCCCCGAAGACCAGGTCCAACAACATTACAAAAGTCTGATTAAAGTTGAACGATGTTTTAGGCAGGCGAAATCAGAATTAGAAATCCGGCCCATCCGCCATCACAAAGCCAGACGCATAAGAGGACACATATACCTGAACTTCCTGGCACTATGGCTGGTCAAACAAATAGAAAGCAGCTGGAAAGCCAGACAGATTTACTGTGAAGTTCCCAACAAATTACGGGAATGGGATAGCCGGATGATGTTACATCAAATTCTGGATTCAAATAGTGGTCAGTTCGTGGAATGGCAATGGAATCAGGGAGATTTGGCTACACAAACATACCACGAGATCCAAAGTTTTCAAGAAATGGACGGAAATTTACCACATTTATAGCAACTACAAGCCCTTTTATAGGAACTTAAGAGATAGACCATTAATGAGCGTACACTTTTATAAGTTCTTTACACTTTTGCGGGGTTACTTTTTCCCCTACCTTCATCTCCAATCCGGGAACCCGGTGCAGGATGGGGATAACAAAAATTAATCTCATCCCTAGTATAAATTATTTCTAAGGTGTAGCATTAGTTGAATATACCTAATTGTGATAATGGGGTGTCTCTCAATTTCTCAGACACACCAAAATTTTCCAGGGCCATTTTAAAACTCAATCGCTTCCATAAATTTCCTCGTTCCTTGTGAATATTCATGATATCCCCGGATCCGAATAATGGAAGATAAAGTGCCACAGGCCAATGGTCCCGACCGAGTTGGATTCCTCCGCTATACAGAAATTTAATTCCACTACCAGTAGGTGTCGCGTCGTCGTATATACCAAGATCGAAATAGGGCTTGATGGGAACTTTTTTGCCTATAACCGGGAGATCCAGACTTAGATTGACTGCTCCCAGGAAAGAGTTGGAATTCCCGGTTACCATAGCATAGCTTGCCCCCAAATAATTTTTAAATCCGCCGTCTTCTATCCTTACCTGTCGTTCAAGCAATTTGTCGCTTTGTTCGGAGCGATCGAGGAAAAACCCATCAAAGGCATAATCATGGTGGGCCTGACCTGCCATACCCAACGTTCCAGGAATTAGATAATTGGCGACAGAGCCTATGTTGCGTGCACTATGGACCGGAAATCCTCCAATAAAAAACCGGGCAAATATCCTCTGATCAGGCGCATAGGCATAATCGGTTTTGAGCTCTGCGGTCGTTTTTAGGTAATTCTGTGATTCATTTTGAAATCCTTCAAAAGAAGCAAACTCTGCCTTCAGGTTGATTTCAATGTTATTGACGGGGGAATATTTACGCATTTTGTAATGGATGCGGGGATAAACCCGGGTTACATTTTCTTTCCCGGCAACCGTTCCTTCTAGGTCAAATTGTGGAATTTGTTGGCTTACCACGGGAGCTGTTAATTTCAGAGTTTTGTACCAGGGCCGGAATTTATCCTTCGTCTGAAGTGAAATTTTCATGTGCGGACTGATCCGAAGATATTGGAGATGGTAGCCCGCTTCTTCGCCTCCCCCATAGGTATAGCGTTTTGCAGACCAACCAAAATTCAGGTAACGAATCCCCGAATTGTTTTTTGGAATAAAGTAATCCATTCCTGCTAAGCCTACAAATTCGTTGGATTTGACACCGAACCCTGGTTGAATATAGAATTCAAAGTTATTTCCAGGTAAGGTGATATTGTGTAACCCAAGACCAAAAGTAGCTCCGTCCAGGTAATTGAATGAAATATAGGGATCAAACCAGATTTTGTTGATTCCAGGATTATTTAATCCTGCCGCGGGATTGAGAAACTTTTGTTTTCGAACAGGGATAAATTCATGCTTATTGTTGTGAGGGGTTTGATCAATCACCAAATGTTCATCCACCGCGATGTAATCATAGTCGTCTATAGGCAGCAAGACCGAAGTACTTCCCCGGAAAGCCTCGACGGGGGTGGAGGCAACAACCTTTTTCCCATCATAGGCTTTGACGAGAGCGGGAGCCACAATTGAACCCTTATTTTCCAGTGTGATTTGGAAATTATCTCCGCGGTAACTAACATCTGTAATTGCGATATCATATGGTGTTACCGTGGTGAGAATATCCTTAAAAAACCAGTCATAACTTCGGTTTTGCGGATCATTTTCTTCAAAAACCGTTTGAAGGTCCGCCACGGTGGGGTGGGAAAATTGATGCTTCTGGTAGAATTTCCGGATATTGTTTTGGAATTGTTCAGAACCCGTAGCTTCCTCCAGTTTTTGAAATAAGGTAGGCGGGATCATGTATCCATTAAAATAGTACTGCATCACATCCATATCGTGTGTATGAGCATCCACGGCCACCAGATCTCCCCTTTGATAGGACCCCAGATATAACAACTGATTGAAATCAAGGTCAGTACGAGCATACATAAACCGAAAGGCGGATGATTGATTACCATAATGCGCATCCATGTATTTGTTTTCATAGAAACTGTTGATCCCTTCGTCCAGGTAGGGCGAACGACGTTCATTGAACCCGAGAATGGCCTGAAACCAATTGTGTCCTACCTCGTGCGCAATTACACGATCCAGTGCGACAGGGCTTCTTGTGGGGCCGATCAGGGTGATCATGGGGTATTCCATCCCCGAACCCGTGTTGAGGGGGCCTATGACTACCGTGGCCTGAGGATATGGATAAGGCGCGACCTCTTTGGAATAAAATCTCAAAGATCTTTCAAGCATTTCGATGGGGGAAAGATTATTATTGATCACGCCATCAATTTGCGGTACCAGGGAGTCGGCCACTTTGATATTGTTGAGCGGATAATTTCTTGGGGCGAGATAATGAAGATCGACTTTCATTCCATCTTCCAGCGTGATGGTCTTTTGTTCCTCGATCATATCAGCTCCGGCAAACCAGGCAAAATCCAACACATTTTCAGCAATGAATGTATAACGGGTCCGGATAGAGTCCATCTGCTCAGTTGCAGTTTTCACCCCAGTTGCACCAATTTTGTAATCTACTGGAATTTCTACCGTAACCTGATAATCTCCAAATTCAGCGTAGTATTCTCCCATCTCAAGATATGGGAATAAGTGCCAGCCTTCATGATCGTAGACTGCTACTTTGGGATACCACTGGGTAAGGGCAAAAAAGTCCGGTGCCCAGCCTCCCCTGGAAAAAATGTAGGGTATTTTGGAAGTAAAATTAATCTCGATGGTGGTTCGTTGGCCAGAATGGAGCGGTTGGGCAAGTTCAATTTCAATATATTCTATGTTGTTTTTTGGGTGCGAAGTATGCAGAACCTGTTCATTTTGCCGAAACTCCAGGTCGGTATAACCGCCGGTTTCCAATTCATCTGCCCAGTAAAACTTCGCATCATTGGAAGCCAGATTCTGGAGGTTGAAAAAACTTCCTTTATCCTTGTATGCATTATTCCAAAGGTGCAATTGTAGGGTTCGCAATACCTCAGGTGAGTTGTTGTGGTAAGTCATCATAGCCGTGCCGGTCAGCGTTTTTTTTGCTGTATCCAGTGCGACTTCAATTTGATAATCCACTTGTTGTTGCCAGTCCTGTGCTTTAGTGGACCAATGGACCATCAGCACAATCCCTATGAGGAAAAGATGTTTTATGTATTTCATTATGATCTTCGTTTTATTTCCCATTTCCATGCAGTTTCCACAATATCATTGATCGTTCTGGATGGTACCCATCCCAGTTTTTCCTTTGCCTTCTGGTTGTCAGCATACACAGCCACCACATCACCCGGCCTTCTGGGACCTACCTTGTAGTTTAATTTTTTCCCGGTACTTGTTTCAAACGCTTTTATAGCCTCCAGCACAGTGACCCCATTTCCTGTACCCACATTGAAGACTTCCACATCCTGCATGGATTTGTTGTGGAGTAAATAGTCCAAACACAGAGTATGTGCCTTGGCTAGATCCATTACATGGATATAATCCCGCACGCAGCTACCGTCCCGGGTGTCATAATCGGTTCCATAAACCATCATGTGATCACGAATTCCATAAGCCGTTTCAGTAATTACGGGAATCAGGTTGGCAGGCGGATTCACCGGTGATTCCCCGATAAGCGCCGATTCATGTGCTCCGGCGGGGTTAAAATAGCGAAGGAGTACAAACTGATGCCGTGGGTAGGCCGCAGCGAAATCCCGGATGATGTCTTCGCTGATCTGTTTGGTTCGGGCATAGGGTGATTCAGCTTCTTTGACCGGGGTGGTTTCGGTGACCGGAAGTTCATCTGCATTTCCGTAGATAGAACAAGAGGAGGAAAAAATATGTGTATTGATGCCCAATTCTTTCTGCGCTTCCAGAATATTGAGGAGACTGTTGAGGTTGTTGTCGTAATATTCCAGCGGTTTTTCAACCGATTCGCCCACGGCTTTCAACGCGGCAAAGTGGATGATACCATCTACAGGAGATTCCTGTTTTAGAATTTGCATCAATCGTTGCCTGTCCCGCAGATCGGCCTCGTGATTGACAATCTTCTTCCCGGTTACCACCTCAATCTGAAGGAGTGTATCGGGGGAGGAATTGCTGTAATTGTCAATGGAAAATACCTCATATCCTTCGTTCAACAGATCGATAATGGTATGGCTGCCGATGTAGCCACAGCCACCGGTGACCAGGATCTTTTTGGTGTGTTTAGGTTTTTCTGATGTCATGATATCTCCTGATTCAAATTTTCAATCCGATTTGGTTTTGCTCATTTGGTAGAATAAATATCGCAGTTAGTATATCTATCACCAAGTCAGATCAATTCAATTTTTTATTCCATAGTTGGATTTTGTCTTCACTTTCATCCCATTATTCCACCCGCATCAATATTTCACTGGGGTTGATCCCGGTAAATATGCCAATGACGCGATCAGAACCCCGAATGTTGGATTCAATGCGTCCAGGCTGGGTAAAAGGATTCGTATTGGCATTGCTACTCCCCACAGCACTTTGGAAAAAACGGTAATACTCCTCAGTAATATGCGTGATACGGCTGATCAGCGTGTCACCTACATTGAATTCAAATCCAGAACCAAAGGCCAATCTTCCCCCGGTCGCTAGACTATTGTCAAAAACAAAATCCTGTAATTCCGATGTACCTTCTTCGTAATATCTAAACAACTGACGACGGAAATATTCCGTCGTAGTGGAATCAGAACTTACAAAAGTGGTCTCCCTGGCGTCAAAATCCTGCCTCATATCAAACGCCAGCCGAACGCTGTCAACAGGTCTGAATTCAGGTATCCAGGTGGAGGCGCCAACGGTTTCACCATCGGGAAACTTCAGATACAATTCTACTTTGTCCTGGACTTTAAATGTTAGTTTATCCTGCACCACATAATTGTACACCCTTGTGGAATCAAGTGAAATGCTGATTTTATTGACCAATGGATATTTTATATCGTTGACCATAATGTAACCTTCAACATTCTGCACCAAGACATCTCGTAGCAGGCTTTCTGAGGTTTTTACCAGATCAAATACTTCAAAAAATCCATAGCTTTTTGTAATGAGGAGGCCAAATTTCTGGCCGGGAGCCACATAGGATTCTACTACATATCCATTTTCAAATTCCGGTATTTCAATTTCAATGTCTTTCTCCAGGTTGCAGCCTGAAAAAACAAAAATGATGCTGATTAAAAGGAAAATTTTAAAAATCAATTTCATACATCAAAAATTAAAATTCCAGCTTATGCTTGGAAGAATTGGGAAAAGAGAGACTTGTTTTGCCGTCACTTTAACAGGAACTTCCAAATTGCGGGGTGCATCGGTAATATGGTATAATTCTGAATCCAGATAAAGAAAATAGGGGTTGCGGCGATCGTACACATTGTACACACTGAGTGCCAGATTGTGACTACCCCAATTTGCATTCCAGGATCGGACTATGGACAAGTCCATCCGATGATAAGCCGGCATGGTAATGGTGTTGCGTTTTCCATAGATGGGCACTATGGCAAAATTGTGATGCGCATCTATATCCTGGAGGAAAAACCGACCTGCTGGCAACCATGCTTTATCTCCGGAACCATACACAAAGGTGGCGGAAATCGTCCATTTTTCATTGAACTGGAACGACGAAACCACGCTCAGATCGTGTCTGCGATCAAATTGGGGAGGGAACCACGCGCCATTTTCAATGTCATTGAAACGACCGCGCTGTACCCAGGCAAGCGTGTACCCGATCCAACCGGTCCATATGCCGGCTTTTTTTTCTATAGACCATTCAGTACCGTATGCCTCTCCTGCTCCAAAGGTGAACTCACTTTCTATATTCTCATTGACAAATATTTGGGTGTGATCTTTCAACTCGATCTGGTTCGAGAATTTCTTATAGTAATATTCATTCGTGATCAAAGTGGAGGGGCCCAGCAGAAAATTGACACCAAATACATACTGGTCTGAGACCTGGGGTTTGACTCGATCAGTAGTGGGAAACCAGATATCGGTAGGCAAGGAGATCCCATTGTTGGCCACCAGATGAATATATTGATTCATTCGGGAATAAGAGGTTTTGACATTCCATTTGTCACTAAGCTCCAGTGTCATGGCTGCTCGTGGTTCCAGGTTATGGAACATTCTCTGTGCGGCCGCAAAGCCCGAATACCGCAAACCCAGATTCAGGGTTAATTTGTCCCATGGTGAAAATTGATCCCGTATGTAGGCAGCAAATTCATCGCCCATGGGGTTGGATCCGGAAGAAAATTCGACGTTGTCGCCTGTACTTTCGGCCTGAAACCTGCCTATTTTGAATCTGTGTTTTGTCCAGACCAGACCCCCTTTGATAAAATGACCTCCGGGTTGTTCATACGTCATATCCCATCTGGCACCCCAGTCGCTGATATGGGAGCCCAGATTGAAATCAAATTCCCCGGTTTGATTGATTATATTGTATTCGTAATTGGAAGTAAAAATCGAGGTAGTGAAAAACCAACGCTGGGTAATAGCCCGGTTCCAGCTGAGCGAAGCCGCACGGTTTCCCCAATCAAAATCTGCGCTGATTAGGTCGGTTTTAAAGCCAAAAATATCCGCCCCCATATAACCACTAAAGGTCAGTACGTCTTTGGGAGAAATCCTCGCATTGATTTTTCCATTCAAGTCATAAAATCGATATCGAGGAATGGGTGTGAATTCGGAATCATCGGATTTTGCATTATTGACCATTTCTGTAAATAAATCAATGTAGGTACGTCGACCAGAAATCAAAAACTGTACGTTCTTTGAAATAAGCGGTCCTTCCAGGGTCAGTCTCGAGCTTATGAGACCGATACCTCCCGTCCCTGAAATTTTGTTCGATCCTGGTTTTTTGGATTCCACATCGATGACCGAAGACAATCGTCCACCATATTCAGCTGGGAAACCACCTTTGTAAACCTCTACAGATGAAAGGGCATCGTTGTTGAAGGTGCTGAAAAACCCAAATAAATGACTGGGATTGTAGATCGTGACGCCATCAAACATCACCAGATTCTGATCTCCATTCCCTCCTCTTACAAACAAACTCGAACTTCCCTCCGATCCCGAGGATATCCCGGGTTTGAGCTGAAGCGTTTTGATAATATCCACTTCACCAAATAAAGCAGGTAGTACCTCAGCTACGCGGGCATCGATATTTTCGACACTGGTATTCGTGCTGGCAAATCTTTCACGTGCGGAGTTCGACTGGACCACGATTTCGTTGATGAGTTCGCCTTGTGGTATCAAAGGGATGACTATATCATGACCATCCTTTTCATGGTTTATTTCGATGGTCCTGGTCGAATAACCCACATATGAAATTCGGATGATAATTGGCAAGGTGTAGGATTCCAGAATGAATCCCCCATCGATCCCGGTATAGGTTCCTGACCCTATTTCAGGAACGAAAATCGAAACCGCTTCCAGAGGTGTTCGGGTGGTACTATCTATCACCGTACCAGTAATCAGATATTCGTTTTGAGCATGCAATGAAATCCCTGAAAAAAATATCAGAATGGAAAGTAGGCGCGGGTATACCATATTTTCGGTGGAACTTTTCTGATTATCCACACCCAAACAACGAATTTCGGAGTCTAAAGTTGGGTCATATGTGGATTATCCGATTGATTTTTAGCAAATTTATTTGGATTTATTCCTGACCCTGGGTTTCATTAGGGACTTATTTGAACATTTACAATACGATAGGACGATTGAAAGTTTTTGTTTGTTACATGAAAAAGAGACTTAAGCAATTGTTTAACCTGGCCGTTAAATCCAATCTAAACTCTGTGGGATATGGACTCAGGTTCGTAATTAAGTTCTATTTTTAAGGAAATCCTTCCGATATGAAACCACTAAATCTGCTTTGGATCCTGGTCGTAGGTATTGTTTTGAATTCGTGTAGCATCGAGCAAAGATTAGACCGGAAAGAGGAAAAACTGATTGGCGTATGGGTCATTGATAAGGTAATCTATGACAAATACGGATCGTTGTTCAAGCGAAAAATTACATCCGAGTATCGAAATGATGTTTTCGAGTTTCTACCCGGCAACCGCGTGTATTATTATGACGATGATATCAATTTTGAATTTGAGGGAAATTGGGATGTTGTGGCCGAGAGAAGGTATGATAAGGAGGGTGATAAGGATTTTGAGTTTTTTATAGAAATGCATTTCTACGATCCAGTCTACCGCGATGCATTTGGGTATTACGGGTATATTTCACGGCTTACCCGAAACAGATTCCACTTTCATGTATCGGACGGTCGTGGAGAGTTGGAGTTTCGTTTCCGTCGTTCAAACTGAACCGTGGATATCAACCAGGTCTCTGACCTTACTCCAGTGATTTGGCCCGGTGCATACAGCTTTCCAGTGAGGACAATGTTATTCCCCAGGATGGTTTGAATCCGACAGATAATTGCTCATCGAGGACGGTGTCGGGTGGAGTCACGTATTTTCCAATTGACAGAAACATTAGTATATAGTGAAAAAGTGGGGGCTGGAAAAACATATAGCATCGGTATACGTGTTGGTATACAACTCCCTCTACCTGTGTGCAAGTACGCAAGACGATTATGATATCTTATCATCCTGAGAAATTTCGCCTCTTCTTTCTGGTCATGCCTTTTTGACCAAATCCTTCATTTTGAAATTTGATACTGATATACGGAATTACTTCTGAATGTCGGTGGCACGTATGAGATACGTCATGGATTGGATTCCGGTATTTGGCAATATATTAAACCCATCAACCTATGCGAAAGCGTCCGCAGTTTGAATCCAATTACACGACAATTATCAGGGAAGTAATTGGAAATTCATTTGATATACATAGATCAAGAGACTTACCAGCAGGACAAAAGCAATAATGACCCACATCACGAACCTTCCTTTGCTTCCCAGGTTTCTTATATTATCATCCATAATAGACAGAACAATTTTTTACAAAATAAGTACTTTATACTGTATTGTACAAGCTATGTCGAGAATAAGTTGTAAAATATAATATTACAAAAATTAGTAATATGATTGATTTTTTGATAATATTGCAGGAGTAAATTACACAACCCATGTTAAAACAAAGCCTTAGTCAAAAAATGACCCAGAAGCTGTCTCCTCAGCAGATTCAGCTTATGAAGTTATTGCAGATTCCTACCCTGGCTTTAGAACAGAGGATAAAGGAAGAGCTAGAGAGTAATCCTGCATTGGAGGAAGGAGTTACCACCATTGAAGAGAAAGAGTTTGAAGACTCCGATTATGACGACAAAAATCACGATAACGATGTCGATTTTGATGTAGACGATTACCTCAAGGAATACGAGGAGGATGATCCCACCATTTACCGCAATCAATCGGGGGGCGATGAGGAAGAATACCGTAAACCTGTGGAGGTGGTCAATAGCTATTACGATCATCTGGAGAAGCAACTCGGGATGATTTCTTTTGATGACCCCGTCGAATATACCATTGCACTACAAATACTGGGTAGCATCGATCAGGATGGCTATTTGCGTCGGGAACCGGCTGCGCTGGTTGATGACCTCATGTTTACTCAGAACCTGATCACCAGTGAAGAAGTGGTTGAGAAGGTGTTGTCGCACATCCAGCAATTTGATCCCCCCGGAACAGGTGCTCGAAACCTGCAGGAATGTCTCGAACTACAATTAGCGCAGAAGCTACGTAAGGACCGGGGCAACCCGGAGCTTGAACTGGCATATACTATTGTGTCCAAACATTTTGACAAATTCTCAAAAAAACATTTCAGCAAACTTTTGACTTCTCTGGATATCACGGAAGATGAATTGAAAGATGCATTTGATGAAATATTAAAGCTCAATCCAAAACCGGCAAGTGGATATGCCCCTGACCGGAAACGTGATTCGATGTACATTATTCCGGATTTCATTATAACAAACAATGGTGGCGAGCTTGAGCTGACTCTCAATTCCCGGAATGCTCCGGACCTGAGGATCAGTGATCAATACAGGGCGATGCTCAAATCCTATCGTAATCGAAAGAAAATGGGCAATATTAAGTCCAAAGACCGGGAGGCTGCCATGTTTATAAAACAGAAACTGGATTCAGCCAAATGGTTTATTGATGCTATTTCCAAGCGTCGGGATACTATGTACCGCACCATGTATGCGATCATGCAATTTCAGTATGATTACTTCCTTACCAATGATCAACGGCTGCTTAAGCCGATGATTCTCAAGGATATAGCAGAGATGACGGGTTTGGATGTATCGACCATTAGCAGGGTGGCCAACAGCAAGTATGTTCAAACTGAATTCGGGACCAAGAAACTGCGTGACTTTTTTTCCGAGTCGATACAGAACAGTGAGGGAGAAGAAGTATCCACATTGGAGGTAAAGAAAATTTTATCGGACATCGTAGAAGCGGAGGACAAGCGAAAACCTATGAGCGATGAAAAACTCCGCAAGGAGTTGAAGAAAAAGGGCTATGAGATTGCCCGCAGGACTATTGCCAAGTATCGTGACCAACTAAATATTCCGGTCGCAAGACTCAGAAAGGAATTATAAACCTATTAATTTTCCACGGGTTGATCCTCATCAGCAGCGGCATCTTCCGAAGCGGAGTTTGAATCACTGTTTTTCTGGATCAACCCCAACCTTTTCGCCCTCATTTCCCAGTTTTTCCGGGCAAGAACCTGCATATCTTCTGTATCGTCCATTTCATCGACGATTTCCAACCCCAACAGAGTTTCCATAATATCCTCCATGGTGACGATGCCGGCCATCCCCCCATATTCATCATGCACCATCACGATTTGTTGCTGATTGCTCATCATTTGTTCAAAAAGATCCGGAACCGGGATTTCTTCGGTGACTCCGGGTAAGGATCGTGCGATAGATTTGAGCGGTTCATGACCTTCTTTATTGATGATCTTGGAAAGGAGTTGGTCTTTAAGAATAAAACCTGTGACCTGATCGACATTTTCTGTGTAAACCGGAATTCTGGAAAACCTCAGGTCGGGATTCTGATCGTAAAACTCCTGGATGGTCATATCCTCGTGTGCAGCCTTGACCACAGTCCGGGGTGTCATGATATCATATGCCTGTATTTTCCTAAATTTCATCAGATTTTTGATGATCGTATGTTCGCTTTCCTCGATGATTCCTTCTTTGGCTCCCATATCTGCCATAGCTGAAATCTCAGTTCGACTCAATACACTTCCATTTTCTTCCTTTTTTATCAGAGTGGTGATGAATTTACTCATCCAGACAAACGGGTAGAGGACGATGATCAAAAAGTGCAGGGAGTGTACCGTAAATCCGGTCAATTTTTTCCAGTATGCAGCACCGATACTTTTGGGAAGCAATTCGGACAAGACAAGGATTGCCAGGGTCATGAGGGCTGCAATTACCCCTTCAATGTTGGTTTCGAGTCCAAGAAGGCTGATGCTATGTTCTCCGAAAACCTTGGTGGCCTGAACCCCTACACCGATGGCTCCGGCGGTATGTGCTATGGTATTGAGGGTGAGTATGGCCGACAAAGGGATGTCAACATTGCTCTTCATTTCCTGTAACCTGAGCCCCACCCAGGATTTTTCTTGTGCTTTGACCTCTACGTAAGAAGGGCTTGTGCTCAACAAAGCAGCTTCGAACAAACTGCAAAGAAATGAAACAGTTATAGAAACTGTAAAAAAGAAAATCAATAGACCCATTGATCGAAATGGTTGTGCGCGTTGTTTTTTTCAACATATGATTGTACAGCAAATATAAATCTTTTATCCATACGGCTGCATTTCGCTGGTAAAAGAATCTGCCAAAATCATACAATGAGGGTGAAAATTTGGCAGTGTCGTTGTGTTTTATTACCTTTGCGCACCAAATTTTTCGTTAACAATCTTTCGGTTGAAGGACCGAAATACAAACCCACATCTTCAATGACTGAAGAGAAAAAATCCAACCAGGAAGAAGTTCAGAACGAATCTTCTTCTTCTGAAAAAGTAACAGCCAATGCCTCGGCTGAAGCTTCTGCGGCATCTGCTGATTCCAGCGCTGCCTCCGAAAGCAACACAGTTGAAGAATCTCCCACCACTGAGGCCCACGAAGCTCCTGCAGAGAAAGAAGAGGTGGCCCACGATGATTTTGACTGGACCATCAAAAAAACCCAAACCCATTCTTACAAACCGGAGGAATACGAGAAAATGCTTTCCGATTATGATTCCACTTTTAGTGATATCAATGAATTTGAAGTGGTTCAGGGGAAAGTTGTGGCTATCCGCGACGGTGATGTGATACTGGATATCAATTATAAATCCAATGGGGTTATTCCACTTTCCGAATTCCGGGAAGTAGATGACTTGAAGATTGGAGATCCAGTTGATGTATATGTGGAAAGAAAGGAAGATGAAAATGGCCAACTGGTATTGTCACGCCGAAAAGCCAGATTGCTTAAAACCTGGGATGCTCTGACGGACAGCTACCACAATGATACCATCATCAAAGGAACTATCGTCAGCAAGACCAAAGGTGGTCTGATCGTAGATGTAAATGGACTGGAAACCTTCCTGCCTGGATCTCAGATAGACATCAAGCCAATTATTGACTACGATTCCTATGTAGGTAAGACCATGGAATTTAAAGTGGTCAAGATCAACGAAGCCATCAAGAATGCCGTAGTTTCACACAAAGCTTTGATCGAAAGTGATCTGGCTGAGCAGCGGGATCAGATTATCCAAAGCCTTGAAAAAGGGCAGGTACTCGAAGGGGTCGTTAAAAATCTTACCGACTTTGGTGCTTTTATGGATCTGGGAGGCATCGATGGTTTACTTTATATCACGGATATCTCGTGGGGACGAATTGGTCACCCCAGTGAGGTACTCGAGCTCAATCAGAAGATCAATGTGGTCGTGCTGGACTTCGATGAAAATAAGAAAAGGATTTCTCTCGGACTCAAACAATTGCAGCCCCATCCATGGGATGTATTGGATGAATCCGTAGTGGAAGGCAGCAAGGTCAAAGGTACTATTGTGAATATCGAAGACTATGGTGCGTTCCTCGAAATCGTTCCTGGTGTAGAGGGCTTGATTCACGTATCCGAGGTAAGCTGGAGCAATCAACCGGTCAATGCCCGTGAATTCTTTGATTTGGGTCAGGAGCATGAAGCTATAGTGGTCACTATTGACCGGGAAGACCGGAAAATGTCCCTGAGCCTCAAACAATTGACCGAAGATCCATGGAATGAAATCGAGCAGAAGTATCCTATTGGGTCCCGCCAGACAGGGGAAGTGAAAAACCTTACCCCATATGGCGTGTTCGTGGAACTGGATGAAGGTATCGGCGGAATGGTTCATATTTCTGATTTGAGCTGGACCAAGCGGTATTCTCATCCTTCTGAATTTACTTCAGTAGGAAATAATCTGGAAGTCGTCATACTGGAAATTGACAAAGAGGATCGTAAACTTACCCTGGGACATAAGCAGATCGAAGAAAATCCATGGGATACCTTTGAGAAAGTATTCCCGGTTGGATCTTATCATGATGCTACGATCATAAGGATTCATGACCGAGGTGCTATCGTACAAATGCCATATGGCTTAGAGGCTTTCGCTCCCATCAAGCATATTCGAAAAGAAGATGGAACTATGGGTAAAGTGGACGATGTCATGACCTTCAAAGTGCTGGAATTTAACCGTGACGACAAACGAATTCTTGTTTCCCATCTAAGGTATCTGGAAGATATCCAACGGGAAACGGAGCAAAAGGTGAAGGATGAAAAACAGCAGCAGCAAGCTGAAACACGTCAGAATATCCAACAACAACAGATGAAAATAGAACGAACGACGCTGGGTGATCTGGATTCGTTGGCAGAGTTGCGTTCCCAACTTTCGGGTGAAACGGAGGAGGAGTAATATCCTGAGAATTGAAGAATGGTGGGTGTTCTGCCATATCTATATTTATTAATAAGTGTGATTTTAAGACTTTAACCCGAAGACACATAACCGGTCTTCGGGTTTTTGTTTTGTCTGGTACTTTGAATGGTATATCGTGGAACGATTATTTTCAAAAATCCAAATTCACCCGTATTTTTGCATTACTATTTACCCCAATGTTGATCGAATTAAATATTATATAGTATCATTGCATCTGATTTTAATAGTCCTTAGTATAAGATGAAATTAGGAATACTTAGAACACCAGGAAGAAATCTTTTGCCCGTCAGTGAGAAAGTGGTTCAAAAACTGAAGAATATAGGGGTTGAAGTCATCATTGAGGAACCCGTGGTACCTGTGAATTGGGAGAAATCTCTTATTCGCGACAGTGCATCATACGTGAACCTTGATGAATTATTGAATACCTGCGATATCCTCCTGAGTGCAGGCATGAGAAACCTCCCCACCACCAGGGCAGGATACTGGATCAGTGAATTTCAGCCTTTCAACTTTCCCGAAGTGGTGAAAACACTGGACCAAATGCAGTTGATCGGCTTGAGTCTCGATATGATACCCCGGATCAGCCGGGCCCAGGCCATGGATGTATTATCTTCTATGGCCTCAATCGCCGGATATAAGGCTGTCTTGCAGGCTGCAGATTTGTTACCCAGGTATTTTCCCATGATGATTACAGCGGCGGGAAGTATTCGTCCTGCGAAAGTGTTGGTTATTGGTGCGGGTGTTGCAGGGCTGCAGGCGATAGCCACTGCTCGAAGACTTGGCGGAGTAGTGGAAGCCTTTGATACCCGGAGCGCTGTGAAGGAGGAAGTCCAGAGTCTGGGTGCCAAATTCGTGGAGGTCGAAGGGGCTGTCGATCGTCCAGATAGTGGGGGATATGCGGTGGAACAATCGGAAGAGTATAAAATAAGACAACAGGAAAAATTGGCCGAGAGAGCTTCAGGTGCTGATGTAATTATCACCACTGCTCAACTTCGGGGAAGGCCAGCCCCAAAAATTATCACAGAGGAAATCATTGAGAAAATGCCTGCCGGAGCAGTTATCGTGGACCTGGCTGCTTCGACCGGGGGTAATACGGTTTTTACCCAAAATGAAAAAACGGTGGTACATCATAATGTGAGCATTATCGGTAATTCTTATCTCGCAGATACCATGCCTCAGACTTCCAGTGAGTTGTATGCAAACAATGTATTCAATTTTATGGAATTAATCATCAAAGAAGGACAAGTGGATCTCGATCTCAATGATGAGATTATTGCCCACGCTAAAATAAACGGATAATCATTATGGAAACATTTAACGCTTTGGTATCAGGTCATATATTGGAGTTGTATGTACTCCTGCTGGCCATCTTTCTGGGCTTCGAGCTTATATCCCGGGTGCCTACGGTATTACATACCCCTTTGATGTCGGGAACAAATGCAGTCAGCGGTGTGGTCACTTTAGGTGGAGTCCTACTGGTTCGTACTGCAAATGCGGATGATTACCTGGCTCTGATATTAGGATCAGTATCTATCATACTGGGGATGATTAACATCGTAGGAGGATATGCGGTGACAGATCGTATGTTGAATATGTTTAAAAAAGATAAGAAATAGATCATGGCTGGAATTGTATCTGTTTTATACCTGGTAGCTGTTTTTGCCTTTGCTATAGGTATTCGTATGCTCAGAGATCCCAAATCGGCCAAACGGGGAAACCTGTTATCCATGGTTGGAATGCTGATTGGCCTGCTTGGAGCGCTTATCCAACCTTTGGGAGAGGTTGACAATAATTATATTTGGATTGTGGTTTCCTTGCTAATCGGATCATCGATTGGATATCCAATGGCTGTACGGGTTCAAATGACTGCGATGCCTCAACTGGTGGCTATGTTCAATGGACTTGGAGGTGCCAGTGCTACGACCCTGGGCATCGTTGAATTATCCAAAGTAACTTCCAACACGCCTGGGGGATCTGTGGTGGTGAGTGTTCTTGCTCTGGTAATAGGAGCAATATCCTTTACTGGAAGTGTTCTGGCCTATCTCAAATTGGAGGGAACATTGCGGAAACAGTGGGTAGTACCCATGCACAATGGCTGGAATCTCATATTATTACTGACCATGGCTGCGATCGGAGCGATGATGGTTATCCAGGGAACCTTCAACCCTTTGTTACTGACCGTTTTGGTGGTCCTGGCATTATTCTATGGCTTTTTCTTTGTATTTCCTATTGGGGGAGCGGATATGCCAGTGGTTATTGCCTTGCTCAATTCACTTACGGGACTTAGCGCAGCAGCAGCTGGGGGCATTTACGGAAACAAAGCCATGCTGATCGGAGGTATCCTCGTTGGTGCATCAGGGACCATACTCACGCTATTAATGTGTGCAGCGATGAACCGTTCCATTTGGAATGTGATCCTGGCTGGAAAATTCAAAGCAGGCAGTGGTGCAGCTGGTCCTGAGGACCAGGTAATGAAGGAGATAACAAAGCCGGATATGGCGATTTTGCTCCAGTATTCGAAATCGGTCATGGTCATTCCTGGATATGGACTTGCGGTTTCTCAAGCCCAGAAAATCATCAAGGAACTGGATGACTTGCTGGCATCTATGGACGTTCAGGTGCAATATGCCATTCATCCTGTTGCCGGACGTATGCCTGGTCACATGAATGTGCTGCTGGCAGAGGCGAATGTGCCGTATGAAAAGTTATTGGATCTGGATGATGCCAATGATGCCTTGAAAGACACCGATGTGGCTGTCATCATTGGGGCCAACGATGTGGTCAATCCATCTGCAAACGATGACCCATCCAGTCCTATCTATGGCATGCCCATTCTCAACGCGACCGATGCAAAACACGTGATTGTAATGAAAAGAGGTCGTGGAACTGGATATAGTGGAATCGAAAATCCACTGTTTTTTCATGACCAAACCAAAATGTATTTTGGGGATGCCAAAGCTTCCTTGCAAGAAATTATAACCGAACTTAAAGAAAATATGTAATGGATTCGAGGTCGATTGTCCTCATACATTATGGGGATTCAATTTGACCTGGAATCTACATCCCAAATTCCGTTCCGATGTTAAATACTGGAATGATTATTTGAGGATAAGAACTCTTATAGGGCAGAGTAATGCATTTACCTGCCCTAATAATTTTCATTTCTACCTTTGCCTGGGTTCAAACCCCATAACTTGGCTTTTGTCCCCGACCCATTCTCAAGTCCTCTATCTCAGAGGCTTTATCCATCCTGATTTCAACCAAATCACCGGGGACTTAAGCCATCACATTTCAGAGCCCGAATGCTGCCTTCACCTGTGCATCCGCTTCCTTCCCTGGACTCCTATTAAATTTCACCTTCACAAATTGGCCCATCGTGTTTGACCCTCACCTCAACCTTGCTTCCCAATACTATGATCAATACTGTATTTTCCTGAGCCCAGGAGGGTAACTGCAAGGGCAACGGCCATGAGGGTTAAAGCAAATTCGATTCCACCATTACCCACGAAGAATCCGGAATGAGCCAGAGAAATGGCAACCAGCATATTGATAACCAGACCAGCTGCCCACAATCGGGACATAAAACCCATGATCAGAAATATTCCCCCCAGAAATTCCCAGAATGAAGAGATGTACGCCATGAAAGTAGGGATGCCCAGGGAATTCATAAAAGCGGATGTCCCTTCCAATCCGCCCCCACCATACCATCCCAGAACTTTTTGTGCTCCATGCATAAAAAATACGATTCCTAGTGTCAGACGGAGAATAAGGGAGACCACAGAGGCATTGGTCAGAATGCGATTGGCGAAAATAAGATTTTTCATAGTCATTGATAGTTAATTTGAGGAATATAGACAATACTATTGCTCTGTTGCATAAGTTCTTCACACTTATGACGGCTTCTTTTTCGCCGTAGCTTCATCACCGAAAGCCTCACGTAGGCCTGTCCTATACTCGGTTTCGTTTCTTCGGTACGACAAAAAATAATCGCGTCATTAATAGTAATTACTTATGAAACAGACCACTAGTTGTAGCCTGGACGCTTGAGCAACAATATAATGAATTATTTGGATATTGCCATATGATAGATGGGAAGTGGGCAGGTTTTCTTACTATTCCTTTGAATTGGATGTATTTTGGGATATGGTCCAACTCAGAATAAAGGCGGTGACCGCAAAAATAAGACAGGCGAGATAGGCAAACCAGAATGCAATCTGTAATTGGGGGATGGAAGAGGTTAGTCGGTCCGATACTATTGCAGAAAGGATGGAAACCCCGATGCTACCTCCGATCGTTCGGGCAAACATCACGCTGGAAGTCGAGGAACCCAGTTCACTCTGAGAGGAGTACTCCTGGGTAAGTAAAAGTGTCCCAAGCATCGAAAACCCCATTCCTGAGCCCACCATGAGGCCTGCCATAGACAGGTAAATTATGGCATAGTCGTAGAAAAGCATAAATGCACAGAATCCAAGAACGAGAAAGGAAAATCCGATGCGTGTCAAATGAACCAATTGAACCCTGTTCAGAAGTCGTCCACCTATTATGCTGGTGATGGTCCAACCTACAATCATCGGCGTAAGTACGAGACCAGCAGTCGTTGCTCCCTGGTCTTCCACTCGCTGTACGTACAGAGGTAAAAATGCAAGAATCCCAAAATAACCCATGCCAGCCAATGTATTTTGGATAATCGCTGTTCTTGGAATTTTGATACGCAAGCTCACCACGGGTAAAAGAGGAGCTGGATGTCTGGTGTCGAGGAACCAACTGATTGCCATACCCAGTACACCAAGAATGATCAGACCCGGTTTCATTTCTTCCAGGCCTATGACGAGTGAACCGACACTCAGGGTAAATAGAATGACACCGGGAATATTTAAGCGGAATGCCGAATTTTCGATATGATCCCGATAGTGAATATAGACCATGGTGAGTGCAATAATTCCAAAGGGTATGTTGAGGTAGAATATATAGCGCCAGTGAATCCAGTCCACAATGAAACCACCCAGTATAGGACCCACCAATCCGGAGAAGCCCCACACGGCACTCATGTAACCTTGCATTTTGGCTCTTTTCTGGACCTCGTACATGTCAGCATTGATCGTAAAAGTTAGCGGGGCCATGGATCCGGCGCCAATTCCCTGTATAATTCGCATCACAATGAGGGTATGCATGGAGGAGCTAAATCCGCATCCGGCACTCCCGATCAAAAAAATGAGTACGCCAATGGTATATATTCTCCGACGTCCGAATATGTCGCTGAGTTTGCCCCAAAGGGGACTGGAAATGGTCATAGTCAGGAGATACATGGAGAAGGGGAGGGCATAAAGATGTTCTCCGCCAAGATCCATTATGACCCTGGGCATGGCAGTAGCTACAATGGTTCCTTCCATTGCAGCTAAGAAAACCCCGATGGTCAATCCAATCGTCGTCTGTTGCTTGCTTTTTTCATCCATGGGTCAGGCTATTACCATTATTTGAGCTATGCGGCTATTGAAGCTAATTTCGATACTATTCAGTTGCTTTTTTATGCTGCCTCCATTGACAGAAAGAATATTATCTGAACAGGAGTGAGGCAATTTGATGATTTAGCCTTGATGCTGAATATGAAACATCCCCGGAAGGAATCTGTTGCCTGAGAAGAAGAAGAATTTTTTCTAAAAAAAGTTTTGGAATAATAAAAAGGTTCTATCTTTGCAATCCCTTACGGAGACAATCAGAGCAGTCTGATTAATCTTCAGGGGCAATTTCCAGGTTCGAAGACCGAAATAAAGGGCTTCGTTTTGGAAAGAAAAAGAAATACAAGAGTTCTTTGATAAGAAAGGAAGAGCATTAAAGCTAGGTTTTGGTTAGGACATACGAACAACAATACAATGGAGAGTTTGATCCTGGCTCAGGATGAACGCTAG
>CAYRRD010000057.1:0-21827 GCA_964426625.1 uncultured Saprospiraceae bacterium | reverse complement strand
TTTCTTCAGATCCCGAAGAAATTTTCGGTCGGACTGGGAGCCAATGAAAATTTTAATATTCTCTTCTTCAAAAGCCTTGCATTCGGGATTGATATCTACACCATAAATCCGGGCCTGGTCACCGAAATAATGTTTCCACATCTGTAGACTTCCACCCTGGAATACACCGATTTCCAGAACAGTAACCGGTTTGTACCGGAAACGACTAAAATGCCGATCATAGACTTCAAAATAATGGTTCCATTTATCGATGAACCGATTCTCATTACGATCAAAATATCGTTGTAAGTCGTTTTGAGGATTCATTGAATCGGGGTATTATATTATACCACAAAAATCATGAAAAATACGCTTTTCTGTGCTTTACACATAGTTATTTTATTTGCCCGTATCGTCCGGATGAACTTTATAGGGCAACGGCTTGACATCTTCCCGTTGTTTGTGCAGGTATATCTGAAGATACGCTACT
This sequence comes from uncultured Saprospiraceae bacterium, assembly GCA_964426625.1. Taxonomy (GTDB): domain Bacteria; phylum Bacteroidota; class Bacteroidia; order Chitinophagales; family Saprospiraceae; genus Membranihabitans. The sequence continues at coordinate 21,358 of CAYRRD010000057.1, read as the reverse complement.
CCTGTTTCAGGATAGAAATGTTCCTGAACCTAAGATGTAGAAAGGTCTATCATATAAAAACATGGCCAGAGAGTGACCCGTCTTCTTATACTGTACTCTATACCAAAGGCTTACCAACAGGAGACATCCAGAAAGATATCACACGCCTCCCAGTGTTTCATTGGGATATGCGATCAGAATCACTTCCGAATGGATATGGTTGAGATGCACCGCAGAATCCAATTTCCTGACCATAAAGGTGTAATCTCCCAGCAAGTCTTCGAGATAAGGTTTTATTTCGAAGAACTCACCGGGATTGTGGTAAATAGCCAGGGATAAAACGGGTCGATAGGTGGTTAATGCTTTGACACCACCCAGTACCAAATCCTTTGCTGCTCCTTCGATATCTGCTTTGATCAATTTTGGGTGGATCTTATATTTATCTACAATATAATCCAGCGATTTCCTTTCTACCTCGATGAAATCGTACTTACTGGTATGACGAAAGACAGAAAATCCGGCAGACCCTGTGTCGGGAAGGGAAATCGGCCCTCTATCATCTCTGTCCGCAATGCCAAGTTGGATAATTTCGTATTTGTGCTCCGAAATCCCATTCAGTTTCATATTCCTCTTATACTTTTCAATCGATTTCTTTGACATCTCAATGGAATACATTATCCTGCATCCGTAATCATGTAACACAAGTGCTGAATCACCAATGTAAGCACCACAATCAATGAAGTCACTGCCTTCTATATACCGGAGCACACGGGATGGCAATCCCCGCATACCATGATGATAGTAGAAAACAGATTCATCGAATTTCCGAGGCACCATTTTGTACCGTCGCTTACTTACCTTCAGATGTTTATTCACCAGGCGTTTTTGACTTTGAATTTCTGCAGCGAGCAAACCACCCGCAACATTGCTGAAATTCTTATCCGTTCTTCTATCCTTAGTATCAGGATAGGTCAACATTCGTTGGACAATAACATCCACTGTATGACGGGACTCTTTATCCATTCCCGTTTTCAATTTATCCACCACATCTGCAGAGGCGGGATCATTGAGATAGGTCTTAAAACTACCACCCAAATGATCTACGATATAGGGAGATTTGGACTGAAAATTATGGATGTACCATTTATTTATCTGCATGGCCAGACGATGCAATCCCGGCACATATTCTTTTAATAATTTTCCTAACATGGTTTCATATTGATCCCAACCTTTTATTGTCTGGAGATTCTGTCATCCAATTCACATTGAAGTCTATTACTAAAGATCATAGCACAATTTCTTTCTTCCCTCCCTATGGTGAAAGTACGGTCCTCTTTGTTGGTCTTTTCAAAAAAATATTTTCCCCATGAAATAACAGCACTATGAATGAAGATTTCCGATTTTCTAACTGCTATTTGCTTCATTCGGATGCAGGCGTTTTTTGTCTCTGTAACCGAGATACAGATAAAAGATTATAAAGATTCCAATAACAACAGAGGACCCCATGGATACTTTTTCCCCCACATAATAACTTTGAGGTTTGAAAGTAAACCGCACCTCGTGCTCTCCTGCTGGGACTTTAACTGCCCTAAGCAGGAAATTTGCTCGAATGAGGGATGTTTCCTCTCCATCGATCGTCACGGTCCATCCCGGACCATCATAATATATCTCGGACAAAACGAGCAGACCATCAGCATCATTTTGAGTATGAAATATCAAATCATCCGGAATACTTTGAACCCGTTCCACGTATCCGGGGCTATACGTTTTTTGCAGATCCAGGTGGGTACCAAACTCCTGTTCGTTGATGATAGTAGTGGTGGCCGGGTCAATATTGACAAGCGTCCTGAATTCTTCATCGGGGGAAGACACCGGCACCACGTTCTCCACAAACCATGCCGGGCCCAGCGCCTGTTGATTAACATCTAACTGACCATCACGCGTGATAATATACCTGGTATTGAGCATATCGAGAACATTCTGATTTCCCTGGATTATATAACCATCGATGAGATCCTGATAACGGGACATTTTGACCGCATGATAACCTCCGATAGTGTTGTGGTAGTATGCAGTTGAATTTGTATTGAAGGTATTCACGGACATATCCAGAACCCGATAATCAGCACGATTTTCTTCCATGCTCAATATTTGGTTGTCTACATCGCGAGGTGGAAAGGTCTGATTATATTCACGAGCACTTACAAAATTGTCCATATTAAAGTACCTGTAACTCACTGGCAAGGCATCCAACAGGAAGACTGCACTCAATATACCAGCCAGAACCACATGATTCACCTTTCGTTTATAAAACAGCAAGAGTCCTGACATGGCCAATCCTGCCATTAAAAATGAACGAAAACTATCCTGCCTCAGCAATTTTGCCCGGGCTTCCTGAATGATATCGAGTACATTCTGCTGAGCATACTGCTGTGCATTGGGTCCTTCAAAAGAAAACAGAGATGATCCTACCAAAGCCATCAGCAGACATATTCCTGCCACAGCACCCATCCGTATCCAATACGATTGGGGAATAATCCTATTTTTAGCTGAGTCCAGACTATTCCACCACTGATGGAGCCCCATAGCAGAACCAAAAGCCAGGTACATAGGCATCAAACTCAAGGCACTTGTGGGAGCCCTAAAATTATTGAACATCGGAAAATAATCAAATAAAATCTTGTTGAACCATGCTGCATTCTCACCAAAAGACAACAATACCAAAATCGCGGAAGCACCTCCATACATCCATTTCTGATCCTGGGCTAGAAATGGAAACACGAATACAAACACCAGAATCAACGCTGCACCCAAATAAATCGGACCTGCGGTAAAGGGCAGATTCCCCCAATAAAGTGGACCCAGAAACTTATCTCCCTTTTTCGGCGAACCATTTTCGCGTAAGAGATCTTCCAGTCTGGTATTGTGTGGAACAGGCTCTCTGCTTCCACCTCCGGATGCACCAGGAATCAGTGTAGCCCATATATCTGACATCCCATTGCTCCATTGCATGGCATATTCCCACCCCAAACCTTCTGTGGTATTGGTGGCAGCTTCCTCGACCAGCACAGATCCACCTCTTGTTGATGCATTCTTATACTCCAGTGATGTCCATATTCTCGAGGCATTGGAAGCTACTCCCATCATCACCCCTAAGGCCAGCAGTCCGAAGGTTATTGTAAGGGTTCCAAATTCGCGGTTTCGAATCCATTGAATTGCTTTATAAATAAAAAATGGAAATGTAGATAGGGCAAAATAATAGACCATTTGCGGGTGGTTGGCCATAATGCTCAGCATCGCCCCCAATGTAAAAATAATGCCGCCTAGTAAGTATTGTTTCCGGGCGAGAATCCAAATTCCTGTAAGAAGGATTGGAATATAGCACAGGGTTACAATCTTACTCATATGTCCGGCACTGAACAGGATAAAATTATTGACCGTCATTATGGCACCCAGTGCTCCGACCGTAGCGATCCAGTGATTGACCTTCAGGGCCTTTAGACAAAAAAAGGTGATCATTAAACCCAGGAAAAAATAGCCTATCGGCCGATCAAACACCGACATAAAAATATCCTGGATTGTTTTGAGAAAATTACCCTGAAACCTGAGATTGACAAAATAGGATGGCATCCCGGAAAATATAGCATTGGACCACAAAACTTCACGTCCCAGAGTTTCCCGGAGATCTATTATCTCCTGACTTTTTGCGATGAATTGCATCGTGTCGTCCGCGGTGTACTTTTTGCCCTGTATCTGAGGGTAAAAACAAAGCACAGATAAGATAAGGTACAGACCCAGGGATATCGCTGTATTGAGAACATTTTTCCTATTGAGCATGATGAAGAGGGTATTGTTGAAATACAAAAGTATTTAATATTATACAAATGCCATTTCCTTCATTTCTATTGCCCCATTTTCAAATTATAGCTATGATGTTAAAATAATGACTCCAGCCCCAGTGGGCATTGCAATTCCTGACAACGGCAACTGGTAGAGAATTTGTAAAAAATAGATACTATTTCCTTCGATGAGGAGCTGAATTCCGCTGGAGTTGTAAAATTTTAACAGTTAAAATTACATTACTTAAGACCAACCTGAATACTTTTGCGTTTCCATAAAAAACAAAAATAGAAGAAAGTATTCCTTCGGTATTCTCTGACTTTCTTCTTTTCTGCACGCAGCTCCCTTAAAAAGAGACATAATCTTAAAAACAACTACTAATGGATACATTAGAAAGAGATATGTCTATACAACATGCTTCAACAAAACACCGCGAATTGGATAATCAATCCATCCCGCCGCTTCAGACAAAGGGGAATATGAAATTCCAGCATTTCTTAATCACCCAATTTAATCTGAAAAAATTTTGGGCCACAGAAGACCATAATCATAAAAAATGGCTCAACTGGACTGTCAACCGGATTGATTTGTTTCAGAAATATTGTTTGCCATCGGTTATCAATCAGGTTAATCAAAATTTTAATTGGTTTATCTTTCTGGATCGAACAACGCCATCATCCCTCATTGACAAGCTTTTGGCGTTGACGCCGGAGGAATCACCGATCCAATGGTGCTTAGTAGATGGCTATGATGATTTCAAATCGCACTATATGGACCATATACGTGCAACGATCCAACCAGGGATAGAATGGATCGTCACCACCAATCTTGATAATGACGACGCACTCCATAAAGAGGCCATCGATATAATTCAGAACTATGTCATCCCAGTAGACAACCATTTGATCTCCCTGACCAATGGCTATTGTATGAATCTCAAATCGCGGCAATTATCCCAATATTTTTATCCGAGATCCCCTTTTTTGAGTCTGATTGAGAAAAATGGGGAACATATGAAGGGGATTCATCACCGCAATCACACAAAATGGGAACATATCAAACTCCATTTTTACCATGAACTTCTGAACCGGATACGCAGAAAAAAGGACAGGTATGTAACCTATCTGATGACAAAACCCTTATGGATACAGGTGGTTCACCAGCAAAACGTTTCCAATAGCTTGTATAGGGGAGTTCCCGTTAACCGTTCGCTCAATTTAGTTGATTTTGGGATCCCTCAATACAGTCGAAAAATGGAATTGGGAAAAATTTTCCGATACCGGAGTTATTATCTTTGGAAACGTTACGTATTTTGTAAGATATTACAACTGTTCCCTCCACCCAAAGACCCTGTATTTGAATAATATTTTGAGGGGCCATGCCGGTACTATCCTTTCCATCTGGCAACACAGTGGAAAACCAACCTATAAGAAGGAGAAACAAAAATGCTCAAATTCAGACGAAAGAAACTTATATACAAAAGACAATCCAGGTCTGCAGATTTCATCATTGTAGGAACGCAGAAAGCGGGTACCACTGCACTGTATCATTACCTGAAGGAACATCCTGAAATTGGAATGGCCAGTAAAAAAGAACTCCATTTTTTCAACAATGAAATTACCTATTCAAAACCCTACCTATTGTATCCCCGATATGAGAAATTCTTTGATTTTAATTCGGGCAAAAAGGTGTATGGAGAGGCTACCCCCAGTTATATATATTTGGAGTCCTGCCCAGGACGAATATGGGAATATAATCCCCATATTAAGCTGATTTTTGTCCTTCGAAATCCTGTTCAAAGGGCATTTTCCCATTGGAACATGGAGGTGGATCGTGGAAATGAAACCCATTCCTTCTCCGAAAGCATAAAACTGGAAAGAGAACGCAACCAAATGGTCCCTTTTCTCAACGACAAATACTCCTACGTCACCAAAGGCTTCTATGCCGAACAAATTCGTCGATATCGGCGGTTTTTCACGGATCAACAGATGCTGTTTATTAAATATGAAACCTTCAAGAAACATCAGGAAGAAACCCTCGATCGTATTTTCAATTTCCTGGGCGTAGATCCCGAACTATATACCTTTTCACCCCGGATCGTTCACAAACGACCCGCACATGGGATAATGTCCACTTCGGATCAGGAACACCTCATCGATACTTTCAAATACGACATCAAAGATGTCGAAAGACTTCTTGGCTGGGATTGTTCTGACTGGCTCTCTATATCATGACGAAAGGAACCCTATAAAGTTCCCACAGGTTTCCCAACCCTGCGTTTTCCGGAACGACTGGTATCCCCAGGATATCCCTGCAAAGATTTGCATGGTTCTGAATGGGTATTCCAGGTAGCGGATTAGTTTGTTTGGAATCCAGGTCAATGGAACTTGAGCCAACAAAATAAATGAAATATTTCCAAGCATTGCCCTCCATATTGCAGCCGATCGTACGCCCAACAAAATTCGGATCATCCAGGACATTGGATTATCTTTGCCCTTTAGTTTTTTCAACATGGGTATAATAGGAAGGCAGGGATTCAAAAAAACCATTATAAGCTATATAGGAGTATTCTTCGGTTTGGTCTCTACCTTGTATATCTACCCACTTGAAGAGGCCATGTATGGACTGGCGCGATTCCTGATCAGTGTCTCCTCTCTGCTTGTTCCACTCCTGTCTTTCGGAACCAGTACGCTGGTTCTCCGTTTTTTCCCGGTTTTTCGCGATCCGAAAAGTGGTCATCATGGCTTTCTGGGTTTGTTACTCATTCTTTCCACCGTCTTTTTTTTAATATTCAGTGTATTCCTGGTTGTCTGGCGGGATGTATTCTACCAGGTTCTCCGGACGATCAATCTGGATGTGGAAGTTTTTTCTGAAAATCTTCTTGAAACAGGTGTATTGGTCTATTTTCTAATCACCATCGGACTTATCACCAATTACATCAGCAATTTCCAGAGAATTGTTGTGCCCGGAATTTTCAATTCGTTATATTTTAAAATCGGGCTTCCCATTTTGATCCTGCTGTTTTACTTCCAACTCATCCATGAGGCTCAATTTAAATGGGGTTTGATCTTCATTCATTTTCTGATCCTGGCGTCGCTTGTGATATATACGTTTTTTCTGGGGGAATTCCATCTCAAGCCAGATTTTTCTTTTGTGACAAAAAAAATTGCAAAAAGCATGGCAGGCTATTCTATCCACGGTGTATTTGCCAGTCTGGGTTCCACAATAGCTTTCAAAATCGATGCCATCATGACCGCTTCCATGCTTGGATTTTCCAGTACCGGTATATTTAGCATCGCGGATAACGTGGCAGGGGTGATTGCTTCCCCTTTTCTATCCCTCAGAGATATTTCAGCTCCGATTATCGCACAGGAACTGCACGACAATGATCTTCAGAATATAAAAAAACTATATACATCTTCATCGATTTCCATGCTGATTGTAGGCCTCGGTATGCTCATTACCGCATATGTTAGTCTGGATTTCATATTCCAGCTATCAGCTCAGTCCTCCATTTTGATGCAGGGTAAAATGGTGGTGCTTATGCTGGGGCTGGCCAAAGTTATTGACATGACTGGCGGGGTAAATGGCTTGATCATAAGCTTTTCAAAGCTGTACAGATGGAATATCGTGTTGATTCTCCTTCTTGCGGTACTCAACATTTTTCTGAACTACGCTTTGATTCCCATTTACGGAATAAACGGTGCAGCGCTCGCCAGCTTACTTTCAATGACCATTTTTAGTGTGGTGAAAATGATTTTTGTGTGGATTCGATTTAGACTACATCCTTTTACCTTTCAACATTTGTGGGTGGTAATCATTGCAGCTGGTGCGTATGGTCTGGGGTACATCATTCCCCATACCGGCTATTACCTGCTAACTTTTGTGCTGAAAGCCGGAATCACCGGTTCCATCTTTGGTGGTCTGGTTCTCTACTTCAAATTTTCCCCTGAAATCAATGCCATGGTCTTACGTTTATACGATCAGGCAAAGGGATTCCTGGGTATGAAAAGAAATTAGGACAATCTGGAGATCCATTCTACAATTGATCTATCAGGGCCTCCCACTCAATTTCCAACCTTTCAATATCCTCCCTGATCCGAACCAGTTCGTCATTCCATTCCCGAATTCGATCCGGCGTAAGGTCTGGTTCCTGAAACCGGTTTTCAATACTGGTTTTTTTTATCTCCAGTTTATCAATCTGCTGTTCAATGCTCCTGATCTTCTTTCTCAGTTCGTATTCAGACACTGATGTCTGAGATTTCGTTTTTTCGGTGGGTGGTTCTTTTTTCTCTGTGGGGACAGAATTGGTTAGATATTCCTGGTAGGTCCCGTTAAAATCCTTCACTTGCCCATTCCCATCGAGAATAAAAAGATGATCTACAATTTTATCCGTCATATATCTATCGTGGCTCGCCAAAAGAACACACCCCTCAAACTCCAGCAGAAATTCTTCTAGTGTATTGAGTGTTAGAATATCCAGATCATTCGCTGGTTCATCAAGAATAAGAAAATTGGGGTTGGTCATGAGTACCCGGAGCAGTTGCAATCTCCGTTTTTCCCCGCCACTAAGCAAGGAATACCGAACCCGATGCCGGGACCGCGGGAATAAAAACCGTTCCAGCAGTTGTTCAGCACTCAATGATCCACCACGCTTCAAAGGAAGATAATCAGCGACCGACCGAATGACATCGATCATGGGTATTTCTGTTTCGGGCAGTCGTTCGTCCTGACTAAAATAACCAAACCGTGTATTGTCACCCACGACGATTTTCCCCCTATCCGTCTCCAATTCACCGACGAGCATCTTTATAAATGTTGATTTTCCACTTCCATTCTTACCCACCAGTCCGATTTTCTCCCCCTTCTTCCATTTGTAGGAAAAATCATCTATCAACACCCTATCCCCGTACGCCTTTCGTACGTGATGACATTCGAGGATTTTTGAGCCAAGACGTTGAGGCTGTATGTTAAAAACCATTTCCTGCCGGTAAATTTCCTGTTGGGCCTCTTTCTTAATGGCGTCGAAGGCATCAATCCGTGCTTTGTTTTTGGTTGTTCTTGCTTTGGGCATTCGATTGATCCAATCCAGTTCCTTGCGCATCAGTTTGCGGGCCTTGAGCGTAGAACTTTCCTGCACTGCGGTTCTTTCCTCACGTTTTTCCAGAAATACCCTGTAATTCCCGGGATACTGATATAATTGCCCCTGATCCAGTTCCAATATCTGATTGCAGACGTCCCCAAGAAAATAGCGATCGTGGGTCACCATAAATAAGGTTTTGGCTGGAAGGCTAAGGTAGTTTTCCAACCAATCGATCATTTCCACGTCGAGATGATTTGTGGGTTCATCCAGGATAAGCAAATCGGGATCATCAATCAACAATCTGGCCAGCAGCACCCGCTTAGCCTGGCCCCCGCTCAATGTGTCCATCCGTCGATTTGATTCCGGCACCAGAAGCTTATCCAAAATTTCTTCAATCCTGGATTCGATATTCCAACCCTGGCTCTGATCCATAGCTTGAATAGCCTCAGCCAACTTGTCCCCATCCTCATTTGATTTGGCTTCCCGATACAGTTTTATTGCCTGAATTTCCGGAAGTGGATTATCAAATATATAATCCAATATGGTCTGTGCACCGTCAATGCTCTCTTGCTGAGGAAGAAAGCCCACACGAACATCTGGATTGACATAAAGACGAAATTCGGGATGATCTGAATTTTCCTTACCTGTCAACATGTGGATAATCGTTGATTTCCCACTCCCATTTGGTGCAACAAACCCCACTTTATCCCCTTTTGACAAATGGATGGTCAGATTTTCAAACAACACCCGATCACCGTGAATCCTGGTCATATGTTCGGCGCTGAGTATATGCATGGCATTTTTTTTGAAATGTAAAGATTATGAAAATTTCTATCTTTGGCCGGTATGGATTTCACTAAGGAAAAACCTACAGACATCCTGTACGTCGCGAAAAACATTCCCACACCGACGCTACCTGCGAACAGAGTTATTTTCACTCTGGCCGAATACCTACACAAGTTTCATCAAATTGATTTCATATATCCCAAGGAATGGGTCCCTTTTTTCTTGAGAAAAGCTGAAAAATACCAGCACCTTGTGGAAATGTCGGACTGGAACTACAAGGATATGCAGGTTCAGGTTTTGAAATATATCCGGCTTCCCTTACCCCAATTCGCCCTGATTCTGACCCGTCCGTGGCTTTCACTTCCGGAAATGCAACGACCTTATAAATTCATCCACGCTCATTATGTGATGCCTGATGCCTATATTTCATATCTATTGAGTGTCAAGTGGGGTATTCCTTTTGGAATTACGGTTCGCAATTCGGATGTCCTGCTATTGAATCATGTCCGAAAAAATAGCCATACCTGGAAAATGTTGATCCATGCATTGCAAAATGCTGCATTTCTAACTTGTCTCAATGACGCAACTCAAAAACAAATCCATGCCTGGACTGGTAGAGATGCCAGGATAATTCCCCATGGTATTGAAAAGGATTTCATACTTCAACAGCCACCAGAATACGGAGAGACACTCAATTTGATCAGTGTGGGATCTTTGATTCATACCAAGCAGGTCGATTGGGTTGTGAAAGCCTTTCAAAAAATCAAAACAAGGTACAGGGTCTCACTTACTATAGTTGGAAGCGGACCGGAAGAAAGGACACTAAAGAAACTTGCCCAGGGTGATCCAAACATTCATTTTACCGGTAAAATACCCAAAACCAAGGTAATAGAGCTATTAACAAAATCTCAGATATTTTTGCTGCCTAGCAAAAGTGAAACGTATGGCTTGGTCTATAACGAAGCTGCAGCACGACACAACGCCATCATTGGCTACAAGGATCAGGGGCCATGCGGAACTTTTATCGAGGATAAAGAAATGCTTTTCACAAATCACTTTGAGGATTTTTGTCAAAAATTGGAGATTCTCGTAAACAATGAAAGTTTGCGGAATGCCCTGGCTTATCAGGCCCTGATGAAAGTGCGACAATTGAAATGGGAAAAAATTGCACAACAATATCACGAATTGTACTCCAACCATTTCCAATAATAGGCATTCACCCTTACCAGCAAGTAAAAAGATCATTGTATAATATTAGTAATTTAACTATACTCTTTCTTCCATTAGGGCTACAAAGCCCACTTGTTAAGAGGCATACGATTGTATCAACACCAAAACACTATCCATATGTTAACATACAGAAGAAATTTTAATTCTTATTTATAGATTCAACCTAAGCAAATAAACAGACTTTTTATTAAATTCACATTGAGTATTTACTATCCATAAATGGGCCACATACCTCTTTAAACCTGATATTGATAATCGCAGCAGATTTAGCCTTAGTGATATGTTTCATAAGTTCTTCAACCTTATTAACAGACCACTAGTTAAATAAGAGTAATAATTGTAACACAAGGGCTGGATAATTACCCCAAAATTGACCAGTAATTAAGGTTAAGCAGTATATCAAAAAACAAAAAAAACATTCAATCCCAATGAAACCCACCATTTCCGTAATTCTCACCACCTATAATTCAGAACAAACGATCGAACGAACACTGCGTTCCATATCCTGCCAAATCGGGCGGGGCGAACTATTTGAACTGGAGATCATCGTAGTGGATGATTGTTCCACTGATAAAACTGTGGAGCTGGTCCTTCCGTTCCAGGTCCGTGTGTTCACCTCTGCTAAAAATTCTGGAGGGCCAAACCGTGGCCGGAATATTGGCTTAAGCCATGCTACCGGTGATTTTATTTGCATCGCGGATCACGATGATGAATGGAAGCCTGACAAAGTAAAAACACAACTCGCGTATACTGAACAGGTACCCATTGTCACTTCCGGTTATTCCATAATAAACCTGCAGGATAACAAAAACGTGGATAAAGTCAGATTAAATTCCGCCCCCTCGATTTATTTTCCGGCAAACAAAACATTCCGTGACATATTAGTGAGATCAATTATCGGCCAAAATGTCTATCTGGGGAGTATCATGTTCTCCAGTTCGCTCAAACATATCCATTTTGAGGAAACTTTTGGTATGATTGACTACGATTGGATCTTGCGACTTTTCAAGGATCGTGATTCTATAGAGGTCAATCAATCACTTTATAACCGATATATTGATGGAAAAAATCTGTCATTGAACGAAGAATACCGAAAAAGAGATTTCTATTATTCCCTGATGCATATTGAAGAATATACGCATTCATGGCCTCGTGAAGTCAGAATAGCTCAGAAAAAAATGTATGGGAGTCGGGCCCGGTATTACTATCTCATGGGGAATATGCCTATGGCCAGGTACTATTTTTTACGATCCATGCCCAACCTGAAGAATTTTGCCTATTATCTCACAACCTTCTGGGGTTCCGAACTCATTAAAAGAAAATACAATCCTTTTGGGTAAGTCTCCGGGACTGCATACCAGGTATCCAGAATTTGTAATAAGGAAAACTCTTTATATGCATACCTTACGATCCGGCTATCTATTGGCAATTATTATCTATTTTCATGTCCATCAAAGTCTGCAATCATCCGGTGCTGAGCGGTTTTATCCAATTTCCCCTTGTACCTGATGTAGGCTCAGGTCGTGAAATGAAAGGAATAGGGCTATGAAAAAAATATCGGTAATCGTTACCACATACAACGCTGAAACGACCATCGACCGGACCTTGAACTCCATCCTCAACCAGGAAGGTGTGGGTAAGGAATTTGATATTGAGCTCATCGTGGTGGATGACTGTTCTACCGATGCAACCATTGAAAGAGTAAAAAACTTCGATGTGATCCTTTTGAATACAAAATCCAACTCAGGAGGACCTAACCGGGGAAGAAATCTAGGTCTATCACATGCCTCGGGTGACTATATCTGTATCGTGGATCATGATGATGAATGGTTTCCGCACAAAGTTAAGACTCAACTGCCCTACCTGGAAAAAGTTCCGATTGTTACGTGCAGCTGTACCTATTACGATCATTTACGCAATGTAAAATACGATCGGCCCCTGCCATCTAAGGAGCCCTACGTATATTTTGGTAAAAACGAGACATTTTTAAAAAGACTGGTCCGTGATTTTAGGGATCAAAATGAATTTGAAAGCAGTGCCATTTATTGGAAAGGATCGAAAGATATCCGTTATGAAGAATACTTTGGTATGATCGATTATGATCGTCAGCTTGCCTTGTACCACAATCGGGAATCCATAGAGGTTCGACAACCCCTTTTTTACCGTCACATTCACGAAGAAAATCTATCCAAAAAAGGACGATACTTTTTACGGGATAGCTATATGTCGTTGATGGCGATTGGATTATACTCTGCACAATATCCCCGGGAAGCCCGAAAAGGGATGAAAAGGGTGTTTGGGAAACTGGCACGATATTACTATTTATATGCCGATAATATGCTCCTGGCGCGATATTACTTTTGGAAATCAGGGATTTTCGATTGGAAAACCATCGCTTTCATATTCTCAACGTACTGGGGCTCATCTCTGGTCAAAAAGAGGTTGAAAAAGGTAACTGGTGAAATCGACAAAGAAGATGCAGTGGGTTTGCCATGAGATATACAAAAGGGATAGGATGAATGGATCAATTTTGTCATGCATGGAAATTCAGGAAGTTATCCTGGTTGTTCTCCCGTCTTCATTGAGATGGACAGATTATAGCTCATCGATGGTGGTCTGGCTGCCATATTACACAGACCTGTCCGGTTTAGCCGGATCCCTATTTTTGATCAGGAATATACCAAAGAATGAATCGCAGGTATATAGAGAAAGCAAAACATGGTATATATCTTATATACTGATCAAAAGTGATCGGAAAGCGAATTAAATGGCTTTTTTGTCAGCCGGAAGGTGAAGTTTCCAGAATCCCAGATGAAGGGCAAGTCCCACATCAGCAGTTGATGTGGGAGTTGCCTTTCACCAGGAACACTAATTATGGTCTGGCTTCGATAAGGTCATTGATGACCCATAAAGCCTCGTTGATATACACATCCTTTTGAATATTCGCCATCTCTTCCTGATTGGCAGCTATGAGAGATGAATCAATTTGAATGCCTGCCATATCTTCTTCAAAATTCAGGATCTGAAGATTTTCGTTCACCTGATCAAGATCTTCAAATTTATCGGAGCGTTCCTTTCTGCTTTTCTCCAAAGCCTTAAGTTCTCCCAGATCGAGCGGTGTAATACTCTCTTCCCGAATGTCTTTCAAATACCGGGCATATTGTTCGATCCGGGCAAATACCGGATTATTTTCCACTCTTTGCTGGGAGTTTGCTTTGACCTGACTCAGATTTGAAACTTTGAACACATCCTGATTGTACTCCAGCGGTTCGATCTGCGTCCATTCCAATGGATTATCGTATTCTTTTTCTCCCATTTCCATATACATATAGGTATCGGGAAGGACGATATCGGGAATTACGCCTTTCAACTGAACGCTTCCTCCATTAATTCTATAATATTTTTGTATGGTCAATTTTACATCTCCCAGATCTTTATAAGGACTGTTTCCGCGGAAGGCCTGATCCAGTTGAAAAAACCGCTGCACTGTTCCCTTACCAAAAGTAGAAGTGCTTCCGACAATCACAGCCCTGCCATAATCCTGCATAGCAGCTGCTAAAATTTCAGAGGCAGAAGCAGAGAAATGATTGACCAGGATAACCAAGGGACCCGTATATTTCACCTTCTTATCCTTGTCCTTCCAAATATAGGGATCATCTTCACGAGCTTTGACCTGAACAATCGGGCCGTCTTCTATAAACAATCCACTAATATCGACGACATCACTCAGTGACCCACCTGGGTTGAATCTGAGATCAAGAATAATTCCATCGACATTCTCCTTATTCATTTTATCCAGCTCTTTGGCCATATCGGTGGAAGACCTTTTGTCTCCGTTGAATTCAAAATAAAATCTGGGGAGTTTGATGTATCCTATTTTCTTGCCAATCTCGGCATCATCAATCAGGAAAGATTTGACAAAGCTTTGGCCAATTTCCACCTCATCCCGAATAATTTCAATTTCCTCCATCGTATCATCCGGTTTTTTGACGATCAATCGAACTTTCGTGCCTGCCTCACCTCGGATCAATTGGACCACGTCATCGGTTCTCCAACCCCTCACATCGACAGGCTCTTCATCGCCCTGCGCCACTTTTGCGATCAAATCCTTGGCCTGTAGCTTTTTCCCTTTCCATGCAGGTCCTCCCGGCACTACGCTGACCACCCGGGTATATTCACCGTCTTTGGTAAGTCTCGCACCGATCCCCTCTAGTTTGCCGGACATATCTATTTCGAAATCTTCCTTTCTCTTTGGGCTAAAATAATTGGAATGCGGATCGTTCGCCATCGTAATCGCATTCATATACTGATCAAATAAGTCCTCTTCCCGCAAAAAATCCTTCATTCGATCAAAGTACCGTTCATACATTTCCCGGGTACCTTCCCGCGCCTCTTTCTCAAGCTCCTGGAAGGTAAGCGGATCTTCCCCGTCCAACACTGCATTCTGCTTATCAATAATTCGACCAAGCGTTTCATATTTAAGCAGCTTTCTCCAGTAGTCCCGCAATTCAGTGGAATCCCGAGGAAAATCCAGTTTCGAAGGATCCCTTTCCAGGTTCTCACTTACATCGTATTCAAATGGTCGACTGAGAATATCTTTATACATTTTTTCAGCCCTATGAAATGCCTGAACATACATATCGTAGGATTCTCGGAAAAAGGTAAGATCAAATGTTTTGATCTGGTCATCCAATTTTACCAGATTATTTCTCAAAATATCCACTTCCTCAGCTGTAAAAAACTGTTTACGTCCATCAAGTGACTCCAGATAGATATCAAACACTTCCTGTGAATAAGTGTCATCCATGCTGTGGGGTGAAAAATGGACGTAATTAACAAAGGTCGTGATTCCTTTCACGATCACTTGTTCGCGGGTCAGTTCCGCTAAATCTTCCCCGGAAAATTGTTTGTAGATATAGCCACCGAAGACAACCAGCAACAGTACCAATCCTCGTATAATCATTTTATTCAATTTAGAAGGTCTTTTAGTTTAAAAGATCAGATCGCCCTTTTGGTTCATTAGGAACGGTCTTATCTACCATGAAGTTATGGAATTACCAAAGTTAATAACAAAATTATTGTAAATATCTCTCATACAGATTAGAATTTAGACCAACGACAATTCCTTTATGCCCAAATGAAAAGCCGGCTGTATGTACTCATACAACCGGCTTAAAGACTTTGCAGGGAAACCACGGTCAGTCAATGACCTTTCCCAATTGTATCTACAAAAACGGAGCAATTACAAGCGCTACAATAGACATCAATTTCAACAAAATATTGAGCGATGGTCCGGAAGTATCTTTAAATGGATCACCCACCGTATCTCCAACTACAGCCGCCTTATGTGGTTCGGAACCTTTGCCGTATTCCACGCCGTCGATCACCACACCTTCTTCCACCATTTTCTTGGCGTTATCCCAGGCTCCTCCTGCATTGGATTGGAATAACGCCATCAACACACCTGAAGCCGTAACACCCGCCAGCAAACCGCCCAACATTTCTTCACCAAAGGCAAACCCAATCAATACAGGAGATAATACAGCTATAAGACCAGGTAGAACCATTTCACGGATCGAGGCCTTGGTGGATATCTCCACACATTTTCCATACTGCGCCTTACCATCTGCTTCATGAAAAATCCTTTGATCCTCAGCACTCCAGGTTTTAATGTCCGAATGGTTGTTTTTATTCATCACATTGAGCGCTGCTCTAAGTTCAGGAATATCTCTGAACTGTCGACGGACTTCCTTGATCATATCCATCGCTGCACGACCTACGGCATCCATAGCCATGGATGAAAACAGGAAAGGCAACATAGCACCGATGAGCAATCCTGCCATGACCTGAGGCTGGGCAATATTGATTGATTGCAATCCAGCGGTTTCCATAAAAGCAGCAAATAAGGCCAATGCGGTCAACGCCGCAGAACCGATCGCAAATCCTTTTCCAATCGCCGCCGTCGTATTCCCTACTGCATCAAGTTTATCAGTACGTTGGCGGACTTCTGAGGGCAATTCAGCCATTTCAGCTATCCCACCTGCGTTGTCCGCGATAGGGCCATAGGCATCAACGGCAAGTTGGATCCCCAGATTGGACAACATTCCCACTGCAGAAATAGCAATACCATACAACCCGGCAAAATGATAAGATCCCATGATAGCCACTGCCAAAATGATGATGGGAATAGCGGTGGATTGCATTCCGACACCCAAACCGGAAATAATATTGGTCGCTGAACCTGTCACGGATTGTTTTACAATGCTGGTAACCGGTCGTGTATTGGTTCCTGTATATTTTTCAGTCACAAATCCTATCAACAATCCCGCGACCAATCCAAAGCATACCGCCCAGAACACACCCGTATTGTTGTAAACCGTATCATTATAAGTCCAGGACTCGGGCATAATGTTGACAATAACAAGGTAGGTGATGATCAACATGATCACTGCAGATATTAGTTCACCCGTATTGAGCGCAGTTTGTGGATTCCCCCCTTCCTTTACTTTGACAAAAAACGTTCCGACGATCGAGGTTATAATCCCCAGTCCGGCAAGCACCAGGGGAAGCAACACAGCGTTCAATCCGCCCCAGGAATTGGAAAGTTCAAAACCTGATATTCCGATAAAGGCGGCACCCAAAACCATGGTACCCACAATGGAACCTACATAGGATTCAAACAAATCAGCGCCCATTCCGGCTACATCACCTACATTGTCGCCCACATTATCTGCGATTGTGGCGGGATTGAGCGGATGATCTTCGGGAATCCCAGCTTCTACTTTTCCGACCAGGTCGGCTCCCACATCAGCTGCTTTTGTATAAATACCGCCACCCACACGGGCAAACAATGCAATCGAGGAAGCACCAAACGAAAACCCGGTCAATACCTGAATGACCTGTCCGACTTCCCATCCCATGTTGGAGTATACCAGATACAGGACACCCAGTCCGAGCAAACCCAAGCCCACAACAGCCATACCCATCACAGACCCTCCTGCAAAGGCTACTTCAAGTGCCTTACCCAGACTGGTCCGGGCAGCGTGGGTGGTGCGAACATTGGCTTGAGTAGCCACTTTCATACCGATAAATCCAGCCAATGCTGAGCATATTGCCCCAAACAGGAATGATATAGCGATTAAAGGGTGCGATCCCTCGGATACCGTACCACTGTAGATCAGCAAAGCTGCGACAATGACGACGAAAATAGCTAGTACCCTGTATTCGGCTCTCAAAAATGCCATAGCACCTTCCGAGATATTTTTGGCAATCCGAGCCATTGATTCCGTGCCCACTTCCTGCCTGGATACCCAACTGGATCTCCAGAACATGTAGATGAGCCCCAATACCCCAAAGATGGGGAGAATATACGTAATAGTTTGTCCCATATTCGTTAACAGATTTTGACGATTAAATTATAAAGTTGGTAAAAGTACCATTTTATTCGTGGTTGTGCAAGGAAATTGAAATTATGCAAACGACGCTTTATTGTCTGTTGCTTAAGGATTTCACTCTACTCCTCTTTCCCTTCATCGTACTGATATATGTATTCTTCTTCCCTATTTTCCATGGAAGAAAAACATTTGCTGATATCTGGTCATCCCCCCGTCCCGGGAACTAAATACCTGCAATGCATAATATCCTGGCAGGTCTGCCTGGAACGCCAGTCTTTGTTTTCCAACTCCCAAATTTCCAATTTGTAATGTCCTGCCCCACATATCCACGATGCGATACTTCATCCCCTGCTTTTCCTCATTCTCGATCACCAAATCCCGATTCACCAGGGTATTCACCAGACGGACATCAGCTATTTTAAAATCCGCTAAGGTATTGGTTCTTAGACATAAATCATGGTGAATGAGATTCAACGCGGTATCCATTACCGACAATAGGGGATCCCGGTACAAAGGGATGTCCTCATAAATGTCTGTATGGCCCCCACCTTTAAAAGTATATAGGTAGGACGCTATGCTCTGATTTCGAAGCCGCTCATCGATGGGTTTGCTGCCATACAGATCAATAAAGCCACTGGCGGGTCCAAATTCATAGAACACAGTGGAATCCAGGTCGCCATGTACGGAAATCAAAGGTGGTTCATCTTCATCAATGAAGGTTGTATCCAGAATGCCTCCGCTCAAATTGAGACCATACGCAATACGATAATCCTCAGAGTGTGAAGGAAAAATTCCCCCATTGTTTTCAAATGCCATAGCCAAAAAGTCGGGAAGTTCATTGTCTTCATCAATATATATACGATGCAGCATAGTAACCGCTCCTGCAGATGCCCCTCCAAGCACAAGATTTTGCATATCGACCTCGGGAAATTGCCCCTGACCATTAAATTCGACCACAAATTCGATGGCACTTTGCAGATCGCGCATTGATTTGGTCACCACATCTACGATCTGATCCAGGGTCGGCGCTCCCCCTAACAGGAAAGACCAGGTGGTGTAGCTAATGGATGCCACTACAAATCCTTTGGCAACCATCAATCGGGAAATTTCTTCCATCCCCGCTTTATTTCCCAGCTCCGTGATGAATGAACCCCCATGTAACAAAATCATCATCGGCTGTATTTCCTGGGTATTTTCCGTAGAATAATACAGATCCAGATATAGGTTGATCGAGTCATAGTAGCCAGTGGGATCCTCGACCCGATCGTAAAGCATTTCAACTTTTTGAACGGATGCAAACTGATTGTCGGTAAATAAGGTTTCACAATAATCCTGGGCACGGATAATGCCAGGAATTAGAATCAAACCAAAGAAAAAGTGTAAAAGTCGCATGTAAAATGTCTTCATAGTTTCATTAAGATAAGAAGGAATCGTGGTGCAATACGGATCCCTTCAAAATTCATTTTTCAAATCCCGGAATTTCCTGCCAAAATAAAACTTATTGATGAGTATCACCAAACAATATGTAGGAATCCCTTAATGCCGGAATCTCAATGTGGTCAAATCCTCTTTCCTCCAGAAATGCCCTCCAGGCTACCTGAACTTCATAATCCCCGTGAACAAGAAAAAGTCCTTTGGCGCTTTGTTGGTTTTTGATAAATGACAACATCTCCCACCGATCTCCATGCGCGGATAGGGCATCAATGATTTGAACCTGGGCGTTGACCTGGAGCCATTCCCCAAATAAATTTATGGTTTTATGCCCGGCCCTCAAAATCCCGGCAGGGGTGCTGGGAGTTGCATAACCCACCAACAGAACGGTATTACGGACATCTTCGATATGATTGGCCAGATGGTGCCTTACCCTGCCTGCGTTGGCCATACCTGAAGCGCTTATAATGACACAGGGTCCTTTCCTTGTGTTGAGCGATTTTGACACTTCTGCATCTCTTATATATGTCAGACTGTTGAATCCGAAAGGATCATCATCCTGTAATAAATATTCATTGAGTTCATCATCATAGCATTCAGGGTGAGTCCCATACACCTGCGTAGCATTGATCGCAAGTGGGCTGTCGACAAAAACCGGTATGTCAGCAGGCAACAATCCCTCATTAAACAATTGGTCCAGGATATAAACAATGTCCTGGGTACGGCCCACACTAAAGGAAGGAATGATAACCTTTCCACCGCGAAGAACACATGTTTCGTGAATGACCTTGAGAAAATGTTCATCCTCTACAGGTTTGCTGACATGATCCCGATCTCCATAAGTCGATTCACAGATCAGATAATCAACAGGTGGCATGGGTTCCGGATCGCGTAAAATGGGTCTGTCTTCCCTGCCAATGTCCCCCGTAAATCCAATGTACTTTTCTCCTTGAATACGCAAGGTAACAGACGCAGAACCCAGGATATGTCCAGCATCGCGGAACAATACTTCAACACCTTCATGGATCGTAAACCAATGATCGTACGATACGGACCGGAAAAGTTTCATGGTATCGGTGACGTGTTTGGTTTCGTACAGCGGACCGACAGACTCTTTCTTTTGTTTTTTCTGGTCGTATTTGGCGTCGTATTCCTGTATTTTGGCACTATCCAACAGCATTATCGCGCAGAGACTACGTGTGGCATGTGTGCTATAAATACTGCCTTTGAACCCACTCTTTACCAGAAAGGGCAGACGTCCTGAATGATCAATATGTGCATGGGTCAATATGACGCAGTCAATGTCGGATGGATTGAAATACCAGTTTCGATTGAAGTTCGCCATTTCCTCATCACTTCCCTGATACAATCCGCAGTCCAGTAAAATTTTATATCCATCATCCAGGGTGAGCAAGTGACAACTCCCCGTAACTTCGCGAGCTGCTCCACAGAATTTTAACTCCATGTATACCTTAATTTGATAATATCATGTCAATGATACTAAAAAAAAGATAGCCCCCGGGTTAAAATATTTTATCCTCATCAAATACTTTGTTTAAAGTATTAAAATTGTAAATTTGCCACCGGTTTGACTACACACCCTTACACCTACTCA
>CAYRRD010000056.1:0-21984 GCA_964426625.1 uncultured Saprospiraceae bacterium | reverse complement strand
GTTTTTATTTCGACTTCCGCGCTCACGAATCGCACAAGGTCGGCTCACGAATCGCCGTCGGACATTGCCTGCGATTTGGAAGCGCAGGACTTATATTCGAAATTCTATCGATATAAATTGGAGATGTTTAATTTTCCCTAAATAAGAAGCCTGAGCTCCAAATTGTTTTTGTGAATCATAAAGATGTAGCATAGTTACGTCTTTTTCTCTACCATCAGGTGATGTTACCCCAAAAAATGAGACAGTAAGTTAAGTCAATTTTTATTCACTAAATTTACTGTTATGAGCAGACGAAGATTCACACCTAAAATGAAGACAAAAGTTGTTTTGGAGGCTTTAAAGGAGCGCCACAGTTAGGATCAGTTGGAGCAAACCTCGCCCTCGCGCTGGGTCTGGCACAACCCATATGGGGTGGATGAAGACCGCATCAAAGATTTTCTGCGCAGCCTGCGGTACCGGGCGGACTGGGATCCGTCCGATGCGCAGCAGCGCCGGGAACGGGCCGTGTCGGTCACCATGCACGTGGGAGAAGACAGCACTTCTTCGTGGACGGTTTACCAACTGGAGCAAAGCGAAGTATACGCCGGCCGGGACACCCTGGTGGAATACTGCCCCAATGTGGCTTCGCTGGATCTTCGTTCCTACCTGAGCGCAGAGGTAGACCCGGAAGCCGGGTATTTTTCTCCGCAGCCTTCGGATCGTGAGCATACTTTCGTTCCGGGTACGGACGAAGACGGGGACTATCTCTACATTGTGGAACAGGAGGATTGCCGGGATACGGCTGTGATCACCTTGCGTGTGGCGGGACAGGACCATCTGGGCCTGGATACGGTCGTCCTCTGCCCGGGTGGTCGCGAGCGAATTGGGTTTCCGCCTGGAAAGTACACTTCCGTCACCTGGTGGGACGGCAGCAACGGTGATTCGATTTGGGTGGCAGAAACGATGGATGTTCAGCGCCGGGTCGAGGTCGACTTTATGGGTTGTGGCATTTCAGTGCCGGTGGAGATCATCATCCGGCCGGTGGAAGGTCTGGCGGGTGCGGATACCGTGCTCACCTTTTGTGCACAAGGTGTTCCGGTTGTGCTGCCTGTTCCACCCTCGCCTCCGGGTGGTCATGGCCGGATCGAACCCTCCCTGGCAAGCGGCGGACTGGAATTTACTCCGGGTATGGATGCCCCGGGAGCATACCACTACATCGTGACCACCGATGTCGCTGGACAAGGCTGTGCGGATACAGCCCGGATCACGGTGGAGGAATCGGAGACGGCAGTCCTGAGGCTGGAAGACGTGACCTTGTGTCCGGGAACAGAAGCACGGATCGGGTTGCCCCCGGGCAGGTACAGCGAAGTGATCTGGTGGAACGGAGACCGGGGGGATTCTACGACGTTGGCCGCAGCAGATGCGGGGCCGTACGAGGTGGAAGCCCGGGTGGATGGCTGCACGTATCAAGGGCAGGTCATGGTTACTCTGGCTGAGGAAGTGGTGATTCCACAGGCATATGCATCGGAATGGACGTTGTGTGGTGAAACACCGGAAGTTATCGTGGTGACGGGCCTGGATTCGGTGGAGTGGGATGGCCGGATATATTCCACGGGGGAGGAACTATCGATCACGACCGCCGGCGAATACCTCTTGCGGGGATACGCCGGGGATTGCGTGGCAGAAAAGGATATATCGGTCCGGGTAATGGCAGATCCATCGGGGGAATACGGGCAGACCATCGCCTGGTGTTGCTCCCAACCGATCCCGTTGACCCTGCCGGACGACAATGCACAGTGGGAATTCCGGTGGGCAGATGGAACAGTTGACCGGGAGCGGCTGATCGACAACAGGGGGAGCTATGGATTGCTAATCGAGGCGGAACGGTGTGTCTTCGAGGCGATCTACGAGGTGGTGGAAGACCACGACTGTGGCAAGGAATGCACCTTATCTATCCCCAATGCGGTTTCCCCGAACGGAGACGGGGTCAACGAAGATCTGCGCCTCTATGCCCCGGGCTGTACCTCGATCCGGTCGGTGGTTTTATTGGACAAGTGGGGCAGCGTGCTGTACCGCACAGAAGGAATGGCGAATGGCACATCGGTGTTGATCCCGGCTGAAGTCTGGCAGCCCCTGGCTCCCGGGGTGTATGTCGTCTCAGTGGAATACGAAGATGGACGGGGGCGGATCAAAAGCGAATGGGGCGTGGTGACCGTGGTACGATAAATGTCCCCGAAGCTTCCAGCTCCGGGAAAACTCCATGCCGCTCCATGAAGCTAATTAACCCTCGTTATTCCTGGGCTCACACCCTTTATTCATTTTGTTCCGATGGGTTCCACTCTTCGCTGTATTTCCGATGACCTTGCAGGTCTCTCATCGGCCGCCATTTTCATCCACTGAATTTAATCGGCACATTTTCATTGGCACACTTTGATGCGGTTGAAATAGATGGTTTTGATGAGCAAACCGTTTTGTATAACGCTCTGTGTGCGTCCGTAAAACTCTTCAGTGTACCTCTGCGGAAATGTCCGGCATCGCTAAAGCCCGGTTGTTAAGGAATCGGTCAGTTGTCGGGAATGATGGTGAGCTATGCAGCCAGGAGGGCTACATCACATCGAGAGCCACTACCGCATAGGTCAGTACAAATGGCAGGGGAACCCAAAAGAATTGGGGTTCGACGATGAGGAGAACTATCATGATTGCCAGGGAAATCAAAAAATACATTCCGGCTTTTCTCTTCTCTGAACTTGATCGTGGTGCTGCTTTCATATCAGGTATACATTTGACCAGCAAAATTAGGGAATAAACTGATAACAGGAAATTATACCGCGATATATTCAAACTTTGATATCGCTGCTGGATGAGGAAAGAAACTATTATCCATTTTTTCTGGAAAATTTTCGATATTTGCACTCCGATCTACTTAATAATCAGGGTACATTGCCGATTTAGATTCGATACGTATGGATATATTAGTCAGAGAAAATGTGTTTCACTTCAAAAGATTTGATATCTGTCAGGACCAATGTTCCATGAAGGTGTGCACCGATGGTGTATTGCTGGGTGCCTGGGCCAATCTTGAAGAAGTTCGCTCAGCATTGGATATTGGCACCGGCTCAGGGGTCATTGCTTTGATGCTTGCCCAGCGATCTGCGCATATTCAGCATATTGTGGGGGTAGATATCGATGAAGTTTCCTATTTGCAGGCTCGGGAAAATGCAGCGAATTGTGATTGGGCAGATCGACTCACGATGGTACATTCTCCAGTACAGTATTACGCTCATTCTGCTCCAGGGAGTTTTGATCTGATCATCAGCAATCCTCCGTTTTTTACCGGAGGTACACTTTCTGAAAGCCAATCCAAAAATGATGTACGGCATACTGTGAAGTTGCCTCACGGCGACTTGCTGAGGTCGGTAAAGAAACTCATACGCCCAGGGGGGCGTTTCGCTGTTATACTGCCGATCATGGAAGGCTACCGATTTATCGAACTGGCAGAACAATACGGTTTGTATCTCATTAGAAGAACCCAGGTATACAGCCGCCATGGAAAACCCATGGAGCGGTTTCTTATGGAATTTTCAGATCACGCCATAGCACAAGTTGAGGTCGGGGATCTGTATATCCATGAGAAAGAAGGGGATGGATTCACAGAGGAATACCGGAAGTTGACAGGAGATTTTTACCTAAACTTCTAATGACGTGAAGGAAGCAGCCATTATCTATGAGGATAATCACCTCATCGCTGTCAATAAACCGGCAGGATTTCTTGTACAAGGTGACCACACCGGTGATGAAACCATTCTGGATGTATTGAAACAATTCATCAAAACCACCTACAACAAACCGGGTGAGGTTTTTCTTGCACCCAACCACAGGTTGGATCGTCCCGTGAGTGGAGCATTATTATTTAGCAAGACGTCCAAAGCATTGGGCAGGATCAATACGCTTTTTCAAAAGAATCTTGTGGAAAAAGTATATTATGCCATTTGTGAAGGAATCCCGGAGGAACTTGAAGGAAAACTCGTGAACCATATTGCCAAGAACCGTCAGAAAAACATAAGCTTTGTATCATCGCCAGGCAAAAATGGTTCGAAGGAATGTGTTCTTACATACAAAGTCCTCAAAATAATCAATCAAAAGAGCCTGATCGAAGTTCGACCACAGACGGGCCGACCACATCAGATTCGTGTGCAATTGTCTCATATCGGAGTTCCCATATTGGGTGATCTGAAATATGGTGCACAGAAAAAAATGGAGGATCGTTCCATCGCCCTTCATTGCAAAAGTCTTCGGTTTGAACATCCTGTACGTCGGGAACCGGTTCTAATTGAAGCAGACGTTCCCAATTTGAATGTCTGGAGGATTTACTTTGAATAATTTTCTTTGAATTCCAATTAGGAAAGATTAACTTTGCATCGGAGAACCATGCGTCCAGCTCCTGCTGAATCCCCCCAGGGCGGAAACGCAGCAAGGGTAGGCGGTTGTAGCGGACGGCATGCGTTCTCCATTTTTGTTTATCTTATCCTTAAATCTCACCACCATGAAATTTTTCATCGATACAGCGAATCTTGATCAGATCAAAGAAGCCCGGGACCTCGGCGTTTTGGACGGAGTAACCACCAACCCTTCGTTGATGGCTAAGGAAGGAGTTTCGGGCGTAAGCAATATCCGGAAACACTACGAAAAAATTTGTCAGCTGGTTGATGGAGATGTGAGTGCTGAGGTTATTGCAACCGCATATAGTGAGATCGTCAAAGAAGGCGAAGAGCTTGCCAAAATCGCGGATAATATTGTGGTTAAGGTACCTATGATCAAGGACGGAGTAAAAGCCATCCGTCATCTATCAGATCAGGGTATTGAAATAAATTGTACGTTGGTATTCAGTCCGGCACAGGCCATTTTGTGTGCCAAGGCTGGAGCGAAATATGTGTCCCCATTCATTGGAAGGATTGATGATATCAACTGGAATGGTATGCAGCTCATTCAGGAAATTGCAGAAATATATGCCATCCAGGGCTTCGAAACTGAAATTCTTGCTGCTTCGATTCGTTCTTCATTGCATATTGTCGAAGCTGCCCGAAACGGAGCCGATGTGGTTACCTGCCCACTGGATGCCATTCTGGGAATGCTCAAACACCCATTGACCGACATTGGACTCGAAAAGTTCCTAGCTGACCATAGAAAGGCGGAGCAAGGTTAAGGGAGAGGTTGAGCATTAGAGGTGGTATGTTCCTGGCCGTGTACTGAAGCATGGGAGGCCGCCCGTTTAGGTATGGATTGAGGATAAAGGTCGAGGGGGTGCGAGTGTGCTTTCCGAATGGAAAAAAATCAATGATAATTGGAAATGGATATTAAGGTCTGGTATCTTTCTACTTGTTCGACGTGCCAGAGAATAATTAAGGAGGCAAGTCTGGATGCCGATCATGTCAGATTGATTGACATCAAGTCTCAGCCTGTGACAGAGAATGAACTGGAGGATATGTACCATGCCACAGGTTCTTTCAAAGACCTGATCAATGGCAGGAGTACGAAGTTTCGGACTATGGACAAAAAAGCAAATGAACTTTCTGAAGACGAGGCCCGAAATCTATTGTTGCAGCATTATGCATTTTTAAAGCGCCCCGTTGTCCGTGTTGACCAGCAATATTTTGTGGGCAACAGTAAGAAGGTGGTCGAAGCGTTGAAATCCCGGCTGAATCATGGTTGAGACTCGATCTATCATCGATTATTTCACACAACTTCAGGATAAGATTTGCCTGGCTCTTGAACAGCTGGACCAGAGAGGTCGGTTTCAGGAAGATATATGGCAGCGTGATGGAGGTGGGGGAGGTCGGACCAGGATTCTTGAAGGAAATCATATCGAAAAAGGCGGTGTCAATTTTTCTCATGTATATGGGGACGTTACACCGACGATGCGTGAAAATATGAATATGAACGGGGAACAGTGGCTGGCGAGCGGAGTGTCGATTGTTCTGCATCCGGTTTCACCCAGGGTACCTATCATACACATGAATGTCCGATATTTTGAATTGGATGGAGGTCGGGAATGGTGGTTTGGGGGCGGTATTGATATGACCCCACATTATATTAACCCGGAACTGGCGAGCAGTTTTCATCAAAAATTGTACCTGGTATGTGATCGGTTTGGCAAAGGTAAATATGAAGAATACAAAAAATGGGCAGACGACTACTTTTACTTACCTCATCGAGGGGAAACCCGGGGCGTGGGAGGTATTTTCTTCGATCATCTCAATCAAACCTCCGGACACAGTAAGGAGGCCATATTTGAATTCGTAAAAGAAGTGGGGGAAGCGTTCATTCCGATATATCAAGAACAGTTTTTGCAAACGTCAAACATGCCTTATGGTGCGGCTCAGGAAGAGTGGCAAATGATACGACGGGGTCGGTATGCTGAATTTAACCTGGTGTGGGATCGCGGTACCAAATTTGGTCTTATAAGTCAGGGCCGAACCGAATCCATTCTAATGAGTCTTCCACCCAGGGTCGCATGGAAATATAAATACGAAACGGAAGATCCCGAAGCCATTCAAACACTTCAATGGCTCAAAAAAAGGGTGGATTGGCTCAATCTGAAGCAATAATGTAGCTCCATTTCTCAAAAATAGTGGGAAGCTGATTCCTCCCACCGCATGATTATTTTTTTGACCTGATATTCCGACATGCCCAGTTTGTCGCCGATCCGACGCAACATAACTTTAAATTCACCCTTCCCATATTGCAGATCTGTAGGATAAAGATTCCGATATTCATGAAGAAAGGATTGTCTGATTTTCAACCATTTATTTTCCACGTCGTGCTCTTGTAAGGTGTTTGACTGATTAACCATAGTTCTTTATTTTTTTATATGAAATCGGGCGTTAAATATGACTATCCATACAAACTAACCCTTTATCAAAAATTTTCTGAGCACAATTGACCAATCAAAATAGATGGCCATGTCAAATCTTCCTTTTGAGACTATGATATAATGTAGCTTGGGATATTCCATCTTCAGTTTTTTGCTTCCAAACTTTCCATTCGAAGAAGATGCTTTTATAATATGGATCTACAATCCCATGCAATCAACATTATTTCAACGCCAGATTACCGGCATATAAAAACTTCACACTACTAAAGTAAAAAACCTTGAGTATGAAGTAAATATCTGTTGTTAAATAACGCATATGTCACTGTTATTGTTTCACATAACACAAAAAAATTCTTTGCATTCCTATAGCGAAATCCATTGTGAATTGATCTTCGCTGGTCTATAATATCAGGGTCATCGCAGATGATAATTTGGAACGAAGCTTGTATTTGAAATGATTTTCTATCTTTGAGCATCTAAATGTCCAATTGTGAATTCACACCTCGTCATTATTCCCACTTTCAATGAAAAGGAAAACATCCGTAGCATCATCCAGGCGGTTAAAGAATTATCTGTCCCTTTTGATATTTTGGTCATCGACGATGGTTCGCCGGATGGTACTGCTGATATTGTGAGGGAAATGCAGACGGACATACATGGATTGTTTTTGGAAGAACGCAGGGGGAAGTTGGGACTGGGTACTGCATATATACATGGTTTCAGGTGGGCACTCCGACATTTCTACGAATATATCTATGAAATGGATGCAGATTTTTCACACAACCCAAAGGATTTGGTGCGGCTGGCCGAAGTGCTGACCGGAGACCTGTCTGATGTGGTCGTCGGGAGCAGATATGTGCCTGGAGGGGGTGTGATTAATTGGCCCCGTAAGCGTCTCTGGCTCAGTAAAGGGGCTTCCCTGTACGTTCGGATGATCACCAGGATGCCTGTCCACGATGTGACAGCTGGTTTTGTGGGATACAAGCGCGAAGTGCTGGACACGCTCAATTTGGATAAAATTCGTTTTGTGGGATATTCCTTCCAGATTGAAATGAAATTTGCCTCCTGGACTCTGGGATTCAGGGTGAAAGAGATTCCCATCCTCTTCAAGGATCGGGAATTGGGCAAGTCAAAAATGTCCACAAATATTATCCACGAAGCTATATATGGCGTCCTCAAAATGAAAGTGGATTCATTTTCAAAAAGTTATAAGAAAGAGGATAAGGATTCGGTTCCCGTGGGGTAAAGGATTTTGCGGTTGGGTCCAATCGTGAGCTATTTTGACTGCGCACAATCGCTGTTTTTCAGTTGATTTTCATATTCATTCTTAGCGTCGTTTTTCCCGGCTTTGCATGGCTGCCTGTTATAGCCCCCCTGCATCATGACTTCCTGAATGGTCTGCTTTTCTGAGGGGTAACCGCAAAGACACAAAGTGCGCAAAGGTAGGGGTAGCCGCAAAGTCGCAAAGTGCGTATAAAGGCAAGCAACCAGTCTAGAAAAAGGACCTTTATCACCTTTTATTTTCATCATTAAAAATACACCTACCACGATTTTGCTCCACAAGTGCGCACAGGCACGCCCAGATTCCCATGCTTTTTCTTTTTTTGATTCATTTACTCCCACATTTTACCACACTCGAATCGGTTCATATCGTACTTGTTGATATGCATAAATATCCTAAATTTAATCATTTATACAGTAATATAAACCGTTCTCAGTTTTTAGATTATGCAATGTTATCATAATGACTACATAATACGGATTGATCGAGGGGATTTGTGGGAGATATATAAAAATTTTATATGTATGGTGTTAAAAGGTGGATAATTGTGGGAGTATTCTCTACTTTTGAATCTATCAAGCTTGATCATAGTGTATGGTTCGACTCTACGGTGAATATGAATGTCGTCTGGATGGCAAAGGTCGGTTGAAAATGCCGGCGCAGCTATTGAAGCAGCTGGGTGGGCTGTCTCCATCGACGTTTTTCGTCAACCGTGGGTTTGAAAAATGCATTATGATGTATCCCGAAAAAGTTTGGGATAAAATTGTAGAAGGAGTGAATGATCTGAATGTGTACAGACAAAAGGACCGGAATTTTATCCGGTATTTTTTCAGAGGGGTCAACAGTGTATCCACAGATTCAGCAGATCGGGTATTGATCGGTAAAAATCTACTCGATTATGCCGGGATTGAAAAGGATGCGGTGTTGTTCGCTTATCTGGATCGCATTGAGATATGGGACAAGGAAACCTATTATGGAATGTTGGATGCAGAGCCTGAGGAATTTTCTCAGCTGGCTGAGCAGGTACTCGGCGGTGGTCATCCGGATGAAAACGAATGACAGTGATCCACGAAACAGTTTTGCTGCAGGAATCTGTGGAGGCGTTGAATGTAAGGTCAGGGGGTGTGTATGTGGACGGGACATATGGAGCAGGAGGCCATAGCAAATTGATCCTGGAAAGGCTGGGTGATGGGATCTTGTATGGATTTGATCAGGATCATTCTGTATTTGAATCAGCGCCCAATGATCCGAGGCTGCATTTGAGGCACAACAATTTTTCGGATATGGTGGA
Organism: uncultured Saprospiraceae bacterium; assembly: GCA_964426625.1. GTDB lineage: Bacteria > Bacteroidota > Bacteroidia > Chitinophagales > Saprospiraceae > Membranihabitans. Next base: position 12,561 of record CAYRRD010000056.1, on the reverse strand, counting down.
TGTACTGCGTGCAGATGGGTGGGTAGAGGTGGATGGTGTGTTGCTTGATCTTGGTGTGTCCTCTATGCAATTTGACCAGGGGGATCGTGGATTTTCCTATCGTCAAAGTGCAGAGCTCGATATGCGAATGAACCGGCAGAGTGAACTGACCGCATATAAGGTTCTGAATCAGTATTCGATGGAGGAATTGTGGTATATGTTTTCAAATTACGGTGAAATCCGTAATTCCAGAAAGCTGGCAGAAGCCTTGGTCGAATATCGAAAACTGGCGCCGTTGAGATCGACGACTGATCTGGCTCTTTTGGCAGAGCAGAATGCAATTGGTCCCAAAATGAAATATCTGTCGCAGGTGTTCCAGGCCGTCCGGATTGAAGTCAACGATGAAATGGGTGCCTTAAAACGATTTTTGCACCGACTCCCCGAAATGGTTAAAATCGGTGGTCGTGTCGCGATTATCTCCTTTCACTCTCTGGAAGACAGAATGGTTAAAAATTATTTTAAATATGGGACGGTGGACCGAAAGATGCAGCAGGATAACTACGACAACCTCAATAGAAAATGGCATCAGGTCAACCGAAAACCCATAATACCCAGCCCGGCTGAGCGGGCACAAAATATTCGATCACGTAGTGCAAAATTGAGAATCGCAGAAAGAAAACAAGGATGAAGATGAAACGTAAAATAGGGAGCCGACAGGTGACTAACTGGTTGAGTAACAATAGCCGGTACGTCCTCTTTTTGTTTGTTTTAGCTTTTTTGACGATCATGAATTCCCATGTGGCAGAAAAGAAAATCCGTAAGATCACGTATTTGAAAAAAGAGGTGAAGGAATTGAACTGGAAGTATCTGACGTTACAGGCTCAATGGATGAACGAAGCTTCCCTTTCCAGTCTGGAAGATCAGCTGGAGGAAAATTCGATTGGTAAAGAGGGATCAAAACCGCTCATTCTAAAAGCCCGCGAGAATCGATGAGTATTCGCAAGGAAATATTGAGCCGTGCCTACATTGTTTTCTATGCTCTGGTCGTGTTTAGCCTGATTATTATTGGTCAGGTGATCAAAATTGACACCGTAGAAAGAGCCTATTGGGTGGAAAAAGGGGAAGAGTATTCTATTCGCAAACAAACCGTCCAGGCACAGCGGGGAAACATTCTGGCTGATGATGGAAGTCTGTTGGCGACTAGCATTCCTTATTTTGATATTCGAATCGATTTTGGTTCGGAAGCCATGAGGGATGAATATTTTCAGGAAAACGTTGATTCTCTGAGTTATTATCTTAAGCGTGATGTGTGGCCCGGGAAATCTCTGGGACAGATAAGGCAAGAGCTTGTTGAAGCACGGCAAAAGAGACATCGTTCCTTTCTGATTGCCCGAAATGCAGATTTTAATCTGGTAGAAAAAGTGAAAAAGTATCCTTTGCTTTCACTGGATGGTTATAAGGGCGGTCTGGTGCTTGAACAGAAATCGAGCAGACTCAAACCCCATGGTACTCTGGCTAGCCGGACCATAGGTCGCATGAAAGGTGATCGAAGTCCTCTGGGATTGGAAATGTACTATGATGATCTTCTGGGTGGAGAAGATGGTTTGCGCTATGTTCAACGGATCGCACGGGGTATCGAAATTCCCATACACGACCTGACTGAAATCGAAGCTCGCGAGGGGCACGATCTTCAAACATCGCTCAATGTCAACCTTCAGGATATTGCTGAGTATTCTTTGCGGCAAGTACTGTCAGAACACGAGGCCGAATGGGGTACTGCAATTGTTATGGAGGTGAAGACAGGCCAGGTCAAGGCAATAGCCAACCTGGGCCGGACCTCCTCGGGAGGATATATCGAAGATCTCAACTACGCCGTGGGCAGGCTTTACGAACCTGGATCCACATTTAAGCTGGCAACCATGCTTGCTCTTTTTGAAGACGTCAATCTGGAATTGGATGACCTCGTAAAAATAGGGCCTGGGTATTTGCGGGTAGGTTCAGGGACAATCAGAGATTCTGAAGGCTATCCCTATGATACTACGACGGTGATGAATGCCTTTGCTATTTCTTCCAATGTAGCTATGGCTCGTTTGGCGATACAGCATTTCAGGAAAGGCGATGGACCCGATCGGTTTTTCAAATATATGCATCAATTTCACCTGAAATCAAAAACCGGGATCGAAATTCCCGGAGAACCCGAACCCGATATTTATTCCAAAGAGGAACGTAAAAATATTCCTTCAAAGCAAGGTACGTGGAGTTCGGTCATGTCTATCCCGTATATGTCGCATGGCTATGAATTGCGTACTACGCCCTTGCAAATGCTGGCATTTTACAATGCCGTGGCCAACGATGGGTTTTATGTACCTCCCAGACTGGGAGACAGAGAAATGAAATCGGGAAGTCTGGTCCGGTCGCTGTATCCTAATAAAAAATCCATCCGGATTGCTTCTGAAACTTCTATTCGCAAAGCGAAGGCAATGCTGGAAGAAGTGGTGGTCAATGGAACGGGGAAAAATCTGATCAGCCCGGATTACAGTGTAGCTGGTAAAACCGGTACAACCCGGGTCAACTATGCGGATAAAAATGCAAACAGAAAAAAATATATAGCGTCATTCGTTGGGTATTTTCCCACGGATCAACCCAAATATTCCTGCATTGTGGTGGTTGATGATCCCAAAAAACACGCCTATTACGGCAGCAAGATTGCGGCCCCCGTGTTCAAGGAGATTGTCGATTATTGCTATGCTACCGATCCGCGACTTATGAAAGTGCTCAACGAAAAGCCCATACTCGCCACTGCAGAATATAAGCTGCCTGTTTTTGATGTCGGATATTCCGAGGACTTTGAAAAAGTCTTTGGCTACTTAGGTCTCAAAACAAGAAAATCCGCCGAAAGTGAATGGTCAGTAATTTTGCAGGATACCACCGATTTTAACCTAGCGCCTCGTATTATCCGAGAAGGGGCCATCCCAAATGTTGTGGGTATGGGCTTAAAAGACGCTTTGTATTTGCTGGAGAACATGGGGCTGCAGGTAATCACATCCGGTACTGGCCGGGTGAGGGAACAATCTGTGGATCCGGGAACTCCTATTGAAAACAAGAAAATTATTTTGAGATTGGGATGAAAGTACCTACCCTCATGTCTCTTCTGGAAGCGATCGGACATCCACCTGGCGATCGGGCCGGGGAGGTGTATATTCAGGGGATCGCCACCGATAGCAGGGATGTGGAGGATGGATGGGTTTTTATAGGCATCCAAGGTACATCGGTAGATGGGAATGCCTATATAGAACAGGCTTTGAAACAAGGAGCTATTGCTGTTGTGTCGGAATCTCCGTATTCTGCACGGTACAATATAGATGCGTTACGCTGGGTCCAGGTGGAGGATGCCCGGAAAGCGGCATCGATTATAGCGGAATGGTATTATGGATATCCAAGTCAGCAGGTAACCCTTGTTGGGGTGACCGGTACCAATGGCAAAACGAGCACGGTATATTTGTTACATCAGTTATTCATCAAGCTTGGTTACCGGGCGGGAATGTTTTCTACTATTGCAAATAGGAATCACCATGAACATTTGCCCGCCCGGCTGACCACGCCCGATCCAGTTAGCCTTAGCCGTGATATGGCTGCCATGGTCGCTAATGGATGCGATTACGTATTTATGGAGGTGAGTTCCCATGCGCTCGATCAAAGCAGGGTTTTCGCACTCGATTTTGATATTGCCATATTTACCAACATCACTCATGACCATCTGGACTATCACAAGTCATTTAAAAATTATCTACACGCTAAAAAGCTGTTTTTCGACCAATTGAAGCCTGATTCAATTGCTTTGATCAATGAAGATGACCGTCACGCAAATTACATGGTGCAGAATACCAGGGCGCAGGTGAAATCTTATGGAATGTCCACGCTTGCAGATTACTCCTGTCAGATATTGCAGGTTGATTCCTTGGTGATGACAATCCGAATGGCTGGACAGGAATTGATTACCCGCCTCACAGGGAGGTTCAATGCTTACAATCTGACCGCGGTTTTTGCTGTTTCGGAATTGTGCCATGTCGATACAGATGATGCGTTGCGAAATCTGTCCGATCTGGAAGCTGTTCCCGGTCGATTCCAAAGGATCACAGGTGATCCCCGCGGACCGTTGGGTATCGTTGATTATGCTCATACCCCCGACGCCGTGGAAAAGGTAACCCAGGCTGCCTCGGAAATTGTAGCTGAGGGGGGTAGAATTTTGATTGTGTTGGGTTGTGGTGGGAACCGGGATCGGGAAAAACGACCGGCGATGGCCAGGGTGGCTGCACAAAGGGCGGATCTGGCTTTCCTGACTTCTGACAATCCACGCGAAGAGGACCCGGACCAAATCATCGCGGAGATGTATGATGAACTTGAACCTACGCTCAAAGCCAAAACCTTTCGAATTGCCGACCGGAGGGAAGCGATTCGGATGGCCGTTTCTATGGCCTACCCGGAGGATATCGTGATCGTCGCCGGGAAAGGGCACGAGGATTATCAGGAAATAATGGGGGCGCGAAGACCTTTTGACGATCGGATCGAATTGCAGCAGGCATTGTCTCAAAAAATAAAAGGATAATTCATGCTGTACGCGCTATTTGAATATATCGAGACCCATTTTGATCTGCCAGGAGCAAGGTTGTTTCAGTATATATCCTTCAGGTCGGCACTGGCCATCATCATTTCTCTGATCGTTACGCTTTTTTTCGGGAAAAAGATCATCAATTTGCTTGCCCGCAAACAAATCGGTGAATCTGTACGTGATCTGGGATTGACTGGTCAGAAGTCCAAAGAGGGTACACCGACCATGGGGGGGATCATCATTATCCTGGCCATTTTAGTACCCACGTTGTTGCTGGCCGATCTGACCAATATCTATATCCAGCTGATGATTTTTACGGTCATTTGGATGGGGTTGATCGGTTTTGTCGACGACTATATAAAAGTGTTTCGGAAGAACAAATCGGGTCTCAAGGGCAAATTTAAGGTGATAGGTCAAATTATTCTTGGTCTGGTTGTCAGCATTACCATGATGACACACCATGAGATCACGGTACGTATCGATAAAAAACTCGCAAAGGATTCCCAGTTAGAACGAAGTGCGTCAGTGAACACTCCCCAGGAAACCCCCTATGTGGATGTACACAATTACCTGACCAATGTTCCATTTCTTAAAGAGAATCAGCTGGACTACAGCCAGATCCTGCCTGTGAGTGACAACGGCCGGACCAATGCTGCACTAATATTCATACCCCTGGTGGTCTTTATCATCATTTCCGTGTCCAATGCCAGTAATTTAACCGATGGACTGGACGGCCTGGCAACGGGTGTTTCAGCGATCATCGGGGCGACGCTGGGCATATTTTCCTATGTATCCGGTAATACCATTTTTGCCGAATACCTCAATATATTTTATTTACCTGCCACGAGTGAACTCGTGGTGTTTTCTGCCTGCTTTGTGGGGGCATGTGTAGGTTTTCTTTGGTACAATGCCTATCCGGCCACCATATTTATGGGCGATACAGGGAGTTTGACACTGGGTGCCATTATTGCGAGTATGTCTATACTGCTTCGTAAGGAATTGCTTATTCCTATTTTATGTGGCATTTTTCTGGTGGAGGCATTGAGTGTGGTACTTCAGGTGTCCTACTTCAAATATACCAAAAGAAAGTACGGGGAGGGACGTAGAATTTTCAAAATGTCTCCATTGCACCATCATTATCAGAAGCTGGGGTATCACGAATCCAAAATTGTTTCAAGATTTTGGATCGTTGGAGTAATGCTTGCGGTAGTAGCGATTATAACACTGAAAATAAGGTAATTATATGAGGGGTGTATGATACATTATTTATTTTTAATATCTTTATTTCTCTATAAGTGAGAGAAAAACGAATAAAAATATTTTTAGATGTGATATTTTTTTTATATTTGTTTTCAGCATCATGTAAAAAAAGTATATGACAAGATTTCTACTAAGGTTTCAAAGAAATGTGTGTTCAGGGGGAACATGCGACTTGTCACTCAGGGCGTGGGGTTGTACAACGGGAATCGCCAAAGATTCTGCGCCCTCTTTTGATTTTAAAACATGATGACCGTGTGACCCCCGATGATATGAATTGAAAGAAAACTACCATGACGTTTGTCCAGAACATTTTAAATAATTTACGAGGCGACCGGTCGATCTGGATTGTATTTGGATTGCTGAGTCTGGCTTCCATGCTTGCGGTGTATTCCTCCGCAGGCATAATGGAGTATCGTTATGGTGGACCGGGCATAGGATACCATCTGATGAAACATTTTCTGGTTATCCTGGCAGGAGGTTTTATCGTGTACGTCGTCCATCAGATGCCACTCAGTTTTTTCAGCGCAATAGCTCCTTCGTTTTTGGTGCTCACCATCGCTTTGCTCATTCTGACTATGTTTGTGGGTGAGGAGATCAACGATGCACGACGTTGGCTGGCCATTCCAGTGATTGGATTGACTTTTCAGACCAGCGACTTGGCCAAGGTAGCGATCGTTCTGTTCCTTGCCCGGAACATTTCCACAAAGCAAGCCCACATAAAGGATTTCAAAACGGCATTTATCCCGCTTTTGGCACCGATCATTATCATTTGTATCCTGATTGCACCTTCCGACCTTTCTTCAGCGGTAATCTTGTTTGCTACCTGTCTGGTCATGTTGTTTGTTGGCCGAATTAAAATGAAATATATCGGTCTCATATTTTTGTGTGGCTTGATCTGTCTGGCTATTTTGATATTAGTGGGCCAGGCATTTCCTGAGTTTACACGGTTTGACACCTGGGTGAGCAGAATCAACGATTTTATATCCGGTGAGGCGAGCCGGGACAATATTCAGGCCAAAATTGCCATTGCCCAGGGTGGTTGGTTTGGGCAGGGACCCGGAAATAGTATACAAAGAAATTTTATCGCATACCCCTACGCTGATTTTATCTACGCGATCATCTGTGAAGAATATGGTGTTGTGGGTGCTGTGGGCATATTGTTTTTATACATCCTGCTTCTGTTCCGATGCACCAAAATACTGACCCGTTCACGTAAGGCTTTTGGCGCTATCCTGGCATTTGGACTCTGTATGAGTATCGTCCTCCAGGCGCTGGCCAACATCGCGGTATCGGTTCATCTGGTTCCAGCCACAGGTCTTACCCTACCTATGGTGAGTATGGGGGGAACATCATTGTTTTTTACAGCCATACATTTTGGAATAATACTCAGTGTAAGTAGGCAAGTCGAAAAAGATGGGATTCATTTAAATCAATCTAAGGATGAAGGTGATGATTAGTGGAGGAGGCACAGGCGGACATATTTTCCCGGCATTGGCTATAGCGGAGGCACTGAAACAGAAGGATCAGCGCACCGACATTCTTTTTGTTGGGGCATATGGCCGGATGGAAATGGAGAAAGTTCCAGCAGCAGGGTATCCTATCGAAGGGTTGTGGATTTCAGGTCTGGATCGCCAAAAGAAGTGGCGGAATATGTCCTTTCCCCTGAAACTAGTCTCCAGCCTTTGGAAATCCTACAGACTCTTATCTAAGTTTGGACCCGATGTGGTCGTGGGGGTTGGCGGATTTGCCAGTGGACCCTTGCTCGAAATGGCATCACGGAAAGGTATACCGACGCTCATCCAGGAGCAGAATTCGTATGCAGGTCTTACCAACAAAATGCTGGCCAAAAAAACCGATCGTATCTGCGTGGCATATGAAGGTATGGATCAGTATTTTCCCCATCAAAAAATAATCGTGACGGGCAATCCGGTCCGGGCGTCTTTACTGAATGCAGACTGGACCCGGGATACAGCTCGCAACGACCTGAATATAGCGCCTCAACAAAAGGTGGTATTATCTCTGGGCGGTAGTCTGGGTGCCCGGACACTCAATCAGATGTTTGATCAAAACACCCAACTGATCCAATCGCATTCGGATCTGTACTTCATCTGGCAGTACGGATCATTGTACGAAGATGAATACCGGGAATCCCCCACCGCGCTTTTGCCCAATGTGAAGGCTGTGAAATTTATCGATGATATGGCAAAAATGTACGCTGCGGCCGATCTTGTAGTAGCCCGTGCCGGTGCCTTAACGCTCGCTGAGCTGGCAGCTTTGGGTAAAGCAGCCCTGCTGATTCCTTCTCCCAATGTGGCTGAAGATCATCAGACCAGGAATGCAATGCGGTTGGTGGAAGCCCGTGCAGCCCATATTTTACCGGACAAGGAAGCTGTGGATCGGGGCATTCAGGAAATTATCGGTCTGGTGAACGACACCAAATCTTTAACGGTTCTGGAGAATCATATTCGAAAATTGCACCGACCAGATGCTGCTTATAAAATAGCTGATGAGGTGGTAAAACTTGCAAATCGAAATGACTGAACGAAGACAACATATCAACCGACTGATCGGATTGGGGGCATCCTTACTGGTGATCGTAGGTGTGTTGGGTTTATTCACCTTATTCGGATTTTTGGATCGTCAGCATTTAAGTGGAATGAAGGTAACCGTGAAGCATAGTCCCGAAACCCACAGGTTGTTGGATTCTGCGACACTGTATCAGGCTATCGCGGATTTGTACCCGATGTCAATGGCCGGTCTATCGATCGATTCTGTGTCTCTGGAAACGATTGAGGATCTCTACCGATCAAATCCGTTTGTTAAAGAATGCAAAGCCTATATTGACAAACATTATATGTTGCAAATCGAATTGGAGGAAAGGCACCCTCTGATCCGTATCCTTAGTGAAAATGGCGGCAATTACTATGTGGATCGTGATGGTCGGTCTATGCCGGTTTCTGGAAATTATACTCCGAGAACCATGCTGGCCACGGGGCATATTCCCCTTTTACCCTTGAATGATCATGTGGATTCAAACAGCATCCATAAGGATATTTTTCAGGTTGCTCTGGCTGTCGAATCCGATGAATTTATGTCCGGGTTTGTAAATGAAATCCATGTGGACAAGGCTGGGAACATTCTGTTTTATCCGCTTGTAGGTGATTTTACCATTCGTCTGAACAACCTGGATCGACTGAATCATAAATTTGAAAATTTAAAAATATTCCTCCGTGATGGGTTAAGCCGGATCGGATGGGACCAATACAGTGAACTTGTGATTGGTTATGAAAATCAAATAATAGGAAAGAAAATCGTAAATCCGTGAAATATACATCTATGAAATCAAAACACTACAATCCTGAGGACGTCGTTGTCTCCGTGGACATTGGCACCACCAAGGTCTGTGTGGTAGCGGGGATTAAGAACGAACATGGGAAACTCGAGATTCTGGGGCTGGGTCGCGTTCCGTGCGATGGAGTGATCCGGGGCGTCGTGTCCAATATTGAGAAGACGGTCAAATCCATCCGTGAAGCGGTGGAAATTGTAGAGCGGCAGATCAAAGCAAAAATTAAAATTGTGCATGTGGGTATCGCAGGCCAACACATCAAGAGCCTGCACCATCATGGTATTCTGACCAGGGATAATGCCCAGGACGAGATCAGCCAGGAGGATATCGACAAACTGATCAACGATATGTACAAACTGGTGCTTCCACCCGGCGACAAAATTCTACATGTTATTCCGCAGGAATACACTGTGGACAATGAAAGCGGCATTACGGAACCCATCGGTATGTCAGGAATTCGTCTGGAAGGCAATTTCCACATCATTACGGGTCAGATTACGGCTTCCAACAACATCCTGAGATGCATCAAGAAGGCAGGGCTTGAGGTCGCGGATATTACCCTGGAACCTATTGCCTCTTCTATGGCTGTGCTCAATAAGGAAGAGAAGGAGGCGGGAATCGTTCTGGTTGACATCGGAGGCGGAACCACGGATCTTACGATTTTTTATGAAGGTGTAGTGCGTCATACAGCAGTTATTCCCTTTGGTGGCTATGTAGTCACCCGCGATATCAAGGAAGGTTGTACGATCATGAATTACCAGGCCGAAAAGCTCAAAGTCAAATTTGGCTCTGCCCTGGCGGAGGAGGTACTGGAGAATAAAATAATTACCATACCCGGCTTGAAAGGCCGGAGTCCAAAAGAAATATCGGAGAAAAATCTGGCGCTGATCATCCAGGCACGCATGGAGGAAATCTTCGAGTATGTCATGTACGAAATTGGGCGTTCGAGTTATAAGGACAAACTCATCGGGGGGATCGTACTCACGGGGGGTGGTTCCAGACTCAAACACCTGGAAGATTTGGTCGAATTTCACACCGGTATACCGACCAAAGTGAGTTATCCCATTGAGCATTTGGCTCACGGATATATCAAAGACCTGAGCAGCCCTGTTTTCTCGACCTCAATCGGCCTTTTGCTCAATGGACTGGAGACGAGAAAATATATCACTGCCATCGAAGTGGAACCAGAGCCCGAGCCGGAAAGTGTAACTGCCCAATCTACTCCTGAGATGGCTAGACAGGGAAGTAAAAGAAGTTTGGATGATTTTGATGCCCCTGATACAGACGACGAGATGGATGACTCCGAAGACCACAACAGATCAGGAGGGGGGGGTGGAAACCAAAAATCGTCTTTTTGGGGCAATGTATTTAATCGGACCAAGGATTGGTTTGAGGCCAGTCCCGATTCAGATCTGAACTAAACGCAAACACAAAACAACTAAATTACGTCACTATTTAAAAGATAAATTATGGAGTTTGATATACCATCACGAGAGAAATCAATTATCAAAGTCGTCGGCGTCGGCGGCGGAGGTTGCAATGCAGTTACTCATATGTACCGTCAGGGAATCGTTGGAGTGGATTTTGCGCTTTGCAATACCGACCACCAGTCCATGGATCTGAGTCCGGTTCCCATAAAAATTCAGCTTGGACCCAACCTGACCGAAGGTCGTGGTGCCGGGTCGAAACCTGAAGTCGGAAAGAAAGCCTGTCTGGAATCCCTGGATGAAATAGAAAGCTTTTTGGGCGACGGAACCAAAATGGTTTTTGTCACCGCTGGTATGGGTGGTGGTACTGGCACAGGAGCTGCCCCGATCATTGCTAAAACTGCCAGGGAGATTGGCATCCTCACGGTAGGGATTGTTACCTTGCCTTTCAAATTTGAAGGAAAAACCCGTATTCTTCATGCCGAGGAAGGACTTGCTGAATTGACCGATAATGTAGATGCGCTCATCATTGTTTCCAACAACAAACTCAAGGAAATATACGGTAATCTCAAAATATCAGATGCATTTTCCCACGCTGACAATATTCTGACCACGGCAGCCAAGGGTATTGCGGAGATCATCACCGTTCCCGGATATGTCAATGTGGACTTTGAAGATGTGAACACTGTCATGCGGGATAGTGGAGTGGCCATCATGGGTATAGCTTATGGAGAAGGGGAAGATCGTGCAAGGCATGCCGTCAGGGAAGCTTTGGATTGTCCGCTTCTAGAAGAAAACGATATTCGTGGTGCCAAGGATATTTTGCTCAATATCGCTTCGGGAACCAAGGAGATCACCATGGACGAGATCTTTGAAATCACCGAGTATGTTCAGGAGGAAGCTGGGAATGATACGAATCTTATCTGGGGAAATTGTTATGACGAATCATTGGGTGAGCAAATCTGTGTTACGGTCATCGCAACCGGTTTTCATCGCAAGTCATCTGCTACTACAGATGCCCCTGCAGAGTCAGTAAAGGAAGAGACGCCCAAGGCAGCTCCCAGGCAAGTGATGCCAGAGGCCAGAGCAACTCGTGAAATTGAATTTGACGTAGTCAATGCACCTGCTGCCCCTACGGTAATTTTTGAGGGAAAAAGAGAGGAACCTTCCATGGATGAGATTGCAGAAGGGTACAATACTTTTGAAGATCCATATGTAGGAACCAAACCTACCAGATCACCACGGACAGCGGCTATTGGGCAGCACAATTTTGAGCCCGGTCGACTGGATGAGAAGAAAATGTATGCGCATAAAAATGTGGTTGAATTGGAAAATGTGCCTGCTTACAAACGGCGGAGAGTACATCTGGATGATCCGGTAGATTCTTCCTACGATGAAGGTCCTACCTGGACCTACCACCAGGAAGATGACGAGCCGGAAATCAGACGCAATAGCCCTTACCTGCACGATAACGTGGATTAGTGGTGGATAGAACCACGGAGGCCGGCTGGCCGGTCCCCAAAATCGCCCTATGGTTAACTGATTATCTTTCAATTCATATTAAATGAAGGTTATTGGCGCCCCGTCAATAACCTTTTTTGTTAGGGGGGAGGCCGGGGAAGTTAATGACGAATGACGAATCAATGTCGTTTAGTTAATCTCTGTATGGAAGCCGACCATATGCGATTCGTGAGCCGACCTTGTGCGATTCGTGAGCGCGGAAGTCGAAATAAAAACTGCCGAATGGCAGATTTTTATTCGACGTAGCCACCAATCCCTATTGGTGGCGGTAGCGATCTGGAAACGCATCCATTCAGGCAATTCATGAGCCGACCATATATATGCGATTCGTGAGCCGACCGCAGGGAGGATCTGGAAGCGCATGTCATCCATCAACCATCATCCATCGATCCAGCGATTCGTGAGCCGACCTTGTGCGA
>CAYRRD010000055.1:0-22500 GCA_964426625.1 uncultured Saprospiraceae bacterium | reverse complement strand
TTATGCCAGAAATTTATTTTGGACAGGTGCATGCTTAAATGATAAAAATTATTAACAAACTATCAATGCGAAGGACTTGCCTTATATGGTTGAAAAAAGAGAATAAAGCAGGATAATATTTACCCCTCATATTGCGTAGGGTTCATTGTCGTTTGTACGAAGTACAGATTATCTTTGGCCCTTTAAAATTGAAAACAAAATATATGACCAATACTGAAACAATAAGATACGAATCCAGAGCCCAGATTCCCGAAATGTACAAATGGGATCTTACCCCTATATTTCCCAATGTGGAAGCATGGGAAGATGCGCGGGATCAAATCAAATCAAGGTATAAGGAAATTGAGAAATACCAGGGACGAATTATGGAATCCCCCGGGACTTTGGCAGAGGTATTGACCTTTTTGTCTGACCTGCAAAGTGCCTTACGGAAACTCAGTTGTTATGCATCGCTGTCTTCGGATGAAGATACCCGGGTAAGTAAATATCAGGCGATGAAGCAAGAAATAAATCAATTGTATAGCGATATAGCTGCGACCACTTCGTTTGTCGAGCCTGAAATTCTTCAAACCCGGGAATCCGTAATTCGGGACTATTTAGCTTCAGATGAACGGCTTCGGGATTTTGATTTTTATCTGGGTGATTTATTACGACAACGCGATCACAAACGCTCCGATGAAGTGGAAAAAGTTATTGCTCAGGCGTCTTTGATGGCCGGCAATGCTTCATCCATTTATAGTATTTTCACCAATGCAGATTTCCCCTATCCCGTTGTGCAACTATCTGATGGGGAATCCGTGACTTTGAACAATGCCAATTTCGCTCTTCACCGAACATCCCCTGTGCGGGAAGATCGACGAAAGGTTTTCGAAGTTTTTTTCGGGAAACAAGCAGAATTTGAACGGACCTTTGGCACCCAGCTGTATGGGAATTTGAAAAAAGATGTATTCTATAGCAAGGTTAGAAATTACGATAACACGCTTCAAAGTGCTTTGGATGATGATCACATACCAGAGGAAGTATATCACAATCTGATCTCCAGTGTGCGTGAAAATCTACCCACCTTTCATCGCTACCTTTCATTGCGAAAAAAAATGATGGGATTGGATCAGTTGCATTATTATGATCTTTATGCCCCGCTGGTCAAAGAGGTTGACTTGCGGTATTCAGTAGAAGAAGCACAGAAAATTATCCTGGATTCCCTGCAACCTCTGGGCAAGGAATATGTTTCGGTCGTGGATCAGGCCTTTGGTCAAAGATGGATCGATATGTTTCCCACCGAAGGCAAACGTTCGGGTGCGTATTCCAATGGAGCCATATACGACACTCATCCTTACATCCTGATGAATTACAATGGAAAATACGATGACGTAAGTACACTGACCCATGAACTGGGTCATACTATGCACAGTTTTCTTTCCAATAAAAGACAACCATTCGCAAAAGCAGATTATTCAATTTTCGTTGCCGAAGTGGCTTCAACGCTCAATGAAGCTTTGTTGAACGATCACTTGCTTGACCGGATCGATGACCCGCATATCCGTCTTTCACTTCTGGGCAACTACCTGGAAGGGGCAAAAGGAACTTTGTTCCGACAAACTCAGTTCGCAGAGTATGAATTGCTGATTCACCAACTTACGGAACAGGGAGAAGCTTTGACCGGGGAACGATTCAGTGAACTTTACTTTGACCTTGTCAAAACCTATTATGGCCATGAGGAAGGAATTTGTATCGTCGACGATTATATAAGAATGGAATGGGCTTACATTCCACATTTTTACTACAACTATTATGTTTTCCAGTACGCTACTTCATTTACGGCATCGCAGGCCTTATCTCATCAAATTCAAACAGGGGGAATTGAGGTTCAACAACGATATCTGGAATTTCTATCTTCCGGTGGATCTGATTATCCGGTAGAATTATTAAAAGCTGCCGGTGTGGACATGACTGAAGATTTGCCTTTTCAGCAAACGATAGAAAAGATCAATCGGGTGATGGATGAAATGGAGGAGGTGATTCATTCGCTCGGTGAATGAATCGGTTTGGTACCGCTGCGATGTTGCTATACGTTTGTGGATCGGTCGTTGAGCGACCGATGGGTTTGGAATAACGCGCAGAGCCATTATCCACTTGGAGAATAATGCATGGTTGGTGTAGCAGTGAAGTAACTGCCTGCTTGAAGTGATTGGATTGGCTCGCAAACGATCCTATCGTTTGAAGTAGTTCCTATCGTTTGAAGTAGTATTCAGTTGTCTGACATTCCCCCACTATGTTCAGGCAAATACCGATTATCCAGGGAGAGAATTCCCAATACTATTTGGATAGTTGTTACCTGGACCGAAGTAACCCATAGAAGAAAACCCTTTTCACCATAATAACAAAATGGTTGAAATTGCAGAGCAGAGGAATCATTCGTGTGGCGAATGATCCTGGTTGGTGTTACTGCATTGCAGGAATCCATTTGAGGTTCCGTCTTTTCCGTGTCCGAATCAACAGAACGGAGCTATCATGGGTAGTTTCTCTTTCTACAAGTGAAAAAGGGGTCGGGCAGTTAGCGGCTTAAATCGCCACTTGTTCGCCATATTTTTCGGCTCTAAGTGCTTTCATCCTGTCATCGTTAAGATATTCCTCAACTGTGGACAAGCGGTCAATGATACCATTGGGTGTAAGTTCGATCACTCTGTTGGCGACAGTGTTCATAAAGGTCTGATCGTGAGAAGACAATAACACAATCCCTTTGAAGGTAACACATTGTTCGTTGAATGCCTGGATACTTTCCAGATCCAGGTGGTTGGTCGGTTGATCCAAAATAATACAGTTTGGATTTTGCAACATCATTTGACTCAACACACATCGTACTTTTTCCCCTCCACTAAGGACGCTTGTTTTTTTGAAAACTTCTTCGCCGCTAAAGAGCATTTTCCCCAGGAAACCCCTGAGAAAAGGTTCATCCACATCTTCTACATATTCGGGTACGTACTGTCGCAACCAGTCCAGCAAAGTGAGATCATTTTCAAAGTAATGGCTGTTTTCAAGCGGTAGGTAGGCCTTGATTATAGTCACTCCCCATTCGAATTTGCCCTGATCAGGCTCCAATTTATTATTGATGATCTCAAAGAAGTGGGTCACAGCCAAAGGGTCCCTGCTCAGGAACGCAATTTTATCGTTCTTTTCTACCGTAAAACTCACATTGTCGAACAAAATCCTTCCATCCACAGTCTTGGAAAGATTCTGAACGTTGAGAATCTGGTTGCCTGGTTCACGACGCATTTGGAAAATAATGCCAGGATATTTACGATGGCTGGGTTCAATCTCCTCTATTTTCAATTTTTCCAGTGCCTTTTTACGAGAAGTAGCCTGTCTTGACTTGGACGCATTGGCGCTAAACCGGGCAATAAACTCCATCATGGCCTGACGTTTTTCTTCCACCTTTTTGTTTTTGTCAGCTAGCTGGCGGGCCATTAATTGCGAACTTTCATACCAGAATGTATAGTTGCCCGTATAAACCTTGACTTTGCGCCGGTCCACATCCGCTACGTGTGTACAAACCGCATCCAAAAAGTGACGGTCGTGGCTCACCACCAGGACGATATTGGGATAATCTGCCAGGAAATTTTCCAACCAGTTGATCGTTTCCAGATCAAGACCGTTGGTGGGCTCATCGAGGAGCAATATATCGGGATTGCCAAATAAAGCCTGAGCCAACAGGACGCGTACCTTGAGATTGCCTGGTATGTCTTTCATCAGGGAATGATGAAATTTTTCCTTGACCCCAAGACTACTAAGCAGATTACCTGCTTCGCTTTCGGCTTCATATCCGCCTAATTCTCCAAATTCCACCTCGAGCTCACCCGCTCGCATACCATCCTCTTCAGTAAAATCAGCCTTACTATAGATGGCTTCCCGCTCTTTGGATATCTTCCACAAGGTGTCATGACCCATTAGCACAGTATCCAAAGTCGTGTATTCATCAAATTGAAAATGATCCTGCTTCAACACCGCCATGCGTTCTCCCGGCGTGATTTCTACCGAACCCTTCGAATATTCCACCTCACCTGAAATGATTTTCAGAAAAGTAGATTTGCCTGCCCCATTCGCACCAATTACACCATAACAGTTGCCTTGGGTGAATTGTACATTCACATCCTCAAAAAGCACCCGGGTACCAAAATTCAGGGTTAAATTCTTTACGGTAATCATAAAATATCCCATTTTTGAAATGAAGCACAAAGGTACGATATTCTATTGACTTTCAGTGTGCTTATTGAAAATCGTTTTATTCATCCTGGCTATCGATCCGTATGTGGTTTGTAACTTCACTTAGTTGAAAACCATAGGAATGGCCGCTCATCTTACCGTTGAACAGCCAGATTTTTCACCAAGGCTTGGACAGAGGGCTATCCTGTAGATAAGCACTGCCCGGACGGGTATTCCTTCATTCTCGCAAAAGTCTGCAACCACCATCAGCTTTTCGAAGGTAAAACCATTTCAATGGTCGTTCACATGTATGGTTGAATAATCAGATACCGCATTAAGGTTTGACAAACTTTCAAAAAACCCATGGCACTCCTCTCGGCTGTGTGATAACGAAAACACCCTGCCTGTCAGCTTCGCATTTCCCAAAATATTTTTATTAAACATTCCTTAGGACTTATCAGATAAAATGCTAAATTTGAAAGGTTTGTGGGCTGCTAATCCTGGAAATTATCTGGTACAATGAAAACTTTCATCCGAAATAAAGGCTTTTGGAGCCTCACCATAATCCTGGCAATACTTCTCATTTGCTGTCAGAATGAACCCACTATTGTAACCGCGGACTATGTACCGGATCAGGTGAATTTCAATTTTCATGTCAAGCCCCTGCTTTCAGACCGTTGTTTTAGTTGTCATGGCCCCGACGAAACAGACAGGCAGGCCGGTTTGCGTCTTGACATAGAGGAGGAAGCCCTAAAAGCACTTCGGGATAACCCTGGTAAATATGCCATTGTGCCCGGAAATCCCCGTGAAAGTGAACTCGTGCACAGAATCATGAGCGATGATCCGGGACTGGTCATGCCCCCACCAGAATCGGGACTTACGCTCACTGAGACCGAAAAAGAAATACTCAAGAAATGGATCCAGCAAGGCGCCGAATATGAGGAACACTGGGCATTTATCCCACCAGAAAAGTCACCCCTTCCCAATATTCAGAAACCACAATGGCCACGAAATGAAATCGATTTTTTCATTTTACACGCCATGACCCAAAAGGGGCTTTCCCCTTCAGAAGAGGCTGCTCCCGAACGTTTATTGAGACGCCTTTTCGTGGACCTTACCGGTTTGCCACCTACCCCGGAGGAAATCAATCAATTCCTTAGCGGTTTCTCTGATCAACAATATGAAACATGGGTCGATGAACTGCTTTCCCGACCTGCCTACGGTGAAAAAATGGCTTTGTTTTGGATGGATGCTGCACGATATGCCGATTCCTATGGGTATCAGGATGATGAAGTCAGATCACAATGGCCCTGGCGGGATTGGGTCATCCATGCTTTCAATGAAAATTTACCCTACGACCAATTCATCGAATGGCAACTCGCCGGAGACATGCTGCCCGATGCCACGAAAGAACAAATACTGGCCACCGGGTTCAACAGAAATCATAAAATAACCGAGGAAGGAGGGGTTATTCCCGAAGAATATCGTGTTACTTACGTGATCGACAAAACCAATACCTACAGCAACAGCATGCTGGGAATCACTATGGAATGTGCCCAATGCCACGATCACCGGTACGATCCGTTTTCGCAGGAGGATTATTTCCAGCTATCGGCATTTTTCAACAATACACCCGAAGTGGGGATCGAGGGTACTGTCACCGAATCCACATTGTCCAAATATCCCAAACTTTTTATTTCCCAGGGAGAAATCGATAGCATTCTGACCTTTATCAATGCGCCGGATACGCAAATGGTTACCGTTTCAGTGATGTCCGATTTGCAGGATAGCATTAGACCCACTTTTATCCTGGAGCGGGGCTTGTACGATCAGCCAGGAAAAATGGTGGAACCCCAAGCACCTGAGGCTGTTCTGGCTTTTGATACGGAAAAATATCCACAAAACCGATTGGGTCTGGCTCAATGGACCATCAATGAAAATAATCCGCTTACAGCTCGTGTGTTTGTCAACCTGGTCTGGTCCAAAATATTTGGAAAAGGAATTGTAACCACGGTGAAGGATTTTGGAAATCAGGGAGCTTTACCCACACACCCTGAACTCCTGGATTGGCTGGCTGTGGATTTTATGGAAAATGGCTGGGATATCAAGAGATTGGTCAAACAAATGGTCATGTCTGCTACCTACCGCCAATCATCGAAAATGAATAACCGTAATGCGCAGTTGGATCCACAAAATGCATATCTGTCGCGAATGTCGCGACAACGACTCGAAGCTGAACTAATACGTGATCATGTCCTGGCAAGTAGTGGATTACTCAACCCACAGATTGGGGGCCCCAGCATCAAACCTTATCAACCTGAAGGCATTTGGGAAGTCACCAGCTCAGGTCGTGGAAGTTTACGAACCTATATCCAGGATCATGGTGATGATTTGTACCGACGTGGTTTGTACGTATTCATCAAATTGACCGTGCCCCCTCCCAATATGTTGATATTCGATGCCAGCAACAGGGATCAATGTGAGTTGGAACGCCTCACCACCAATACGCCCCTACAGGCGCTCGTGATGATGAACGATCCGATAATTCTGGAAGGCTCCAGGGTGTTGAGCCAAAAACTCCTGGAAACAAACAGCAATATCGAAGACAAACTATCGGAAGCCTTCGTCAGAGTTCTGTGCAGGCAACCCGATGCAAAAGAAAAAGAAGTACTGAAAGAATATTACCACGAAGAGTACATGCGTTACCAGGACCATCCGGAAGAAACCAAAAAATTCCTGCGGGCTGGAGAATACCCAATCAACGAATCTTTGAATCCTGTGGAACATGCTTCTCTCATGGCTTGCATCCACCTACTATACAACCTCGAAGAAGCCATTACCAAAAGTTAGTATCATGCACGAGAATGAAATACGAGAATCCAGGTTAAGAATCAACCGTCGCCATTTTTTATCTAAAATGAGTATCGGAATTGGGAGTGCAGCTCTCGGTTCGTTGTTGATTCCTAGTTTGTTTAGTCGGGGAGACAACCATGATGTACTGGAGGCAGCTATTCCTCACTTTGCACCCAAAGCCAAGCGAGTTATTTATTTATTCCAGAGCGGAGCCCCTTCGCAATTGGAATCTTTCGATTACAAACCCCTTCTCAACGAGCGAATGGGAGAAGACCTACCTCCATCTATACGAGGCAATCAGCGTCTCACCGGAATGACGGCGAATCAGGACAAATTTCCGTTGGTAGGATCTTACTACGATTTTCACCAGTATGGGGAATCCGGTGCCTGGGTCAGCGATCTATTTCCTTACACTGCGAAAATTGTGGATGAACTTTGTATTATCCGAAGTTTACATACCGAGGCGATCAATCATGATCCGGCCATCACCTTTTTCCAAACTGGAGCCCAACAAGGGAACAGACCCAGCATGGGCGCCTGGCTTAGTTATGGCCTGGGAAGTGAAAATAAGAATCTTCCCACATTTTGCGTCCTGGTTTCGAAAGGAGACGGGAATGGCCAGGGCGTATATTCCAAGCTATGGACAAATGGCTTTCTGGATTCGGTCCATCAGGGAGTACAATTCTCCTCCGGTCACGATCCGGTACTTTACCTCACCAATCCGGACGGCACCAGTATTGAATCCCGAAGAAAAATGCTGGATCGGTTGGCAGAACTCAATCATCACCAATTCGACGATATTGAAGATCCTGAAATCACCGCCAAAATTCAACAGTATGAAATGGCATATCGAATGCAGACTTCGGTTCCTGAAGTGACAGACCTTTCAAAGGAACCGGACCATATTATTAAAATGTACGGCCCGGATTGCCTCATTCCGGGCACTTATGCCGCAAATTGTCTGCTCGCCCGAAAATTAGCTGAAAATGGGGTGCGGTTTGTTCAGTTGTATCACCAGGGATGGGATCAGCATGGCAACCTTCCCCGGGAAATGGCAGGACAAGCGAAAGACGTAGATCAAGCATCAGCTGCCCTGGTTATGGATCTCAAACAACGTGGTTTGCTTGATGACACCCTGGTCGTATGGGGCGGAGAATTTGGTCGAACCAATTATTGCCAGGGAAGACTGGCCGCAGACAATTACGGCCGTGATCATCATCCCCGTGCCTTTTCGGTCTGGATGGCAGGAGGCGGGGTCAAACCCGGAGTTGTGTACGGTGAAACCGATGAATTTGGATACAATATTGTCAGAGATCCGGTTCACATTCACGATTTCCATGCCACCATCCTGGATTTACTGGGACTAGATCATGAAAAATTAACCTATAAATACCAGGGTAGAAGGCTACGTCTGACCGACGTCGGTGGTAAAGTAGTGGATAAAATCATTGTGTAACCAATCTATGTGCAAAACCTCAACAACAGATCGAACAGTATGTGGCGAAAATTGGATTTAATCAATTTTGCACTGGATGTTTTCATCTTGTTTTTTCTGATCGCCGGACCCTGGATCGAAGCGCCTGCGTTTGTGCAGGTACTGGGAAGGGCCCACCCTCTGGTACTTCATTTTCCGATTGTTTTTATTCTGCTGCTCCCTTTATTACCATGGATATTTTCCGGTCTGTCTCTTCCCCGTGATCGTAGCGCAATGGCAACGAATCGATCTTTACAATTGGTTCACTTTTTCACTGCGTTAACCGTGCTTTTCGGTCTGGTGCTTGCGTTGGAGGAAGGTTATTCTGGCGGGCAAATACAATTGCACAAATGGGGTGGCATTCTGGTACTGCTGTGTATCATTGGTCTTCAAAATACCCATCTGGGGCAGAATACCCACACAAAAAAAGCCCCCATATACCTTGCGATTCCCGCTCTCATCCTGTTAATCACCAGCCACGTCGGCGCTGGTATGACCCATGGCCAGGGCTTTCTCACCGAACCTATAGTAAAAAAGTATACGAAAAAAGTACCCCTGGATCAGGCCTTTGTATACCGCGATATCATCCATCCCATCCTGGATCAGAAATGTATGAATTGCCACAGCGGATCCAAATCGAAAGGAGATCTAAGTCTGGAAGACAGTCTTTCAATCGTTCAAGGAGGGGAAAACGGCGTCGTTCTCATTCCTGGTGATCCGGACGAAAGCATGCTATTTCAACGGTTGATCCTGGATATCGACCACGAAGACCATATGCCACCCAAAGGCAAACCCCAACTGAATTCCCATGAAATAGCGCTAATCAAAGCATGGGTTTCCCAGCCCAGCCTGTTTGGGGTGGCGTATAATACCCTCGATCCTTCTGACACACTTTCAATACTTATAAAAGAGCATTACGCTTCAGATGAACAAACCTATTCAGATATTAAACCAGTATCCAAATCCACAATCCAGGGTTTGAATGACAATTATCGTACACTCACACCGATTGCATTAAAATCTCCTGCCCTATATGCACGCTTTTTGAGCGCCAGTCATTTTGAGGATGAATATGTGGAAAATCTGACCAAAGTACGGGACCAGGTGGTCGATCTCTACCTGGGCTACATGCCGGTAAAAAATCACCTGCTGCCCATTATTGGTAGTTTTAAAAATCTCCAGGTCCTCAATCTCAATGGAACCCATATTACGGATGAAGGGCTTCAACACCTGGCAAATTTAAAAGATCTTCAAAAACTTTATATGACCGAAACCAAGGTTACTCAAGACGGAATTAGAAAGTTGCTGGAAAAAAATCCCATAAAGAAGATATACTTGTGGAACACCCCAATCGATTCCACCGAGTTCAATCAACTTAGGCGAGAATTCCCAGGGACGATCATGGTGGGAGAATCCAATGAATTGGGCAACGAGATCATCGCTTTGAATGCACCTCAAATAAAGCCAGAATCACCCTTCATCAAAACCTCCATGCAGGTCACTTTTGACCATCCCATACCCGATGTTGATATACGGTACACCACTGATGGCAGTGATCCTGACAGTATACATTCTTCACGGTATAATGGTCCCCTGGAAATTTCCCAGGATCTTCATTTGAAGATAAAAGCTTTCAAACCAGGTTGGTTGAGCAGCCCGGTTACACAAAAATCCTATGTTGTCACCAAGCACATCCCTGATTCGGTATGGTTTGAATCAGAACCCAACCCAAGATTTGCGGGAGAAGGCCCCAAAACCCTGATCAACCACCTGTCAGGAGAAAAAGTCCATGAGGATAAAAATTACCTCGCATATCTTGACCACGATGCTGTCTTTGGTTTTTCTTTTTCCGAAGTCAAACCCTTTCAAAAAGTTATCGTCAGCGGTTTGACCAAAACCCCGGCATACATTTTCCCTCCGGTATCAGCTACTTTGGAAGCGTGGGACGGATCACAATGGAAACAAATCCAGTTACTAAAGCCGGTTACGCCGGACTCGGACATCGACTATGAAAAATTTTATCTCTCTTTTGAACCTGACCAGGTCCTCCAAACCGATAAGGTCCGTTTGCGCATGAAACCATTGGACCGTTTACCTCCCTGGCACCCTGGGAAAGGAGCAAGGGGATGGGTTTTTGTGGATGAAGTTTTGTTCCAATAAATCCATCAAATGAATAAAATCCGATGTTGCTTTATATAAATACCATGGGTAGCCAGGTTAATATTATATGTTGCTTTATCTGATATCCTGGTTCGAAAGGGAGATGTTAAAATGGAAGAGATAAAAAGGACAACTTGTACATTTGGGCTATCCTACCTTCAATTACCCCAGCGGATCTTGTCCACAAGATCCAATGTAAGGCTGTAAACGGGATCAAAAGCATTAGCATCCATGTCAAAACCCAGTAAATATTCATTTAAAGATTTTAGTATAAATGTGGAAGCCAGAAGACATGACCTTCGGGGTTATATCGTTTTTGCGGCTTTATTTTTAGGGTTTCACTTCATTTTGGAGCTACAGATTTTAAGCGTTTTACAGCCCTATTATCCGGTATTATTCAAGATTTCGATGAGCTTGTCCATTCTGGCCATTATTTTATTGAGTGGCCGTGTCATCGAAAACATTATCATCAACCGGAAATCATCCCAGGGGGAGCGATACAATCTTCTTAGC
This sequence comes from uncultured Saprospiraceae bacterium, assembly GCA_964426625.1. Classification (GTDB taxonomy): domain Bacteria; phylum Bacteroidota; class Bacteroidia; order Chitinophagales; family Saprospiraceae; genus Membranihabitans. Next base: position 11,300 of record CAYRRD010000055.1, on the reverse strand, counting down.
ATAACCAGGTTGATCACCACGATTCTGATGCTCATTGTTATCGTCGGCTTTTTGTTTCAAAACCTGTATGCCATTGTGGTTAGCTTCGGTTTGATCTCATTGGTACTGGGTTTTGCATTGCAGGCTCCCATCACTTCATTTATAGCCTGGCTGTATATTGTCTTTCGGCGGCCATACAAAATAGGAGACCGGATCCAACTGGATCGTTTACGAGGGGATGTGGTGGAAATCAACTATCTTGATACCGCTATTCTCGAATGTAGCGGAGATTATCTGCACAATGATCGTCGGAGTGGCCGTATCATTTATTTTCCAAATAGCATTATTCTAAAATCCGATGTAATCAATTATTCCGGTCCATATGTACCTTTCATCTGGAACGAAACGGCGATACAGGTGGCCTATACCAGCGATTTGCAATATGTAGAAAAGTGCTTACTGGAGGCTGCCTCCACTGATTTTGAAAATCGTTATCCCATGTTTGACAAAGCTGAATTGTTCAAATGGGAACCTTCTGTGTATTTTCGGGTAAATCAATTTGCATGGCTGGAGGCTGTGGTCATTTACCCGGTTGAACCTACGGATACCACTGATCGACGCAAAAGGATATTGACGCTGGCTTTACCTTCCCTCAATGCCCACCCGGAAAAGGTCCAGTTTCCGGAAGGCACGCATCGGTAATTCATTTGACCATCTCTGGAAATCTTTTCCCTATAGAGAATTTGATGCCGTATAACACCTTGTTGGATCAGGAATCCTTTTCCTTTTCGAAAAACGCTATAAAGTCTGCAATGGTCATGCGACCCTGATCACCTTCTCCGTGCCTTCGTACCGATACCGAATCCGCATTTTGCTCTTCTTCGCCCACTATGAGCATAAAAGGAATTTTTTTAACCTCTGCATCCCGGATACGCCTGCCAATCGTTTCATTTCGATCATCTACCTCTCCCTTGATATCCACACTCCCCAATCGGTTTTTTACCTGAAACGCAAAATCATGATACGGTTCCGACACCGGAATAATTACATATTGCTCCGGCGCAAGCCAAAGTGGAAATTTTCCCGCGGTATGTTCGATCAATATGGACATAAAACGCTCCATACTGCCAAATGGCGCGCGGTGGATCATGACCGGCCGGTGCGATTGATTGTCTGCCCCTGTATATTCAAGTTCAAACCGTTCGGGTAAATTGTAATCAACCTGGATCGTTCCCAGCTGCCATGATCTTCCGAGTGCATCTTTGATCATGAAATCGAGTTTGGGACCGTAAAAAGCAGCTTCTCCCAATTCGGTGGTGGTTTCCATACCGGTTTCAGCTACTGCATCGATGATAGCCTGCTCCGCCTTATCCCATACTTCCGGTGAGCCCAGGTACTTTTCCGGCGTAGATGGATCACGAAGCGAAATCTGTGCTGTAAAATTCACAAATCCCATTTTATCCAAAACTGTCCTGGTAAGATCGAGGACATTCAGGAACTCTTCCTTTAATTGTTCCGGTGTGCAAAATATATGAGCATCGTCCTGCGTAAAGCCTCTCACCCGGGATAATCCATGGAGCTCTCCACTTTGCTCATACCTGTAAACCGTCCCAAATTCCGCTATTCGGATAGGAAGTTCGCGGTAAGAATGCGGTCTGTGCTTGTAGATCTCACAGTGGTGTGGACAATTCATAGGTTTGAGAAGAAACTCCTCATTTTCACGGGGTGTCTTGATGGGTTGAAAACTGTCACTCCCATATTTTTCGTAATGACCAGAGGTCACGTAGAGGTCTTTCTTTCCGATGTGTGGGGTTATCACCATTTTGTACCCGCGTTTTTCCTGTTCTTCCTGAAGGTATCTTTGGAGTCGTTCCCGCACGGTCTGGCCTTTAGGCAACCAAATTGGTAAGCCGGCACCCACCTTGTCCGAAAACATGAATAGTTCCAGCTCAGCCCCCAGTTTACGGTGATCTCTTTTTTTGGCCTCTTCCACCAGGGTCAGATATTCCGTAAGTTCTTTTTGTTTAGGGAAGGTTATTCCGTAGATCCGGGTAAGCATTTTGCGATTTTCATCCCCCCGCCAGTATGCACCAGCCAGGTTGGTTAGTTTGATTGCTTTAATCGACCCGGTATTGGGGATATGTGGTCCTCTGCACAAATCGGTAAAATTACCTTGCGTGTAAAAGGTAATCGTACCGTCCTCCAGTTCGTCGATCAATTCCAGTTTGTATTCATCCCCTTTGTCCTCAAAATAAGCTCGGGCATCTGATTTACTCACTTCCCGGCGTTGGTACTCATTTTTTTGTCTGGCCAACTCGTTCATTTTGGCTTCGATCTTCTCCAGATCATCGGGGCTGAGTTGACGATCCCCCAAATCCACATCGTAATAAAAACCCTGATCGACAGGTGGACCGATACCAAATTTCACTCCAGGATATAAAGCTTCCAGGGCTTCCGCCATCAAGTGTGCTGAAGAATGCCAAAACGTTGCTTTTCCCTCCGGGTCGTTCCAGGTATACAGGACGATACTTGCATTTTCTTCGATAGGACGGCTAAGATCCCAGATTTGGCCATTCACGCCAATTGCGAGCACATTGCGTGCGAGGCCCTCGCTGATGGACTGTGCAATTTCCATCCCGGTAACCCCTGACTTAAATTGTTTTTCATTGCCGTCAGGAAAAGTAATCGTGATCATTTTGTGGTATTTAGTTCTCGAACCGTGGACAAAAGTACTACTTGATATCCAATTGTGAAAATGGGTGGATAAACAGAATCTTTTTTTGACCTCATCCATTGTCGGGGACCAGAAATAAACCTGGCCAATATGCACAATGGATTCTGTCGTTTATAGAGGTTTTATAATGTGTGGGGTTAAAAGAAAAATGTTAAAATAAAAAATCTCACCTAATTTTTACCGCTAATAACGCATTTTTACGTTGAATAAATTACATCGTACCTTTCAAATTGTATCATGCTCAAATATTTTTCTCTGATCCTCCTGGGAATTTCGGTCATAAATGCAGCCACGGCACAAAATGAAGGTGAAATCACAGGGAAGCTGGTGGGCCCCAATGATGAACCCCTGAGTTTTGCTACCGTAACAGTATATCGTGCTGCGGATACCTCCCTGGTGGATTATATCCTGAGTGAAGATGACGGTTCCTTTCGTATCCGGCGTTTGCCCCTCGGAATGCCCTTGCGTGTTATATCGAGCTTTTTGGGGTTTGAACCCCATCGTGCGGATTTTGAATTGACCCCCACTGACAAAGTCAGGGACTTTGGACTTATCATTATGCAACCCACTTCCCAAACACTGGACGAAATTCTGGTCCAGGCTGAAAGACCTCCCGTCGTTATGCACAATGACACCATCGAATTCAATGCAGCCTCATTCCAGACCCGTGACGGGGCTACGGTGGAAGATCTGGTGAAAAAATTACCCGGAGTGGTCGTGGATAGCGATGGCAATATTACCGCCAATGGTCGACCAGTCAACAAAGTACGCGTGGATGGCAAGGATTTTTTCGGTGGAGATCCCCGAGTCGCACTTCGGAATTTGACGAGCGATATGATCGATAAAGTTCAAATAGCAGAAGACCGCGAAGAAGACCCTTTACGGCTTAAGGCAGATGATGAAGTAAGTCAAATTCTGAATTTGAAACTGAAAAAAGATGCCAAAATTCAGGCATTTGGAAAAGCATATGCAGGAGGTGGTACAAACAACCGATTCGAAGTGGGCGGCATAGTTAACAATTTCGCGGATACTTTACAACTCAGCTTTGTAGGATATTACAACAACCTGACCCAAACCAACCTCTCGATGCATGAAATGCTGAGTTTGGGTAGTTTTCAGGCCCAACGCGTATACTATACCCAGAGTGGTGCCAGTATAAATGGACTCAATATCGGTGATTCACGTTCCGGATTACCCTTATCCTTATTTGGTGGAGCCAATGCCAACCTCACATTGGGTGATGCAAAAATGTCGCTTCAATATTTCTATTCCGACTACCAAAATGAATTTCGAACACAGACTTACAAACAAACCACCTTACGCCCCGACTCTATTTTCTATTTCAATGCAGACAATGAAGGAAAATCGAAGAGTCGCGGACACAACCTCATGGGGGGATTGCGATGGACCATCGATACCACGACCCAATTGAACCTGAATGTAGGACTCACTTATGCGAATGGAAACCGACCATCCAGTCAAATGGAAACTGCAGCATTCAATGATGAAACCAACATTATCCAGGAATTTCTTACTGTGGAAGACCCTCGTTCCACCAATCTCAACCTAAATACAAGATTGTATTTCAATAAGCGGCTTAATCACAAAGGACGTAATCTGGGCTTCACTACGACGTTTAACAAAAACAACGATGACAATGACCTCCTTTCCAAATTTCAACGTTTATACCTCCAGAATTCAATAGATTCCCTGATTTATTTTGATCAGTTGCGCAACAAATACACCCATCATCAGTCATTATCTCTCGATTTACGATATAGCGAACCACTGATTTCGAACACCTTCCTCGATCTGGGGGTCAAATATGAACCAAGTAGCAGATCCAATGAAGTCCTGACCCGCCAGCAATATCCATCCGATGGGGACTGGAACAGAGTAGATGGTTTGTCCAACGATTTTGACCGGAAAGAGAACAAATGGGGAGGATCAGCCGCCCTCCGTTATCAAAAGAATAAAGTACAGGTTAATCTGGGGCTGGATTACGATAATTTGACCTTCACGAACAATTTCAATGAAGAGTTCGTCTCCTTCGACGAAGAATATCAGTTCATTTCGCCCCGAATTCAGATTAATCTGGACGGATGGCGATTCAATTATAATTACACCTACAGGATCCCCGAAATCGGGCAACTTCACCCCATCACAGACAATACAAATCCCCTTTACATACAGGAAGGGAATCCCGATCTGACACCTTACCGCGGACACAATATTTGGTTATCTAAATACGCCTACTCAGGGAAATGGAAATACAGACTATATCTAGGCAGTGATTTTCGAAATCAGAGTATAATCAACTCGTCTCGCATCGATGCTGATGGCATAACTTATGTCAGGCCGATTAATTTCCACGGAAATTCATCTGAAATATTTTCAGGTGCCGGTATGAATCATACCTTTGAAATGCAAAATCAGAAACTTACGCTTGATCTCGGCCTATTCGGAAATTTACGATCAGAACCTTTTATTGTCAACGGGCAGGAAGGTTCGGTGTCGAATAAAGCTTTAGGTACCTCGATAAACCTCAATTATAATCTCAATGACATTCTGGATTTTGCACCCCGTTATTATGTGAATTTCGTCAAAAACGAATATGATAAAGTGAATTTCTCAGATGTTAGTTATGTGAATCACCAGCTATCAGGCGAATTCACCATTCATCTGCCCTGGTCAATCGAACTCCAAAATGATGTGACTTACACCTACCTTCCCAATACCATTCCGGGCTTTCCAAGTAGTAACCTGATGTGGAACGCGGCCATCAACAAAAAGCTATTGAAAAATAAAAAATTGACCTTGCGACTATCTGCGTATGATTTGCTGGATCAAAATGTCAATTTTTACCGTTCGGTGAGATACAATACCGTTCAGGATATTCAACAAACAGCACTGACTCGTTATCTGATGGTCTCCCTCATATATGATTTTCGCAAAGCCAACATTCCGGGTCGGGGAGGACCAGGAATAATCAGAATTGGAGGATGATTAATCGCACTTCCGGAAATCGTGATTGCGGGCTTTTCCAATCGAATCCATTCGGATTTTGATCTCATGAATAAAACCATGGATATATAAGCATCTGCTAACCAGTTTTATTCCCGACCCTCCAATCCCGTTTGCACTCACCGCTCAGAATTCAATCCATTTCTGATAATTATACATTGAAATCCTAAATTCAGACCCAGGCCCGGTCAGGAATCTGACTTTCGATCATAAAAATGTAAACATATCAGTAAATTGTACCTTACAAACACAGGTACTACTTTCATTTTACTTCGTATGGATTGGAAAAATATCGTGCATCAATTATCATCCAGCACCGGATTTCAATTGTTTTGCCTTCATGGAACATATTCTCCCTCTTCCAAAGAGCTCAGAAATATGATCAATGTAATCAAACTAAGCGGAGCCGCTCAGGATGGCGGGATTGCGGTGGTAATGACCCGGTCGCAATACATCAATCGTCACCAGTATGAAGGTCAATTTTTTCAGCAACGATACCAGGCATCCTTTAAAGACCATGGAGAAACAGTCCGGCAACGTATCGAAAATGCGTCACGCAAAAACCCTCATATTTCTCCTGATCGCTGGATCCGGGAATTTGATCTCCATCCTCTTTTTGAAAAACCGCTGGTGCAATTGTCTTCCGGAGAATGGCAAAGATTTTCCGTTTGTGAAATGTTGATCGGTCAGCCAAAATTGCTCGTAATTCCGGATTTATTAAAGGGATTGGATTCTGTGTGGCAAATAAAGATTCTGGACATCTTGAAAACAGCCCCCGGGAAGGTTTTATTCACGTCCGACGTGCCGGTGAAAGACTCCGCAATTCAACATATCAGACTGGATGGTACTAACCACAACGTGGCATTTCCTGCACTCAATCCCGGCTTGATTGCACAGTTCCATCAGTACCAAACTAGTTTTTTGTCGAATTCCCGGGAGGAGGTGCAAATTGAAATGAAGGATGTAAATATCCAATACGGCCAAATGAAAATCCTGGAAAATATCCACTGGAGGGTCCTCGCAGGTCAAAAGTGGAATATCCAGGGGCCCAATGGTGCCGGAAAAAGCACCCTGATCAGTCTTGTTAATTCCGATAATCCACAAGGATATAGTCAACCTATTCATCTGTTTGGGCACAAGTTTGGACAGGAATCCATATGGGATCGTAAAGCCAGGATATCGTACTTTGGATCCGATTTTTTTGCCTATTATAAATCTGGCAAAACGGTTGAAGAAAGTTTTTATCACCTAATTACCACCCCGTATATCGAAACCATCCAACCGCCACCTGACCTGGTGTCAAGCTTGTTCCATTGGTTTGGACTATCAAAAAAATGCCATCAACCATTTGCGCTGGCAGATCGCAATACCCGCCGGCAGGTCATGTTGCTGGCGGCCTATCTGAAAAGCAGTGGTGTACTTATCCTGGACGAACCATTTCAGGATTTTTCCCTGGACAAAATTCAACAGAATATTCACTTCCTTGACTCCGTCCAGATCAATTCCCTCCAGACTGTGATCTTTGTTACTCATCAGGACCACCATAAACCTCAATTTCTGGATCAAATTTTGCGGTTGGATCAGGGAAAAATGGTGTAGCAATTGAAATGGTGGAACTGTTCCACTCCTTTTACCCGAAACGTTTGAATTGTTAAGGTTCTATAAAAGAAGGTAGTAAACTTTACTCGTCATATGATGTTCACCCATGTGAATCCGTCGTATACAGGAATTTCACGGATGAAAATTTTAATTGGTTTATTATTGTAGACGAAGAGAAAATTTCAATTGTGAGCCTATTTTCACCCATAATATGGGGAAAACTGTTCAAACCCAAACCATGCTTAAAAATTTAGTTGCCATTCTTATTTTTACCCTGGCGCTTACTTCTGTGGCCGCCCAACGAAGCGGTGAGGTAAAAGGAATTTTGCAAAATACGGATAAAGAACCCTTACCGTTTGCTACCGCCACGATTTACAATGCTGCAGATACTGCACTTATCGATTACGTACTTACGGAGGACGACGGGTCATTCTCTTTTCGGAGGCTGCCTTTTGATCAGCCTATGCGGATCATTATTTCCTTTCTTGGATATGAGCCTGTCCGGCAGGACTTTGAATTAAATTCTGCCAATCCGTCAATGGATTTCGGCGTTATTGAAATGGTCACTTCTTCCCAAACACTGGATGAAATCCTTGTCCTGGCCGAACGACCTCCCATTGTGATGAAAGATGACACCCTTGAATTCAATGCTGGTTCTTTCTTTACCCGGGATGGAGCCACGGTGGAAGATTTGATAAAAAAACTTCCCGGGGTAGTTGTCGATAATCAGGGCAATGTCACTGCCAACGGTCGTCCCGTGACTAAAGTACAGGTAGATGGTAAGGATTTCTTCGGGGGTGATCCCAGGATTGCACTGCGTAATTTAACCAGCGATATGATCCGTTCGGTTCAAATTACGGATGACAGAGAGGAAGATCCTCAACGCCTGCTTGCGGATGATGAAGTCAACCAGATCATCAATTTGAAACTTAAAAAAGATGCCAAAATCAAGGCTTTCGGAAAGCTATACGGTGGGGGTGGAACCCAGGATCGTTTCGAAACGGGGGGAATTGTGAACTCGTTCCGGGAAAACTATCAACTTAGCCTCGTAGGATACTACAACAATCTCTCCAAGACCAATTTATCCATGGATGAAGTATTGAGCCTAGGAAGTTTTGAAAGTCGTCGCCGAGGTTGGGGCGGTGGAGGTGGTATCGATGGGATCCAGTTTGGATCAGAAGGTGCAGGATTCCCCACATCCTTGTTGGGAGGAGCAAATATCAATGCGACCTACGGAGGAGCAAAGATTAATTTACAATACTTCTATTCCAACAATTCCCTGGAATTTGGCTCCAAAACTTTCAAGCAACAAACGATCCGACAGGATTCTGTGTTCTTTTACGATTCCGAAAGCGATGGAAAGTCATCCAGTCAAGGACACAATATAACAGGAGGACTCCGATGGGAAATCGATACCCTTACCCAATTAAATTTTAATCTTTCCCTGAATAAATCAGATGGCAAAAGACCTTCCTATACAGAAGAATCTTCCGCTTTCAATGATGATGAAAATCTGCTGCAGAATTTCATCACGAGAGAAGATCCTTATTCTTCCAATATGGGAATCAGTACCCGGATATATTTCAACAGGAAATTAAACGATGCCGGGAGAAATATCAGTTTCCGTTCCTCTTTCAGTAAGAGTCGGAATGAAAGTGAATTGTTGTCCAATTTTGAACGGGTCTATTTTCTGAACCCAATGGACTCTATTGCATTTTTCGATCAATTGCGCAATGAATTCACCAACAACCAAAGTTTTGGGGTTGATCTGCGATACACCGAACCCCTGGGGGAATTTTTATTTCTTGATTTGGAAGCAGAATTTCAGCCCAGCAGCCGTTTCAATGATGTGGAGACCAGGCAACAGTTCATTAATGATAACAATTGGTCGATCGTGGACAACCTCACCAGCAGCCTACAACGAGATGAAAAAGAAACTGAGGTGGCAGCTAGCCTGAGATATCAAAAGGAGAAGGTACAAATCAGTTTGGATTTGGAATACAATCTTTTGAATTACAATAACCAGTTTGGCGATGAAATCCCGGATTTCAAAGAAAACTATCGTTTCTTCAGTCCACGTTTCCGCGTAGTCCTTGATGGTTGGAGATTGTTTTACCGCTATGATTATAATACACCCAATATAGGCCAGCTGCAACCCATTGCCAACAATACCAATCCACTTTATATATATGAGGGAAATCCTGATCTAAAACCCACAAGATCGCATGGGGTCTGGATCTCAAAATATTCCTTTCAACGCGCGTGGAAATACCGATTATTTCTGGGCGGAGATTACCGAAATGACAATATAATCAACACCTCCAGGGTGGACGGAAGTGGAGTAACCTATACACGGCCGATCAATTATACTGCAGATGCTTATAACATTCGTGGAGGATCAGGCGTGAGTCGGACATTTGAATTGGAAAATCAAAAAATCAATGTAGATCTCGATGTTAACGCCAATTTTGGAGCAGGTCCTTTCATAATCAATGGTCAGGAGGGTGTATCGAATTATACCAATATGGGTGGAGGTTTAACCCTCAATTACAATTACAACGACATCATTGATTTTTCCCCCCGGTATAGCCTGAATTACAACCGCAATACCTATGAAGGGGTGGATTACAGGAATGTCAATATATACAATCACCGGGCATCAGCAGATTTCACGCTCTATCTGCCATGGTCCATCGAATTACAAAATGATTTCACCTATCAGTACATCCCCCAAACGACACCAGGGTTTAGAAAAACGAGTTTTATCTGGCATGCTGCTATCAACAAAAAAATACTCCAAAGCAAAAAGTTGACCTTGCGATTGAGCGCTTATGATCTTTTGGATCAAAACATCGATTTCTATCGGTATGTGAATTTCAACAATATCGTTGATGGTCAAAGAAAATCTCTTTCACAGTATTTTCTGTTTTCTGTAATTTATGATTTTCGGGGTTCGGGAGGACCGGGTGGCCAAAGACCGGGTGGTCCGGGTGGACGCAGGTAACCTTGAATAACTCAAGTACATGGAACTCCTTTGAAGGATAGCTAAGGTATTGTATCGCCGGTTTTTTCAACCGATGTGCCATTAAACATCATGAGTCTGGAGTTTACCTTTCCATATATGAAGGAAGGTCAGATGAAGGCTCGCAGAAACTCACATTGTCCCTAAGGGTATTAAAGGGTTGTTGAATATAAGCTGTCCCTGATTGGGAAAATGGCGGGGATTTTCAAGTTGCAACAATTTACGCTTCACATCTGTACCGTAAATATAACCCGTAAGCTGACCGTTTTTGCCTATGACACGATGACAAGGGATTACAATCACCAGAGGATTGTGGGCAATGGCATTACCGACGGCTCTGGCTAGCGAAGGTTTTCGCAGAAAATTTGCTATATCACTGTAAGTTCTCGTTTTTCCGTAGGGGATAGTACATAGAATACGCCAGATGCGCACATAAAATTCCGGTTGGTCGCGAAAGTCAAAAGTGATTTGAAAATCCTGGAGATTTCCATTGAAATACGCTTCCAGTTGTTCGACCCAGGGCAGCAAAGTTTGATCATAACCCAATGTTATACTATGACCACCTTCATCCTTCAGGATCTGAAGGCTTCGCAGGCCTTTTGTGGTCCGTTCCATCATTATCGGACCGAAAGGAGAAGATATAACACCTTGACTGATCACCCTCTAAATATAATAATAATTTAATACAGATATCAGATATAAACATAAAATTGCAGTGCATTCCGTAAATTTTTGTAACCCTTCAGCCTTCTTTATTATTGGATTGCTGCGTTTTGATCCTGGCGCTTTTTGAAGATGGCTCCGGATCAAAAAAATTCGAGGTAGGTTTGAAACAGGTCGGACTCCTGCAGGAATGAAATTCTGATTCCATGGAAATGGATCAAAAAAAAAAGGAGTTGCAATTGAATGCAACTCCTCAAATGTCCGGTGGTACCTCCAGGA
>CAYRRD010000054.1:0-23677 GCA_964426625.1 uncultured Saprospiraceae bacterium | reverse complement strand
TCAAAGTCCATGCTGGGAAAACGAGAAAGGAAACCACATTTTTTTCAACTATTAATTGAACTTACCATGAGACATATATTCTTTTTATTCATTGGAATGATTTTCGGCATTATTTTATACAAGGCAGAAGCCGCTTCCTGGTTTCGTATATATGAAATGTTCCGATTCCAATCTTTTCATATGTATGGCCTGATGGGCTCAGCCCTTGCGATAGGCATACCCGTCGTATATCTGATCAAGCGCTATAAGGTCAGGGACTTTTTTAATGAACCGATCGTCATTCCCGACAAGGAAAAGGGAATATACCGATACCTTTTGGGCGGCATTATCTTTGGACTGGGCTGGGCATTGGCCGGATCTTGTCCAGGGCCCATGTTTGTTTTGACCGGTGCTGGCTTTTTCCCGATAATCATTGTAATTTTAGGAGCTATAGCAGGCACCTGGATATATGGAGTGATACGGGACAGACTACCCCATTAATGGTCAAGGAGGTAACCGGTATTCCAAGAACAAGGTAGAGGATCAGATCTTTGAGGTTTATCCAGACGTGCCCAGAAAATTGGTACAAAATGGATGATAACCTGAAAGATAATATAAGGCTGGAAATGTTGCGCCAGGCCTACCGGGGTGTATTTGAGCATAACCTGATAGTGGAGATTTCAGAAAAGGCAAAATTCCTAGAATTTCAGGAAGGAGATGTACTTATCGAGATTGGCAAATATATCCGATGGATGCCATTGATTTTAAAGGGTGCTATTCGGGTGATGCGTGAGGATCCCGACGCAGGGGAATTGTTTTTGTACCATATTGAGAAAGGCGAAACTTGCGCGATTACCCTGGTCTGTTGCATGGGTGATCAAAAAAGTGAAATCCGTGCGGTAGCTGAAAACCCGGGTTGGGTCGCACAGATACCCGTAGGGAAAATGGAGCAATGGATGGGCGGGTATAAAAGTTGGCGAAATTTTGTATTTCACAGTTACGCGAATCGGTTCAATGAGCTACTTTCTGCCATCGACAATATTGCCTTCATGAATATGTCGGAGCGTCTCGAACTTTATTTGAAGGAGATCAGTAAAGTGACCCAGTCCACCTCAATAAATAAAACGCATAAGGAGATTGCTGCGGAAATGAATTCTTCGCGGGTGGTCATTTCCCGATTATTGAAAGCTTTTGAAAATGATGGAAAAATCCGGCTCAATCGCAATAACATTGAGCTTCTGGAACCACTTCAATAAGTCGGTGGTTTCCCATTTCCATTTAGGATGAATAGAAAGCGTCACACTCACCTTGCACCTATTTCATGCCAACTCAGATAATCGGAATCTTTTCAGACCCAAAGGGTGAGGAGGATCAATAAATTGAGAAAATTACTCACTTTTAGTCGGATAAACCGTAAAGCTTTAGTTAAATGAGCTTCGGCTGTTTTCCGCGAAATGTTCATCCGTGCTGCAACATCGGCGATGGATTGATCCTCGAGTTTGTTGTATATAAACACCAATCGACATTTTTCAGGTAATTCGTGCGTAAGTTCACGGATAAAATGCAGCATGAATTTTTGTTCGATCTCCAGATCGTGGGACGTAGACTGACGTCGATGTATGGACCAAAACTGCTCTTTTTCCTCCTTTTTCGTTGCTTGTGCCATTAGTTCATAAACCCCATATCTGGTCATTGCCGCCAGATAAGCAGGTAAATTTTGGATTTCTATATTTTCCCTTTTTTGCCACAAACGGAGGAAAACCATTTGGACTACCTCTTCTGCCAAAAATTCATCCCTTAAACGAGTCAGGGCTGATATATACAATTTGTCCCAAAAATGATTGTAAATCAAGGTAAACGCCGTTTCGTCCCCACTCTGAAGTCGTTGCAAAATTTCCGTATAGGTATAATTTCCATGCTTTGCACTTGCATTTCCATTTCTGTGTACGTTAACGGAAAGTTAGAAATTTATGATGAAACGTTGAAATTTTTATAATGCAAACTGATGGAAAGTTTACACAGGGGCCATTCGTGTGACGATTTTGGATTCCAGCACAACCGTCTATTTCATCCAAATAGGCATCATCCGAGCGACACATTCAGCCAAGAGTACTGAAATAAAGCATTTTACTCTGTAAAAAAACTACGGTCGGTTGTTCAGGTATTGGATGGCAATCCTTCCTCCAAACCAAAGGACCATACCTATCGACATTAAGGTAAGGTGCCGCTGGAAAGGAATAGCCTCGGCAAAGACCAACAACGAGGGGAGTAAGGTCAGTAACAAACCCGCTGAAGCTATGATCCACAGTACCCTTGTTCTATTTTTTGATTGCATGGATTTTTCTGTAACTTTAAATTTCAAATAAAATCAAATCCTCACGGCTTGTGCTGACTGCATCCATTTTCCAAGAATCAAATATAGACCCACCGCGATAAACCAACCTGGCAGTCCAAGAAAATAGATTTCCCAGTTCAAAAAGATAGAGAAAGCCATGCAAGCTCCAAGTGTAAGGAGCCATGTCCACCCTGCTGCACGGTTGAATGATATTTTGGCTTGACTAGCCCAATTTTGTTCCAATCCTATACGGGGATAAAAATGAAAATCAGCAAAAATAATAGCCCCCATTGGCATTAATATCAAACCATATAGCGCCACAAATTCCAATAAACGCATGACCAGGGCGGGAAAGCACGCGGCCAGTGTAGTGATCAGTCCCACAATCAGCGTGATTTTCCAGGTTTTCGTACCTGGAAATATGCCCTGGATTGCCAAACCAGCGCGGTAAATTGTGGGATTCGCGGTTGTCCAGCCTGCTATGATTACACACACAGCACCAGCCACACCGGCAGCATAGTAAGCAATGGGACCAGGTGCAAATTCCAGTGAACCCTGACTTTTGTGTAGGAATAAGGCATATAGAATACCAGAAGCCAACCAGGCAATATAGTGGCCAACATACATTCCTGCTGCAGAGGAAAAACCGTATTGCCATTTTTTGGCATACCGGAGGATAGACAAGTCTGCCATTCCGATGTGCATCGCCATATTGGCAAACCAGCTAAAAAATATGATATGCCAGATGGTAAATTTGGACTGACCTTCGATCACCTCACCTGTCCAGATCTTCTCATTGGCTACCGGCCAGAAGTCACTGAACGTTTCCACTCCCAATTCGGGCAGTACTGCGATGGCAGCACCCACGAAAACAAGAATCATCCAGGGTGCAGCAAGATTGGCAAACCTGGCTACCTGATCGTACCCCAGCATAGCTATCACCGTGGTCAGCAAACCTATTCCAAAAACTATAATTACCCACATTACACTGGAGGGGTACCAATCTGTGAGGAGGGGCATGGGCAAACCAAAAGGAATTCCAACCGCAGTAGCTGAAACAGCAATCATAGAACCTGCCAGGAAACAAAACATCAATCCATTCACCAGATTGTATGCGGCGGTAAGACGCTTCCCACAAATTTTCTCCAATTTGTAATACAAGGTAACACGTTCTTTGACCGCAATGGGAGCTACGATGAATGCCCAGCTCAAAACAGCCAGTAAATTCCCCACCAGCAAACCTACCACCAAATCGAATGCAGTAACCCCATGGACTACAAAGAGGGGTCCTATCACAAATTCGGTTCCGGCTGTATGCTCTCCTGCGTACATACCCAGAAAGCTCCGGAGACCTTTTTGCTTCTCAACCGGTACGGGTTCCCGCTCAAATTCGGCTAACCTATTGAGCCGAGCCTGAAATTTTTGAAACATGATTTGATATGTTTGAAGTAGATTGTTGCTGTTATCATTCCCTTTTCAGGGTTATCGAATATTACTTTCATCCAAATAAATCAAAAAGCAGCAAACAGCTTACCTATGGTTTCTCCCGAGCGTCTTCCTAAGCCATTGTCTACGATAGAACACACCTGTCCAAAATAAATTTCTGGTATAAAAATGGCCCTTCAAAACCAATAAAATAGGTCTGAAAATGCCGTATTTTTAAAAACCACCCCTTACTGATCAAATAAAGTATTCTCGGGCAGCGAATTCGCCTTTTCCAGTACAGGTATATTAATCCAACCCCACTACTTTTTAATTTTTACACTGACAATATTTCGAGGTCGATGAAACCCCTTGTAATCGATATTTCAATAAACTGCCGGAAGAATAAGTTTCAACCCAGACATTCCGGAAATTTGTGGACAAATTTGACCTTAATGACCTACGTACATCTCAGCAGTGCAGCTCTTCATGAATCTTAATTGACTTCATGTCTTCCTGTTTAATATGAGCCTGCTGTTGGGAAGATATATAGTGTACAGGATTTTTAATCCTGAACCTGGATCAGTAACAAACCAAGTCTTGGCAAAATTTGGCAGAAAAAAATTGATAAAGTACCTAAGTGAGGGAAAACTTTATCATGTCCATTCTTTATGTTGGACGCTTCTGAAGATGGAATACCTTCTATCGATGTATTGATCAATTCATATTAATGATTGGAACTTGAAGAGACGAGACGTTATTGGCTCGAATACATGTCTATGTACGAGATCTTATAATGTTTTTCATTACCTGTTTATCCCTCAATTCCATTGGGCATAAATTGATTTTTATATATTTTGAATGAAAGGGATTGTGGCTTAGATTTCCATGCAATTGTCACTGAAGCAAGTAAAATCAAGTGACTGGATCATTGGAAATACCTCCAACTAAAAGATTGTCTCAATTTTCCTTAAGCACGGTAATGGGTTGTCCCACTGTTCCGGCATAAAAAACGACGATCTCCGCCGACTTTTTACCCGTGTTTTTTCCGTAATGCCAGCTGTTGACCAATTCGACCACAGTTTCACCAGCCTGCAGACGCATCGTCTGGTTGGTTTCGGTCATTACCGTAAGCTCTCCCTTGAGAAGGTACCCGGTGTTGATGCATAGGTGCTTGTGCATATTCAGGCTCTGTCCTGGCGGTATGGTAATACGCAGGACGGTAATTTCAGGTTGTCCATCGCCATATGCTGGCAATGGTGAACCATCCCAGCTCTCCGTTGATTTTACGAGGGTTTCCACGGCGATTTCACGAACATTTTTTCTTGTGGCACAAGAAGCGCAACTTAGTACGACTAGGAGAAATATAAGTAGTAGATTTTTCATGATCTAATATAGAAATTATCTCTTCAACAACGAACAATTTCTTTCATCAGAGTCACACACGCTTCATGTATAGCGGCACATGCAGCGCTATCAGCGGGCAAGAGATTTCAGAGCTCAGCTGATGTATTTGTGCGTTAAAGTTATTTATCGCCCCCAGGCGGGTGGGAGCCATGAATCCAAACCTATTGGAGTGACACCGATACTGGGCTTTCTGAAGATTCAACTACAGACACTTTGAGTTCCCACTCCTCCAATATGGGGCAGAAACCCACCAACTTCATTTCCTATGGCGGATGGGGACAAATTTCATAATGATTGTGCATGAGGTAATTTCTTCATTTCTTCCCATAATTCCAGTATATTCGCCCTGAATCTGTTTTTAAAGTGGAGGGGGAATGCCGTCAAATCGGATTCCCCCTTTGTCATTTTGAACTCGAGTTATATTTTTATTTAATAATGTTAATCCTGCACAGGATTTATTGTTTAATAAAAGCTTGAGTAAAGATCTTCCCGCGATGAAGAATTACGAGGTAATAGGGACCAGAATTCAACCCTTCGAGACTCATTGTTGATTCGAGGATTCCATCCTGGACATGAATATTATTTTGTCTTGTCACCTGGCCTTTCATGTTCCGGATTTCTAGTTTGTACTCTCCTGCATCAGCCACGGTCGTTTGGATATGCAATTCATTGGTCGCCGGGACAGGAAATAGATTTACGGATTCTAGGTGAAGATTGGTTTCCTGAAATTTCGGCCATTTGGTGGTGATTTCGACCACGCCGTGCTTCGCCACTTCTCCGTATTTATCGATGGCTGACTTTCCTTTAAAAACCTGGACAGATTCTATATCATCAGGCTTGATGGTCTTATTGACTTGCTCCCACTCCACATGGCCCAGCACCTGACCATTTAATACAAAAACGGGCTTGTCCATGCTGATCTCATGGGTTCTGACTTGAAGGACTGGGTCTTCATTTTGCTTTTTATCCAATGCAAATTTAATGGGTAAAATGTAGGAAACTCGTACATTTTTTCCTCTTTGCTGTCCTGGCGTCCATTCGGTTTCTGAAGCCATTAGATGAATCAATCTCAAGGCTTCTTCGCCCAAAGAGGGATCGGGTTCTCTTAAAACCTCCGGATTGGTTATTGATCCATCCTCTTCCACTATGAACTGGACTACAACAATCCCTTCTATCCCATTCTGCCGGGCTTCGGAGGGATATCGCACATGGGTATATACGTACTCTAAAAATTTCTGATCGGCGCATTCCTTTTTTTCCTGGACAGTTTCCATGTCTTCACAGCCCGGGAAACGCGGCATTTGCTCCACCACCCTAAATACCTCCTTGGGTGGAGCCGGGTGTCCAGTGACCACCACTTCCTGGGATTTTTGTGTAGGTGGAGGTGGCGGAGGTGGCGGTGGCACTCCCGGTGTGGCCTCATTGGCGGAATACCCGACTACGGTTACCTCTTTTGCACCTGACGGGACAGGGGGCGGCGGAGGTGGCGGAGCAGGCTGTACCTTAGCTGGTACTGGCGGTGGGGGTGGTGGAATTATGGTATCCTGCATAACCCATACCTTGTCTATCAGGGATTTGCCCTGACTGGAATAAGAAAACAATACAATGGTAAAAGCCACCAGGGGCATCATGACCAGGTATTTCCATACCGTTTGTCGGGTTGAAGATTGTTTAGTCATCATTTTGAATCTGTTTTTAAGTTGTGAATTAAAAAGTGGATTGGCCAACGCCACGGGGCGCAAGGCTACCACCTGATTGAGTAATAATTGTCCGTATTGTCTTTTGGAACTTAGTTTGTAGGCGGCATGATCAGCCTGGTATTCGTGAACCTGCTGAATTTCATTCTTGTAGATATATACCACCGGGTGGAACCAAAATACTATTTTGAGTATCTCAAGAAAAATAATATCGTAGCTATGGCGTGCGCGTATATGATGAACTTCATGGGCCAGGATCTGGTCCAGATGAGCGTTCGATTTTTGAAAGAATTCCCTGGATATAAAAACGGATTCTAAAAAGGAAAAAGGAAGATGATTTCCATCCGTCAAAACCAGCGTATAGCCATCCTGATGAATCTGCTGCGATTGACGGCGAATCCGTACAATTCCCACCCAGCTGTGGACCAGTTTCAAAACAGACAGGATAGCACCCAGGGCATAGAGTAAAACCAGGTAGTCGTAACTATTCCAGGTTTGTGTTTCCGTGGCGGTAACGGTAATATCCCAATAAGCCAGCTGCTCGTTGAGTGGTGTGATATACAGGTGCCCCAGGCTTTCAGGCTCGTGCACAAAATATCGTGTCCAGTCTACGAGGGGTATGAGGATACCCACTACGAGAGACGAAACCAGATACCATCTGGAATACACAAAATGAGTCTCATGTCTTAACAGGAAATAATAGGCTGCATAAAAGACACTCCAGCATATAGTGAGCTGTAGTAGATAAGTTATCATGGCTCTTTGTTTTGCTCATCATCCATTTGTTCCAGCAATCTATTAAGTTCATCCACATCGATTTCCTTTTCCCTGACCAGAAATGATACAAGTTGCTTCGGTGAATTATCGAAATAATCCTGTACAAACTTCCTTAGGCGTATCCTGCTGTATTCTTCTTTCGATATGGTGCTGAAATATTCATGGGTTCGCCCGTAAGCTTTATGGTCAACGTAGCCTTTTCTTTCTAAGATGCGTACAATCGAAGAAATGGTGGAATGAGGGATATCGGGATCGCCCTGGTATTTGATAATATCAGACACCAAACACGGTTCGATTTCCCATATGACCTGCATTACTTCTTCCTCAGCCTTAGTTAATTTCATGTCCTTACATTTTTTACTTGTGATACAATATGGCTTCGTCCTATATTGACGTATATACATTCTCTTACAACGTAAAGATACGTTTTATATCGAAAGAACCAAACATACTCTAAAAATTTTCTAAAAATTTCCGGAGGAGCAGTGTGCAATAATCAACAACAAATTACATAATCCATATGTTAAGAGACTACTAATAACCCCGAATATACCGCTTTTATGTTAAATAATATTTATAGTCTTTATCTAAATGAGGTGACCATCGAACAATAGGTTATATTTGTTTATTCAATTAGAAGACGGCATTCATTTACAAGAATTGTAAGACAGGTTCGCAATCACTTTTTAATAAACACAATCATAATCAAAAAACATGATTCACATTCAGAATGAATTAAAGGCTATGGCTGATATGTATTCCATACTCTCTCAGCTATCCTTATCAGAACAAAACAGAGTCCTGAAATGGCTCAAAGACAAAGTCAACGAAGAGAAAGGCACAGAAAAACCAGCGGAATCTTATCATCAGGATCAGGATACTCCGGAAGTAGCGTATCATGACACCAGCGGCCAATTAGCGTCTTTTGTCTCTATCGCGGCGATCAGACAGTATAAAAACCTCAAAGAATTGTTGAAGGACATTAATATCAAATCATCCTCCGACAAAACTTTGCTGGCAGCTGCCTTCCTCAAAACCAAACGGGGAATGAACGAATTCAAAGCCCGGGATATCAGCAACGCTTTGAAAGAAATCGGGGAATCCGTTCCCAATATCACGCTTTCCGTACAACAGTTGATGAAAAAGGATCTCATCAAGTACATTGACGGTGGTAAGCAAGGTAAACGCATTGAGAAAAAGTTGGAATTCACAGAATTCGGAGAGGAAATCGTACAACGTGCTCTGGAAAACAAAGAGCTCATGTTGCGTCGTTTACGATAACCTATTTGTGTGCGGGTTAAACTTTGAAAGGGAACAAGGTATACATTCCGGCATGTACCGGAATGTAAATTCTTTCCAAAAAAGTCAGCTAATTACCCCAAATTCGCTTATTCTTTCAGATCCCCTACTGATTTGAGAATCTCCCGAATAAATTCGGGACCCTGATATATCATACCGGTGTATACTTCAATTAAGTCTGCACCGGTTTTTATTTTTTCCATAGCTGCTGAAACGCTGTGCACACCCCCCGACGCGATCAAAACCTTATCCGCTGGAATTCTTTTGCGGACTTCATCCAGAAGTTCCGGAAATTGCGCTGCCAGGGGTTTTCCACTCAGCCCCCCGGCACCGATTTCCTGGATCCTTCCTTCTGGTGTGCGAAGTCCATCTCGGCGTATAGTCGTATTGTGGCAATTTATACCAGCCAATCCAGCATCCATCACGACCTCCACGATATCATCGAGTTGACTTAAGGTGATATCGGGAGCGATCTTCAGCACAACGGGAATCGCTTCCGCATTGTTATCCTGGATACTTCCCAGTATTCTTTTCAGACTATCCTTATTTTGCAATTCCCTCAAACCAGGTGTATTGGGGGAAGATAAATTGATCACAAAAAAGTCGACCAATGACTTCAATTTTTTAAAGCAGATAAGATAGTCACGATAGGCTTCCTCATTGGGTGTATCTTTGTTCTTCCCAATATTCCCTCCTAATACAAAATCCCTGTTTTGACGCTTTTCCAACCGGGTCACCAGGGCATCCACTCCCTCATTGTTAAACCCCATACGATTGATGAGCGCTTCATCCACTGGAAGGCGAAACAACCTGGGACGCTCATTCCCCTCCTGGGGTTTTGGGGTTACCGTACCTACCTCAGCAAATCCAAATCCCAAAAGAGGCAGTAAATCGATCCATTTCCCATCTTTGTCAAACCCTGCGGCCAGTCCCACAGGGTTTTGAAAATCTATCCCCATTATCCTTTTGGACAGGTGTTCATGATCCAATGTGAATTGCCGCTTCAACATTCCCTGTCCCCCCGGAATCCCACTCGCAAATCTTAGCAGAGTCATCGTTCTGTAGTGGGCAGTTTCGGCATCCATTCGAAATAATAAAGGTTTCATTAACCGGTGATAGATCGACATATAATCAGGACTTTAGGCAGTTATTTCAAATTCCTTTTGTAAGGCCACCTTCTACAGGAATAATCTGACCTGTGACATAACTATTTTGCGGAGACAGCAACCAAACTGCCAGTCCGGCCAGGCTGTCAGGATCGCCCAGACTTTTGAGCGTGGTATTTTCTGCAAAAGAACGGGCTACTTCCGATTCCTCGACCCCCAATTCTTCACTTTTACGGTGAATAAGGCTTTCAAGCCGATCTGTAAGATGATATCCTGGCGCCAGCATATTGATTAATATATCCTTTCCCTGGAGTTCATTCACAATGGATTTCATTAAACCAACCACAGCCATTCGATACACATTGCTGAGAACAAGACCCTGAATCGGTTCACGAACTGATACGCTTTCTATAAATACTATCCTCCCATAACCTCTTTTTTCCAACCGCGGCATTAACCACTGCATCAGCTGGACCTTCCAGCGCAATACCACCTGGTACCCTTCATCCCAATCAGAAAGCGTCATGGGAAATGAGCCAGCTTTTGGTCCACCGGAATTAATGAGCACCCCATCAATCTCCTCTTCTCCCAGCGAGGACCACAACTGTTGCAGACCCTTGTCAGAAAATAAGTCAGCCACAATGTACCTGGCTCCCGGATGTTCCTGCACAAATGCCTCCAGCTTTTCTTTGGACCGCGCAACCAGAATAGGTGCCCCCCCTTCCTCCGCAATTCGCGTGGCTATATGGTGGCCAAAACCACTGCTTGCCCCAAGTATTAAAAAGTTTCTATCTTTCAAGTCCAGATTCATATCTTTCCTGTATTATACTCTGCATCTTCGGTTTAATTGTTGGATTCAAATTAGTAATTTTACCTAAACCCAACCAGCATTTACTAACGAGTTTGAAAATGAATTCATAGATCAAATATATAACATTCTATCCAGCGTGTCGTTTTTGACTCCGGAGTTGAATATGTTCCCGGAAAAAATTCCGGACATACATTTGATTGAGAAGCGTCCTCTGGACAGATTTTAAAATAAAAATATAAACCTGAAAATCAGGATGTTATATTCTTTATGGGATATCAAAATCTCCTTATGCCGGTTCGACATATGGACGGCGAAGCCTTATCCTGAGACGATCCATTTGGGACGTGGAGTATTATTTCATATAAAATTATTTTCATGAAAGGCATAGTCCTGGCCGGTGGATCCGGAACACGCTTGTACCCCATTACCAAAGGCATCTCCAAGCAATTGATGCCGATATACGACAAACCCATGATCTATTACCCGCTATCGATTCTGATGCTGGCTGGAATACGGGAAATTTTGATCATAACCACACCCGAGGATCTTCCGCAATTTCAAAAATTATTGGGTGATGGAACGGATCTGGGATGCCAGTTTCAGTACGCCATTCAGGAGGTACCCAATGGATTGGCCCAGGCTTTTGTAATCGGTGAGGAATTTATTGGGTCCGATAAAGTGGCTCTCATTCTCGGTGATAATATTTTTTACAGCAGTGGATTGAGTGGATTGCTCAGATCCTGTACGGATGTGGAAGGAGCCTATGTTTTTGCCTATTCTGTAAAGGATCCGCATCGATATGGTGTCGTGGAATTTGATGAGAACCATAAGGTAATCTCTATCGAGGAAAAGCCGGCAAATCCTAAGTCAAATTATGCTGTTCCTGGTTTGTATTTTTATGATAATCAAGTCATCGAAATTGCCAAAAGCCTCAAACCATCTCAACGGGGGGAATATGAGATTACGGATGTCAACAAGGCCTACCTCCAGCGCGAACAGCTCAAGGTGGCTGTGATGACACGAGGCACTGCCTGGCTAGATACCGGCACATTTGAATCACTACACAATGCATCCGAATTTGTACGGGTCATCGAACACAGGCAAGACCTCAAAATAGGATGTATAGAAGAAATTGCTTACCGTATGAAGTGGATCGATAAAGACCAGCTTTACAAACTGGCCAAACCCCTTCTTAAAAGTGGTTATGGTCAATACCTCCAATGGATAGGAGACAGTTATTAATTCAGACGAGTATATTCCCTCTGCCGGGGAGATGGGTATTAATGTAATTTCTTCATGCTTCTAACAAGTTCAAATGTATGTCTAAAAATATATTAATCACTGGTGGTGCAGGATTCATAGGATCCCATGTCGTTCGAAGGTTTGTGCGTCAGTTTCCTGAAGACACCATTTTCAATCTGGATGCGCTAACGTATGCGGGCAATCTGGAAAATCTGCACGATATAGAAAACGCCCCCAATTACCGATTCATCCATGCCAACATTGTCGACCTGGATACAATCAGGAATATCTTCTCGGAGCACGGGATCACCCACATTATCCATTTGGCTGCGGAGTCTCACGTAGACCGTTCTATTCACGATCCCCTTATATTCATACGCAGCAACGTAACCGGTACCGCCAATCTTCTGCAGGCAGCCCGTGAATCGTGGTCAGATCAGCTGGATCGCGAAAAGCATTTATTTTACCACGTATCGACGGATGAGGTGTACGGATCATTGGATCACACCGGTATGTTTACCGAAAACACGGCTTACGATCCGCGAAGTCCGTATTCTGCTTCCAAAGCAGCCTCGGATCACCTAGTTCGATCCTGGCATCATACCTATGGGATGCCCATTGTTATTTCCAACTGCTCCAATAATTATGGACCCAATCAGTTTCCGGAAAAATTAATTCCCTTGTTCATAAACAACATAAAACAAGGAAAACCACTCCCCGTATATGGTCAGGGCACCAACGTACGGGACTGGCTTTATGTGGAAGATCATGCTAAGGCCATAGAGACCGTATTCCTCATGGGAAAAAATGGTGAAACTTATAACATAGGAGGTCACAACGAATGGTCCAATCTCGATCTGATCCATGTCATTTGTGATCGAATGGATATTAAGCTGGGCAGACCGATCGGAACGGCGCGAAATTTGATTACATTTGTTAAGGACAGATCGGGACATGATTTCAGGTATGCTATCGATGCAAGCAAGATCGAACGCGAACTCGGATGGACCCCATCGCTACAGTTTGAAGAAGGTATTGACAAAACGATTGACTGGTATCTGAACAACGAACGATGGCTGGAAAACGTCCTGGATGGCAGCTACCAGGAATATTACAATCGCCAGTACAACCAAATCTAATCAATTATGAAATGGATCAAAGTCCTTTTTCTTGCCTTGATTATCACCTGGATTTCAGCACAGGTGACTCAAGCACAGAATGTCCCACAGCAATCCCAGGAGTTGGCAAAACAGGAGATCGAATCCAGAGGACTGGATATGGAAGAGGTGAAATCACGGATGAGTGCAAGGGGTTTTGATCTCGATAATATAAAGCCTGAGCAACTTCCTGAAGTAGAAGCCGCTCTTCAGGAAGTGATCGCCGAGTTGGAACAGGATAAAGCAGCCCAGGAAACTGGCGATTCCACAAAAGCCGCTGCTGAAGCTGAAGTCGCTGCTGCCCAACAGGTCATTGCTGAAAAAAGTGAAGATATTCAGGAAAAAGTTTCTGATGGCGCATCAGTTCAGGAAGCAATCGCCGAAACCACACAGGAAGAACTCAAAGAAAAACAAGCAGAGATTACAGAGATATATGGACATTCTGTCTTCAGGGGTTCTGAATTGTCCTTGTATCGGACCACAGAGCAGGCAGAAGCACCCTCACATTATGTACTGGGACCTGGCGATAAAGTACGCATCTCTATATTTGGTCCCTCGCAAGCCGATTTTGAATTTGTGATAAGCCAGGATGGCTCCATTTCCCCACAAGGTATGCCCAAAATTTTTCTTAAGGGAATTCCTCTGGAGCGGGCTCGAACGTTACTTGAAAATCGCTTTCGCAATCGATATACCTTTTCACCGGAGCAGTTCTCAGTGGTACTAACCACGGCCCGGACAATCACCGTCAATATCTTTGGCCAGGTATCGCAGCCAGGTACCTATACCATTTCAGCACTCAATTCGGCGTTCAACGCCCTTGTAGCCTGTAATGGGCCTACAGGCAACGGATCGGTACGAAATATTCGGTTGATGAAGGACAACAACGAAGTCCAGGTAATGGATGTCTATGAATTTCTCACCAATCCACAGATCCGGTATTCGTATTCTCTGGAGAACAACGATATGATCTATATCCCTTTCAGTGAAAAGGTGGTCACTATCCGAGGTGCTGTAAAACGCCCGATGATGTACGAGCTCAAATCCGACGAAGGTTTGAGGGATCTTCTGGAATTTGCCGGAGGTCTGAGCAGCAATGCCTATACCGAACTTATACGAATCAACAGGCAAATGGAATCCGAACGACAAATCCTGGAACTCAATTTGCAGGAGGTGTTGGATGGTAGCGGAGATTTCGCGTTGCAAAACGGAGATATCATCTCGATCCAGACTGTTCCTTCGCCCCTCAAATCCTACGTGGAAATACTCGGGGAAGTTGTTTTTCCGGGTAATTATTCGACAATCGAGAATTCCACAGTTTCACAGGTTTTAAAAAAAGCACGTTTGCAGGATCATGCCAAAAAGGATCTGGCTTTTATAATTCGTACCAATCTGGACCAGACAGTAGAACTTATTCGAATCAATCCGGCGGCTATCCTGGAAGGTCGGGAAGAGGATATTGCCCTGCAGGAAAGAGACCGAATCACCATATATGCTCAAAGTCGATTTATCGACTCCACGAGAAATATCCAAATTTCCGGGGCTGTCCGCGTACCCTTGATGGAAGCATTTGATCCCAAAGATGTTGTCAGACTGGCTGATGTGATCACGATGGCCGGTGGACTTCAGACCAATGCCACAGGACGGGGTATGCTGACCCGGATCAATCCTGCGGACCGAACTCAGCTCATCTATATCCCGGTGAATCTGAAAGAAGCATTGGAACATCCCGATGGAGAATCCAATATACTACTCCAGGGAGGAGACCGCATTAGGGCTTATCAGGTGGAAGATTACAAAGAACAGTATTATGTGACCATTCAAGGTCTGGTTCGTAATCCCGACACCTATGTTTATGATTCCACCCTCACGTTTTCCGATCTGATTCAGGATGCTGGGGGAATCCTCCCATCAGCCAATCAGTACGGAATGTTGATCCGTCGTGACACGACGAACTCCAAAAAAAGAGAATACCATCTGATCGATGTGATGGCGCTGATGTCGGGCGAGGAAACACTGGAGATCAAACCCGGGGATGAAATACGAATTTATAACAAAGAAACTTTCGTGGATCAATTTGAAATAAGGATACTGGGAGCGGTCAATAACCCTGGTAACTTTATTTTTGACCCATCACTGACACTGGAAGATGCTTTGTTGATGGGAGGCGGACTTCAATTTGATGCAGATCCCAAACGCGTAGATGTATACCGTATTCAGTTCTCACCTGCGGGACAACCCAATACGATCGTAAAGTCGATTGAACTCGACCGGCAGGGAAGTCTTATTAATCCTACCGATGCTAATTTTCAATTCGAACCGTTCGATGTACTGGTAGTGAGGACAATCCCCGACTTTGAGCTGCAGCAAGTGGTTCAGATCAACGGAAGGGTTCGTTACCCGGGGCCTTACGTACTCATGGAGAATCCAGAAAAACTCACTGATCTGGTTCGAAGAGCCGGAGGTTTGAGTCCTGATGCTTTTCCAGAGGGTGCTACCCTGGTTCGTACCCAGGGTAACATCACGGGTATGGTGGTTATTTCACTGGCTGATGCACTGAAAAAGGAGAATCATCCCTCCAATCTTGTCATCCGTGAAGGTGATGTAATCAGTATTCCACGTCAGGATGACCTCGTTTCTATCCGCACTCATGCAACCCGCGCGCCGGAAATTCTCAGAGATACCTTGATCGAACAAAATTTCATCAACGTGAATTTTAATGGTAAAAAATCCGCAGCCTGGTATATTCGAAATTATGCAGGGGGTTTTGCAAAAGATGCCGACCGCAAATCGGTAAGAGTAGTTCATCCCAATGGTCGGATTGAAGGTACAAATTCTCTATGGTTTATTAAAAGCTATCCTTCTGTGCAGCGAGGAAGTAAGATTTATGTAGCCATGACACCTCAACAGGAGATAGATGATAAACGTGAGATCAAACTCAATAAGAAAAAAGAACCGGTGGAATGGAGTGAGTTGATGAGAGCTACTTTAACGACGGCAAGCATTTTGTCGAGCCTTGCCACGACCATATTGTTAATTAACAAACTGTAAGCACAGCCTGTGAGTATATCCGACCATAGCGAATTTTATAATCCACCCCCTTCACACGAGTCGGAGGTAACCCTTGCGGATATAATTCTCACCGTCCAGGAATACATCCGCCATTTAATAAGAAAATGGTATTGGATAATCGGGGCGGCCCTATTGGGAGCTCTGTTAGCATTTGCCTATGTGCAGTTCCAGACAGTCACTTACCAGGCGGAGATCAGCTTTGTGGCCAACGAGGAAAGTCAGCGATCCGGCAATTCTATTTTGGCCTCTACCCTGGCAAG
The DNA here is from genome assembly GCA_964426625.1 of uncultured Saprospiraceae bacterium. Classification (GTDB taxonomy): domain Bacteria; phylum Bacteroidota; class Bacteroidia; order Chitinophagales; family Saprospiraceae; genus Membranihabitans. Next base: position 7,116 of record CAYRRD010000054.1, on the reverse strand, counting down.
TTTTGGATTTTCGGGCGGAGATGGAGGTAGAGAAGGGAGCAGATATTCGAAGATCCTGGCGCTGAGTAAATCGCGGAAAATTCAATTTGCTGCCCTGCTGGATTCTGTGGAAATGAAGGGTGAGTGGGACTTGCTGATCAATCATTTCAGCAGGATTTACGATTTGGAAAACGAGTGGGAAACTGGACAACCTGTGTTGTTTTCCAAAACGATACCCGACAGCATGGACCTCAGTCACAGACAATATTTGAAGCGGATTTACAATATGGTAGTAGGTGGTGGAAGTCCGATTTATAACGCAGAATTCGACAACACCTCTCAGATGATAAAAATGATGGCTGAAACCATTGATGAAGATCTTTCCATCGCACTGATCTATGTCATTTATGAAAAACTCAGTGAGTTCTATATCCTGCAAAGTACAGCAAAAGGGGAGGAAATAGTGAATACACTGACTTACAGAAAGGATTCACTGGAGAATGTATTGCAGAAACAACAGGTACAACTGGCTGTAGCCACAGATAGAGCTCGGGGAATGACTTACCGTTCACAACAAACGAACCGGCTCGATCTCGATGTGGAAGTCAGCATTACCAGGACCATGTATATGGAAATCGTTCGGAATCTGGAGACAGCCCGGTTCAACCTCGAAAACATACGCCCGGTATTTTCGATCATAGATTATCCATTGAAGCCTCTGTCGACAAACCGGCAAAACCGGACCATGTTGATGATTATATTTGCCATGGTTTCCATAGTTCTTGTTACTATGGTAATCATATTGGGGAAAATGTACCGGGATATCATGAGACCGGTTTCATGAAAACATTTTCCGCCTCCATGATATTTATTCTGGTATTATGATAAATCATAAACAAGAATTCGGCCCACTGGTGGAAGCCATCCATTCTCAACTGGATAAGTTTCACCGGCAGGGATTGACGATGGTCAGCAGTTCATCGTTCCAGACGCAGTCCATCCCCCTGCTTCATATTCTAAGTCAGTACCGACCCGAAATAGAAGTTGTGTTTCTGGATACGGGCTTTCTTTTCCCTGAAACCCATGCCTTTCGCAAACAACTGGTTCGGGACATGGGGCTCAAAGTGCGGATTGAACGTTCAGATATTCCCCATTCACAGCAAAAGAATGCAGATGGTATTTTCTATTACAATTCCGATACGGATTATTGTTGTCATTTGAACAAGGTAATTCCCATGGACCGGGTACGTCGGGAGTACGACATTTGGATATCTGGTGTTCGCGCGGATCAGTCTTCTACCCGGGCAGCATTTGATCCGATCATGGTGGCTAACGATGGTAAGATTCGGTATCATCCCATGCTGTACTGGACCTCCAAAATGGTGTATGACTACATCAAGGAATTTGACCTTCCCAAACATCCCCTGCACGATGCGGGTTATAAATCCATAGGATGTGTCCCATGTACAGTCAGTTGGGCTGATGATTATGAACGGAATGGTCGCTGGCAGGGACAGTCAAAGACAGAGTGCGGGTTGCATACAGAATTAAGGTAAGTACCCATGACGAATTACAAATGACGAATGGATGTGAGGTTATCCTCATGAAGAAGGACAATGTCATTAAAGAGTCAAATATTTCCTTTTTTGCAATTAAACTCCTTTTGTATGCCGACAATTGAGGGAAAACGGAGAGTATTTTCAATGAAGTAAGCGACGATTTTACCGCCCGGAATACCGGTCAAATTAAAATTGGCTAGGGTATAGTATAGGTGACAGGCTACCTGGATGAAAATTCGAAAAATGAATTTATATTCAAATGCACTGCGTTACAAATAGATTACTAGTGTGCGGAAATCTAAATAGCTATCAATGTTTTTCAATATATTTTTTCGACAGGTCAAGGCGCAGTGATGGTGACATAGTGGGGGTTATGTGACATCGGTGCAACGAAGAGCTGGCAAAAAAGATGAAGAAAAACATGATATGTATTTAGGTTTTCGTGCACTAGGAAGTGTTCAAAGGTCAATTCACAATTCATGATGCAATTTTGCTTTGGTAGGTGATATCGAAAAACATAAAAATTGCCCTCCTTATTAGGTCTAATTTTGGCTAAGAACCAAGCTCAGGCATACAATTTGTGGCTCATGACTTTCAAAAATGATGTATACTTCTAAAAAGAATCCTCCCAACGAAGTGGGGGATCGGTGACAAAAGGTCTGTACACTCCAGGGACAATAAAGCTAGCCTGACTCCATAAGGGCAGACTTCCAGCCGGGCACTTTTATTTGGAAAAAATATTAGGTAACCTCATATATCAATTCGTAATTCGTAATTTCACATTAAATTGAAAATTCTCGTAACAGGTGGCGCAGGGTATATCGGGACATCCCTGGTTGATAAACTCAATACGAATCCACTGGTCGAAAAAGTGGTGGTATTCGATAATATGTCCCAGAACAACATCAGGTTTTTCTTTGGGAATATAAACCTCCAAAAGGTACAATTCGTCCATGGAGATATACTCAATCACATTGCCCTCAAAAAAGTCCTGAAGGACATCGATGTGGTCTATCACCTGGCTGGTGTGGTGAAGTCGCCGTATTCCATGGAAGACAGTCTGAAATACGAACAAATCAATCAGTGGGGGACGGCAAATCTGATTCACTGTATGGAAAACAATGACCGGATACAAAAATTCATTTTTGTAAGTTCTGCTTCGGTGTATGGTTTTCAGACCCTGGAAAATGAACTGATGGAAGTCAATCCCATGAATACCTACGGCCGATCCAAAAGAGAGGCAGAAAAATTTGTGCAATTACTGGAAGATACACGGCAGGTGGATATCCTTAGGGTAGCTAATGTATTCGGATACAACCGAACTGTGCGTCACGATTCGGTCATCAATCGGTTTATATTTGAAGCACTGTGCTACGGACAGATTCAAATTTTCGGTACAGGGAATCAAATCCGGCCTTTTGTTCACATCCATCATCTGGTCAGCATGCTCAATGATTTGCTCGAGCCGATACAGGATCATCAGGGCTTGAAAATTCAGAATGTGCTCCAGTTCAACCGCAGTGTGAATCAGATCCGGGATATCATAAAGAATGAAATCAACCATCTGGATTACATATATGTGAACCAGGGACATGAATCACCCAGTCTGGAAATTCTAAATGAGGAATTGTTATCGGAAGAGGAAGTTCAGGAACTTCTGAGAAGAGAAATACAAATTTTCCGGAACCGCTTCGTGCTCAGTTGAGCCTGGATACGTCCAACTTATGAAATCCCTACACCAAACAGAAACGGCCGTGTTTTATAAACCACAAGAGATCAGACTTTCAGACCAAAGGCAAGGCCATACAAACCATTTCATAACCACAAAATTTTAAATGAAAAAAATAGGAGTAATCGGATTGGGCTATGTAGGATTACCACTTGCAGTCGAATTCGCCAAAAAGCAACCCGTCGTGGGTTTTGATATCAACATTGACCGATGTGATGAAATAAGAAGTGGACATGATTCGACCCTGGAAGTGGAGGACGATCTGTTGCAGTCGGTCCTGGTGACCCATCACAATCCGGCTGGACTCATCGTCACCACATCACAGGAAGCCCTTGTGTCCTGTAATATTTATATTATTACGGTACCTACACCGGTGGATGACAACAATCAACCTGACCTCAGTCCTATTCGTAAAGCAACCAGGCTGATCGGAAAATATCTGAAAAGGGGAGATATTGTCATTTATGAATCGACCGTATTCCCGGGAGCCACGGAGGATATTTGTGTGCCAATTTTGGAATCCGAATCCGGATTGGTATTCAATGAAGACTTTTATGTGGGCTATAGTCCCGAACGAATCAATCCCGGAGACAAAGAACGGACGCTTACCAAAATTACAAAAATCACCTCTGGGTCAACCCCCGAAATTGCTGAGGAGATCGATGCGCTCTATCGATCCATCATCGTGGCGGGAACCTACAAAGCAGCCTCGATCCGCGTCGCAGAAGCGGCCAAAGTCATCGAAAATTGCCAAAGGGATATCAACATTGCTTTTGTCAACGAACTGGCGAAAATATTTAACCGGATGGGCATCGATACCCTTGATGTTCTCGAAGCGGCCGGAACCAAATGGAATTTTTTACCTTTTCGACCCGGGCTCGTAGGTGGACATTGTATTGGCGTGGATCCGTATTACCTGGCACTGAAAGCTCAGCAGGTAGGGTACCATCCGGAAATGATTCTTGCAGGTAGACGGATCAACGACGGGATGGGTAGTTATGTAGCCCAGGAGGTAATTAAATTAATGGTAAAGGAAGATATCACCCTGAGGAATGGTCGCGTGCTTTTGCTGGGTATCACGTTTAAGGAAAATTGCCCTGACATTCGGAATACACGCGTTATAGACATTTATCATGAATTAAAAGATTACGAACTGGATATCGATATTTACGATCCGTGGGCTAATCCAGCTCAGGTGAAGCACGAACTTGGGGTGGAATTAATTGCTGAACCTCCCCGAACGGAAGATTACAATGCTGTACTGCTTTGCGTGGCCCACAATGAATTTAAATCCCTCAAACCCAATTCAAGACTGAACGGTCAGGTGTGGTATGATGTCAAGGGGTTTTGGGACCGGGAAGCGAAGATCAACCGATTATAATATGCACGTATTACTTACAGGTGGAGCAGGATTTATCGGATCACATCTGCTGAGGGCATTTATTGATCATCCGGGCATCCGGGGTATTACCGTGGTGGACAATTTAATTACGGGTCAATATGAAAATATCGCAGAGGTACTGGATCACCCCAGGGTAACATTTATCCAGGGTGATATCCGTGATTATGATTTGTGTTGTGAACTCTGCCGTAAATCCACAGCTATTTGCCACCAGGCAGCGCTGGGATCCGTTCCCCGATCGATCGACGATCCCATTCATACCCATTCACACAACGTTGATGGGACCCTCAATTTATTTGAGGCAGCGAGGCAATCGGGAATCAAACGTATAGTTTTTGCCAGTAGCTCATCGGTGTATGGCAATCATGCCGCACTACCCAAGGTGGAAGCTGTTACGGGCATACCACTTTCTCCGTATGCGGTGACCAAAACCGTGAATGAATTATACGCCGAAAATTATGGGCGATTATACAACATGGAAATGATCGGCCTACGCTATTTTAATATTTTCGGACCAAGGCAAAGTCCCCGGGGTCCGTATGCAGCGGTCATTCCTTTGTTTTTTCGTGCAGCAGTGGAGGGGAAATCCCCGATTATCAACGGTGATGGCACCTTTAGCCGGGACTTCACCTATGTGGACAATGCGGTGCAGGCCAACCTTCTTGGGCTCTTCACCACCAATCAAGACGCGGTGAATCAGAATTACAACATTGCCATCGGTGAACGCACGACGCTCACAGAACTCTGGGATCTGATATCATCGATCTCCGGTCAATCGCTGGAACCCATTTACGGTCCCCAAAGAGCGGGTGACATTCCTCATTCTCTGGCGGATATTTCAAAAGCCCGATCCCTCTTGGGCTATGAACCCACTGTAGGTATCAGAGAGGGATTGGAAAAACTATTTGAATATGGGTTGGATACCTGATATCAACGAATAAACCGATAATTAAAAATATAAATACTGAATGAACATAGCTGTTGTAGGAACGGGGTACGTGGGTTTGGTGACGGGTACCTGTTTGGCCGAGACTGGCAACCAGGTGGTGTGCATTGACGTGGACAAAGATAAGGTGGAGCGTATGAAACAAGGTGAAGTCCCCATTTATGAACCAGGACTCAAAACTTTGTTTGACCGGAATACCAGTGAGGGGCGATTGTCATTCACCACCTCCCTTGCCGAAGGATATAAGGATGCGGAAGTAGTCTTTTTTGCCCTCCCCACCCCTCCCAATGAAGACGGATCAGCCGATCTGTCCTATGTGCTGCGGGTAGCTGAGGATCTGAGTGATCTGATCGACCGATATACGGTCATCGTGGGAAAAAGTACCGTGCCTGTAGGGACAGCGGATCAAGTAGAGGCTGTTTTGCAGAAAAAAGTAGACCCTTCGCTGTTTGATGTGGTATCCAACCCTGAATTTTTGAGGGAAGGGGTTGCTGTGGATGATTTTCTAAAGCCCGAGCGGGTCATTATCGGAACGGAATCACAGCGAGCCCGCGAAATTATGGAACGGCTGTACAAGCCTTTCGTAAGACAAGGCAATCCAATTTATTTTATGGATGTGAGGTCGGCCGAGATGACGAAATATGCAGCGAATAGTTTCCTGGCTACCAAAATCACATTTATGAATGAAATGGCCAATTTGTGCGAACGGCTGGGGGCTAATATTGACCAGGTACGGATTGGTATTGGTTCCGATTCCAGAATCGGCAAGCGATTTTTATTTCCCGGTGTTGGATATGGGGGATCCTGTTTTCCCAAAGATGTGAAGGCATTGATACAGATTGGTGAGGAAAACAACTACGATCTTCAAATCCTGAAATCCGTGGATACGGTCAATGACAGGCAGAAGATGATTCTGGCCGAAAAGATCGCCAGGTATTTCGACGAAGACTTATATGGTAAAGTGATTGGGGTATGGGGACTTGCCTTTAAACCTAATACCGATGATATTCGCGAAGCCCCCTCATTGTATATACTGGAGCAATTGCTGGATAAAGGTGCGGTTGTTAAGGCTTACGATCCCGAGGCCATGGATAATATCCGCCGGCATTTTGGGGATCGCATCCAATTGGTACGAGATGCGTATGAAGCGCTGATCGATGTGGATGCACTCGCTATCATAACAGAATGGAGTGTTTTTCGAACGCCAAACTTTAAAGTGATGAAATCTCTGATGAAGCAACCGGTGATTTTTGATGGCCGGAATCTCTATGAGGTGGATTATATGGAGGAGAAGGGATTTTATTATGAAAGCGTGGGGCGCCGTACGACAATACTTTAAAGCGGTTCGCTTTAAAGTATTGTCGTACGGCGCAGTTTGGTGCTGGCAGCCGGGCTGCCAGCACCTTGGGGACACAGTCGAAGACTGTGTCTGTTTGTAGGCCGGCGCTCGTTCGCATAGGAGTATAATGATATCATAAACGATGGCGGGAGAGGCCGTGAA
>CAYRRD010000053.1:0-23923 GCA_964426625.1 uncultured Saprospiraceae bacterium | reverse complement strand
TGATTATTAAATATAGGAAACATTTGAGAGTCCTAACGGGATCTGGGTGCTAGTGCTCTGTTACATAAGTTCTTCACACTTATGACGGCTTCTTTTTCGCCGTACCTTCATCACCGAAAGCCTTACGTAGGCCTGTCCTATGCTCGGTTTCGTTTCTTCGGTACGACAAAAAATAATCGCGTCATTAATATTAATTACTTATGAAACAGACCACTAGTATGAAATACTGATTTCGGGTTGTGCCAGGCTGTCCACCATGGTTTGTGAATGGAATTTCCGATCATTTCATCGGAGAACAGGGACTGATAACTCACTTATTGTGTAAAAAATAGGGGTCTTTTTCTTATCTTCCCATGAAAAGAACGACGTATGAAGAATTTCATTTATGATGTATGGAATGAATTTGGGAAATATTACGACAAGCTGGTGGAGCTGATGCCACGATTGCTTTTGGGCATCATGACTTTCCTGATCGTATTTTTTGCGGCCAAATTGATGCGGCGATTGTTAGCCAAATATATGGCCCGAAGAACTGAAGAATTGTTGATCGCCCAATTTGTCGTCCGTATGATTTATTTGCTGATGATCATCTTTGGCATCGTCGTTGCCCTGGATATTGGTGGATTGGATGGAACAGCATCCAACCTTCTGGCAGGAGCCGGACTTTCAGCCATTATCCTGGGGTTTGCCTTCAAGGATATCGGTGAAAATTTTCTGGCGGGTATACTCCTGGCTTTCAAGCGACCATTCCGGATTGGTGATCTGGTCGAAATTCAAGGTATAAAAGGGCGTATTACCAATCTGGACCTAAGAGAAACCCTGGTCAACACCTATGATGGAAAGGATGTTTTTATTCCCAATGCCATCATCGTTAAGAATCCGATCGTCAACTTTACCCTGGATGGGAATTTTCGGGATTCTTTTGTGATTGGCCTGGATTATTCTGCTAATGTGGACGAAGCCATCGATATTATATTCAAAACTATTTCCAGCCTCAATCAGGGGAGGGGTACCGGAAAGGATCCACTTGTTTCGATAAAAGACTTTGGATCCAGTACCATCAACCTGGAAGTATTTTTCTGGATTTTTACCGATAAACCCGAGTTCAACATTCCCAATATCCGAACTGTAATCATGACGGAAGTCCTCAATGCACTCACTAAAGCCGATTTCTATATTCCATCCCCGATCATGGAAATCAAAAACCATAAAAACCAGGAATTGGTAGCGGTAGTGGACAAAAATGAATAATGAAAAAAATTGTGGCCTGTTTACCTTTCTCCATTTTAAAGCAACCAAATGAAGGAATTTGAAAAGATCGTATTGACCGGGTATTACTCATCTCAGTCGTCGCTTTGATCATTTTTCGATTCCTTATTACAGAAGTACCCGGTTTTCCCGGATTAGTATTAGCCAGGAAAAAGGCATCTTCCGGATTTTCAGATACCTATTTGTATTTGCTTTCCCAGGGAGATTCAGTAAAGACCGGAGACATACTGGCACAAGTCGGCAATTCAGGGAATACCGATTTCCCTCATTTGCATATCCATATCCAAAATTCTGAAACCTACGATATAGAGTCGACAACCACATATCCTATCCGTTTCAGGGAATTCAAGCAAAATCGATATGGGTACTGGACCAACCAAAGGAAGCAATTCATTTTGAGCAATGATATTATCAAACCCAAATAGTCAATTATGGAAGAAGGCATCAAACAATTGGCGCTGGTAAGTTCGGTCCTTGGAGGATTTTCCTTCACCTTTTTATCCGCTATCCTTCTTTACAACACGAACAAAAAAATCAAATTGTGGCTCATCATCGGATTCATGATGGCGTCGATGTGCTTCCTGTTATCGGCAGTGGGTTGGTCCATGATAGGCCTGAATGATCTTACAGAAAGCACCCTATCCCATCATCAAAGTCTGGTCAAATTACTCCTACTGGGTCTTATTGCCATTATTCTGACGATTGGTCTAAGTGGGTGGCTGGACAGTCAAAAGTCAGGTATCGTCACTTTATCCATACGTTTTTGGCCTTGTTTTTCCTTTTTTTCGGCATTCTGGACAGATATATCATTTGGTAACTTCGATTCCACATCCTGAAAGGGATGTGGCCTGAAAATAGAAGAAGGTGATTTCCTGAATTGGCATCATGGATTTGACCCGAGGCTTTCACCCAATAAAATTTTATTCCAGGTTTCAATACCCGGCATAAGGTGAGGGGTGGATTGGGGAAGTATTCCCCACAAACTGAACACGAGGTATGGTTCTTCCCGCGTATTTTCCTCTGAGTTTCAAGTCATAGCGTGGCTAACACTGCCCCTTTGAATCTTTACAAGTATAATTAATTTTGTAGTTTTATGGTCTCCAGCGACATCACTTGGGTAAAATATTCACAAATATCATTCTCATGAGAGTAATTGTACTCGTAGCAATCATAAGTCTTTTTGGCACCCTGAATCTTGAAGCACAGATATGGGAGGAAGTTGTACCTGGTGAAATCGAGATCCGAAGCCAGGTTTCCAACCGGTTTTCTCATGCCAGCCGGTATTTTCAATTGATAGATTTCCCCGAAAACCTGGAGGATGATGATCGGATTATACTTCCTGACCCATCCGGGGAATTCATTCCCGTGGTGATCCGGGAGAGCCCGGTATTTGAACCTGAATTGCAGCAGCGATTTCCCCGGATAAGGGCTTACAGTTTTGCTTCAGGGTTATTAAAGGGTCGATTATCGGTGGGACCGGGGGGTGTGGATATTGTTTTCCAGACAGGCCATCGTAGTTATGCCATAGAACAAATAGAAGGCAACATCTATGAATTATATGAACGGTCGGCACGCATCAGCGATCCGTCACATGTTCAAAACCTGGGGGAATGCCTTACCCCAACTGGAATGGATGATTACGCTCCATATCCATCGGGACCACAAATCCGTCGTGCAAGTAAAGTACAACAGCGAGTATATAACCTGGCAATATCGGTCACCTCCACATACTCTGCCCGGCATGGTGGTACGACCGCTACTGTACTGGAAGAAATCCACCGAACTTTCAATCGGGTCAATGAAGTATTTTTGCGTGAACTGGCGCTGCGATTCCAGATCATCGAAGAGAGTACACGGCTATTTTTTCATGACAAGGCCTCTGACCCCTACATCGAAGGCAACAATACCCTTATGCTCAACATGCTCGATGAACAACTTGTACGTCATATTGGTCGGGCCAATTACGATATAGGCCACTTATTGGCCACCAATTGCGGACCAGGGACCGCGGGGGTATCTGCCGGAGTAGGTACGATTTGTCAATTTGATAAAGGAAAAGCGCTTTCGTGTGATTTGACAAATAACCTCGAGGATTATGTCCGGGTCCTTACGCATGAATTGGGTCACCAATTGGGTGCCGCCCACTCCTGGTCCAATTGTCCGGGAATCAATAATACCCAACGCGCATCAGGCACCGCTTACGAACCAGGTAGTGGCTCGTCCATTATGAGTTATATCAATTCCTGTGGCAACCAAAACCTGACCTTTATACCCGGGCCATTTTATTATCATACCGGCTCTATTCAGCAAATGGTACGTTTTATGGATATAGGCCCAGGAAGTACCTGTATAACTACCCAGGAAATCAATAATACCACTCCGGAAATTATCGAAATCAATATCCCGGATCAGGGATTATACATCCCCATAGGTACTCCTTTTATCCTTCATGCAAAAGCCACAGACGAAGAAGGGGATGCACTAACCTATGCCTGGGACCAACTCAATACGGGGCCTATAGCCCCACTAGGGGAGCCCATTCAATCGGGTCCGTCCATCCGATCTTTTGCTCCCGACACCACCGGAACGCGATTTATTCCCCGGCTATCCACCCTGGTAAATGGAATGTCAGATCGGGAGGAAGTATTGCCCACGTACACCCGGGAATTTACATTTGGCATTACCGTCCGGGATAATAACCCTTTGGGTGGGGGAATTGCCCAGAAAGTGGTTAATTTTGAAAGTACTTCATCAGCCGGTCCTTTTTTCATCGATTTCCCTAATGATACCTCCCATCAGTTATTCGCAGGGTCCCTGGCAAAAATACAATGGAACGTAGCTGGTACCGACCGTGGATTGGTAAATGCCCCCTATGCGACCATTAAAATGTCCACCGACGGAGGGAAGACCTTCCCGATTATTTTGGCTGAAAGAACTGAAAATGACGGAGAAGAAAACATTCAGATTCCCAACATCACTTCGGATAGTGTACGATTTATGATTCTGGGATATGACCATATCTTTTTTGATATATCAGATCAAAATATCCCCATCCGACTCCCGGATCAACCTACTTTTGGTCTCAATATCAGTCCTGGAAGACAGATTATTTGCCTTCCAGATGTGGCCCAGGTGACCGTATCCCCTTTTCCTGTCCTGGGATTTGATGAGATGCTGGAATATAGTGTGGAAAATCCCTACCCAGAAGTCAGTGTATCGCTGAATAAAACCCAATCCACGGTCGACGAATCCATCCAACTGGTGTTCGAAGTACCGGAAACCTTTGATTCCGATACCTTGAATTTTAAATTACATACCTACAGCAATCTCACAGATACCATTTCCAGGGATATTTCCCTTGTCGTGGTTAACAACAATCATACAGCCCTCAGACTGATTTATCCCACCGATGAAAATCAACAGGTGGATGTTGTCCCCCATTTTGCATGGACGCCATCTCCCAATGCAGATTATTACAATCTGGAAATCAGTACCTCGGCCAGCTTTCACCCCGAGGCCATAATCATATCCGAACCCAATATCACGGCGGATTCCTTCCCTTCCAGTGTCATACTGGAAGAAGGCCAAATATATTTTTGGCGTGTTATTCCTCAGAATCAGTGCCAATCATCCCAAGACGTACCTGTATCTGCCTTTCAAACCAAAATCCAGGATTGCAACATTTACACTGCACAGGATCTGCCGGTAGGACTCGGAGGAAGTGCACCTGGAGAAATCGTTTCGACTATTGATGTCAACGAAAACTTTGAAGTCTCTGACGTGAATATCCTTCAACTGCAAGGTTTCCATGAATCTGTGAACCAGCTTAAATTGGTACTTGAAAAGGATTCACTTCAGACCATCTTGTACCATGGAGAATGTGGAATCCGAAGTTTTGACATCAATATCAACTTTGATGATGAGAGTGTGGCTACGACCGATTGCCGACTTCCAGCAGGTACCCGGGTTAAACCCCTGGAGCCCTTGTCTGTTTTCAGTGGAACAGCAAGCAAAGGCCTGTGGAATCTACACTGGCAAGATAGCGTTATCGGTGCCGGGGGTATTTTTGAATCCTGGAAACTCGAATTATGTGGAGCAGTAACACTGGAAAAACTCAACGTGATTCTGGATACACTTTGGGTAGCCCCTGGAGGTCAAAACCCCCTGACCACCCAACATATTTCGATCCAGGAGGGTAGTGATATCGTATATGAATGGGTGGATTCCACAAAACATGGTGTCCTGCTCAAAAATGGAATTCCGCTCAGGCCGGGGGATACGTGGACCCACACCGAACTTACGTCGGGCATTGTGCAGTACAAAAATACCAGCGAATTTGAATCGGAATATATCACTTTGTCGGCCGTAAAAACCGATGGTCGCTGGTCCGGTATTGTAAAAATTCCTGTGGGACTGGATGCTTTGGTTCCCACATCCGCGCAACCTGCATATAGTGGGATCAAGATATTCCCTAATCCGGCATCCAATTATTTCACCATTGAAGCTCCAGAGGCAATCCTGATTCAAACAATCCGGGTGCAGGATATTCGCGGCCGGGAATTGTACAGGATTCATCCGCATGCCAAAATCGATAGCTGGAATGTTCCCACCATAGATTTTGAACCAGGCATATTCCTAATCACAATAGAAAGTGAACAAAACCGCTGGACCGACAAAATCATAATACAAAGATGAAAGACCCCAACGTTCTCCGACAACGGATTCAGGACTTTCTGATCGAATTACCTCCGTTTTCGATGATGAAAGAATCGGAAATTGAGCAGATCATGCGTAAGATAAAAATAAAATACGCGGATAAAGGGGAAGTGTTTTTCCATCAGAATGATGAGGCCGACCAATATTTTTATCTGATCCGGAAAGGGGCTGTCAAACTGGAAAGACTGGAAGGGGGTGTTAAAATTCTGGTGGATGTGTGTGGAGAGGGCGACCTATTTGGTATACGTCCGGTGATTGCCAATCAACCCTATCTGTCCACAGCCACGGCCCAGGAAGAGTCAATCGTTTACGGGATCGCCACGGAGGATATCCGACAGGTAATGACCCAAAACCCCAAGGTGAGTTCGTTCCTGGCTGCGAGTTTTGCATCCGGAACTCGCAAGGATCGTAATAAGGAAAACACAGATGGGTTGGTATTTCTGAAAACAGGGGAAGTATTTCAGGAAGAAAAACTTCTCGAAGTTCAGACGCTAAAAATCCTGCGAGATCCGGTGACCTGCAGCCCTGATACATCCATCGAGGTGGCTGCCAGTATCATGACCCTGGAGAAAGTGAGCTCCATCGTGGTAGTCAATGAAGAAAATTGGCCCGTCGGGGTACTTACGGATTCGGATATCCGGCGAATCGTTGGATTGAGACGACTCGAACTGGACCGCCCCATTCGGGAGGCCATGCATTCCCCGGTGATTTGTCTGCCTCAGGGATCCACTTATGCCGATGCACAAATGACAATGACCCAGCACAACATAAGTCAGGTCATCATCACACATGACGGTACCGATGAATCCCCAATTCAGGGCGTATTTTCGGAGGGAGATATGGTAGTATATCAGGGGAATAGTCCTGGGATGATTATCAAGCAAATGAAAAAAACCAGGGATCCGGACATGCTTCGTCGTATCCGTGAACGAGCGGATTTGTTATTAGAGCGATATCTAGAACACGATGTGGCCATCAAATTCATATCCGATATCATGACCGCCATCAACGATGCGCTGTACGTACGGGTGATTGAAATATCGATGGATCGGATCCGTGAGGAATCGGAACGTGTACCGCCCGTAAAATTTACATGGGTAGCCATTGGATCACACGGCAGAGGAGAGCAAATCCTTAGAACAGATCAGGATCACGCCATCATCTTTGAGAAGGTCGATCGGGACCAGTATAAAGCGGTCAAGCAATATTTCCTGGATCTGGCCGAAAGGGTGGTGGATACCATGATCGTTTGCGGGTTCAAAAAATGTCCGGCCAATATGATGGCCAGTAATCCCAAGTGGTGTCTTTCCATTGATGAATGGAAGGGACAGTTCAGCCATTGGATCCAGTCCCCGGACAACGATTCTATCTTGCATGCCAATATCTTTATGGATTATCGCTCGGTGTATGGAGAGATCAATCTGACCAAAGAATTGACGACACATATTTTCAATATTGTCCACGACAGCAGAATTTTCTTGACTTATCTGGCGAAATATGCCGTGGAGACACCCCCTCCCCTCAGCTTTTTCAGGAATTTCATTCTGGAAAAAGATGGCGCACACAAAAATCAGTTCGATATCAAACTCAGGGCTATGCTCCCACTGGTGGATGCTGGACGTGTTCTAGTACTACAGCAAAAGGTAGGTAGGATCAACAACACCATTGATCGGTTTGAGAAGCTGGCTGAAGTTGATGCAAAAAATGCAGAATTGTACCTGGATGCCAGGGATGCCTACGATGTCCTGATGAAATTACGGGCCAAAAACGGAATTAAAAACTCCAATACGGGGCGGTATTTTCCACCCGATAGTTTGAGTAAGGTACAGCGTTTGTTGCTACGCAATAGCTTCAATCCGATTGCCCAGTTGCAGGAAGTGTTAACCATCCGGTTTCGACTTAAATTTTTCTAATGCGACTTTTTCGATCATGGCAAAGCAAAAAGCTTTTACCAGACCAACCGGCATGGGTAAAAGATTACTGGGAACGAACGCGCCTCATTTCAACCAGAACTCCACTCAGGGAGGTGGAATTTCTGGTCCTTGATCTGGAAGCAACAGGCCTTGATATATACAAGGACAGGATTATTTCCTTTGCATCGGTTCCGGTCCATAACTTCGAAATCCATGCCAGCGATTCATTTGCTTGCTATGTCAATCAGTCTTATTTTGACCGACAAAGTATATTGATCCATGGACTGTTACCCAGGGACATTGAAAACGGTATCCCAGAGAAGAAATTTCTGGAAACCATCATACCCATGTTTGCAGGAAAAGTCATCGTTGGGCACCATATCGGGTACGATATTGCGATGATCAATCAAGCCATCGGAAGGCATTTCAAATTTGAACTCGTCAATCCGGTTATCGACACCGGCGACCTCTACAAGAAAACCTTCCCTTCCAAATTTGCATACAACCGCTACCGTGATTCATATCCGACTTTGGATGAAATCGCGCAGGATTTTGAAATAAAAACCCATTTCAGACATTCTGCAATGGGTGATGCGATGATTACTGCGTTTGTTTTTATGAAGTTATGGAAGCGAGCCGAACAGGAACAAAAATTTAAACTGAAGCATTTGCTGTAAAAAAAAAAAACGAGCCACTAGAAGACTTCCGGTGGCCCGAGTATGCAAATTATAATCCCATGAACATATCCAAAACTATTATATCTCTTGCTATGTATAAATCGATTTCGGATAGTACAAATATAAGTTGCCATCCAGGCCACACATAATACAAAATATACGTATTGTTACGTTCTTTTTCAACTCACAATAACATACAATGCTGATATACAATTATTTAAAAGATGTCGACAATCCCAATTGTTACTTATCAATGTGTGGGATTGGAAAATTCAGGGTTGTTCAAAAAAGTGGTATCAGTCAAAGTTTTAACAAATGCAATTACCTGTTGCTTTTGTTTTTCAGTGAGGCCAAGTGGTCGTAGCAGTGGATCTGTATTGGGCTGTCTGTGTCCACCACTATTGTAATGATCAAGCACTTCTTCCAGAGTCTCGAACCGACCATCATGCATATAAGGTGGGGAAATTGCTGCATTGAATAAGGTAGGAATCTTGAATTTTCCATTATCGAACAAACCACCTGTTACTTCACCCCGACCTTTATCCGGAAAATCTTCCAGGTTGTCAATGGGCTCCAGACCGTTGTTCTTAAATTCAAAAGTTGTAAACAAGGGTTCAGCATGACAATGCCCGCACTCTGCATCCGGGAGATCGGGCACAGCATCCACAAACATCAGGTAACCAGCTAATTCATCCTCGGTGAGTGTAATCTCTCCCCGCAAGGCCTGTTCGTACCGCGTATTTCCACTACTAATCAGGCTTCGTTCAAACTGAGCGATGGCTTTGGACACCAGATCGCGATTGATTTCATCTGCTCTGGTAATCCCAAAAGCTTTTCGAAACAAAATCGGATATTCCTTGTGTCTTTGCAATTGTTTTTCGAGGATATCCCAATCGTGATCAAGCTCATTGGGATCCTCCACCGGATGCGAAACCTGTTCTTCCAGACTCCCGGCCCGGCCATCCCAGAATATAGATTGTGAACTAAATCCTATGTTGATAAGATTCATCGAAGTACGACGTCCCGAACGGCCATCCACCCCGATCGATATTCCTCCCGGATCTTTGAAGCTATGGGATTGTAAGTGACAACTTCCGCACGAAACTGTGCTATCCCGGGACATGATGGGATCGTAAAAAAGTTTTCGCCCTAGTTGAATCCCCTCTCTGGTCATAGGATTATCAGGGGGAATCCACATTCTGGGATAATCCCTGGGGATCTGAGGGGTGTATGGAGAAGGATTATAGGTTATTTGGGTAAGATCGTCCTGATCGTCAGATGGAGTCAAACCGGGCACATCCTCTTCGCACGCTCCGACAACCAAAAGCAGGAATATCACCATCCCCAAAAATACGACTTTGTCCCACTGCATCATTGACAATAAGCTATTCACCAATGATTATAATACATCCGGGACCTTTAAGGTTCAAAGCTTCCCGGTAAGTTTTTTGCTATCTGGCTGCGAATCGCATCGTCCCCCATTTCGAAATCGATATCGCCCATCAGGGTTTCCACATCCATTCGAAAATGAACGGTGAGGTCTGCCCCGCGACGCTTGGTCCACTCTCCGGTCACCCGGATTGGAATAGGGAATTCTGTTTGAGTGAGTTCAATTTGTAAAAGGCCTTGATTCAAGACCTCCAGGGTGGTATTGAAAATATACCATTCGTTCCGCTGGAAATCATAAAAGGAACTGTCCCGGAACGGGTGGTCCACTTCGAAGTTCCGGGGCACCTTATCAGCCAGAGAACCTGGCATATCCAACTCAAATTCAAGGGATCGAAATTGCCCATTGAACAGGAAATCAGCACCAGTACTATTGAGATTCAATACATCCACGGCCAGAATATCCGGTGAAATAGCATAATTCTGAAAAGTGTCGGTAGGGGTGAAAATCCGGTCAAGCGAATCCCTCAAGGAAATACCCGATGCAACAAACCGTAAATCCCTGATAATAAACCGCTGGCCAGCAAAATTGGTAAAGGTATCGGTGAAGCCAGCGGCCTGACCTCCATGGGTCAGAGTTGTCTGAAAAATAATTGAAGGGTATTCACAGCAACATGGAACCTGGTTGGAGACCTGAAAATTGGTCGCATTGGCGTCCATGCACCCTTCCCGATATTCTTCACAAGACATGAGGGTCCATGAAGCTAACCACACCAGGATCCAAATTTCAATTTTTACCATCTTTAGTCAACTGTTCCGCATATGCCTTTACTTCCTTCTGAATGATATCCTTTACCTGATAGGAAAAGTCCTTGGAAAGCATCCAGCCCAGATATTGTCTATCCTGATACAAATGCTTCCCTACAGGCTGACCGTTGTACTTCCCAAAGTTAAACACAACCCGGCCTTCCAGATCATATCTCAACTTCTGGGTCACGTCGGCATATCGAAGATCGGTGGTAAACTCATGAAGAGCCTGAATATCATTCCTGATCGGATAGGAAATATTCCCTTCCCCATCATTATAGGGGGTGTGCTCATATTTCTTCAGTTGCCCTTGCAACACCTTCACTGTCGCTCTCACGTCTTCCAGAGCATCGTGTGCATCTTCGAGAATCTCTCCAGTGTAAAATTGAAGCGCTGCTGCCAGGTTTCGCGGTTCCATTTTTGTAAAAATCCGCATAACATCGATGGTCCGGCGATCGGTCATATCCAGTGGGATCCCTGCCCGGTCGAGTTCTTCCATCAACATGGGTACATCAAATTTATTGGAATTGTATCCTGCCAGATCGGCATCCCCTATGAAATCATGAACATTCTGTGCTATGTCTTTGAAATAGGGTTTGTCCGCAACCATCTCTGGGGTAATTCCATGGATAGAGATCGATTCAGCAGAAATCTCCCTGCCCGGATTCACAAGGACAGCATACTCCTGTGGTGCTGTATGGTCTTTAGTATACTTGATCAGAGCCAATTGAATAATCCGGTCATGAATGACGTGTAAACCTGTCGATTCAATGTCCAAAAAAACGAGATCCCTTTCCAGGTTAAAATTAATCATGGGTTCTTAGTATTGTATTTTA
The DNA here is from genome assembly GCA_964426625.1 of uncultured Saprospiraceae bacterium. Taxonomy (GTDB): domain Bacteria; phylum Bacteroidota; class Bacteroidia; order Chitinophagales; family Saprospiraceae; genus Membranihabitans. The sequence continues at coordinate 12,319 of CAYRRD010000053.1, read as the reverse complement.
ATGATTTCATGCCTTCCGTCTCAAAAATCCCGTAAGCTTTTTCTGGACCTTCTGTTCCTCCATTTTCCTTCTGATATACTAAATAAGCTTCAATTTCCGGAATTTGTTCGATAACTGCCTTGCCATCCTCTAAGCCCAGAGCCATGATGGCCGTGGCCAGCGCATCCGCCAGACCACAATTTTGTGCGACGATGGTGGCGGACAAGATACGCCTTTCCTCTGAGTATCCCGTGTTGGGGTTAATGGTATGCGTTATTAGCCTTCCCTGTGATTCGTAATAATTTCTATAGTTCCCACTCGTGGCCAGTCCTCTGTCCTTCATCGACAGGTACTCTATCAAATCCCTGGCAGGAGCATTGATCTCTGGCTTGCTAATTCCCACTACCCATCCATCACCTGTACGGCCCGGTCCCTTCGCAACAATTTCACCACCAATTTCGATGAGATAATTGGTAATCCCCTGATCCTCCATAAATTTTCCAACCCAGTCACTTGCGGCACCCTTAGCCACCGCACTAAAATCAAGCTGAAAACCGGGTGGCATTTCCCATATGGCCCCGCCAAACCGATCTGCGACCTGATCAAAACCCACATACCGGAGTAATGAATCAATGGTAGCCGAATCCACCTCCTCTATGGGACGATGCCCGGTGTAGCCAAAACCCCAGTAATTCACCAGGGGCATTACGGTGGGATCAAAAAAACCATTACTCCAGCGCCACACTGAATCACATATTTCAATATTGTATCTGAAAAATTCAACTTGGTTCGGATCTTCCTGGCCAATGTCCACTATTTCACCTTTGTTGAGCCTGCTGATAATCGATTCCGAAATATATGTGGAGGCAGCCAGATTGATGCTTTTCAAAACCTCCTCAATCTGGGGTTGTGCCACATCCGCGATAGTACCCTCATAGGTTAAATGCCAGGTGGTACCCATGGTAGCCCCGGATAGTTTTTGCATACCCGTTTCCCCGACCTGATCCTGCCCCTGACACCTTTGCAGGATCATAGACAGAAGAATGATCCAAATACCCCAATACTTACATCCTATGATCATGAATTTTCGGTTTGAATTTTGTCTACCTCTTTTTGGACCCCATGTAATTGAACCGGATTTTGATTTTTTCTCAACCGCATATTGAGCATTTCAACCAAAAGGGAAAATGCGATCGCAAAGTACAGATAACCCTTGGGAACAGCTCCTACAGATTGGTTAAATATAATCAGATGGGACAAATGGGAGGCCTCTGTAACCAACATGAATCCGATCAAAATGAGGAAAGCCAGACCAAGCATTTGGATGGTAGGGTGTTTGTTTACAAAATTACCCACAGGCACTGCAAATAGCATCATAATCAATACGCTGATCACCACAGCCAGGATCATAATAAACAAAGCACCCCCAATTCCACTGGTCATTCCAACGGCGGTTAAAATACTATCGATCGAAAATACGAGATTGATCACCGCGATTTGCACGATGGCATTGCCAAATGAAGTAACCCGCTGACCAGCCGCATGGGCAGGATCGCCCTCCAGTTTGTGATGAATTTCACTGGTCGCTTTGTAAAGCAGGAAAATTCCGCCCGCGAATAGGATAACACTTTGCCCTGATACTTCTGCGGACAGCCACCCAATATCAAATGAAAACCAGGTGGATTCCATTGCCGTGAGATAGGAAATACCAAACAGCAGTATGATTCGCATCGCCATGGCCAGAATCAATCCAATATTGATTGCCTTGCTTTGTTTTTCTTTTGGAAGCTTACCGCTGATGATACTGATAAAAAGTATATTGTCCACGCCGAGCACAATTTCGAGAAAGGTCAGCGTTAGGATACTCATCCATATCTCGGGGTGGGAAAAGTCGGGTAAGGTGATCCCAAACAGCAATTCAATCATGTTCTTTAGTTTTATTAACGAACAAACATCAATACAAATATAACACATAAGTAACTGGAACTTTTGGATTGACTTGTTTAACTTTGTGATAAAGAAGGCATGATGAAATATCGGATATTGACGAGGGAGGAATTGGAAGAGCTTGAATCGGAATTTGTAACCTTTCTGGCTGCCAATGGAATTCCGGCTGAAGATTGGGTGAAGATCAAAGAAAAGGAAGTTGAAAAAAGCCAGAAACTGATCGAAGTATTCAGTGATGTGGTGTTTGAAAAAATACTGTCCACCGTGCATTTTTTGGAGCACCGCCAGCAGGACACTATACGAATATTCCGGTTTGATGAGGAAAAAATAACGATGAATGGCATTCACATCGAAGGAAAATCAGCCATAGATTTCACCAAAAATCAGGATACTAATACATTGGTGCAGCTGTATAATTTAAATCCCGGGAAGCTGAAGATATTTACAGCAGAGAAGCGCTACAAAGAGGATAAATTACAGGAAATCTTTAAATTAATGCAAAGTGGCGCACAAATTTTGAAAAATGATCGTTTATTTCAAACCATAGAACAACTTAAAACGAGTCACCCATGAAATATTTTACCCTTACCATCCTGTCTTTCGCTTTACTTTGGACCAGCCACATCGACGCCCAATCCAGAAAAATACCGTTCGTGGAGCATTTTAGTAATTCCCAATGCCCCATCTGTATTAACAATCGCGCAAAGATTGAAAGTGATCTGGCAAAATATAATGGAGAGATCAACACAATGACCATCCACCATAGACCACCCTATCCCAATTGTGAACTTTATTTATTTGCCAAAGAAGAGGTTGACAATCGGGTAGAAGTGTTTTCCAATTCCACCCATGCCATTCCTGGCTCTCCATCCCTGGTGGTGAACGGCGTACCCGGTTCGCACAGCAGACTTACTATCAATATCGATGAAGCCATGAAAGATGATGCAGTCCTGGTGGGACTCAATATGACCGAAACAGGCATTAATAGTAAAAAGGTTACCCTCGATGTTTACAATTTGACCAATTCTGCCATGGACCATCTCTATGTTTATGCTGCATTAGTCGAGAAATCTGCAACCATTGAATATAAAGGTACCCACACTATAAAACATGTTTTTCGAAAATTCCTTGGCACCCAAAAAGGCAAGGGCGATCCAGTAGGTCCACTGGCAGCAGGTGCCTCCAAAACGATCGTTCTGGAAGGTACTATTCCCAACGGTCTTTCCGCATCCAATTTTTATGTAGTTGCCTGGGTCGAGGAACGGAAACCCAATGGAAATAGCTACGATATTATCATGCACAACAGCGTATCTCAAACCACCAGTACGCGGACCAACACGCATCTCGAGATACCTGAATCAGAATTATCCATTTTTCCAAATCCTGCAACGCACAGCCTGCAAATCCGCAATCTCAGCACATTCTCGCCACAGCATTACCGGATATTGGGCATGGACGGCAAGGAGTTTTATCATAGGGAAGTCCGGAACAACTTAATCCACATTAGCGACCTGCCCGTCGGTAGTTATATGCTGATCCTGGAAAACCAAGATGCGAGGATAACCAGAAAGTTTGTCAAGCAGTAAAAATCCGCTGGCCGCGATTGACTTTTCTGGTCTATGGAATTTCACAACATTTCCCGTATTTTTAGCGGAAGACAGAACCATTTAAAATCCGGTTTGTTGTTCATAATTCATCGTAAAATGTGAAAATTCATGGAAACCCAACCAAAAACTAAAAATCCAGTACTACTCTATACCGAGCGTACACCCAATCCGGAGGCTCTGAAGTTTGTGACCAACAATATGTTGTATCGTGGCACTGCTGATTTTCAGGAAGAGGAACTTGCCAAAGAATATTCTCCCCTGGCTACGGAATTATTTGAATTTCCATTTGTCAAAGGGGTATATATATCCAACAATTTTGTCACGGTTACCAAAGAACTTATCTATAGCTGGGAAGATATCATGCTTCAGGTGAAAGCATTTATCAAAACCTACGTGGAGGAAGGTAAACCTATTGTCAACGAAGCCTTTGAAGCATATGTGGAGCAACAGGAGGCTGCCAAAAGAGAAAAACAAGCTGTCGAATACTCAGGCGATGAGGGTGAGATCGTAATGCGGATAAAAGAGCTTATCGACACCTATGTAAAACCAGCTGTAGCCGGGGATGGAGGTAATATTGAATTTGAGGCATATGAAGACGGTGTGGTTTCAGTCTTATTACAGGGAGCTTGCAGCGGATGTCCTTCATCGTTGATCACCCTCAAATCGGGGATCGAAGGCATGCTCAAACGAATGATCCCTGAGGTGAAAGCTGTAGAAGCCCACATGGGTTGATCTATGACTTTGCCATTCCATAAGGATAAAGAGGAAAAAATCCTCGACATAGGCCGCCGTGCAGCCTCATTTATCCGGGAACATTTCAATAAGAAAGAAAATATTGCGGAGGAAACCAAGGAACATGACAACAGCCTGGTATCTTTTGTGGATAGGGAGACTGAGCAAATGATAACCCACGAATTGACGGATCTGTTTCCCGAATTCGGATTCATTACGGAAGAGGATACCGTACTACAGGCAGATGACCGCGAATATTACTGGATTGTCGACCCCCTGGATGGAACCACTAATTTTCTTCATGGTCTGGAGGAGTTTTCCATAAGCATCGGCCTGAGTACATCCGATCATCAAATAATATGGGGCATGGTCATTGATGTGATGAAGAAAGATGAATTCCTGGCTTCCAGAGATGGTGGGGCATGGAAGAATGGTCGCAAACTGGAACTTCATCCCACACCATTACACAAAGCCCTTATAGCCACGGGATTCCCTTACTACCGGTTCGAGCACAAGCAGGATTATCTACGGCATTTTGAAGGGTTTATGGGAGCATGCCGGGGAATGCGGCGATGCGGATCTGCAGCGCTTGATCTGGTTCATGTGGCCGAAGGTGTTTTTGGCGGTTTCTTTGAATACAATCTCCATCTTTGGGATGTGGCTGCCGGCGCATTGATCGTGGAAGAAGCGGGTGGCATCGTCACAGATTTTGAAGGGGACCCGGAAAAATGGAAACGATCGGGCCACATTGTCGCAGGGGAAAAAACCTGTTATATGGAAATGATGGAGGTCATCCGTAGGTAGAGATGGGGACAGGGCTTTAAGGGTTTCACCATTTAGGGACGCACTACCCTGCGTCATTGAAAGCGGTGATTCATGGGTCGTACGGCGCACGGCGTGCGTCTTGATATCGGTTATTAGAGGATTGTCCACTTACAGGCACATGGGTGCATGTCTGTTCCTTCTTGACGACTTTGTACCTACCCCGGGGTATTCTCAAACAGGCACCCATTCCCTCTTTAAGAACGAATCATTCTATATAAAAAAGAGTGGGGGAAATATCCAACATATCGCCCGGGAAATCAGGGTTTGGTACCGACAACGATCACATCGGAAAAATATTTACGTTGCACTACGTGAGGTGTCACCTTGACAAAACCGGCCGATTCTAATAAGGAAGTGATCTCATCCAATGTATACAGGTTTTGAAAAATGTCGCGGTTCTCAGCCACAACATCCATCTGAAGCATATCCCCCTTAAGTCTCAAACCGCAAAGAAAGATCGCCCCAGAATTCATCACCCGTAGAACCTCCTGAATATTGGTCGTTGGATCAGGCCAAAAGTACACCGTATTAGCCGTAAAAACACGGTCGAAGGTGGCCTCCGCTGCTGGGATGTCTGCCACGGAAGCCCGATGCAATTTCACCTTACCCGAACGCACCGCATCCCTGTTTTTTTTCTTCGCCTGACTTACCATGACTCTGGAAATATCTATGCCCGTGATGGATCCTTCCTTTACGACCTCTGCCATTCTGGAAATGAGCCTGCCATTCCCAAATCCTACCTCAAGCACGTGGTGCTCCGGTTGCAGTTGCATCAATTCCAATCCCATGTCTTCGAGCGGTCCGTTGGATTTGTTCAATGATTTACCGACAAACCAACGACCGGCTATTCCAGATGGTTTTCGAAGTTGACGGGCAATAAGTTTTTTCATACGCATATCGATATTCACCTTCAGTTAGCAAAATATGATGATCGTTCAAGTTAACGAGGTTGAAAGGAAAAATTTGAATCATTATTTCGACTTCAATATAATTTATCCTAAATTATGCCGGATTCCTAATTTTAAGAAAAATATATCCTGAATATCATGAAAAATCAAAACAACATCCGCAAACCTCGTCGGGAATTTGTCAAACAAAGCGCAGCCGCAGTCGCTGGTTTGTATATCATACCAAGATCTGTATTGGGTGGTAAAGGATTTACGGCACCGAGTGACAAACTTCAAATAGCCGGAATCGGTGCTGGCGGGAAAGGTCGAAGCGATATTCGTAGCTCATACGACTCCGGTAATGCTGAAATCGTTGCTTTATGCGATGTAGATGACCGGGAGGCCAAGGTCAGCCGGGAGCGCTTTCCCAAAGCCAAATACTATGCAGATTTTCGAAAAATGCTGGATGAAATGGGGGATTCCATCGATGCCGTAACAATTTCCACCCCTGACCACAACCATGCCATACAAGCTATGGCGGCCATGCAACTAGGCAAGCATGTGTATGTCCAAAAGCCACTGACGCACGACATTTATGAGGCGAGAATGCTGACCGAAGCTGCAGAAAAATATCAGGTGGTCACCCAGATGGGTAATCAGGGTTCTTCCGGGGATGGCGTGCGACAAATGATCGAATGGTACAATGCAGGACTCATCGGAGATGCACACACCGTATATTGCTGGACCAACCGACCGGTGTGGCCTCAGGGTATACCTTGGCCTGAAAAAAAGCCTCCTGTTCCCAAAGAACTCAATTGGGACCTATGGCTGGGAACAGCACCTTATAAAGAATATGTTGACAATGTCGTTCCCTTCAATTGGCGAGGATGGTGGGATTATGGAACCGGAGCCCTGGGTGATATGGCCTGTCACATCATGGAACCACCCTTCAGGGTTCTCGGGCTGGGCTACCCCAGTTCTGCAGAATGCAGTGTAGCGACACGATATGTGGAAAACTGGGGGCAGGCTTATTACCCTGAAAGCGGTCCTATCGCATCGCATATCACACTTCAATTTGACAAAGATTCCAGAGGCAATAAAATTGAATTCCATTGGATGGATGGAGGCATTCAACCGTCGCGTCCACCTGAATTGGGCCCGGATGAAATCATGGGTGACGGAGGAAACGGCGTGATTATCGAAGGTACGCGTGGCAAAATGATGTGCTCGACTTATGGCGTAAACCCCAGACTGCTACCCACTTCACTTACTGAAGCTATTAATGTACCCCAAACCGAACCCAGGGTAGAAGGAGGATCAAGTGGACATCAGGCCCAATGGGTCAACGCCTGTATTGCGGGTAGAGATAGCAAGGAATTTAGAGAACTCAGTTCACCATTTAGTATCGCAGGACCACTGACAGAATCGGTGCTTATGGGCAACCTGGCAATTCGCAGTTATGATTACCGTGAACCCAAGTCCAATGGTGAAGGCTATAATTACCCGGGACGACATAAAATCCTGTTGTGGGATGGGCCCAATATGCGGATTACCAATTTTGAACCAGCGAATGCATTTGTCAAAAGAGAATACCGTCAAGGCTGGAGCCTGGGCGTATAGGTGGAAAAATACCTGTGTGAAGTTATGGTTGCTGCAGTTCGCAGTAACCATGGCTTCAATACTGGCGTGGAATCCTCTGCCCGGCCAGGACTCTTCCCTGATGAATCTCACCATGCAGGAGGTTCTGGCGCACAATGATTACCAGAAGTCGGACCCTTTCCAAAATGCCTACGCCCACCGTGTGGGTATAATGGAAGCTGATTTGATGCTCCACCAGGATAAAATCCTGGTTGCCCATGACCAAACAGAAATTTCCCGAGGCCTCGACCTGGAACAACTCTACCTCATTCCGCTACGTGAAAAAGTAAAGAAATACGGTAGAGCATATCCGGAAGATGGGAAGAGTCTGGCTATTATGCTCGATCTCAAGAATGAGTCCGATAAAATTGTGACCTGGATAATCCATGAGATCATCCCAAAATATCCTGAACTATTCGGGATGAATGACAGTGACCCCATCATTTATTTAATCATCAGCGGAGACAGACCCCCTCAGACTTCCTGGATGCTTCTTCCTCGCTGTATCAAAATAGATGGAAGACTCACCGATGACATCCCTGTATCATCTCGTGAACGCATTCACATGGTGAGCGCTTCCTTTACTTCTGTAATTTCGGGCCATCTCCACCCCGACGGGCGGCTCAATGTAGAACAACGACAGGCACTTCGTAAAGCCATCGACATGGTTCATCAACAAAACCTCAAAATTCGGCTCTGGGGTGTTCCCGACGTTTTTCCTTATTGGAAACTACTGCATGATATTGGGGTCGATATCCTCGGTTGTGACAATCTCGACACCCTGGCCATATATCTCAATAGATAAAATGATCGTATGGCAGAACATCCTCAATTATCTATAAAGATTTTCTTGGGTGGAATCAGCCCATTGTCAAATTTGACGAAATAGATACCCGGTGCCAGATCTCCCTTGATGCTGATTTCCTGATATGTATTTTTCTGCATTTGCACCTGCTTTTGCAGTACGCTTTGACCCTGCGTATTGAACAAATACATTTCACCTGTAAAATTCTCTCCTGCTCTGATCATGATACTTCGGCTCTGGGATTGGTAGAAAAGATTGTTGACCACCTTATTCTCCAGTGAAACCGGCAGAACTTTGGAATAGGTAGCCTCACCGGTTGCTCCCGAAATTTGCAGCCGATAATAGACCTGCAGCTGCTCTACTTGCTGATCCAGAAACCTCCCATCCATGATCTCATCGGTTCCAAAATCAGACAAATCCTGAGTATAGACATCGAACCAGTCTATTCCATTATATGACCGTTGTATGACGAGACTCCTGGTGGGTTCATCCGAGTTGATCTTCCAGGAGAGCTCTATGTCCCCTTCTTTCTCTGTCCCATCAAATGCCAGAATGGTGATGGGTAACAAACCACTTTGATATTCACATACCGATGGACCCATGTTCACAATGTCATTGAGCTGAGTACGATCAAAGTCAATTAATTGGCAAGAACCCCCGGGTTCACCATAAAACAATTGATTCTCCATTTGCGCATGCAAATACAGCTCACTTTCCCCATTCAAATATATGGTATCCGGAAATTGGGCTGCATTGGTTGTATCAATTATAAACACAAAACATGCTTCCCCATCCTGTATAAATGCACTATCCGGACAAGGAGGTTGATAGACGCCTGCATCAAAGGCACACGTGTATTCATCTTCTCCGATCACATAGGTCATACTACTTACAAAACCTTGTGCACCAGTGGTATCCCCGCAAATCGGACCGATATTGGAGTAACCGTATAGACCAACTCCTATTTCATTCAAATTGGCAAAGGTATCTCCAAACAGGAGAATGGTATCCGGAGGCTCCAGATCATCCTCCCAGGCTACAAAAAGACAGGTAGAATCCAGACCTATTTTGGCAGATATGGGGCATTGCGCCTGAATATATCCAACGAAACTTAAGAGGAATAGCAGTACGATGGGTATTAAATTTTTCATATCTCTGTTTCTGGTTTTACGAAAGTATAATTAAAACGGGAGGGGATTAGCAATAGTATGGAAATGTGGTTACAGCAAGTTCCCAAATGTTATTTTGTGGCGTATTCCAAGATACTCAATCGGGCTATGTATAAGAAAAGTATTGAATCATAGCAAAATTTCGATTAAAAAGTTAAAATTGAGGTTTTAACAAGTTTGAACTATATTGAAAAGGTCATAAATTAATAAGGTCTCGAAGGATTGGGCAATATTAGAATGGATGGGAGAGCTCTTAAGCCACTAAGGTTTGTTTACTGTATCTAAACGATCTGGACGGCAAACCGGATGCAATGTAGCCACAAAGACACCAAAGATGCGAGGAGATTTCATTCTCTAGGTTTGTCAGACATCTGGGCAGTGCAAACTGAGTTTTTACCGTCAACTTCGGGTCTGTGAATATCGTGGTGGATTGTGGATCGAATCCGAGGTTGGGATTCTTCTCACTGCATGAGATGTGGGGTTCACGGTTAATCTGGGTGGAGTACCTATCTCTGTCACCCATAAAGGTCGGCATTTCGGCAGCCAGATCAGCTGCTACAATTAATGGGTACTACTTGAGTTTTTAATGAATGTTTTCTCTTCTGGTCATTCTGGTCACGCCTGGACAATTCGGGCTCTTATGGGCAGCACTCTTCGCAGGTAAATATCGCTATGGATGATGACGAAAATTACCTGGTTCGTAGTGGGTATTACCTGAGTTTTACAGATCGCTTTTACTTCTGGTCGGTCTGGTCGGATGCCTGGACATTTCGGGTTCTTACGGGCAGGTCTTACCGGCAATTAAAGCAGCCGCTATATATTGCAGTACAGTATACCCTGGTGTGAGTGCGATAAATCTAAATTGCGGTGATCAATGGACGACTGCCCCGTCTCCATGATGCCTGGTTATTCCCGGAATCCTATGTCTGATGCACTTCACAATAACACTACGAAAACACGGCAAACCGTTATCCAAACGGATTGAAGCACTTCATTTAGACAACGGCCGACATGCATCCCAACAAGTGGGCTGCTGTGCGCCTGTCCGTATCAAACCTTCCCTCAAGAATCCCCCGCAGTGGTGGACAGAGGCTAATGAATAAATAGTCTGGTTGCTGGAATCAATCCATCTTCAAAACGAACAAAATAAATCCCTGTGGGCAATACACCCTCTACTTGAACTTCCACAAATCCACCTTCACTGAACTGTACGGCTTTGGACATCACACTTTGCCCGTGGGCATTGATGAGATCCATCTGACCGGAAAATTTCTGACCAGCCTGAATCATAATGCTTCGGCTCTGTGGCTGATAAAATATATTGTTTACCTGACGATGGGTCAGAGCCACAGGCAGCACGTTGGAATAATTGTGTCTGTTCTGGATTCCTTCGATGTAGAGCCTGTAATAAACTTTGGATCGCTGTACCTCGGAATCAACATACGTGCCAGAGGTAAACACACCGGTATAGGGCTGGTTCATCGCCTGATCGTATACATTACTCCATCGAATGCCATCATAGGATTTCTGAAGATATAGCCGTCGTGTAGGCTCATCCGCATTGATTTTCCATGACAACTCCACCTGGTCGGATACCAATTTGTAATCGAAAGCCAGGATCACGATGGGAAGAATTCCGTCTTCGTAAGTACAGATTTTGGGGCCAAAACGAAGGGTGTCGTTCAAAGGAACCGGATTTGTGGTATCACAAGTGGTCTCTCCGGCTTTTAAATAGAGAACCTCTTTAGGATTGAGCAGGAGATCAACGCCCTGACTGTAATAAACCGTATCTCCCAACATTACCGAATCGGGTGGGGTGGAAAGGATGGTATCCGGATAGATAAAAATCAGGCAGTTCTCACCCTGGGATACCATGACATCCTCGGGACAATTGATGAAGACTTCTCCATTCCTGTATACGCAGGTGGTGGGAGATCCCAGCATACTATAAGTTACAGTTCCCGAAAAAGGAACGGCTCCCGTGGTGTCACAGCTGGCGAGAGAATCTTGACTCACATATCGGGAATAGCGGAAGGGATTTCCTGGTTCCTCGTCATTTAAAGCATAAACAATTCCATTAACTTTTATAGCGTCTACGACCCGATCTACTATCAAATCATAAGGTTCATCCCAGGTCGTAAACACGCACGAAGAATCGCTGCTGATCTGCACATTGTTCAAAACACATTGTGCCTTCCCCGACATCTGAAATCCCAACAATGCAAATAATACTGGAATACCAAAGCGTAATAATTTTTTCATAAGGTGGTCAATTTTCTCAAGATGGTGATCAGGTTAAAATTTAAAATAATCTGACTATTTCAATCCATTCAGATTCGCACGAGCGCCCAAGAAGGCTTCGGACCGATGCGAAATTGGTTATGTCACAATAAAATGGTCAGGATTTCACCCGCGCATAAGGTGAAAGAAAAAATGTAACCCTTTGGTTATCAACCCCGACATGATGATAAGAAAATTCGCGACATGAAAACCGCTGAATTCCTACACAAAATACTAAAATCTCATGAATCCACAAAACAAAAATTGCACAAACGATAACAACCATCGAAGGTGTAGCAGATTACCAGACGAGGGATTCCGTGGATTAAACAATGTCCGGTTTGATTTGTATGATTTGGAATCGGTGGATAATTATCATTTTTCCCTATAAAGCACTACTTTTGTAAGTCGTTTTGTGGACATCCGCCGCAGATGCAGTCAAAGTGTCAA
>CAYRRD010000052.1:0-24203 GCA_964426625.1 uncultured Saprospiraceae bacterium | reverse complement strand
TTGTTGGGGACGATATGACAAATAAATACCTCGTCTATAATATCACGAACTTAATGTCTGGCACAATTATTCATGCAATGAATTGCGACGGCTCTTGCTGAACAAGTCCAGCTTGTTCCACCATCGATCCAGCAAACCGGTGTCGGGATCGACCTCTGTCGACAAGGTCCAAAGATCCGGCTTACCCGCATCGATCCAGGCAGAATACCATACGGAACCGACTGCATGAATGGAGGCCCGCCATCGGTCCTGAACCATCCCATCCAGCAATTCCATGTAGGTTCGGGTTAATTCGGGGCATTGGGTCCGCACAAGCTGATTCCCACGTTCTTCATAGCAATAATGGTCGTGAGAGGCGATTTTCTTCCTGGCTTCGATCTCTTTTTCCAAAACTTTCGGAACCAGACTGTAGCTTGCCTTTACTATATCCCAAATAAATTCCTGGATATCGGGAATATATTGGGCCTTACCAGCCAGAGAACTAAAATGCGAGGATTCAAATAATTCAGGGATCCGGCTTTCCCAAAAAGCATGTATCCCAATCTGGCCAGTGTTTTGACCGTTGTAATTACTCGTCGTATGCAAGGGTACATGTGCATCACTGATATAATGACCCAAATCGGCACACAGCCGGAGGATGACCTCCTCCTCCCCTTCGATCATCGCCTTGATTAACCGGTGATACGACAGTTCAATATAATAAGGCACGATACCGTGAGATGTAAAAGTATCCAAATAATAGAGCGATCCTTTTTGACCAGGGTATAAAAAATCGGGGACCATATATAACGAATCGACGGGACGTGCAAGCACTACTTTGCGAGCAGCGAAAGAATCGATTGAAAGATGGAAGTCCTGAGTTGTGAACTCCAACCTTTGATTTCCTGCCCACCTTGCATCTAACTTTAGGGTCGTATCATCCGTCCGCCATTCCCATTGACCCGATGACATTCTATCTACTACATAATCTCCGGTCAACATCAGGGAGTCACCTTGATACCAGCGATCCAGGTCTATAAAATGTCTGGGTCCTTCATTCAAAGAGGCGTATCGTCTTGTATCCGGATCCACCGCATGAACAGACAAGTAGTCAATATGATATTTGAAAAATTGATTGAGGGGTGGAGGAATGGTCAGGACAGCGTAATAGTTGATTTTTCGGTGGGCGTAGAATCCCCAGTCTGCTCCATTTATAGGCAAACAGAACAGAATCGTAAATATCCCTAAATACCAAATCGTACTATTGCGTTCCAAAGTCTTTTAAAGATACAAAATGTTCGTATCCGGTAAAAACTTTTTGCATCAATAAGTGCTGGGTCAGGAAAATAGATTCATCATTTTTGTCCGTGTAATACCGTTCCACCTGCTGCTCCAGAGCACCTTCTTCCTGATAATCTATCCATGCTGTTGGGTAAAATTCCAGTTTTTGTGTATTACCTGTTTCATCTGTCACTGTAACAATACAAAATGGGATGGCCACATCGAGCATGGGTCTTTTTTGATCATCCAGGAGGGCTTCGGCGTGCAAATTGTTGAGCAAATCACGGTAGGCTTCCACAAGGTATGGATGGACGATAATACGTTCAGCTCCGTGATCGTATAAGGGTTTCATGTGATATCCCGACGCATCTTTCGTTAATTCAAAGCTATGATCCTGCATTGTAGGATAATCCACTATGACTTTCTGTAAAGAACGGACCGGCTCCATAAGCCTACGGGATTTCCAATCATACTCTGGCATAATATATCGCGATCTCAAACTTCCTTCAAAACCGGGAATATTGACGATGACCGGCCACTCCGAATCCTCCCGGATCATGAATGTCCCCCTCTCATCCGGTGTCACCCCGCCCACGTAAAACACAAGCAGGGACTGACCATTTTTTCCCTTCACATCAAATCGCACTCCGTTGCTGCTCAGATCACGAACTACCTGATCCAGGGCAGTTGTAGGTATGAGTGCCGAAACCCGCTGTCGCTGAATTGTACCCAACAGATTTTGAACCGCATGCTGACGGGCCGGTTCACCATTCACCAACCATTGGCTTTTTTCTCTCTGGAGTGTTATCTGATCACCATTTCTATCCAGAATATCAATTTGGTATATACTGGAAGTATCGGAGATGTGCAACACCAATTCTTTCCGTATTTTACCCGAATTATTGCCACGCAACAACCACCAGGTAAACCCACCCAACACCAGGATCGCGATGCTAAAAGCTATTTTCCACTTCATACCCTACCGTATTTCTGTTTTCGCCAATATTGCCAGATCAGGGAAAACGCCAATATAGTCACAATTGGAAACAAGGCATTCACTGCCTGAATCCAGGTTCTGTTTATTTGTACTAATTGCTGATCCAGTAAACGCAACTCCATTTTTTTGGATCTTAGGGGCAAGATGGTATGCATACCGGTCAGATACTCTACAGCATTATCGAGAAATGCCTTGTTGTCAAAAGTGTAATTTTCATACGGGTCAAATCCCAGAGGTTGTGGCTGTCGTCGTTGGACATCAAATCCATTTCGGGCAATATCCCCATCGGAAATCACAATAATCTGGGTAGGTTCAGAGGTAGCTTTGAATGCCAGCCCCAACTCATCCAGACCTTCCTGCATATGCGCTGTAACTCTGTTTCGGTACAATGATTCAAACTCTCCTTCTACCAGATATGCCATGGTGAGATTGGAATGATTGAAGGCAGACAAATCGGGTTCATACCGCACAATATCCAGGGCTATTTCCACGGGATTGAATTGATACCGAGCATAATTTCCCGCCTGGAGTAAAGGAGTTTTCCTTGTGCGTGTATCCAGTGTCTCAATCACCGAGGCGTATCTCATCTGAACTCTGTCCAATCCTTGCGTGATAGGTGAATCATCGGAAGGTATCGCCGCCAGGTAATAATACCAGGGAAATAGTTCGTATTGGTTTTCGCCCCCCATTCTGCCCACGACCATAGGCCGTCGGGTACTTTCCATGGAAAGGATCAGGTTGGATTGGATCCGGATGCCATATTTGAAAAGTAAATCGTCCAGGTTGTGCCGGTAGGGTGTACTCACATAATAGCCATGTTGCGCGAGACTATCCTCGCTTACCATCATATTATCAATCAGGAACATCAGCCTGCCACCACGCATAAGATACTGATCAATTTTGAATTTATCTTTTTCCGAAAATGGGGACCTTGGTTTCGCAATGACAAGAACATCGACCAGATCGGGAATTGATACCACCGAATCCAAATCCACTCTGCCTGTATTGAAATAAGCCCGCAAACTCCGCTCCCAATCTGCAGTCTCAGCCTCATTTAACTCGCCATGCCCTGTGGTAAAGATCACATTTTTCTTCCCTTCCTGAAACAATCGCATCAGCGCACTGGTGAATTTGTATTCGAGCATGGCAGTGGAACGGTTAATGGCCTGCTCATTGGGAACTCCTGCCCGCTCTGATTCGAGTAAATTAACATAGACGCGTTTCATGCCAAACTGTACCAAAGCATACGGGAAAATAAGCCGTTCGGTGGATTCCTCCTTGATGGTCAATCGGACCGGCACCAAACCATTTTGAACAAACTCTTCTCTTTGCCGGTTGACCTCTTCCACCGTTCCCACCGAAGGATTGTCAAACCGTACCGTGATATTGGGATTATGTCTGTGCAACTGGTTGAGTAAATTGGCGGTGTTTTTCTCCAGCCTGGTAAAGATGGCGGGGAAATCACCCGTAAGATACACGGTGATCATGACAGGTTGTCCAATGGCATTTACCAGCTCCAATGTGGTGGGAGAAAGAGTGAATCGCTGATCATCGGTGAAGTCCCATTTTGGATTCCATCGTTCGGCAAGGACGTTGACTATAACCAGCCCCACCAGGATCAAAACAACCGTCCACAAATTACCGAAAAAAGATTTCATTGGTACCTGATATTTTGTATTCTCCACCAGGTCATCTGACCAAAAATATAAGTCAGCGAAAGTACGTACACGATGGACGCAAATGAAATCAAACCCTGTCCCATTTCCTTATAGTGAAAATCCAAACCAAGGTATTGGATCCAGTAATCCCATGCACCGTAGAACAACGGGAGTCGGCTGATGAGAAAAAATGCCCAGTACCAAAAGGCACAGAGTGTTATAGCTAACATCAAGGCAGTAACCGGCACGGTGACTGCCGCTGAAGCAAATAAACTGATAGAGGTAAATACAATAATCATAAGCAACAATCCCAGGTAACTACCCACGATCGCACCCATGTCGATATTCCCCACAGGATTGGCCAAAAAATAGACTGTTATCACATACACCACGGACGGCAACAATCCTATAAACACAATGGTTAGACCACTTATAAATTTAGCAGCGACAATCTGAAACGATGATACAGGTCTGATCAATAACAAATCGAGCGTACCTGCTGCCAATTCACCGGAAAGTGCGTCCATGTTGAGCGCTGGGAGCAAAAATATCAGCAGAATGGGAACCAGCGAAAAGTAAATATCCAACCCGGCATAATAACCATCGAGAATGCCGATATCGGGCATATACCACAACAATAGCCCCAGAATAATATAAAAAATAACCAGGGACATCACTGAGGTTAATTGACTAAAAAACCGGCTTAAATCTTTACGAACGATGGTCAATATGGTCTTCATTGGGTTAATTTTTCAAACAAAGAGGCCATACTGGTATGTTCTACCCTGCTTTCCAGTAAGGTGACATTATGCGCTTTGGTCCAAAGGTACAAATCCCTGCGCATATCCCTGCCGGAACGGGCAACCAACCGTATTTTATTTTCTCCTACTGGCTCATAATGTTCCAAAGAATCAATTTCCATGATTTGGTCGAAGCTGATCCGGGGCTCCAATTCCGCAACAATAATTTGACGTCCATCCTGCTGGGCTTGTAGCGACCGTAGCGAATCCAGGGCTTTTAGCTCCCCCCGGTGAATGATCAGCAACCTGTCACAGATTTGTTCGACTTCTGACAGTATGTGGGAACTAAAAATGATCGTCCGATCGGTGGCCATATTTCGAATCAACTTCCTGATGTCAGCTAATTGGTTGGGATCGAGACCGGATACTGGTTCGTCCAGGATCAAAATGGATGGATCGTGTAGGATAGCAATGCCAAGTCCTACCCTTTGCCGATATCCCTTGGAAAGATGCCGGATCCGTTTGTGGGCTTCCCAGGGCAATCCCAGTTTTTCAATAGTCTGTTCAACCGTATCCCGACTAACCTGATGAATTCTGGCGTAAAAACTGAGGGCTTCTCTAACATACATATCCAGGTAAAGCGGATTGGTCTCCGGAAGATAGCCCATAAAACGTCGCGCCTCCTGAGGTTGTTCCCAGATATCGAGATCCCCATAGAATACCCGGCCGGAATCGGGTTTCAACAATCCTGCGATCATACGCAGGGAGGTCGATTTGCCGGCACCATTGGGTCCAAGAAATCCCAAAATTTCACCTTTGTGGGCGGTAAAGGATAACTGGTCTACAGCAACTTGCTGTCCATATCTTTTGGTCAGGTTTTGAACCGAAATGCTCATTTTACTTTTGCGGGTTATCCAGTGCAAATGTTCTGATGGCGGCAACCAGATCCTCCACTTGCCAGGCATCGTTCACCGAAAAACCTCCTATCTGTTCTCTTCTCAACGATGCCAGGTAGCCGCCACTGTGTACTAAACGGCCAAAATCATTCGCAATTGCCCTGATATAGGTGCCTTTTGACACAGAGATCTCAAAGCTTAGATCGGGGAAACTGGTCGTATCCAAATCAAATCGGTGAACGACAACCTCACGAGACTTGATTCGAACAGGTTGACCTTTTCGGGCGAGTTGGTACATCCGTTTGCCATCGACTTTGACTGCCGAATAAACCGGAACATTCTGAAGAATTTTACCGGTCAACTGCTGTCGGGCTTTTTCAAGGTCCAGTGGTGTTATATGATCAACTGGAAATTGGGCATCGATTTCCATTTCAGAATCGAAGGTGGGTGTGGTTGCCCCCAGTCGGATCACGCCCGAATATTTCTTGGTCATATCCTGAAATGTAGAAATCGATTTGGTGAGACGGCCGGTACATATAATCAGCAAACCCGTAGCCAACGGGTCGAGCGTACCTGCGTGACCTACCTTATATTTACGAACCTCGAGAACCTTCCTTATCTCATTTCTCAACTTGGCCACCACATCAAATGAAGTCCAGTGCAGTGGCTTATCTACCAACAACACCATACCTTCCTGCAAAGCTGAATATGTCAGATTTTTTTTCAACCTTTCCCTCATAAGCTGAAGTGAATGATGATCCCAAGGATACCTGCCAGCAAACAATAAATGGAAAAGTAATAAAGCTTACTTCTTTTGACAATGGCCACCATCCATTTGCATGCCCATACCCCTACCAGAAAAGCAGCAAGGAATCCTGCTCCCAGAGCAGTCCATGAAGTATTGGCCAAAACGATATCCTGACTCACCAGGTCTTTTGCTATTTTTCCAAAAATGAGAGGTACCACCATTAAAAACGAAAATCGGGCAGCTTTTTCCCGATCCACACCAAGTAGTACACTGGCTGATATGGTAGAGCCGGAACGGGATATTCCAGGTAGTATTGCCACCATCTGAGCGATACCGATGATCAGGCCCCGTCCCAATGTGACATCACGGTTCGTGTTTTTGGCCTGATCTGCAAGTAGTAACAACCCCCCTGTTATGATCAGGCAGATTCCCACCAGAAGCAATTGACCTGTAAACATGGCATTGACCAGTTCCTCGAAAAAAATACCGACAAGAGCAACTGGGACCATGCTCACGAATATGGCGAGCGTAAAACGAATGCTTTCCACCGTTCGATATATAAATAAATCCCTGAACAACTTCCGGATATCGTCCCAAAACACGGCCACAGTGGCTATGGCTGTTCCAAAATGGAGGACGATCGTCGTCAATAAGCTATCTTCGCTCATATGGTCATCCCCAATCAGGACTTTGACCATTTCTAGGTGACCACTGCTACTTACAGGTAAAAATTCTGTCAATCCCTGAATGATGCCCAGGATGATTTTTTGCAGAATTTCATTCATTCAACCCTGCTTGATTTACTTTCTGAAAATGCCAATAATGGGAAGAACCAGCCCTGCTAAGATTACAATGGGGGCCAGTGTTATACGGCGGAAGGAATAAATCACATCGGGATCCCAGGTATCGTCATCGGGCATTTCTCCGCCGTTCATTAAAAACATACCCAGGATAATCAATACACACCCTCCGATGACAAGAAGATAATTATCCTTTTTGAACAAGAAATCGCTGTAATGGGTAAATGCATTGGTCCTGGTGCCGGCTTCCTTACGTCTTACGGGAGCTCGCCGTTTTGCCGTCCTGTCACTTTTTACAACTTTTTTCTTGCTCTGCGCAGCCATATCCTATATTTTTGGTAAAGGTAGGATTATTCGATCAAAATTCTAAAACAAATCGCTCATGTTCTTCTGCAAGTACTTGTTGACTACAAAAACCGTACTTACTGCCTGGATCAGCAATCCAAGCAAAATAACGCCGAGCATGATCAGCAAAGTGCTTTCCGGATTGAAAATTGTGATTATTGAAGGATAGGAATGATACACATAATATCCCAGCGACGCAAGCCCTAAGATAGCAATCAACCCACAAATCAATCCGTACCATAAACTTTTAGTCAGAAAGGGCCGGATAATAAATCCCCATTTGGCCCCTACCAACTCCATAGTCTTTACGACAAATCTATTCGCATACAGGGACAGTTTGATCGTATTGTGAATCAGGAAAATTGCAATCAATAAGATAATAAGCCCGATCAAGGTCATTCCCCAATTGAGTAAATTCATATTGCGGATGGCTGTATCAAACAACTCATCCTGAAAGTACACCTGGCTGACACCAGAACCAAGCTTCCTAATGTCAGATTTGAGTTTGTCTACTTTTTCTTTCTCAACATCTTCTGCATTGAGATTGAGGATGATCATATCCTGGAGTGGATTGGGAAATTCATCATCCAGGAAATCTTCTCCAAACTCGGCCTTCAGATCCTGAAAACCTTCCTCTTTGGTGATCAATTGGATGCTACCTTCCTTGATCCCATCCATTTTACGGATCGACGACAGAATCTTATCAACGTCCGATTTCTTGACATCCCGCTCCAGCTCTACGGTCAGGTTGACATTCTCTTTCAGATAATCGATCAATTCACGGGAATGCAGCCACGACAAGCCAAGTAATCCTGCGAGAAAAAGGAGTAAAGTGACGGAAATATTTGAAATCCAATAGTTGGGCTTGGGTCGGTACTTGGTTTTTTTGAATTTCTCTGTCATATTTCTGGATATATCCGACAAATATAATATATTAAATGAAAAAGTAATATATAAAACCTGGTAATTATCTGAAATACATGCGCGCCCAGGCATTCAGTTGCAGCATGACATTTCTTGCCAAGGGGTCAGCTGGGTGTTCCAGTGATATTTGCCTTCATTCAATTTTTACTCGCCATAAAGCGCATCATGTTACAAATTATAATGCATGGATTTGATCCAATATTGCACTATAGTGATCCCTATAGGTTGCTATTTCTGCATAATTTCCGGAGGTCATTTTTTGCAATACATAAATATATCTATAGAGAATTTATCGGGTTGGCCATGTATGCCCCACCGCTTATCATGAAACACAAGTAAAAATTAATTGACAACTATCAATATAAGTGGATGCCCTACACTTGTCTGGCTCGAAAAAGGGCTGGAGGTAGATTAAGAGCTGACTCGATCGAGCTCCGGACCGCATCTGCTCTGGGTCGGGTTCTGACCTGGAAACAAATTCGAAATAGGTTGGGGTAGATCCTCGAGCTATGAGAAATAAAGAAGGAAAATGAAGTTTATTACTTGAGGATATGACGGTTTACAATTCTTTCCTTTTATTTGATCCCGGGATCAAAACCTTGAATCATGAACTCAAAAATTACCTCTGTCGATCAAATCCTGCAAAAGCTGGTATCTTTTGACGTCCTTGGTGGACAGAGTAACCTTTCTATCGCAGAATGGATCGTAAGTCACCTCGAAAATAATGGGGTCACTGTCCATACATTTACCAACGAAGTGGGTGACAAAATGGGAATACACGCGCGAATTGGACCGGAGGTAGATGGAGGCATTATTCTATCCGGACATACCGATGTAGTTCCCGTAGAAGGTCAGACCTGGAATAGCTCTCCATTTGAATTAACCGATCGTGGGAATGGAAAATTATACGGACGTGGATCATGTGACATGAAAGGCTTTCTGGCCTGTTGTCTTTACCTTGTTCCTGATATGATCACAGCCAACCTGCAAAAACCGATATACCTTGCATTCTCCTATGATGAAGAAATCGGATGTCAGGGGGCTCCGCCATTGATCGAACATATGAAACGGACCTATAAGGAAAAACCTGGCTATGCTATCATTGGTGAACCTACGATGATGCAACCTGTGATCGGTCAAAAAGGCATTTGTGTGATCCGAACGAGGGTCAATGGTTCGGCAGGACATAGCAGCAGAATCCGGGAAGAAGTCAGCGCCGTTCATGAAGCTGCCCGATTGATCGTGTGGATAGAAGAAAAAGTCAATGAACTGGCCTTGCTGGGACCCATCGACGATCGGTTTCATCCGCCCCACACCTCCATGCATGTAGGACGGGTAAATGGCGGCATTGCTCCCAATGTCATTGCCGATCATGTACAATTTGACTGGGATATCCGGGTGATCCCCGGGAACTCCGTAGAAAAACTGTTGGAAGAATTTAGCGCGTTTTGTTCAGAGCGGACGAAAGAATTGCAAGATCGCTTTCCGGATTTCCAAATCACCACCACGATGGAGCATCCACCAGTACCACCATTGGACACCAGCGCTGATTCAAAATTTTTACTAAAAGTTCAGCAATGGAGTGGTTTTGATGATTTCAGCACCGTGGCTTATGCCGCTGAAGCCGGGCAATTCTCAGAGGCTGGATATGAAAGTATTATTTGTGGACCCGGGAGTATTGCTCAGGCACACCGGGCCAACGAATTTATCGAAATACAGCAGCTGTACAAAGCCATTGGCATGCTTAGGAACATGATCGCGGATTTGGAAGGGAGTCGTTGGATTTGATATTGTAGAAGCATACGGCCGTGCCTCTATTTCAGGTTAATGATAATTAATTTCATTTACAGTGTAGAGATGTACCAACCTATGTCCATTTCTGATGGGGAAGTGATTATAAGGTAAGGTTGATGCCTCATAGACACGCTGCCGTGTATCCCATCTCTATAAATTTGCCGGACAAATTGGGTGTTACAATACCTTGGGAAACTGCTTGGGATCTACCAGATGTAACATATCCAATATGGTGGATACCACATCTTCGACGTTGGGCTTAGTGATGTAGTCCCCGTCATCTCCATAAGCAGGTCGGTGCTCTCTGCTGGATAAAGTCTTGGGTGGAACTTCCAGATAATCAAATATGGATTGTTCGGACAAGGTTCGTTCCAGCATATAGGCCGTACCACCCCCCGGCACATCCTCATCTACAAAAAGAACCCGGTTCGTTTTGCGGACAGATTTGCGAATCAACCCATCAAGGTCAAAAGGCATGAGGGTCTGAACATCGATGACTTCTATCGAGACCCCATAATCCTTGAGAAATTTCGCTGCTTCCATAACAATCCACAACGTGGCTCCGTAGGATACCACTGTACAATCTTCGCCTTCCCGCATGATCTCAGCTTTTCCAAGAGGAACGGTAAATTCCCCCAGATTATCGGGCCGACGTTCCTTGATTCGATATCCATTGAGCACTTCAATCACGATCGCAGGGTCATCGGATTGCAATAGGGTGTTGTACATTCCGGCAGCCTGAACCATATTACGCGGTACACACAAATGCATCCCTTTGAGTGAATTGAGCAACATACCCATGGGTGATCCGGAGTGCCATATTCCTTCCAACCGATGTCCCCGGGTACGAATAATCGGTGCACTGATCTGAATACCATTGGTACGATACCGCAGCGTCGATAGGTCGTCGGACAGCGGGGCCAAAGCATATATCACATAGTCCAGGTACTGGATTTCAGCAATGGTTTTGAGTCCACGCATCCCCATCCCTATTGCCTGACCCACGATGGTCCATTCCCGAATTCCGGTATCGAAAATCCGATGCTCTCCATACTTTTTCTGAAGCCCTGCAAATCCCTGATTGACATCCCCCAATTTGCCAATATCTTCTCCAAATGCAAACAAATGGGGATGCTTCGCAAAACTCCGGTCAAAAAAATGATTAATAATCTGAAAACCGGCTTCCTCCCGGCTATTCTCAGAATAAACCGGATCGATCACTGGAATGTTGGACGGGGCCATATCGGAATCGGAATAAAGACGAGTGGATATTCTTTCATCCAGGACCTTCATTTTGTTTTCGAGCCACGTTTTGAGTTTGGGATGAGGGACCTGTTTAAGATCGAGCTCATGGCTAATTTTTCTTCCTGCAGCCACGATATGGGATAATCTGGGAAATTCCAAAGCATTCATTTCTTCGTATTTCTCCTTGATCGAAGCTGGTTCTCCAATACTTACGTATATTTCCCGGACGATTTCCGTAAATTCCTCCTTATCTTTTTTGATGCGTGATGTTAGTTTGTTCCACGCCCGGTTTTTAGCCAGTCTAACCTGTTTGCTGGCCTCCTGCTTGAGCATGTCGAGTTCATCCCGGGTGGCCATGTCATTTTCCAGGATCCATTCCTCAAATTTCATTATACAATCGTGGTCCTTCTCCCATTGCAATCGCTCAGCTGATTTGTACCGTTCGTGTGAACCGGATGTACTGTGCCCCAGCGGTTGGGTCATATCCATGACATGAATCAGGGCGGGAATATGCTCTTCCCTGACTTTTGATATCGCCCGGTCGTACAGTTCTACCAACCCCGGATAATCCCATCCTTTGGCTGTATAAATCCGAATACCATTTTTATTTTCGTCGATCAGAAATCCCTCCAGAGCCCGGGAAATACTTTCTTTGACCGTCTGGTATTTTTTGGGTACAGAGATGGCGTAACCATCGTCCCATACGCTCACCGCCAGGGGTACCTTCATCACC
The DNA here is from genome assembly GCA_964426625.1 of uncultured Saprospiraceae bacterium. GTDB lineage: Bacteria > Bacteroidota > Bacteroidia > Chitinophagales > Saprospiraceae > Membranihabitans. The sequence goes on along the minus strand of CAYRRD010000052.1, from coordinate 12,063 downwards.
GCAGCGGCATTCATCATTTCCCAAAAGGGCCCCTCCGAGGTGCTGCCATCTCCAATCGTGAAAAATGAAATCCCCTCTCCACCATCATTGAGAGCATGATCAGACAATTCATGCACTTCGCGAAATTTTTTCGAAGCCAGTGCTATACCAATACCACGGGCTACTTGTCCGGCTGTCGATGAAATGCCAGCGGTCACGTTGTACCTGTTCTTCAGATCGAGGAAGTTCCCTTGTTCATCCACGAAAGGGGTAGCAAAATGGCTTGCCATCTGCCTTCCTCCTGAAAATGGATCCAGCAAACTATCTGCATATACCTGTGCAAAATAGCTTTCCAGGTCCGTCTCCCCAATTGCAAACATAAAGGTCTGATCCCTGTAATAGCCGGTTTTGAAATCTCCCTTCCGAAATGCCCGGGCCATGGCTACCTGGGCCACTTCCTTTCCATCACCGCTGATCCCAAACTTTGCTTTGCCTGTTAAAACCTCCCGGCGTACCAATATGGAAGCTTCCCTGCTTATGCAACATATCCAGTAGTCGTGCAAAACTTCCCGGATGTACGGTTCTTCCACAGTGATCAGTTGATCCACACCGGTGTCCGTAATCAGATTATTCATAAAAGATGGGTTGTTACCGTCGAAATTTACGGCAAATATAATAGTTTTCAAAATTTACTACCCCATGCAATGGTCTGTGGACCAATTTCAAATGTAGGTATTAACAGTTCAAAACCACCGTGAAATCAATAACTTAGGGCGCCACAATTGCGAATTTTTTAAATTATTCGCTGCAATAACCAGGAAAATTCCCACAGCATGCCTGTAATTTGATACATAAAGGTTCCTACTGGTAGAATACCAAAGGTCAGATCAAAAAGGAACGCTCTTTCACCTCAAAAATTGAAAAAATCCTGATTTAACTTTTATTTTCCTAAACAATGTATCATAAAGTCTGTTCGATCAACGTATATTAGCAATCAAATTCATTCATTCTAAATCTTTACCAATGAAACACGTAGCACTAACCTTGTTGTTTGCCGTCGGATTTATCACTCTGGGAATTGCCCAATCCAATAAGGAAGAGACGACAACCAGTTTGAAATTTGAACAAACAACTGTGGATTACGGTACCATCGCACAAGGATCTGATCCATACAGAACGTTTGTATTTGAAAATATCAGCGATGCACCCGTAGCCATCAAAAGTGCCAAAGGATCTTGTGGATGTACTGTTCCGGATTATCCCAAAGAGCCCATTATGCCCGGCCAAAAAAGTGAGGTAAAGGTACGTTACGACACCCAAAGGATTGGATCTTTCGGTAAAACGGTCACATTAATGACAACCAACGACGAGAAAATTGTCCTGACTATAAAAGGGAATGTTTTCAAAGAAGAAGATAAAAGTGTTCCCACACAAGATCAGGCTGCGTTCTAAATAACCATTCATGTAAGAACTACAAGCCCTTGAAAATATTTCAGGGGCTTTTTTTTTGTATTTTTATCCTTATTTCCTCCCAATAACTTTTGCTGCTGATATGGTCATCCTATTATCCCCCTCTAAAACGATGCGAGAAGAAAAAATCGAGCATCCGGAGCCGACCTCACCCGTATTCCCTGAGATGACCTCCAAAGTCATACGGAAGCTTCGGGGACTCACCAAAAAGGATTTAAAAAAGCAGATGGGTATCAGTGACAAACTGACCGACCTCAACTATACTCGATTCAAAAATTTTGATCTGAACTTTGGACCTTTATCAGGTCAGGCTGCCATTTTCTCCTACGAGGGGGATGTTTATGCAGGTCTGGAAAGCCCATCGTGGTCGCAGGAAGATTTGAAATACGCCGAAAATCGGTTGTTGATCCTATCGGGACTTTATGGCGTGCTTCATCCGAGCACCCTGGTTCAGCCTTATCGGCTGGAAATGGGGGGCAAAGCCAAAATCGGCCGCTACTCGCTTTACAAATTTTGGAGTCAGGAGGTCACAGCTTATGTCAATCAGGTGATCCTGGATCAGGATGGTGGAATTGTGCTCAATCTGGCATCCCAGGAATATTCAGAAGTATTGAATAGGAATCAAATAAATGCCCGGTTCATCGATATACAATTCCGGGAATGGAGAGATGAACAGTGGAAATTCATTTCTTACAATGCGAAAAAAGCCAGGGGTATAATGGCCAGATTTGTGATACAAAACCGGATCGAAACTCCTGTGGCGCTTCAATCTTTTGATCTCGATGATTATAAATACAATCCTGAATTGTCCTCTGACAATGAATTATTTTTCACAAAATAGACCTTCATTTCCATTTTAACCCGGAACGCATTATCTTTCCAGTATCCGGTACCATGAAGTGCGTCGGATAGGCATTTGCGGCAATGAATCTGGAAATCAATGCGGATGAAAAACTTCTGGAAATTCATCATAACCATTTCGGCAAGCATAACTTTACTGGTGCTCCTATCCCGGTCCCTGGTGCTTGGCGATCAACCACTACCCCCTTTGGGGCATTTTTTTAATCCTTTCACAGGATTCTGGAGCCAGGCTGAATCCGGAAAAGCTGGATCTCAGGAACAATTCTCTTCTACCTTTCTTGCGGACAGTGTACATATTGCCTTCAATCAGCGTATGATTCCACATGTATACGCTTCACACAGTGCCGATGCGTTTTATGCTCAGGGTTATTTACATGCCAAAAACCGGCTGTTTCAAATGGAGCTCACCGCCCGTGCCATATATGGACGACTGTCGGAGATTCTGGGTCCCGAAACCCTGGAGCGGGACATTTTTGCCCGCAGGATCAACTTCCCGGGAATCGTGGAGAAAAAACTGGAAGCATGGAGCCAACATCCCGATATGATGGCTTTTTTAGAATCTTATGTCGAAGGAGTGAACGATTATATCCTGTCCCTAAAGCCCCCATTTTATCCGCTGGAATACAAACTGCTGGGTATCCGACCAGAACTCTGGTCTGTCCGCAAGACACTCGCCATCTCTGTATCGCTGGCAGCCACCCTCAATCTGAATCTGGATGATTTTGGACATACAAACACGGTTTGGATTCTGGGACCGGAATTGTATCACAAGTTATTTCCTATATTTCCAGACACCCTTCTTCCTATCGACATTGAAAAAGCATCCTATCCCGACTCTGTGCCCGAGCTCCCTTCCCAGGATTATGAAAACTTTGAATACCTTAAAGATCAACTGACACATGGTACAAATAAAGGGGTCGGCAGTAACAACTGGGCAGTTCGGGCTTCCTTGACCCGCGATTCATTTCCCATACTTGCCAGCGACCCGCACCTGCGTTTGACGCTGCCCAATATTTGGTATGAAATACAAATGCATTCCCCGGACTTCCACACACATGGTGTATCCATCCCGGGTATGCCGAGCATCATCATCGGGTTCAACAGGCATGTGGCCTGGGGATTGACCAATTCTTCCCTGGATGTACTCGATGCCTATAAAATAAAATGGATCGACAAATCTAAAGGGGTTTACGATATCGACGGAGAAGAAAGACAGGCTGAATTGCGCACGGAAAAAATTTCGATAAAAAATCATTCCGACCATGTGGAAGAAGTATATGATACTCACTGGGGACCGGTTTTGTATGGGCATGGTGAAGATGATGATCATAACATTGCTATACAGTGGATCACAAGCGAGCCGGGAGAAAGCTGTGAATTAAGGACGATGTGGGAATTGATGAAGGCACAATCCCTTGAAGATTATCAGGAGGCTATCAGTCACTTTTATGCACCCGGGCAAAATATCGTTTTTGCCTCGGTGCAGGATTCTATAGCAATAACTGTTCAGGGGCATTTCCCGGTCAAACGTCCGGGACAAGGTCGATTCATTCTGGATGGCAGCAAGTCGGAAAACAGCTGGATGGGGATAATCCCGCAAGAACACCTACCCCAAATGATAAATCCGGAACGTGGATATGTCGTATCTGCCAATGAATGGCCTACCTACCCCGAGTATCCTTATTTTTACGCTGGCAGATTTGATCATTACAGAGGACGCACTATAGCCGGGTATCTCGAATCTCTTCAACCATTAAATATGGAGAGAATGAAGGATATACAAACCAGTTATTTCAATTTAAAAGCTGCGGAATTGGTCCCCCGAATGCTGGAATTTGTGACCGAAAGGTCTTCATTCAAAGACAGTCTTGAAAATTGGGACTATGGTTACACCCCGGACAATCCCCTACCCACATTTACAGAACTATGGATTCGGGAGTGTCTACGCCTCAGTTTTGATGAAATTGCACTTCCCGATTCGATGCGCAATATGGAGCCTGAAGAATGGCGGTTTCTCGAGTTATTGAATGATCCTTTTGATCCAATTTTTGATATTAAGGAAACCAAAACAACGGTTGAGTCAGCCGGCGATCTTATCCGAACTGCGTGGCAGGCTGCGAGGACTTCTTATTTGCAAATAACCCAGGAACGAAGGCCCTGGGGCCGATCGAACGGACTTTCTATACCGCATTTGCTTGGGATATCTGCGTTTTCACATCTTGATTTATTCACTGGAGGTAATGGGGATACGGTGAACGCCACCACCAAAACCAATGGGCCGAGCTGGAGAATGATCGTGGAAATGTCAGCCGATTCTGTTACTGCACACGTTATTTACCCCGGAGGACAGTCCGGCAATCCCGGTTCACCCTATTACGATAATTTTATTGCGGACTGGATTCAGGGGAAATACTATCCGGTGGCTATCCATACCCAATCCCAACAAATTGCCCAATCGTTGAATTACTCGATTTATTTAACTCCCCAATGAAAAATCTCATAAAAATTGTAATTATAATTTGTGGGACCTGGCTTTGGTCGTACTATCTGGATTGGAGGTTTTCCTTTGTCTGGCCCTTTTTGATTATCTTGCTGGTCCCACATCGGTGGGCATGGGTGGATCTAGTGGTTGGCTTTTTTAGCGTTTTTGTCGTCTGGTTAACTGCTGCGCTCGTGATCGATGGTGGGAATGATAGCATCTTATCTTCTCGGCTGGCACACATATTTGGCTTACCCAATGGCCCTACCCTGGTCGTTTTTTGCGGCCTATTAGGTGGCATCCTGGGTAGTTTGGGCAGTCTGAGCGGACATTTTCTCAATAAATCACTTTTGGGAACGAACGATCCCTCAAAAAACAATGTTTAATTAAGTGAATTCAATTATAAATCAGAATGAGACGTAATCGCAACTGCAATCGAAATGAAAACACGGATACCGATTTTAAAAAAAGTCTGGTCACGTATGTATTAATGTTGATGTTCTTCGGGTTCCTGTTTTTGAGAGTCAATGTGCCCTCCTTTGTATTTTTTATCATCGCTATTCCCATGACGATTTCCATAATCCACAAATACATTGATACGCAAAATCAGCACAAAGATGCGATCAAAGAAGATTTCAATGAAGAGGATGACATTCTGCATGAAGAAGATTGGGAGGAAGAACCACTCGATCTGGATGACATGAAAACTTTGAGAAAGGAATGGAAAGATTCTGATTTCGTATAAAATTTCCTAATTTTGATATAAATACCGCCACATACCCCTTCAAATCAAAGGTTGGCTTAATTTTTGATATATTACGAATTAACGTAATTTAGATCAAATTTCCATATAAAACCGGGCTGGGGAGAGGCTATCCCAAAAACCTTGTTCATTACCCACCCGGTTTATTTTTTTTGCTTTTCCATTTTACCAGACTATCTTGCAAATCAATGGTTACTTTTATGGCTGAAAAGTAAGTGAACCTATGGTTAAAATATTTTTCCCGGATTCTTCCATTCATACACAGAAGGGCTTGTCTCCTAATTCCCGTCTTTTTTTCAACACTGCACAAAGTTGGCGGAATATATGGCTCTTCTTCTCCATTATGCTGATGCATTCATGTAGCACGACAAAGCAAATACCGGTACCCACCGGGACAATTGGCAATACGGACATGGTGGTCACCGCCTATCCAGCTGCAAGTCATGTAGGCAGTAAAATTCTCCAGGAGGGTGGCAATGCCATTGATGCTGCAGTTGCGGTACAATTTGCTCTGGCTGTCACCTACCCGAGAGCAGGGAATCTGGGGGGTGGTGGATTTGCAGTTGTTCGTATGAACGATGGCGAAACCCGTACCCTGGATTTTCGCGAAAAGGCTTCGCGGCATGCGCATCGGGATATGTATCTGGATCATCAGAAAAATGTGATCCCGGGACTTAGTTTGCAGGGACCGCTGGCAAGTGGAGTACCGGGCACCGTCCATGGAATGTATCAGCTCCACAGTTGGAAAGGACGGCTATCCTGGGAGGAAGTGATACAGCCCGCCATCGACCTGGCTGAAAATGGATTTAAGGTTACCGCACAACAAGCGGCTGTTTTCAATCGGTATAAGGATGATTTTTTTTCGGTCAATGGCCACGATATTCCTTTAATGAAAGAAGGCGGCTGGAAGGAAGGTGATGTACTTCTTTTGCCAGACCTTGCTGCCACTTTGCGTAGAATTCAGAAAGATGGCTCCGATGGTTTTTACCAGGGCAAAACGGCGCAGTTGATTGTACGGGAGATGGAAGCTGGTGGAGGACTGATCGATTACGAAGATCTGGCAAGATATCAATCCAAATGGCGACTCCCTCTCAAAGCAACCTATAAAAATTATAATATCCTCACCATGCCCCCCCCCAGCAGCGGAGGAGTAGCCCTGATACAAATGCTCAAAGGGTTGGAAGACAAAAAACTACATCGGTATGAACATAATTCAGGGGAATACACCCACCTGTTGGTTGAAGTAGAAAAACGGGCCTATGCAGATCGGGCTACATTTCTTGGAGATCCAGATTACGCTCCCGTCCCTACCGATGAAATCATCAGCGATACGTATATCAAAGAACGGATGGGTGGTATCGATCTGGCCACGGTCACACCTTCCTCTGAAATTAAGGAGGGATACGTGGAGATAATCGAATCCGTGGAAACCACCCACTTTTCCATCGTAGACAAAGAACGTAACGCCGTGGCCATCACTACGACCATCAACTCCAATTTCGGATCCAAGCTTTGGATTGATGGTGCGGGATTTCTGATGAACAACGAAATGGATGACTTTTCCTCTAAGCCAGGCGTTCCCAATCAATTTGGATTGTTGGGCAATGAAATTAACAGCATTGAACCTGAGAAACGGATGCTGAGCAGTATGACACCGACCATCGTGGAACAAAATGGGAACTTGTTCATGGTTCTCGGCAGTCCTGGAGGTTCGACAATTATTACTACGGTACTCCAAACCATTCTCAATGTAACAGAGTTTAATATGTCCATGCAGGAGGCTGTGAATGCCAAAAGATTTCATCATCAATGGATGCCGGATGAAATCCAGCATGAAACCGGAGCTTTTGAACCCCATATTATGAGCCAACTAAAGCTACGCAATTATACATTCCGGGATCGGGGAAAAATTGGTATGTGTGATGCTATTATGGTCCATAAAGACGGGACTCTGGAAGGTGCACCGGATCTTACCCGGGGAGATAATACTGCGGTGGGTAGATAAATTTTTTCCACAACATCAAAACATTGTATATGGATAACTATTGTTTGTTCAACGGTGAATTTCATTTGACCTCGGAACCCGTAATCAAAGTCGATGACCTGGGTTTACTTCGAGGATATGGCGTGTTTGATTTTTTCCCAATCAGGAAATCAATCCCGTTGTTTTTTGACAACTATTGGAATCGGTTTAAGAATTCTGCCAGGCTAATGAGGCTGCCTTTTGAATGGGAAAAACCATCTTTTTATGAACAACTACAAAGGTTGATTCAAAAAAACGAGGTGAACAACGGCTATTGCCGGATGCTGCTGACAGGGGGCTATTCCTCAAACGGATTTTACCCCGATCAATCGCCCAATCTCGTGGTGACTACACAAGGAGCTATCCAATATCCAGCAAAAGATTACGAAAAAGGCATCAAGCTGCTCTCGATTGAATATACACGGGAATACCCCACCATCAAATCCATCAATTATCTCACGGTTTTGCTCGCACGAGACCGATTACGCCAGGAAGAAGCAGAAGATGTATTGTATTATTCCGAAGAAAGTGTAACGGAGTCATCCCGCGCCAACATATTTATTGTGGATCAGAATGGGGTACTGAGGACCCCCAAAAAAGATATTCTGGAAGGAATCACTCGATCCAAGGTTTTGGAAGTTGCCAGGAACATTATGGATGTGGAAATTTCCGATATCCCGCTGCAGGAAGTCAAGAATGCCAAATCTGCCTTCATTACCAGTACGACCAAGGGAATTATGCCCGTCATCCAAATTGATGATTTCGTCATCCATGGAGGGAAAATTGATCCCGTGGTCCGTGAATTACAAGCTGGACTGACTGCGCTGGAAAATCAATACATCCAGCAACAACAAAATGTCACAACCTGATCACAGTCATTACTGAAGCGCAAGACCTTTTTTGGCAAACATCCAGGATTGGATCGCTCCACGGGCGAACAGAAACAGGGACAGTGCCAGAAATAAGGCATGCAGCTGCATGGAGGATTGGAATACATAAAAAGTCAGTAGAAATATAATTACAGGCAGGATCATGGCATTGCGCATTGACCTGGAGGCCGTTAATCCTATAAAAATTCCATCCCAGATATAGGAAGCCACCCCCATGAGTGGAATCAGTACCACCCACCATCGGTAAGCGCTGCCGGCATAAATGACCTCCGGATCATCGGTAAAAATGCCAAATAGCGGCGTGTAAAACAGGCCATATATCACTGCATAAAGCATGGCGAAACCTATTCCCCAGACAAAAAGCAAGTAAATAGAACGTCGGGTGGTGGCGTCATCCTGGGCCCCTGCATATTTCCCGACCACACTCTCAGCTGCAAATGCCAATCCATCGATCCCGTAGGACATCCAGTTTACAAACTGCATAAGGACTACACTGACAGCCAGGGAAATGACCCCGAAGGTCGATGACTGACTGTAGAAAAAGGCAAAAACAAAGGTGAGCAGCACCGTGCGGAGAAACAAATCCCGGTTCATGGATAAAAACTGCCTGAAGGTGGTCACATCGAATAGATGAGCAGGAATGAGACGAAATACCATGGCGCGGTATTTCATCATAAATAAAAAGCCTGCCAGGGCACACCCCAAATATTGGGCCACGACGGTGCCGATAGCCACCCCCTGTATCTCCATCCCCTGGTACACCACCAGGTAATAACTCAAAGCCATATTGGTCAGATTAACCGTAGCGGTTAATATCAGAGGAAAAACAGCATTTTGCATTCCAAAAAACCATCCAATGATGGTCAACATGGCCAGGTATGCCGGGACATCCCAGATCCTGACATTAAAGTATTCTCGGACATATTCAATTTGTTGGGGCTGGACCTGAAATGCCAATATTGCCAAATTCAGGAGCGGCTTACGAAGAATAAAGAGTACGAGGGCAATACCCAATCCCAACAACAATGCCCGCCACAGGGTATACATCATCCCCTGCAAATCCGTTCGTCCGAATGCCTGAGCGGTAAGTCCTGTGGTTCCCATCCTCAAAAATCCGAAATTCCAGTACAGGAAATTGAAAATCATCGAACTCAGACCCACGGCTCCCAAATGAAGTGGAGACAGCCACCCCATCAACGCAGTATCCACCGTACTTAATAGTGGTACAGAAATGTTGCTTATGATATTGGGGATGGCTAAAGACCAAATCTCTTTGTTGATACGCGATCGCAATGTTGACTGAATGCCACGGAACAAGCTGAAATGATTTGGAGATCAGAAAATCAATGGGTTTAAACTAAAAAAAAGAGCAATGAAATGATTTCATTGCTCTTTGATATATCTTGTAGTAGACGATCCTTGCCGTTATACGACGTGGACGTATGTGCGGTTCAGGCGACCTTTTTTGAACTGGACCGTTCCATCGGAAAGGGCGAACAATGTATGGTCCCGACCGATCCCTACATTATTACCGGGATGAAACTTGGTTCCGCGCTGTCGAACAATAATGTTACCTGCTACAGCAGCCTGACCTCCGTACATTTTAACGCCAAGCATTTTGGGATTGCTATCCCTTCCGTTATCCGAACTACCTACACCTTTCTTATGTGCCATAACTTCAAATTTTTACGTTTAAGCAATCGATTCGATTTTCAATTTAGTCAGAGCCTGCCGATGTCCATTTTTACGACGGTACCCTTTTCGACGTTTCTTTTTGAAAACGATGACCTTATCATCTTTGAGATGCTCGACTACGGTAGCGGTAACTCCTACATTGACCAATGGGGTTCCCACCTGAATATCGTCACCATTGGAGGTCAAATACACCTGATCAAAACTCACCTGGCTGCCTTCTTCAGCATCGAGGCGGTGAACATAAAGCTCCTGACCTTCTGTAACCTTGAATTGCTTGCCGGCTATGGATACTATCGCGAACATATGATAATCGAATTATTTTACAATTTGGTCTGCAAAAGTAGGACTATTTTCAGTTATTGCCAAACTTTACTGGAAATATTTTGAGAAGGATTCCGGAATGAGTGCACCACCTGAAAATGGAAATTCATGATTTTATACAAATCAACACTGCGCCCATTGGCCTCGCAGCCGGAGCATCGATCTGAAAATGGAAATTCATGATTTTATCCAAATCAACCCGATTCACCCAGAAGATGGGTTATACAGTCCGGATTCCAACCCCATCATCGATTCGTTTTATTATGCTACAAAATTGGGAAACACAGCGATCAGAAATGGCAAGGAAGTGCTTCACACCCATCCATAGTTTTTCATTTATTGGCCGTTACAAAAAATAGTTTAGGGGATGAATTTTATCGGATGCGAAAAATGATTCTAGATTGATTTCCATAGAAATAAATAATTTAAAAATCAGTATGGACGTTATAACTTTTCTAATTTCAGTTTTAATAATTTAATGTATCATGAGCAGAGAGAAATCCGGTAAAAAGCCCAGTGCACCAGACTATAAGCCCTATCCAAAAGAAGAAGATATGTACCGTCAGGGTGAAGAAATTCCATTTGAGGAAGAGGAGGACTCCAGGCAAGGGGTGGATAATGAAGACGATACTGCAAATGATGACCTGGAAGATTTTCCTGAGGAAATGCGTCATTTGATCAATAGTCCAGAAGACGATAGCTGGAATACTGAAAACTTCGATACTGACCATACCGGGGATGACCTGGATGTTCCCGGATCGGAATTGGACGACGAGCAAGAGGATATCGGAAGTGAGGATGAGGAAAATAATTATTACAGTCTCGGAGGACCTCGAATTGATGATTAGTTATCCGCGCCCCATATTTCATGGGAATAAAGTCCCATATTCCTTAAATATTCAGTACCTTAAATGTTTATTGAAATAAACGTATTGTTCAACACTATAAAGTAAATCGACATGAAAAATTACAGTTTTTTCGTATTTCTAGCTGCCCTGTTTTCATTTGCGGCCTGCCAAAACTCCAATAATAATACCGAAAACGATGATATGGATATGACGCCTGACACGGAAATCCGCACCACCAATCAGAATATGACGGACAATACCGCTGCCACTATCATGGTAACACTGGAACCTCGTAGCGGCAGCAATCTATCCGGTACAGCCACTTTTACACAAGCCAACGGAGAAGTCACTTTAAAAGCAACCATCAACGGATTGTCAGAAGGTGAACATGCGATCCACATTCACGAAACAGGAGACTGTTCGGCCGAAGATGGTTCATCTGCCGGAGGACACTGGAACCCCACCAACGAGCGTCACGGAAAATGGGGAGATTCCGAAGGCTATCACAAAGGCGATATCGGCAACTTTACCGTAAATGCAAACGGGGTAGGTATGCTTGAATTTACAACCGATGAATGGTGTATAGGATGTAACGATCCACAAAAAGATATCGTAGGCAAAGCGCTGATCATCCATGATGGCGTGGATGATTTCACCTCCCAGCCCGCTGGAAATGCTGGTGCAAGAGTAGGGTGTGGTGTGATAAAAAGTAGTATGTAGGCTAGTAGATGGTG
>CAYRRD010000051.1:0-24613 GCA_964426625.1 uncultured Saprospiraceae bacterium | reverse complement strand
CTAGTCCGTAATCATATCGACAGTAAAGCAGCTGCTACAATGAAAGCAGTGAATAACCTGATTGGTCGTGGATAGTATCTGAGATTTTACGGATCGTTTTTATTTCCGGGCTGGCTGGAAGATTGTGTGGACATTTGGGGTCCGTAAATCCTGTAGAATTGAGGGTTGAAACCTGGTTTGGAATTATACGGACTGCTATTAACAAGGTGGAAGGCAGTCCCCGCTTACCAGCAGACCGGAAATTGCCCTCCACCATACATGTCACTGATCTCCTGACCTATTCTTCTATGGCTTTGATTCCGGGTAACTCTTTCCCTTCCAGAAATTCCAACATGGCACCGCCCCCGGTCGATACGAAAGAAATTTTATCAGCCACACCGGATTGGTTGACCGCAGAAACTGAATCTCCACCACCGACCATGGTAAATGCACCCAGACTAGTGGCTTCGGCCAGCGCCTCCGCAATGGCAATACTTCCCGCTGCAAATTTTTCCATTTCAAAAACCCCCATAGGACCATTCCACATCACGGTTTTTGATTTGACTATCACCTCAGAAAAATCCCGGATGGCTTTTTTTCCAATATCCAGCCCCATCCAACCCTCGGGAATTTCATCGCTGGGAGTAATCTGAACCTGTGCCTCGTTGCTAAATTTATCCGCTATTACGCTGTCTGCAGGTAATAAGATCTCTGTATTATTTTGTTTCGCCTCAGCCAGTAAATCCCGTGCTAGGTCCAGTTTGTCCTCCTCGACCAGAGAATTTCCAACCTGACCACCCTGAGCCATAAAAAAGGTATAAGCCATGCCGCCGCCTACCAGAATATAATCGCACTTCCCAAGTAAATTCTCCAATAAGCCGATTTTGTCCGACACCTTAGCCCCACCTACGATAGCTGTATACGGTCGCTCAGCGTTGTCGCGAACCACTTTTGCATTTTTCACCTCCCGATCCATGAGCAGGCCAAATGATTTGTGGTCACGGTCAAAAAACTGAGCCACCACAGTAGTAGAAGCATGGGCGCGATGCGCTGTACCAAAAGCATCGTTGACATAGTAATCCGCCAGCTGACTCATTTTTCGCGCCAGATCTTCATCCCCCTTTTCTTCCCCCGCTTCAAACCGCGTATTCTCCAGCAACAACACTTCCCCTGCCTTAAGCTGGGCTGCTTTGCTCATTGCATCCTCTCCTACCGTATCCGTAGCAAATAGAACTGGTTGTTCCAACAAAGTCGAAAGGCGATCCACCACATGCCGCAGCGTAAATTTTTCGCGATCGATGCTCCCGTCTTCCTTACGCTTCTTTTGGGGCCGTCCAAGATGGGACATCAATATCACCGCCGCATTGCGCTCGAGCAAGGTACGGATAGTGGGCAACGAAGCCTGAATTCTCGTATCGTCTGTGATGTTGAATTCCGCATCCAGCGGCACATTAAAGTCAACACGCAACAAAACTTTTTTATGTTGATAATCCTTTTTCATATGACAATTGTAATTTTAATAGACCTGTAAAGATAAAGATTCTCCCAATCCACCTCTCTATATTAGCGGTGAATTTAAAAAAAGGGCATGCCGTATTATGAAGCGCGAAGATTTTGATAAAATATCCGGTTCTATCCCCCGCACTCCGGGCATTTATCTTTTCCTCAACAAGGCAGGTACGCCCATATACATCGGAAAGGCCAAAAATTTGCGGAACAGACTGGCCAGTTATTTTACCACCGACGAGCATATCCGATTCCGTACACGCATGATGTTGAGCCACGCAGACGATCTGAAATGGACCGTGGTAGAAAGCGAATCTGACGCCTATCTTCTGGAAAACACCCTGATCAAGCGACACCTTCCGCGATACAATGTCATGCTCAAAGATGACAAGTCATACAGCTACATATGTATTAAAAATGAGCGGTTCCCCCGGGTTTTCTTCACGAGACAGATCATTCGTGACGGATCGGAATATTTTGGACCCTATACCTCCAAGTGGCGGGCCAATATTCTGCTCGATCTCATCCGGGATCTTTTCCCACTCCGCACCTGTCATCTTAACCTCAGTCAGGAAAATATTGAAGCGGGGAAATACAAGGTTTGTCTGGAATACCACATTGGAAATTGCGAAGGACCCTGTGAGGGCATGGAAAGTGAAGAGCAATACAAGGACAAGATCAAACAGATTAAAAATATACTTCGCGGGAATTTTAAGCCGGTGAAGGACCATCTCATGGGACAAATACAGTTTTATGCCGATCAATTGAATTTTGAAAAGGCCCAGGAATTGAAGGAAAAAATGATCGCGTTCGAAGACTATCAAGCCAAGTCCACGGTGGTCAATCCCAGGATCGAAAACATCGATGTTTTTGCCGTGGAAATCGACGGTGATTTTGCCTTTGTCAATTATATCCGGGTCATCCGTGGAGCCATCATCAATTCTCATACGGAAGAAATCAAACTCAAAGTGGATCTTACCGAAGCTGATATCCTCGAAACCACCATACCTTCTTTCCGCGATCGGTTCAATTCCAATGCCCCCGAAGTATTGGTAACTCATACCCCGGAATGGGTTCCTGAGGACGTAAAAATTACCAGGCCACAACGGGGTGACAAGAAGAGCCTGATCGATCTTTCGATCAAGAATATCAAATTCTTCAAACTTCATTTTTATGAACAACAGGCCAAGTACCTCAAGAAGCCCACACATTCCGACAGGATTCTGGAAACCCTGAAGTCCGACCTCAATATGAAAAAGATTCCATATCATATTGAGTGCTTTGACAACTCCACCATGCAGGGCAGCAATACGGTATCCTCCTGCGTGGTGTTCCGCAACGGGAAACCAGCCAAATCCGATTACCGTCATTTTATCATCAAATCCATTGACGGACAGGATGATTTTGCATCGATGAAAGAGGTGATCCATCGTCGGTACAAACGGATGCTGGATGAAGGAGAAGCCCTGCCCGACCTGATCATTATAGACGGAGGAAAAGGACAACTTGGAGCGGCTATGACCAGTCTTCGAGAACTCCAAATCGATGATCAAGTGACGGTCATTGGCATTGCAAAAAGGCTCGAAGAAATATATTTTCCCGGCGATCCGGTTCCATTGTACATCAATAAGAAATCAGAATCCCTCAAGCTGATCCAGCAGGCCAGAAATGAAGCACACCGCTTTGCGATCAATTTTCATCGAAAAAAGCGATCCCAGCGTGTTCATCAGACTGAACTCACTCAAATCCCCGGGGTAGGTGAAAAAACTTCCCAAAAGTTGCTGCGTGCCTTTAAGTCGGTTAAAAACATCCGCAATGCCGACAAAGACGAACTGGCGACCATCGTAGGACCTGCTTTGGCACAAAAGCTGGAAAAGCATTTTAGAAAAAATTAATTGGCAGGAATTTTTTGCAGAATTCACCATTATTGATAACTTTGCAATCGCTTGCGAAAGACCAGGCATTTCCGACTAAAATATTCTCCCTGATGTCCGGCATTTTCGGAACCGGAAAAGGGTGGGATCCAATGTATTCGTGCGATAAAATGATTTTTTTTGCACGAATAAATAAAATATGCCTCAATAGCTCAGTTGGTTAGAGCGGCGGACTGTTAATCCGTAGGTCCAAGGTTCAAGTCCTTGTTGAGGCGCAAAAAACCCATGTATCATCTGGATGCATGGGTTTTTTTTATGGCCCCGAGCCCGCTCAATATTTATGAATGCAGGATGGAGTATTGCTTCGATCTGAAAGAGATCCGGTCCCAATTTTGAGAAATGCTTGACTGCGATCCAGCATCAGAGCTATAATCTTTTCCAGCTTTACCCGACTTCTTACCGAAAGGCAATCTAAATCCGGTGTTCCATGCATACCGCAGGCCACCACCCTTGATGTCAACCGCTATCATCCTTAACCCTCCCCACAACCACCCCTCATTTCAAATACCTGATTCCTAAAAACTTCTCCGATACATCACCGCGGTGGAACCATCCTCTGTCTCCTGCACCCATGCCACCCCCAGACCACCATCACGCAATGCCACACCAACGGGGAATGAAGCGCTCGAATTGGCCTCTGAAACCCAATGTTCCCGCACAGGATTTCCATTACTCCATACCTGAGCTTTCACAACCGAACCAGCATTTGACATTTCCTGCAATGAAGGAAGTGTAGCCGACACTCCGTGGTCCAAACCATGAGTGCTCTCCTGGCCGGTCTTTCCTTCCTCCCACAAATACACCACTAAGTTCTCTCCCGTCACGATCGTTTGGGGATGTCTTCCACCTCCCGAAAGCAAAATCCGGTCGGTATATGTACCATCATTCTGGTACAGCGTACGATAAATTCCGGGTCCAGTACCCGCTGTGAACCATGCGATTTCGAGGCCATTATCCGTCTCCGCCACCGAAGGGCCAGTGTGGGGGCATCCATAAATCACCCAATTATCAGCACTAATGCGAGTCGGAGTGGTAAAAGACCCCCCCACATCCCGCGTTACCACATGGGCGATATCGCGAACACTATCCTGCCATATCTTCCTGTAAAACATATGAATATCTCCATTTTCAGTTACTTTCAATTCGGTACGGCAACATTCACAGGTTCCGGTATCCACGACTTTGTCCTTGACAAAACCAGCCTTTCCTTCGGTTTTTGCAAACATCAGGGCAGACCCTTCACCACGATACCGGGAATCCAGCCATATCGCACCCACCTCCCCATCCGGGAGCCTTGCAACATCAAAAAAGCTTCTACCCAGACCTCTTGTCGTATCGCCCACATGAAGATATCGGGGTGAAGACCATTGTGCTCCCCCGTCGTGAGACTCGGTATAAAACAAAGCCCCTGCAAACCGATTTTCCTCCGTGGGTTGTCGCCGGGCAAATACAGCCACCATGGTGCCATCCTTCTTAAATCCGATCTTATTGGCGCTTTCACTGGTGGTGGAACACCCTCTGGAGGTATGCACCTCTCCACGGTCAATTATTTGATGTCCGTTCCGGGAAAATCGGGCAAATTTCACCACATATCCAGCATCCTCCGTCGCAGATATTTTCTCTGACCAAACCAACACCGGGAAGCCCTGGTGATCGGTTGTAAAATAAGGGGCTTCAGCAACTGAGTGCTCAGTAGAGGCCTGAATGATCTCCGCATTCTCCCCGGCACGGTCGTCCTGTCCGGCACACGATATTCCTACCGACAAAACCATACCAGCAAGTACGATAAAATGATAAAGACCAAGTCTGACTTCCTTCATTTACTCCTGATTTTTATGTTCAAATTTATAACCTACCCCCAGGGTAATCGTACGTGGTTCCCCGGCATGGTAACTATCTCCCCACGCTGACCGACGCACTACGGTAGCGAATAAGGCATTCGTGAAATTCATCGCATGAAGCCAAACTTCCATGTTGCCCTTCGCATAGGCCAGCCTCCCATTCCAGATTTGATAGCCCGGATACTCGCCTGTATTGGCATGATCCATATAGTATTTATCCACATAATGACCTTCCAGAGAAATACGAAGTCCGGGGACAAAACCTGGTTTGTAAATGAGTTCCGCATTGGCAATCCAGGACGGAGCCTGTCCCATTTCATTGCCACTGTAGTCATTTCCCAACTCTTCGTATTGCCCAAATTTGTGGATGGCATAGGTGCCACTCCACCGCATATGGAGATCTTCCCCGATTTGCCAGTTTAGTCCATACTCGATACCCCGATGGGTGGTTTGACCGGCATTCCGGTTTTCTTCGGACCCATCATCAAGGAGCACCGTTATAACCTCATTGTTCCCATTCAACTGATAGACACTAAAGTCTACACCAAGACCAAATCCCCACTGGAAATATCCGCCCATTTCATAATTTCGATAAATGGAAGGTTGAAGTACCGGAATCCGGACACCGCGGTACAACTCAGTGATTTGGGGCGGTAAAAACCCCTGGCTGTAGTTGGCATACAGCCCGCTTTCGGCATTCACAGCCCAATTAATCCCCAATCTGGGGGTCCAGGCGCTAAACCGATCCACATCATCCGGTGCACCAGAAAAGGCATTTTCATTCAGGTTGTTTTTAAAATCGTAGTTCAGATGATCGTACCGCAACGCAGCGCTAAACTGTATATCTTCCGTGAGATCAATGGACCAATTGCCATAGAACCCGGCATTGAAAAGCATGACTTCATAATCGGTCAGAACGCTATCGCTCGCTGTAAAACCGACATAAGCGCCCTCCTCATTCTTTTCAATGGAGATGTAGTTGGCAAAAAATCGATCCGGGCTCCGGTCCAGGTAAAATCCTGCCGTAAAGCGGCTTCCATTCCACCAGGTAAAACTGTGGTTGTGCTGCCCCACCAATCCGAAACTGTAGACCCGGTCCTCATTCACTTCTCCATGGGCCAGATACTTATCTCCCCACGGCCGGGCCCAGGGGGAAAAATCATCCTGAACGCGATAAGCTGGATTTTGACGGATTACGTTATCGCGGGCCAGGAGGGTGACGCGGGTCATCGCCTGGTCGTTCCATTGGAATTGGTAATTCAGTTTGGACCGCAAGGCCTTCACTTCGCGGTAGGTAAAAGTATGCTGGCTGGAATAATCCTTGCCATAAAAAAAAGTGCTGTCCATACTGCCGGTCATATCAGCGTAATAATCAATGGTGGAAATATCGAACCGAAGCGCGCTGCGGTTGCTGATCATGTAATTCGCCTGAAGAGAAAGGGCGAGTTTGTCAAAGTCGGTATGCTGGCGGATTCCATCCACCCGCTCCGCATAATACCCATACACCCCTACACCCAGCTTGCCAAAGGTATTGGATGCCTGAAGATCAGCCCGTAGGTACCCCCTCAGATTCCCTTGTACTCGTACCCATGCCGTGGGAATCGCAGAAGGTCGAAGCGTTATAAAGTTAATAGCCCCGCCTATCGCTTCGCTCCCGTAAAGAGAGGAGGCAGGGCCCCGGATTACCTCGATTCGGCTGAGCGCAGCCATATTCATTTCGAGCAGGGCGTTGTGATTGAATACCCCGGTAGGCCGGATGGGAATACCATCTTCCAAATACAGGAACAATCCTTTGTAGTTTATCGGTTGCCGGATGGCCATCGTATGCTGTTCGCTCCCGAGATCCACCATATACACCCCCGGCACTTTATTGAGCATTTCATCGAGGCGCTGCGGTCGGGTTTCATCCAGAAGCTGGGTGGAAAGTGCTGAAATAGAAACCGGAACTGTATTTCGCTTCTGTTCATACCGATTGGCACTGACGACGAGTTGGTCAAGCACAGCCGATGTGGCAGCCAGACGAACCACTTCCTCTTCCTCCGATATCGGGAGAGCAACATTTCGATAGCCCACGTAGGAAAACAACAGAATACTGTCGGAACAAGGCAGGGTAATCCGATAGCTTCCATCCAGTTCCGTGATACCCACAGCTTGTCCATCCACAGAGAGGGTAACCCCGGAAAGTGGTTCTCCGGTCTGAAAGTCAATCACTTTCCCCTTCCACACACACTGTCCCTTTACCATCGTTGTGAATGCTATGAAACAGAGCAGTATAATAATATAATTAATTTTCATAATATATTTTTAAAAAATGAATTGATTTCGACCACGTTTCTCACATGGTCAGAAAGTTCAATAACCGTTCACATTCCAACCCATTCCAGGTGTGAAATGTACTCATATGTGCCATAGGTCCTCATTCCTATAGACTGCGGTAATCTGTAATTAATGCATTGCTGGCTTCCCACTGTTGGTTAGAGCTGTTGAAGCCGCTTCTGTTACATAGCCCAGCCAAAAGAAATCCCGCACGAATGGATCTGTGATCATTTTCGTCGCTTCGCATCGGGATAAGTTGGGCAATCAAAGCGGAAATCACCAGCTTGAGTGGGGAACCACAAATTGGTCTCGTTAATCCCGACCGGCATAAGATCCAGACCGGGATGAGGCATCCTGAATCATGTCACCTTTTACCTTCTATTCTGAGTACAACCCGTGAGCATGAATACCGGGGTCTCAGTCAAGAATCATTGGAAAAACGAGCCAATATATTCAGACAAACTGTGGAGGGTGAAAGATATCGTACACAAGCATCATCTTATCCAGAGTTTCCTGGTAGGATGGTTGCGAATAGAAAATGGGCAAATCCTCCGATATGAGTAATATTGCCTGAATGGGGAGGAGTTGGATTTCTTTCGTTCCGACAACATGAGCGGGAATTTGCTCCTCAGACTGTTCCTTCTCCTTAAGTTTTTGCATCAGAAAGCATTTCCCTTCACATTGGAGTTCAGGGCGAGATTTATTGATACAAAACATTTGGGTGATATAGCTTTTGTTGATTTCATAATAGGCGATCAATCCAAACCGATCCATAGATTGAAAGAGGAACAATGTAATCAAAAATATGGCGATTAAACGATGCTTCATGGTGAAAATCTGATCGCGATGAAATCCGGTACTAAGATATGATATATTCTGATCACTGGTGTATTTTCAAGGAAATAATTATACTTCGACCAGGCCTTCATGAATATAAGAAGTCGATGAGAGGATTGTTGGAGTTGAGATTAATTTGAGTTGGGCTAATTGCACCATCCACTATCCCTACGATGGGTTGAGCTGAATGTGGTCTATATCATTCCATGAGGAATATCAATTGTTCCACACTGTGTAGAAGGGGGCCAGATATATCTGCATTTTTCTGAGCAGGGATTCACCCTGGAAAATGGGTCATTTCAGGAATCTTATGCAATAAAAGATTTTCAGCACATCAAGCCTTGCCGGTACTGACCAGGTTGAGCCCTACGATGGAACCAATCAAGATAGCCATAAAAAACAAGCGCCAGAATCCTGCATATTCCTGAAAAAAAAGGATACCCATAAGAGCTGTTCCCACCGCCCCTATACCCGTAAACACCGCATATGCGGTGCCCATGGGAATAATCCTGGCCGCAGAAATGAGAAAATACATACTAAGCGATAGCGAGATAATAAATGCGATGTACCATCCCATTTTCATCTTACCATCGGTATTTTCCGCCATCACCAGACAGGTCGTAAATCCTACTTCAAAAAGTCCTGCCAGTATTAAATGTACCCATGCCATATTGGATTGTATTATTAATTCATCTATGAAAATATCCTATGGAATCCTCGAAGGAGAACCATGTGACCGAGATTGTCTTCCTCAGAAACTGACCCACCACATGACAATTCCTTAATTCCAAATTTGCTTAGTCAATATTTCCAAGGATCTATGATTAAGCACCCCACTACCAGGCACTGGCAGTTCCATCTATTTTTCAGTTAACCAGGCCTCAAAAAAAACAGTTACCGCATGACACCATGGATAACTGTTAAAGTTTATTGGGATATAAATAAAACCAGATTACTTGGTTTTATCTAGTTTAGTTAACCTCAGATAAGGTTTTACGGTACGGTAGCCAGGGAATCGTTTGGCTGCCTCTTCATCAGAAACTGATCCACCAATGACCACTTCTTCTCCCTGTACCCAGTTTGCTGGTGTGGCCACCTGCTCATACTCCGTAAGCTGAAGACTGTCAACCACACGCAGGATCTCATCAAAATTTCTACCTGTAGACGGTGGGTAGGTGAGAGTCAGTTTGATTTTTTTATCAGGACCGATCACAAATACAGAACGTACCGTATGCTGGCTGGCAGCATTGGGATGAATCATATCATACAATTGGGCTACTTGTCGATCCTTGTCAGCAATAATGGGGTACTCAACTGTCGTATTTTGGGTTTCGTTGATGTCCTTAATCCATTCATGATGGGAATCAACCGGATCTACACTCACTGCAAGGATCTTCGTGTTTCTCTCATCAAATTTCTCTTTGATTCTGGACATTGCACCCAATTCTGT
Organism: uncultured Saprospiraceae bacterium; assembly: GCA_964426625.1. Lineage (GTDB taxonomy): Bacteria > Bacteroidota > Bacteroidia > Chitinophagales > Saprospiraceae > Membranihabitans. The sequence continues at coordinate 14,750 of CAYRRD010000051.1, read as the reverse complement.
AGTACAAACTGGCGTAAAATCGGAGGGGTGTGAGAAAAGTATGCCCCAGGAATCCCCGAGCCACTCATGAAAATTAATGGTTCCCTGCGTGGTTTCAGCAGTGAAGTCGGGCGCTGTATCACCCAATCTTAAAGTTGCCATAGTTTAGTGTTTAGTTTTAAGGAAATAGAAATAAGTTAAATATTAAAAAATGTACATTCTTAGCGCCCATACCACTTTCGTAGTAAGAGATAAGCATGTAGGTCTATATCAACCAAAAATAGATAAATATGTTTATGTCAGCCACAAATTTAATTGAAAAAAATCAAAACTTGTATTTACGGAGTAAATGCAGGGCTGAGTCGGAAATCGGGGTGCCCGGACCAAAAATTTCGAATACCCCTGATTTATACAAATCATCATAATCTGATTCCGGTATTACTCCACCGGCCACCACCTTAATATCTTTTCCACCCAGACGGGATAAAGCCTGAATTGTTTGAGGAATCAGGGTATCATGCGCTCCAGCCAGAGAGGAAATACCCAAAAAATGGACATCATTCTCTATCGCCTGGCGGGCAGCTTGAAGTGGAGTGAGAAACATGGGACCCAGATCCACATCAAAGCCCATATCCGCAAAGGCAGAAGCAATTATCCGGAGTCCCCGATCGTGCCCATCCTGACCCAGCTTAACCAACAAAATCCGGGGCCTGCGACCCGTTTTCTTTTCAAACTCCACACATAGTTGCCGGGCTTGTTCAAAACTGTCTTTGCCTTCCATATGATGTCCATATACATGTCTGACCAATCCAAAGTGGGCCTCGTACCGACCGAACACTTTCTCCAATGCCAACGAAATTTCTCCCAAAGTTGCCCGCTGGCGGGCTGCTACAACAGCCAATTCCAGTAAATTAGCCTGACCTGCAGCACCGGCACCCAATCTATTTAACACGGATTGCACCAAAGCCTCGTCTCTATTTCTTTTTACCTCCTCCAGCCTCTCCAGTTGATTCCGAACCACACTGCTGTTGTCTATCTTGCGGATATCGTAATTTGCCTTTATCCCACTATGACGTAATACATTGACGCCTACAATCTCCACTTCCCCCTGCTCAATGGCAGCCTGTTTACGTGCCGCAACATCCTCGATCGTCTGTTTGGGAATTCCGGTTTCTATGGCTTGGGTCATTCCGCCCATTTCCTCCACTTCCATCAAATATCCATAGGCCTCCTGATATATGTCCCCGGTGAGCTGTTCTATATAATGAGACCCTCCCCAGGGATCGATGACGCTGGTAAGGCCGGATTGGTCACGTAAATAAATTTGGGTATACCGGGCCAGGGCAGCGGATTGATCTGAGGGCAATGCTAGGGCTTCATCAAAAGAATTGGTATGCAATGATTGCGTGCCTCCAAAAATTGCAGCCATAGCTTCCAGTGTGGTTCTGGTCAGATTGTTCCAGGGTGCCTGAGCAGTAAGACTCCATCCACTGGTCTGCGAATGGGTTCGCAATCTGGTACTATGATCATTTTCCGGTTCAAATATCCTGATCTGATCGTGCCATAGCTTTCTGGCCGCTCTCATTTTGGCAATTTCTGCAAAAAATTGTGTTCCGATTCCCCAAAAGAAAGACATCCTTGGAGCGAAATCGTCGATATGAAGGCCGGCACGAAGGGCAGCACGGATGTACTCCAGGCCGTCTGCGATGGTATAACCCACTTCCAAAGCTGCCGATGCACCAGCTTCGTGCATATGGTAACCACTTACCGAAATAGAATTGAAACGCGGCATGTTTTTTCCGGTAAACGCCATAATGTCGGACACGATGCGCATGGAAGGTTGGGGGGGATAGATGTAAGTGTTGCGTACCAGAAATTCTTTCAGGATATCATTTTGTATGGTCCCGGTAAGCTGGGCAGGGGCTACCCCCTGCTCTTCGGCAGTCACAATATAAAAAGCCATGATGGGAATGACTGCTCCGTTCATCGTCATAGATACGGACATTTTATCCAAAGGAATTCCCTCGAAAAGGATTTTCATGTCCTCCACGGTATCGATAGCCACACCTGCTTTCCCTACATCACCCTGGACCAAAGAATGGTCGGAATCATAGCCGCGGTGCGTGGCCAGGTCAAAAGCCACGGACAATCCCTTCTGACCTGCCTTAAGGTTGGCCCGATAAAAAGCGTTGCTCTCCTCTGCAGTAGAAAATCCGGCATATTGCCTGATGGTCCATGGTCGTCCCACGTACATACTTGCATAAGGACCTCTTGTATAAGGAGGTAGTCCGGGATGACCGATGGTCCATTTTTTGTTGGGATTATTCATTTTTCAGGTATGCGGTATCGCTTTTAAAACGCTGTTGGAGCGGGTTAAGATATGATTTTCCATTTGTTTTTCCTACATCACAGGGGCTGTGAATAATGGAAGAAACAAAATCCCACTGATCGCATATGCTGATTAAACAACAGGATTAACGGTCCTATTTGCGATTATTGTGGCAATAGTGTGGATGTTGACCCAACCCAGGAAGCTGAGGTTACACTGTTACCTTCGGATCTTCCACATAATTACAAGTGATTTTACCCACAAATTGCTAGGTGTGCTTTATCTTCGCCGGTTCTATGATCAGTTACCACAAATTTAGACTGAAAAACGGTTTAAAAGTCATTCTTCATCAGGATCGGGACTCAACCCTCGCTGCGGTCAATGTACTCTACCGATTGGGCTCCAAAAATGAAAATCCGGATCGAACCGGGCTGACCCATTTATTTGAACATATGATGTTTACCGGGACACCAGCCATACCCGATATCGATGAAATATTGCAGGACGCCGGCGGAGAAAATAACGCTTTCACCAACGCCGATTATACGAACTATTATTCCTATGCGCCCGTTAGCAATCTCCAACTTCTGCTGGCTATAGAGGCTGATCGCATGCAAAATCTGGACATCACCCCCGAAAAATTCAACATTCAGAAAAACGTTGTGATCGAGGAGTTTTTCGAAACCTGCCTCAATCAACCTTATGGCGATGTATGGCATTTGATGCTGGACATGGCCTATAAAAAACACCATTATCGCTGGCCGACGATCGGAAAAACACCCGATCACATTATCGAAGCTACTTACGAAACCGTTCGGGAATATTACCAGTATTATTGCCCGAATAATGCCATTTTGGCGATAGGGGGAAATATCGAGATAGAAAAGGTAAAAAAATGGGTAGAGCAATATTTCGGTGATATTCCCCAGAAGTCGTTCGTCCTACCAGACCCGGGCATAGAAGATCCTCAGAATGCACCGAGACATATTCATGTACAGCGACAGGTGCCCACGTCGGCCATCTATTTTGGTTTCCATATGCCGCAGCGTCTTCACCAGGACTTTTATGCCCTGGATATGTTGACAGACTTCTATGCGTACAATGATTCGTCCTACCTATACAAAGTGCTTGTTAAAGGGCGGGAAATATTTTCGAGTATCGATACATGGATTTCTGGTTCTATTGATCCGGGATTGCTGATGTTTGAAGGTAAGCTCAACGATGATGTGACCATTGACATGGCAATCGAACAATTGAAAACCGCCGCCATGGAAGGTATCCAGGCGATCACAGCCCATGATGTTCAAAAAATTAAAAACAAGATTAAAACCAACCTGATTCAGAGTGAGGTGAATGTGCTCAACAAGGTAATTTCACTGGCATTTTTTGAATACCTCGGCGATATTGATCTGATCAATGAAGAAGTGAGTCACTACGAAGCCATAGGGCACGAAAACTTAATTGAGATCAGTAAGCAGTACGTTGATTTTGAAAAAACCAACTTATTGATCTACGAATCGATATAGGAATCGCCCTTGCCCTATCCGGGAACCTGTTAGCACGTCATCCGGAAACCCCAACTCTCAGATATGGGCAAAACAAAACCATACATTCCTTTTTACCTCAGACCTGATTCTGAAGTTTTCTGTCCTTTTCTCTCTTATCACTTCCGACTTAATCCGGTGTCCTGTTACCTTCTAACCAGGTCAACCGCAGGGTGAACATTTCATTGGTGCTTTAACAAATGTCCGAAATAATTCTCTTTGGTTTTCATATAGGCTTCATTGCTGTCCCGGGTAGGGACGATCAGGGGTTCCCGACCCACCAATTTCACCGATGAATCTCTTATGGCTTCCACCTTTTCCGGATTATTGGTCATAAGGATAATCTCGTGGACATTCAGAATCTCCAGAATATCCACAGCCACATCGTAATGCCGTTCATCCGGATCAAAGCCCAAATGAACATTCGCTTCCACCGTATCAAGTCCTTCGTCCTGAAGCTGATATGCTCTCAATTTATTGACCAGGCCGATCCCCCGGCCTTCCTGCCGAAGATATATAAGAATCCCCCCTTCTTTTCCTAATCGCCTCAGGGAACTCGCCAATTGTTCGCCGCATTCACACCGTCTCGAGCCAAAAGTATCCCCTGTAATGCACTCGGAATGTATCCGAACCAATACGGGTTTACTCAAATCCGCTTTATCGCTGACCAAGGCCAGGTGGGGCGTATAATCCTCATCACTCTCCCCGAAGGCAATCACCTGGAAATTTCCGTATTCGGTCGGAATCCCGGCTTCTGATAATTTTTTCATGCGGAATGATATACTTATTGAGCAATAAACTATTCAATTAAAACAACTTTCAACCGAATAGTTTATTACTCTTCCCCGAAATTTCTCCGGGCATCTCCGTTCTTCTAACTCATTATTTGACTACATCCTCATTCTCTCCCTGCATCACCCGCTCCTGACGGCTGATCGACTCTTCATGGATGGCTTTGAGTACGTGGTCTACAAATTTATTTGACAATCCCATCGGTCCGGCACTTTGCATAGTACGCTCCAGAATCTCGGACCACCGATCCTGCTGATATATCGTGATGTTGTTGGATTTTTTGTATTCTCCAATTTTCTCTGCCAAATTCATCCTGTCAGCCAGCAACTGGAACAACTCCTTATCGATCAAATCGATCTGAGATCTCAAATCTTCTATGTTGTGCTGTACGACAGGATCATCTCCAGTCTCCCGACGAACAATCAATTTGTCAAGGACATTCTTTTTCAGATTTGCTGGAGTGACCTGCTGTGCCGCATCGCTCCATGCCTCGTCCGGTGTGGGATGGGTCTCCAGCATCACGCCATCGAAATTGAGGTTTAGCGCTGCCTGAGACACCATGTAAAGATTCTCCCGATTACCCGCTATGTGCGATGCATCACACAAAATCTGAAGTTGAGGGAATTCCTGCTTCAAGGCCAATGGAATTTGCCATTGCGGACTGTTTCGGTACACACTTTTGCCATACCGTGAAAATCCCCTGTGGATAACCCCTACTCTGGTCAGGCCCACATTGAGCATACGCTCGATTGCCCCCTTCCACAAGCTCAGATCCGGATTGATGGGATTCTTAATCAAAACAGGAATGTCAGTACCTCTCAGCGCATCAGCTACTTCCTGCACCGAAAAAGGATTCACTGTCGTACGGGCTCCAATCCACACCACATCCACACCGGCCTTGATGGCTTCAAAGGCATGGTCTTTATTAGCCACTTCTGTAGTGATCTTGTACCCAAATTCATCCCGGACTTTTTTCAGCCACTGCAAACCTTCAGAACCGATACCTTCGAAAGAATTGGGACGGGTACGGGGTTTCCATATTCCCGCTCGAAACAAATCCACTTTTACGTTATTTTCGGCTAGTTGGCGAGCTGTTGCCATGACCTGCTCTTCCGTCTCTGCACTACACGGACCCAATACCTGAATGGGCCGGGTGAAATTCTCAAAAACTGGTTTAAAATTCATCTGTCAATTATTTAAGTATTTTCTTAATGTCGTTTGCGCGCTCCATCATTGTATAAAAGCGACTGAAATCCTTTTTGATCAGCATGGTCCGAAATTGGCTGATCACGTTAATATGCTCATCCAGCACATCGAGCACATTATCACGATTTTGTTCAAAAATGGGAATCCAGGTTTCCGGATTGCTCTTAGCCAATCTTACCGTACTGGAAAATCCTCCCCCTGCCAATTCAAAAATCCGGTTTTCATTGCGTTCCTTTTCGAGGACCGTCAGCGCCAACGCGATCGAACTGATGTGGGATATATGGGAAACGTATGCCGTATGTACATCGTGATCAGCTGAGTTGTATTCTACAACATTCATTCCAATCTGTTCATACATCCTGCGCACCTCTTCTACTACATCCAAGTCACTATCCTCTACATCACAAAACACACATACTTTCCCTTCAAATAACCGCTGGATGGCGGCTTCAGGGCCGCTATATTCGGTTCCCGCCATCGGGTGGGTAGGAAGAAAACGCCCCCTGGCCGGATGACCTTTCACGCTATTTACAATATCATATTTCGTGCTTCCAACATCGATAACCATCTTCTGACCAATCCGGTCGAGTACGGATGAAAGTAAATTGCGGATGGCATGAACAGGTATGGCCATGATCGCAAGATCAGACCGATCCACCAGATCTTCCAACGAAGCGCATTTTTCATCGATGATATCCTTATCCTGAGCTATCTCCATATGTTTTGATGTGAGATCATATCCCAGCACCCTCCTGGCATACCCACACTCTTTGAGTGCCAACCCAAGAGATCCTCCGATCAAACCCAATCCTGCAATTCCAACCGTCATTGCGTTCCATTTTTAGTATGAACCAGCGCATGTATTCGCATTCGAGCTTCCTCCAGAATTTCTACATCCATGCACACTGAAATTCGAACATAAGGCTCGCCCTGTCGACCAAATATCCCCCCCGGTGTCAAAAAAACATCGGCTTCGTAAAGCATCTCATCACTGAGTGCATAGCCATCGGCATAGATATCTGGGACACGGGCCCAAACAAACAAACCTGCCTGATCTTTCTCATAGCTACACCCCAGCTCCTCGAGAATCCGATAGGCAATTTCCTTCCGTTCCCTGTACATTGCATTCAATGAATCGTACCAGGAATCATCCAGATCCAGAGCTTCTACGGCCGCCAATTGCACCGGACGAAACATTCCGGAATCCATGTTGGATTTGAATTTGATAATCTGCGACAAAAAACACTCCTTGCCTATGATCGCCCCAATCCTCCACCCTGCCATATTATGCGATTTACTGAGAGAATTCAGCTCCAGACAACAATCCCGGGCTCCATCCACGGCAAAAATTGTCTGTGGAGTGGGATTGAGGATGAAATTGTAGGGATTATCGTGACAAATAAGGATTTCATGTTCGTTACCAAATCGGACGAGCTCGGACCAGAAAGCTGCATCCGCCCTGGCTCCGGTGGGCATATGGGGGTAATTCACCCACATCAGCCGCACTCGGGAAAGATCCTCCTGAGCCAGCTTTTCCAGGTCGGGTAACCAACCCCTGGAAGCTTCAAGATCGTAAAGCCGGTTTACCCCACCTGCCAGGGCTGTGGCTGACTGGTAGGTCGGATACCCCGGATCGGGTACGAGGACTTCGTCTCCGGGATTGAGGAAGGACATGCTTATGTGCATGATGCCCTCCTTGGACCCGATGAGCGGAAGGACTTCCTCGGAAGGATCGATCGTCACGTCAAAGCGGGCAGCGTACCACCGACTGTAAGCCTCCCGCAATTCTGGGATCCCATAATAGCTCTGATATCCATGACCTTCATCCCTGGCTGATTCCCGGCACAAGACTTCCCTTACCCGGGGATGTGGCGGCTGATCCGGACTTCCGATTCCCAGATTAATTATGGGTTTACCGGATTGCTTTAACCGCGCAATTTCCTTCAACTTGGCTGAAAAGTAATATTCTTTCACGCCGGATATCCGATCTGATGGTCTAACCTTCATAGTGACTACCTTCTTTATATTTTCCCAGAACCCGTACTCCGCGGGCATGGTCTGAAAATTCTTCAAGGATCTCATCCAGGCGATGCGGTTCACCCAATACAAAATCAGCAAAAAACAAATATTGCCAGGGTTCGCCAAGGATGGGTACACTCTGTATCTTGGTGAGATTGCATTGATTCAGGGAAAGATTTTCCAGGGCTTTGTACAAACTACCGATGGCATGGGACACCCGGAATGAGATCGAAATCTTATTGAATTCTTCCGTATGTATATGATCATCAAGAACGAGGAATCGGGTATAATTTTGCTTGTTGGTTTCGATACTAGCCGCCAGCGTATTCAGATTGTACATTTCCCCGGCCAGCGAACTGGCTATAGCACCGATATGCTTATATCCGGCTTGAGAAATTTCATACGCCGATTCTGCGGTATCATAGGTAGAGACCAATTGAATATGGGGATACACTGAGAAAAATTCTTCGCATTGGGCCAGTGCGATGGGATGTGAATGAACTTCTTTCAAATCCTCGATACGTACACCGGGAACCGCCAGCAGGTTCTGCTTGATCCTCAGAAAAGTTTCCCCCACAATCTGAACTTTTGAATTCTGGATCAAAGAATAGTTTCTCAGAAGGCTCCCCGCAATACTATTTTCAATGGCCATCATACCATAATCTATCTCATCATTGTTCTCCACGTCATCGATGACTTCATCGAAGGTATGTCGCCCCACCACATCCACCGGGCTTCCCTCATAGTTGGCCGCTGCTATGTGATGAAATGCACCTGGAAATCCTTGTATTGATATTTTTTTCATCCGTTTTTTTAACCTAAATCAGTGCAAAAAAAAAGGTCCCGAACCGGGACCTGATTTTTGCTTTACTTATACACCATGAGCATCAGATCCCTTTTTGATCTCCAAAAAAGAAATAATAAAAGTAAAAAGCTGATGCCTGAGGTCTCATTTTCTTTCCATTTACCCTACAAAGCTACAGATAATTTCCTGAACATTGAAAATTTTTTTTACCTGTAAATCAGCCATAAAGGGAAATCTGCTTGAATGGGATAGAATTTTTTTCTATTTGCATCACAATTAGAGTTATATATAGAATATATCACTAAACAAAAGCTTATATTTAGTATAATTTTCTTTCACTATAAACCACCGCCCAATTCCAGTATGGACAATGCATCCTGTTGGCAAATGAAAGCTCCTTTCGCATTTGGTGACGGATTGTTACTTTTGTGTGTCAGAATTGGATTAACTTCATTTCTTCCGGACATGAAAGATATCAAAATGTATAAAAATCTGTTTATTCTCATTTGTATGGTTGCAGGTATAGGAGATATTTCCGCACAGGCTCAGCATAAAATTAATCTTGAAGATATATGGTCGCGTCATATTTTTGACGCCCGCACCATTCCTGGGTTCAATTTTATGGCGGACGGACGGCACTACACACTCCAGGTGGGTCAGAAAATCGAAGCGTATGATATCACCACGGGTACCGGAACCGAGACCATCTTCGATCCGGCCAAATTACCTGAAGGCCATAATTACGAAGGCCATCTGGCCACTTATACATTTTCTTCCGATGAAAGCCAGATATTGTTAGCCACCAACAGAAAACCGATTTACCGACGTTCGTATCTGGCTGATTTCTATATCTACAACCGGAAAAGCGGACAAATTTCCCGTCTTTTCCCGGATGGGCAGGTGATGAATGCACATTTTTCTCCCGACGGAGAAAAGGTTGGCTTTGTTTACCAGAACAATCTTTACATCCGTGACCTTTCCACAGGGAAAATTCACCAAATAACCCACGATGGTGAGGAAAATGCAATCATTCACGGAGCTGCAGATTGGGTGTATGAAGAAGAGTTTGCCATCACTCGTACCTTCGAATGGTCAAATGACAGCCGTTACCTCGCCTGGATCCGATTTGACGAACGCGCCGTTCCGGAATTTACCATGACCAATTATACCAATGGGTTTTATCCGGAATACGTCACTTTCAAATACCCTAAAGTGGGTGAAACCAATGCTACAGTTTCCGTGCATTTGTGGGATTCAAAGTCGGGCAAAACCAGAAATGTGGATATCCTCACTTCCGAAACCGATCTGTACATTCCCCGGATAAAGTGGACACGGAACCCCGATCTGCTAACGGTATATGTTCTCAACAGGCACCAGAATCACTTGAAATTGCTTCAGATCCGGGCATCAAATTTGGAAAGCTCGATTTTGATGGAAGAAACCAATCCATATTATTTGGATATCACCGACGACCTCACATTTCTCAACGATGACCAAGGTTTTATATGGACGAGCGAGAAGGGAGATAAAAATCAGATATTCCTATACGACTTTGAAGGAAATGTCAAAAAACTAACCGATGGTACTCAGGAAGTGACCGCAGTATATGGCTACGATCCGATTCACAAAACCATCTACTTTCAGGCTACGGATGATTCACCCTTGCGTCGGGCGGTGTTCTCGGTGAGTCTGGATGGGAAAACTCAAAAACTAACCGGAAAGGAACTCTCAGGGTGGAATTCAGCCAAATTCAGCACCACATTCGATTACTATGTCCTCACCCATGCGACAGCCAATACACCACCAGTATATACCGTGTACAGTCGAAATGGCAAAAAGATACGGGATATTGAAACCAACCAAAGCCTTCGCCAACAAATCCGCGCATATGACTTTCAACCGAAAGAATTTTTCACCTTTACGATCGATGACGGAACAGAACTCAATGGTTATATGATCAAACCAGGTGATTTCGATCCCGAGCAGGAGTACCCGGTATTTATGTTTCTCTATGGCGGTCCGGGGAGCCAACAAGTGGTGGATAACTGGCAGGATCGATACCAACCCTGGTTCCAAATGCTGGTCCAGAAAGGGTATATAATTGCTTGTGTTGACAACCGGGGTACCGGAGGTCGCGGTGAGGAATTTAAAAAAATGACGTATTTGAATCTGGGCAAACTGGAAACAGTAGATCAAATTGCTGCGGCAAAATACCTCGGTGGACTTTCCTATGTCAATGCTGACCGGATCGGTGTATTTGGCTGGAGTTATGGCGGATATATGTCCACCAACCTTCTCCTCCATGGCAATGATGTTTTTTCGATGGCGGTAGCAGTGGCTCCAGTGACGAACTGGAGGTGGTATGATACCATTTACACGGAGCGGTATATGCGAACCGTAGAAGAAAACGAGAAAGGATACCGGGATTTTTCGCCGGTATATTTTGCTGACAGGCTTAAAGGAAAATACCTGTTGATCCATGGAATCTCGGACGACAATGTACATTTTCAGCATGCAGCCGAGATGGCCAGAGCCCTCATTGATGCGGGTAAAGATTTTGAAACGATGTACTATCCCAATGACAATCATGGAATTGCCCAACCGACTTCCAGAATCCACTTGTTTCGCTTAATCACCGATTTTATAAAAGACAACCTGTAATGTCAAAGACCAAAAACATCCAAATCCTCAACCGGAAAGCCAAATTCGAATACGAATTTCTGGAGGAATTCACAGCCGGTATACAACTGTTTGGTGCAGAGGTCAAGTCTATTCGTGCAGGTAAAGCGAATCTGGCGGATGCATTTTGCTATTTCAAAAAAGGGGAACTCTACGTCAAAAATTTTCACATCTCTGACTACAAATTCAATACCATCAGGGAGTTATCCCCTACCCGGGAACGAAAATTGTTATTGAAAAAACGGGAATTACGCAAACTGCAAAAGGCGGTTAAGGAAAAAGGGCTAACCATCGTACCCTACAAAGTATTTATCAGCGATGAAGGCTGGGTCAAACTCCGGATAGCCCTGGCTCAGGGTAAAAAAGTGCGGGATAAGCGACAGTCCATCAAAGAACGGGAAAGCAAGATTGAAATGGACAGGGCAAAGCGGAGCAAATTTTAACATCAATTGAGGACATGGGCACCCCTGGTTCCGACTGACAATAAACGTACTGTACTAGTGGTCCATTTCTTAAGTTCTTCACACTTATGACGGCTTCTTTTTCGCCGTACCTTCATCACCGAAAGCCTCACGTAGGCCTGTCCTATGCTCGGTTTCGTTTCTTCGGTACGACAAAAAACAATCGCGTCCTTAATATAAATTACTTATGAAACAGAGCACTGGTTCCAATACAATCCTTATTATTCAATAATTCTTACATTTATAAGGAGTCTATGGTCTTGTGAACATCTTTTAATAGTACACCAAATTTCAATGAGATTCTCCCGGTTTTGTGGAAGGCTGACCAATTAAGATCCTCCCCATGCCATTGGGGGAACAAAAAAGGCGTAATACAGGGTACAAATTAATGAGTTCGTACATGAGTTAAACCGTCTCGTTTGGGGATTGGAGATGGAGATACGACGAACACGATGCCTATATAGGGAACTTATGGAATGGAACACAATTCAAACCAAATACAGCCGGGTTAAGCTCTATAAATTTTGACATAATAAATAATCCACGGAGAAGTTGACATTGTTTGAATGCTGACATACCCAAGGAAGAAATCCTGTCTTTCTGAACAATCCTAATTTTTTTTCTCCAAAAAATTCATTAAATTAATGCCCCGTTCCTTTACATCAGTTGGATTATTGATCTAACCATTACCGCCATGAAAAGTCCATGGCTTGTTTTGATTCCCCTCCAATGGGTTGCTATGATACTGATAGCACATGGCACCATCCTGGGTCAAAGTACCTGGAGTGCGAACAGCTGTGGCAACCACGCCCCCGTCCTCGATCGAATCCTAATCGATGCCTGCACGGCCTACGAACCAGATGAGTATATCATTTTTCACACTGGTTCATCGCCCTTACCCGTTCAATCCGGCAATCTGTCGATCCGGGTATATGCAACCAGCAATCCCTATGTGGCGGACCAGTGGACCTCAAATTCATCAGCACTTTCACAGATGAACCAGAGTGCCAATTGCGGAGAACCCATATTTATTGATCCTTTCGAGTCGCCATACCAGGGTGTGATTCCACCCAATTCCAATGTCCTTGCCTTTGTTCAGCATTCCCCGAATTTTACCGGTACATTGTCAGGGCTTTGCGAAAGGGGTGCCGTCTTTGTTCTCTTTGGAAATTATCACGACGGATTTTCGAGTTCAATGTTTGGAAATTCCTGCACAGATTGCACGAGACACATCGAAATCCAGCTGGGAACGTGCAATTACGACATTGTGTATGAACCTGAGCTATTGACCGGCGGCAATGGGGCCTTCATCGAAGGGAATGGTGGCTCAATATCCTACGGTAATTCTCCGGGCTGCAAACCTTCTTTCCATCATTTCCCTACTCCTCCTGCACCCATTCCGGATCGGGATAATATTTCTATTTGTGAAAATGAGACCGTAGCAACTGAAGCGATCAATATAACCAACGGCAACAGTTACACATCCTGGCACCTGAATCCTGACGGACCACCGATTCATTATGGGTCATCATTTGTCCCTGATCTTACATTTTTTTTACTACCCACAGAAAATATGCCAACAGAACGAAGTCTGTATGTAGCCAATACAGAAGGAGGACGCAGGTCAACCTTGAAAGAAATCAGACTAATCAGCAATCCCGCTCCCGCTACCCACGGTATTTCGTTATTGTGCGATCCGAAACAGCAATGCGTATTGTGTGGAGATGAAAATGCTCTACTGGAGCTTTCCCTTTCTGGGTTATCCGACGGACTTTACTATTTCAATTTAACAGATGGAAATAACGACCATATTTTTGATTTTGAAGGCAACAGGAAACATTCCCTCGAATTACCAGCAGCAGAACAGTATTGGATTCAGTCAGTGACCAATACGTATGGATGTATGGAAACGGAGGGATTGGGGAATGCTGAAGTATCGATAGATATCCGCAGCCCTGCCCACAATTATCTGCCGACTCTTCCGGAATTGTGTAATAATGACGAACCCTATACGCTTCCGGAAATGCCGGGAGAAATACCTGGCCATTGGTTGCTGGGTGACAATCTCGTAACTACGATCACACCAGTTATGCTTGGTGAAGGTGAATTCTCCCTGAAATATCAACCCTCTGACGATTGCACACCATCTGAAACTGCTGTACTGGAGATTCTTCCGGCAGGTTTTACTGACTTTGAATTACCCCCTATAAAGTGCGCCATTGATTATTACCTACCAAATCCCGGTATAGGGATGATGGACGGTGGAATATGGACCATTTATCCTAACGCACAAATCGATCCGGTCACGGGAGGAGTATGGATATCAGAACTGGTAAGAGGCCAGAGTTATGCCTGGACATATACCTTATCCGATGCCTGCGGAAGTGCCACAACCGATCAGGTTGAAATACCGGAATGTTCATGTGAAATTGATGTTGATCATACGGTTTATTGTAAGGACTCTGGCACCCCGGAAGAACCTGGGGATGATGTTTTCGAAATTGAAATCACCGTCACCGGATCCAACACCTCTACTCAATGGACTACAGAATATGGGCAATGGTCCGGAACATATGGCAATCCTGTCAGCCTCGGTCCCTTCCCCATCCATGAAGAATCAGTTACCTTAATCATAATCGACGATGAAAACCCCGACTGCCAAACCATCATCAAGGTGGAACCCCCAGAAACCTGTTCCAATCAATGCACCATCGAAGCAGCAATCACCAACCTTACCTGCGATAACAACAACACCCCAGCCGACTCCACGGATGATCAGTTCTATTTTGATCTCACCGTCACCGGATCCAATACCTCTAGCCAATGGTCCACGACAAACGGTCAATGGTCCGGAACATATGGCAATCCTGCAACCCTTGGCCCCTTCCCCATCCATGAGGAATCAGTTACCTTAATCTTACACGACGATGAAAACA
>CAYRRD010000050.1:0-24625 GCA_964426625.1 uncultured Saprospiraceae bacterium | reverse complement strand
GATTCGTGAGCCGACCGCGGGGAAGATTTAGGCGATTTTTATATTAATTTTGCGATGGAATATCCATGGATTCCAATACGGTAAGAATCTGAAACAATCCACGAGGTACATGAAAACACCCCTTCCATTTCCCACCCTTCAGCGGTAAAAGAACTTCTCCCCTTCGATTGAGGTATCCATACCACTCCCCAAATTCGGAATCAGGGAATCTTTCCTGTGTATATCTATGAAGCCGTTCAAACCATTCCCACATTTTGACATTGCCTGTCAACTTATACCCTTTCAATGCAGCCACCATGGCTTCCAGGTGCACCCACCATAATTTTTGATCCCACTCTAATTGTTGTGGTGGATGACCTTTGACATCCATGAAATAAAATATTCCACCATAGGTTTTGTCCCAGCCCAATTCCAGCACATTGAGACTAATTTCCACGGTTTTGTCGATCAATGCCGAATCCTTTCTGCGATGGGCCAGGTCCATGACAAACCACATGGCCTCCAATATATGACCGGGATTGATCAACCGGCCATCAAAAGAATCTGAAAAGGTTCCATCCTCCAATACATTCTCTAGGATGACACCATTGAGAATATCGGGTTGATAAAACACATCCATAACCTCACTTATCCCATGGTCAATGGTGGACTCCACAAGATCTGATTCCAGGATATGTTCCAGCTCCAGGACCAGATTGCACATGATCATGGGCAAGGCAAAATTCTTAAGTGGACGAGTTCCCGGGAAGGATTTTTCATATTTGCCTTTGGGTGCCTTTTGACGGTTGAGAATGTTGTAGAATGTATCGACAGTAATCTTTCGATACCTGGTTTCCTCGGTTGCCTTATACAATTGGGCAAAGGCCATAGCGGCAAAACAATCTGAAAATATGTTGTAAGGATGGATCAAGGGTCGGCCAGATTGATCCAAAGAGAAAAACCAATTTCCTTCTGGATCCCTGCCGTGTTTTTCCAAAAATTCCGCCCCATGTAGAGCGGTGTTGAGCCAGGCCTCATCCTTTCTTACAGAGTTATATATCCTGGCAAATGTCCAAACCTGACGACACTGAAGCCAGATAAACTTATCCCTATCAAAAACGACTCCTTCCCTGTCCAGACAAGTAAAGAATCCACCGTACTCATAATCTATGGAAAACTTTTGCCAAAATGGAATCACATCATCGTATAGTTGATGTCGATACAGGGGAATCAGCTCCCGTACCTGTTTTTTATAAATATCCATACCGTTACCTCAATTCAATGTACGAAATTATACCAATTCAAATAAATCTCGAATTCCGATATATCGGGGTGAAGTCAGGCCTTCTCCATATTCTACACCAATTTGACGCCCCAGAGACCGGGCTCTCCCCTCGATCTGATCAAAAAAGTCTTTGTTGGTCAGCGGAGAATCGAGCTCAGTGCTTTCCGGATCATAAAATTGAGACCGGAACGCTCTTATAGATTTCATTTTGAGGTCAAAGGTCGATGAGATATCCACTACCACATCTGGGGTAACGATATAGTCCTGGATATAATGATACAAAACCCGCGGCCGCCAGCGCTCCTGAACATTTCCGTCAATATGTGTTTCAATGGTCCTGAGTCCGGCAAGAAACCAGGCTTCTTCCACAAGTTTTGCCGCCCGGCCGTGATCCGGATGACGATCTGTTGTCGCATTGGCAATAAGGATTTCGGGGCGAGCGGCTCTAATTACTTTGACAATCTCCATTTTCTCCGACTCAGTTCCGGAAAACAAGCCGTCTCTGAACCCCAGATTAACTCGGAAAGAAGCACCTAGGATCCGGGCGGCATCCTCGGCTTCGCTCAATCGGATTTCCGGTGTACCTCGTGTCCCCAATTCCCCTTGCGTCAGATCAAGTATGCCAAAGGAGTATCCCTTATTTTTTTGCACTGAAAGCGTTCCCGAAATACTCAATTCCACATCGTCGGGATGAGCTCCGACAGCCAAAATATCTACTTTATTGATTTTTTCCATTGTTGTCATATTTCGCAATGTCCGGATTGAAGCGGCAAAGATACTAAATCCCATGCGCCCCCCTACAATTAGTTTGTATCATATGTTGGAAATAGAAGGGTAAATTAAAATTTTATTAACTGTTGTTTGAAATTAGCAATCCCCCTTGTTTTGCACTAACTATACAGTTTTACAACACTTATAGTACTCTGTCTTATAGGGATTTGACCACTGAAGTCGATACAATTCATCAATTCGCACCTATGTTTTCTTCTGGAAATGTATCCGAATTGGTAGAAGTTTGACGACATTGTTTGTCGCAGGAATGCACTTTTATAAAAAGAAACATCATGCAGTATCAGGAACTATTAAAAAGGTTGGAACAAGAATGTACAGCAAATGAGGTTCGATGGTTTCAGGAGAAAATCGGCAAGAGTCCCGGGGAAAGAAAAATAGCCTTTGTTATGACACACCGGTTTGTGGGGCAGGTACCAATCGGTTCCCATTATATCAAACCCCACGATGCTCCTTATGAGATTGACCTAAGTGGCTGGACCAGAGATCAATTGGTCCGTACGTTATTTCTACTTTCTCTGGATGAAGGGAATAAAGATTCTTTTGTCGAAATGATTGAGGAATTGTTCCAAACTGCGGACAACAGGGAAGCACAGGCAATCTATGCAGCGATCCCTTTTTTCAATTATGCCCCTGTGTGGACGCACCGGGCAACGGAGGCAATCAGATCCAATGTTGGATTGATTTTTGATGCCATGGCATTTAACAATCCTTACCCGGCTATGTATTTTGACGATGCTGCCTGGAATCAGCTCGTACTTAAGACCATTTTTAATGATAAATCCATCTGGAATATCCTGGGAATTGGAGATCGGAGAAATGAAGCCCTGGCGGCATCGATTTCCGATTTTGCCCATGAGAGATGGGCAGCGGGTCGTACACTACCTCCGGAGGTTTGGTTTCTCACTTCGCCATATCCTGACGAACGATTTTGGCAGGACACGTACCATCTGCTCAGTGCGGATAGGGAAGTTGATCGCAAAGCCGGTTATCTGCTTTGGAAAAACCAATTCATTCATACGCCGGAAAATTTTACTGAATCTTTCCGACCTTTGCTCGAACATCTGGATTCCCAAAGTTTTGATTGGGAAAACTTGGAAACGTCGGCTTAGCATATCTTGACCATCATCGTCAGAACTTTTTCGCTGAATTCAACATTTAATTCATATTACAATCTATATACTATGTGCACATCAAATCAACCTGGCCAGAATCCTTCCCATTTTCAGGAAGTTCATGAAGGACAGGTAGAAGCCAAAATGGCCTATTTTGACTTTCAAAAAGAAATCCGGGGATGGCATTTCTTTGATCCACACATCCATATGACTTCCCGCACTACGGACGATTATCAGGCATTGGCAGACGCCGGAGTCATTGGGATCATAGAACCAGCTTTCTGGCTCGGCCAACCCAGAACGGGACTTTCCACTTTCCGTGACTATTACAACAGCCTGATTGGTTGGGAAAGGTTCCGATCCTCACAGTTTGGAATACGTCATTACTGCACTATGGGACTCAACTCCCGAGAGGCCAATAATGAAAAGCTGGCAGAGCAGGTCATGGAAATACTCCCTCTATACATATATAAAGAAGGTGTTGTGGGAGTGGGAGAAATAGGATTTGATGACCAAACCGCTTTAGAAGAAAAGTATTATCGCGCCCAGCTCGAACTGGCCAAAGAAGCCAACCTGCCAGTTCAGGTACATACACCGCATCGCGATAAAAAACAAGGAACAGAACGAAGTATGTCCATAGCTTTGGAACATGGATTGGATCCATCGATGGTGATTATCGATCACAACAATGAGGAAACGGTAGAATCGGTTCTTGACCAGGGATTCTGGGCAGCCTTCACCATTTACCCTTTTACAAAAATGGGAAATCAACGTATGGTGGAAATCGTGAAAAAATATGGATCTGAAAAAATAATGGTGGATAGTGCGGCTGATTGGGGAATCAGTGATCCTCTGGCAGTTCCCAAAACTGCAGCACTTATGCTGGCCCAGGGTATCCCTGAAGATCATGTCCGGGCAGTCACCTTTCACAACGCTGTCACGGCGTTTGCCCAAAGCGGACAAATCGATGAGGGACAATTGAAATCTTTAATGAATGTGGACCAGAGTGCGAAATTTGAAGGAAATACCGTTCTTCGTGGGGGGCAACAACCCCGAATTGACAAAAATTCCGTGATAATCGAGTAGCATTGGGAAATAATCCGTATCTACAAATAATAAGACCTGCCAACCTAATTACATCGGCGACAGATATACTGGCGGGTGTGGCTTTGGCTACCTTGTTATCGAATTTGTCAGAAGCAGGGAACGCATATATTATCGGCCCTATATTGCTGGTGTGTTCCTCCCTGTTGTTGTATGCGGGTGGTATTGCATTCAACGACATATTTGATCTTAATATTGACACGACTGAACGACCAGAGCGACCTTTACCCTCCGGACGGATCCCATTGAGAAAAGCCGTGGCATATGCTACCGTTTTGCTGGCCCTCGGAATCTTACTGGCATTTCTTCACCACAGCCTCAGTGGGATTCTTGCCATAATAATAGCTACATTTGCCTTGATTTACAATAAGTGGGGCAAACACCACGCCTTTTTTGGACCCTTTAACATGGGATTTTTACGCGGTATCAATCTATTGTTAGGGCTGAGTCTGATTCCTGAAGTGGTCAATAGCCACTACCTATTGGCAATCATCCCGTGGGTATACATTTTTGCTATTACCCTGGTCAGTCGTGGTGAAGTTCATGGTGGCAGAGTGGAGCCCTTATTATCGGCCCTGGCTTTGTACATTGTTGTGGACGGCGCTATTTTATCTATAGGGTTCCATTATGAAAAATTGTGGTTGCCGATGCTGTTTGCCTTGCTGCACTTGCTATATATTCTACCCCCTTTATTTCAGGCTATTCAGGATCCAGTTCCACAACACATTCGAAAAACAGTAAAACACGGTGTGTTGGGAATAATCATAATCGATGCATTGTGGGTAAGTATCACGGAATACTGGTACCTTGCCTTTTTGATTTTGCTTTTATTACCTCTTTCTCAAAAACTTGCCAGGTACTTTGCTGTTACGTGAATAATAGCCCTGGAACACAGAAGTATGGAGAAGATGAAGAAGAAAAATTAATATGGAAACAACGAATTCATATATATCAACCAAAACCAGCTTAAAGGCAGATTTTAGTGTACCCTACATCTATGAAGTACATTTCACCAATGACCTTTTCGCAATTGAAAACCGGCTCATTGCGGATTTTTTTTCAAGGCAAAGACTGGATGAACGACATATCCCTAAGGTGGTATTTATGATCGATCAGGGCGTCGTGGATCATCACCCAGATCTGAATACCCGGATCCGATCCTATTTCGACACGGTTCCCCATGTTCAACTGGTGGAGGAAGTGGCTATTTTTCCAGGTGGAGAATTCATCAAAAATGACCGAATTCACCAGGAAGAAATGTTGCGGATCATAGACCGTTTTGGAATCGATCGTCATTCCTATGTAGTTGCCCTTGGCGGTGGAGCCATACTGGATGCTGTTGGATACGCTGCCGCGATCTCCCACCGTGGGGTTCGACATATCCGTATCCCCACCACGGTATTATCTCAAAACGATTCCGGTATTGGGGTTAAGAATGGTATCAATTATTTCGGTAAAAAAAATTATTTGGGCAGCTTCACCCCTCCTGCTGCGGTTTGGAATGATGTCCGTTTTCTGGACACCCTGGAATCAAGGGACAAACGCGCTGGTTTATCCGAGGCAATCAAGGTGGCTTTGATCAAAGATGCTGCTTTTTTTGAATGGTTGGAAAAAAATGCCCAGGCACTCGATTCCTTTGAAGAGAATGCCATGCAACATTCCATAATCCGATGTGCTCAACTTCATCTCGATCACATTACCCAAAATGGGGACCCTTTTGAAAGGGGATCAGCCCGGCCTCTGGATTTTGGACATTGGGCAGCCCACAAAATTGAAGATTTGACAGGCTATGATATTCGTCATGGTGAAGCCGTAGCCATCGGCATCATGCTGGACACAATCTATTCCTGTATGATGGGCTATATCGATGAGGATGCCAAATCGCATGTACTTACCTTGTTTCATAAACTAGGCTTCTATCCTTCGCTCAATTTCCTGGAAGACATTACCTTCGACCAACTTTCTCATGGTCTTGAAGAATTTAGAGAGCACCTCGGCGGTAAATTGACCGTAACCTTGCTCAAAGACATCGGAAGGGGATTTGAAGTGCATGAAATAGACACCGACAATATGGAAAAATCTTTTCAAAATCTCATCCAATTGGATTTGTACCATGACCTTTGATGGCGGATTTCTTACTTACTGTACCAATATACATCCAGGCAATGACTGGGATAGTCATAAAACGGAATTGGAACTCCATGTGCCGGTGATTAAACAAAAAGTGAGTCCGGACGAACCCATGGGACTCGGGCTTCGTGTGAGTTATGAGATGTTGCAGGATCTCAAGCAAAATCATATTCTGCAGGAGTTCAAAGAATGGCTTTCTGAAGAACAGGTATTTGTATTTCTAATCAATGGATTCCCATATGGTCAGTTTCATCGAACGGTAATCAAAGACAAAGTACATGATCCAGATTGGACTACTGCGGAGCGATTGGAATACAGTCGGGATCTGTGTACTTTACTATCGAAATTACTCCCAGAAAATATAGCAGAAGGCGGTGTATCCACACCTCCCCTGTCCTACCGGCATTGGTATCCTTCCCATAGCAACAAGGAAACTGTCAAACATATCGCCACCAGAAATATGGTTCAAATGCTGGAATACCTGGTTGAATTACATGATCAAACCGGGAAAATCATCCATTTGGATGTGGAACCCGAACCCGATGGTTTACTGGAAAACGGAGCTGAGTTTATACAATGGTATAAAGAGATGCTTCTGCCTACAGCAGTAAATACATTATCTAACAAAGGGATAAATGAGGAATACGCATCTGCAATAACCCGAAGGCATATACGACTGTGTTACGATGTATGCCACATCGCTGTGGGATTTGAAGATCAGCATACATTAATCAAGGAATTAAACACACAACGCATTCCAATAGGAAGAGTCCAGCTGAGTTCTGCCTTGCGATTGCCTGCAGAAAATCATCCCAGCTTGTTGAAACCCTTTGATGAATCGCAGTATTTGCACCAGGTAGTTGTTCGTTCCGATGATGGCTCTCTTGTCAAATTTCCAGATCTACCGGTTGCGTTGGAGTCCAGGGAGTACGATGATATGGAATGGCGAATACATTTCCATGTTCCACTGTTTACAAAAAACTATGGTGGTCTGGATTCTACGCAGGATGAAGTAATTGAAATTCTTCAAATTCACCAGCAAAAATCTGTGAGTAGAAACTTCGAAATAGAAACCTATACATGGGAGGTACTACCTCAGGATCTTCAACGCCCCATCAAGGATTCCATCGCCCGGGAATTTGAATTTATTCTGGATTTGGTATAAAACAGGTGATAAAAATGCATAAAACTGTTGTAATCGATATTGTAGGATTGAGTGAAAGTGTGATAGGTGATGCAACGCCTTTTATCCGGCAGTATCGGGATCGAAACCAATCTGCGCGTATCCGACCTCCATTTCCTGCATTGACGACATCTTCCCAATCAACCTATATTACAGGTGTTTCTCCAGCTGAACATGGCATTGTGGGGAACGGATGGTACGATCGAATCGAAGCTGAAGTAAAGTTTTGGAAACAATCAGATATGTTGGTTTTGGCACCCAAGATTTGGGAAAAGGCCCGGACTTACCGTCCTGAATTCACCTGTTCCAAAATGTTCTGGTGGTATAATATGTATAGTAAAGTGGATTATTCTGCCACACCCCGTCCCCAGTATAGAGCCGACGGGGTTAAAGCACCGGACTGCTATACCCATCCGAGTGAGCTTCGTGATGAGCTACAGGATAACCTAGGGGTTTTCCCTTTATTCAATTTTTGGGGCCCTGGTGCTAATATTAAATCGAGCCAATGGATCGCAGAAGCTTCCATGATCGTCGATCAGAAGCATGATCCTACATTAACTCTCATCTATTTGCCCCACCTCGACTACGCACTTCAAAAATTCAGTCATTTGGATTCGAGATCCGATGAAAGTCTTCGGGAAATTGATTCTCTGGTACAAACGCTGGTGGAATACTATGAAAAGAAAAAGGCACGGATCATTTTGTTATCGGAGTACGGTATCAACCCGGTCAATCATCCCATCCATCTCAATCGAATATTCAGAAGTAAAAATTGGATCGCTATCCGGGAAGAAAATGGCCGTGAGCTTCTCGATCCCGGAGCTTCAAAAGTTTTTGCACTGGCTGACCATCAAATTGCACATATATATATCAATGACAATACATTAATACCTGAGATTCGGGAATTATTACAATCCACGACAGGGATCAGTAAAATTCTCGATCGAGAGGGTAAACAGCATTTTGGCATAGACCACCCTCGCTCCGGAGACCTGGTGCTCATCGCAGAGAACAACGCATGGTTTACATACTACTATTGGAATGATGATAAAAGAGCCGCCGATTTTGCCCGAACGGTTCAAATTCATAAAAAGCCTGGATACGACCCGGCAGAAATGTTCTTTGATGAGTCCAACCCCGTTATCAAATTACGCGCTGGATACAAACTCCTCCGAAAAAAACTGGGATTCCGGTATATACTGGATGTAATTTCCCTAAATGCCAATCTGATCAAAGGGAGTCATGGCAGTCCACTTGTAGAGCAGCAATTTCACCCGGTTTGTATCGCCAACACACCAACCCTCCCGGATGATGCCATTGAACCCGAAAAAATATATAATTTGATCTGGAGAAATATATTTGATGAAGAGCCCCAATAAAAAATTCCTGAAATTTATACACAGTAAAGGTTTCCAATCCTGATATCCAAGGTCATGAAAGATTGCATTGATCAGTTTACGATAATTTTCTCGACCTGATTGTATACAACAATGTAAAAAATCAGGAATCAATGCAACCCATTACCAGAAGGTTCAATGGCTGAGAACTTGCAATATGGGAATGAATATGAGGGCCAGCTGCATTGGGAGAGAGAACGAAGCATCATTTTCCACAATCCAGTCCCGAAGATCATATTCTCTATAAGTATAAAAGAAAATTTCCTCCCCTTTGTATTGTATCAACCACTGCTCGGGATTACGCTGATACATCTTGACATCCACCCGATGTTTCCCGTTTTGCATTTGCCATCGATCCCGCTCTCGGGGAAAAATGGTTCTCGCTTCTATAATTTCACCACCCCCCATCAGTTCCCAGACATCAGGATTGGTTTTTTGACGGATCCGAATAATTCCACTTTGTTCTCCGATATTATATTGCCATTCAGTAAAGTCTCCCAGGGCAGCCCATGTGGCCTCGATGGTACCTTCCAGATCACTAGTATCCGTGACGATAACCCATTTATCGAAGCGATCATCATACTGTGTGGAAATACCGATTATCTTTTGTGCCATACAACAGGATGACCACAAGACCAGCCCTAGGACAACCAGCCCGATTCTGACATGGGAAGTAATACAGTGGGGATTAAAAGGGTAAATCATCCTCAGGTAAATCCTGAAAATTGTCCATGCTTTGTCGCTCATCCGTGAATACAAAGTCCTCTTCCTCAGGAAATCCCCCCGCATTACCCGATTCGTACGCTTCGAGTTTCCAGGCATTGAGATTAGTAAAATACTTTCCATTCCATTCCCGACCACGAAGATCAAAATATACTTTGATCTCCTTCCCTTCATCAAAAGGATCCAGTAACCCACAACGATCCTGCGTTAGCTGGAATTTGATCAATTGCATATAGTTACTGTCATTAACTTCCAATACAAATTCACGGGCGCTGAAGGACTGAGTCTTTTGCTCCGTTTCAAATTTCCTGAATAATTTTCCCGTTATTTCAAAACTTGCCATAGGTCATATACTTTTGCCATAAAGGTACGAAATAATATCCTGCTGTTCCAATCAATCCTACCCGGGCTACACAGTTCAGAAGAAATATTTGTCAATCGAGTCATTGTCCGTACAGGTTTGTACTATGATCTACTACTCGCAACTTAATTTTTGGACCAGAAATAAGGGGTAAAAAGAATAAGAACAGTAAAAAGTTCTAGCCTTCCAATCAGCATCAGCACAGATAGAAGCCATTTGGTGGAAGGGTTGAAACCGGCAAAACTATCGACAGGACCAGCTTCACCAATGGATGGTCCCACATTGCCAATGCTAGCTGCCGTCGCACCGGCAGCAGTTACAAGATCCACCCCGGTACCGATGACCAGCAAAGTCCCAACAAAAAAAGTTACCGTATATAGTATAAAAAACACAAGGATATGCGTGAGTATCCGGGGTGATACAATTTTTCCATTCAACCGAAGTCTGATCATCGCACGGGGGTGAAGTAAACGCTTGAATTCAAGAATAGAATTCTTTAAAAGCACGGTATGACGGATCACCTTAATGCCACCGGTCGTAGAACCTGCACAGGCACCCGTGAATAACAGTAAAAAAAATACTGCAGTAAGTAAATTGGACCAACTCGTATAATCAGCAGTTACAAAACCGGTAGTAGTCACGATTGAAATCACCTGAAATATAGAGTCTCGCAATGTTTGTTCCAGGGTAATATCTCCCTGTAGAAAAACGAAGAAGGATACAAACGCTATCAATACAAGTACCAGTATCGCGTAATTACGAAGTTCATCACTAGACAAAGCCGTTCTGAATTTTCTGCGAAGGGCCAGGTAATAAAGTGAATAGTTCACACCGGCCAAAAACATAAATAAAGCGATCACGTACTGAATCTGGGGACTAAAGTAGGCAACGCTGGCGTTTTTTGTACTAAATCCTCCTGTGGCCATGGTTGTCATTGCGTGATTGAGTCCATCATACCAATTCATTCCACATAGTTTCAACAATAACCAAAGCGCCAAAGTCATTCCGAGGTAAATAAACCACAATGCTTTGGCCGTGTCCTTGATCCTGGGATGCAGCTTCTCCGAAGTAGGCCCTGGCGCCTCTGCTACAAAAAGTTCAATCCCACCAATTCCCAAGAGCGGAAGCAAAGCTACCGTGAGCACGATGATACCCATGCCACCCAACCACTGGGTGAAGCTCCTCCAGAACAAAATATCCTTGGGCATGAGCTCAATGTCATTTATAACAGTAGCCCCGGTGGTTGTCAATCCGGAAATGGTTTCAAAAAATACATCAGTAACGGAATCCAATGTGCCTGAAAGCAAATAAGGCATAGCACAAGATACCCACAGGACGATCCACGCAACAAAGACTATAAGATAACCTTCTCTTTTATTAACCGTGAGGTCCATTCTACCAGAAGCAGACCATACCAGCATACCGATGAGTAAGCAGAGTAAAGCACTACTCAAAAAAACTGATCCCAGACCGGTTTGATAGTAGTGAGAAAATGGCAGGCACAACAACAAGGAAAACGCTATCACGCAAAGCAAGATCCCAACAACCCGAAAAATAGAGCCGTACCGAATCTGATTCATTACCTGAATATTTTTTCAACCATCCCAATTGCCTCAGGTTCCGCAAATACGATAACTTTATCATCAACCTGCAATTGAAAGTCTCCATCAGGAATTATACTTTCTTCACCCCGAATAACACCGGCAATCAGGGCTTGCGGTGGAAAATTAAGTTTGGACAGCGGTTTACGAATCAACTTATTGTTATTGGTCACTGTAAATTCTATTATCTCTGCATCCACGCCATGAAGGCTTGTGATGGCTTCTATTTCACCTTTTCTAATAAATCGAAAGATGTTATTAGCGGCAATCAGTTTAATATTGAGCAGCGTATCCACCCCTATATTCTGCGAAATCCGGATATAGTCAGCGTTCTCGACCAGAGCTATGGTCTTTATTCCACTAAACTCCTCTGCCATCAACGAGGTAATTATATTGGATTCAGAATTGGGCAGCAAAGCAATAAGAGCATCCATATCCTCAAGACCTTCTTCTTTGAGCACATCGATATCCGTTGGATCCCCTTTTATAACAAGGCTGTTCTTCAATAAATCCAATAGAATCTTGCACGCCTCTTTATCTTTCTCCACTATGGTTAATTGATATGTATTTTCCAGCATTGCACAGGTCAGTCGGGATATTTCACCACCACCCAGAATCATTACCCGTTTTACCGTTTTATTCATTTTTCCGGCAAAAAGCGTAGCTTTCTGGATCTCTTCCCTGCGTGCCATCATATAAATATGATCTCTGGGTCTGACGATGGTGGTACCACGAGGTCGGATCGTTGTATTTCCACGAAGTATTGCAATGGGACGAAAAGGAAAATCAGTGGTCATCTCCTGAATCTCATATATTTTCCGACCTGCAATTTTGGAATTGTAACGCACAGTGAGACCTATGAGCGAAAGCTTTCCATCTTCAAATTCAAATATGTCGGTCAAAGCTGTTTGTTCCAGCAGTCGTGCTATCTCTTTAGCAACAAGGTAATTTGGGGAAAAAATGATATCTACACCCAGTTCCTGGAATATTTCCACCTGATCACGGGCAAGAAACTCAGGATTTTCAACTCTGGCAATAGTTTGTTTTGCTCCCATTTTCTTGGCCAGAATCGCAGAAACCAAATTGGTGTGCTCGGAAGTAGTCATCGCAAGGTATAAGTCGGCCTTCCAGATCTCAGCCTCATGCAGGACCGATCTTGAGGCAGCATCACCTTTCAAAGGGAGGATGTCCAATTGATTGTATACACTGTCCAGCATTTCCTGATCGATGTCGATCAAAATAATATCATGGTTCTCATAGGACAGCAATTTTGCCAAATGGCTGCCCACACCTCCTGCACCAGCCAATACTATCTTCATGTTCTGGTTTTAATTCACAACGGATTCATCGGTTAACTGCTGATTGCCCAATACCTTCACAAAGTTTGAGGTGCCTCTACACCATACCCTTCGAATCTTACTTATAAATGTCACTAAAAAAATACGACTTATCAAAATCTTTTTCTTACATCTGCCTGTTTGGAGTATTCAGACGGGATTCTGAGCGATCCTACTTTTATATTTTTTTAATAAAAATCATAGAACCCAGTAAAAAAAAGTATGCAAAATATGAAGATATTGATGGTATGTCTTGGTAATATATGCAGGTCCCCCCTCGCTGAAGGTATATTACAGAGCAAGGTGGATGAGAAAGGATTGGACTGGGAAATCGATAGTGCCGGAACCAGTGGCTGGCATATCGGAGATCCACCCGACCCACGATCGGTGGAGATTGCACTTAAAAAAGGACTGGATATTCGGCATCAAAGAGCTCGAAAATTCAGATCTGCCGATATCGATTATTTTAACTGGATCTATGTGATGGATGAGCAGAATCTACGCGATGTATGGCAATATTGTCAGACGGAAGCTGAAAGGGAAAGAGTTCGGAGGATTATGTCTCTGGTACCGAACCCGACTTCCCTGAATGTACCCGACCCCTATTTTGGAGAATTTGGGTTTGATCTTGTATATAATATGCTGGATGAGGCCTGCGAGAAAATTATTGAAAATGCAGAAAGAGGAGAATAGTTATTATATTTGCTAACCATCTTTTAAATTTAATCCGTAGTATATGAATGCTGAAATGCAGGATAAGCTAAACAATCAGATCCAGATGGAGGGATATGCTAGCTTTCTTTATTTATCGATGTCAGCATGGTGCGATTTTCAAGGTTTGACAGGATGTGCCCAATTCTTCAAAAGGCAGGCTGATGAAGAACATATGCATATGATGAAACTGGTCCTCTATATGCAGGAAATGGATGTTCAACCCATCATTCCCGGAATTGAACAACCCCCTTCGGACTTTGGTGACATAAACTCCGTGTTTGAACAGGTTTTGGAGCACGAGCAAAAGGTAACCCAATCGATCAACGATATCGTGGAACATGCCAGTAAAAGCAAAGACCACAGTACCTACAATTTCTTACAATGGTACGTTGCCGAACAGCGGGAGGAAGAAAGTCTGGCCCGGTCGATTCTCGATCGGATCAAACTGATAGGGAATTCTCCCCAAAGGCTCTATTATATCGACAAAGAAGTCGAAGCCATCAATACTACGGTACAAGCCGCGGAGAATTGATCCTTTCTTTCTCATTCAACGGAATTAAACGTGAAAGGCATGCTTGGTAAAATGAAGATCGAGCGAAAATTTTTGTCCAGAGAAAAATGGCATACTTTCACGAGAGTATTTGTATATATCCGCCCTTATATAGGATATTTCGCAACCGGCATGGTCATGCTGACCCTTTCCAGTTCTATTATGATGGTATTTTTATTCGTTGCTGGTGAAATGGCTAACGCTGCCAATGGCGAATCCAGGTTTTCACTTTCCGTACGGGAATATGGATGGGTCTTCCTTGTCCTCCTGATTGCCCAAGGCTTGTTTTCATACTTGCGTACGGTCACCATGGCCATTGTGAGTGAGAACGGTATGGCAGATCTTCGAAAGGATCTTTTTAATAAAATTACAACCTTATCTTATTCTTATTTTGAATCCAAACGAATCGGGGAATTAACCTCCCGGATTACCAATGATATTGAGCAGCTCCAAAGTATCTTTTCTGTTACCCTGGCGGAACTTCTGCGCCAAATCATCACCCTCATCATAGGTATTGGGGTTCTGGCCTGGCTGGCACCGAAATTGTCACTGATCATGCTGGCTAGTATTCCCATCGTTATATTCGTAGGTATGATTTTCGGGCGTTTTGTTCGAAGAATTTCCAAAGCCAGGCAGGATCAAATCGCAATCACCAACACTATAGCAGAAGAAGTATTACAAAATTTTATGGTCGTCAAATCATTCACCAACGAGTATCTTGAAAGCATCAGGTATGCCCACTCCATCCGTGAAGTTGTATCCATTTCCATCCGCTATGCCAAATGGCGTGGGGTATTTTTCATGTTTATAATAACCCTGTTGTTTGGCAGTATATTTTTTGTATTGTGGCAGGGTGCTTTGATGGTGGAAAATGGTGAAATGAAGCTCGGAGATCTGTTTGCTTTTATCATGTATACCGGAATGATCGGTGGGGCCATTGCCGGACTGGGGAGTCTGGTCACACAACTAATAGGAGCTATTGGTGCCACAGACAGGGTCTTTGAAATTCTGGACCAGCCCCATGAAGTTGATATTTCCGAGCCCCTGGTTCTATATCCGCGATTTGAGGGGGATATCGCCTTCTCAGGGGTAAGCTTTAATTATCCTTCACGACCAGAAACCACAGTTCTCGACAATATTAATATGAAAATTTTACCTGGCCAAACCGTCGCATTGGTCGGTGCTTCAGGTGCCGGGAAAAGTACAATCATCTCCCTGCTTCTCCGGCTCTATGATTACAGCGATGGCATTATTACTATCGACGGACAAAATATTCGAGACCTGGATCTTATACATCTTCGGTCAAATATGGCAATCGTCCCTCAGGATATAAGCCTTTTTGCCGGAAGTATTCGGGACAATATAAGATATGGGAGACCCAATGCCACCGAGGAGGAAATAATAGAGGCTGCAAAAAATGCCAATGCCTGGGAATTTATTTCCGAAATGCCACAGGGGTTGGATACGATAGTTGGGGAAAGAGGCACGAAGGTTTCTGGTGGGCAGCGTCAAAGAATTGCTATCGCACGAGCGCTGCTACGCAATCCCTCTATCCTTATTCTGGACGAAGCTACCTCCAGTCTCGATGCAGAATCCGAGCAATTGGTTCAAAACGCGCTGGACAAACTGATGCAAAACCGTACATCCATCATCATCGCCCACCGATTATCCACCGTTCGAAATGTAGATCGGATTTACGTCCTGGCCCAGGGTGAAATTATCGAATCTGGAACCCATCAGGAATTGATTAGCAACCCCGATGGGGCCTACTCCCAATTAGCCAAACTTCAATTGGAAACCGATTGAGTATGCAGGTCAATAAACAGATTTCCCTATTGCCATTCAACACCTTTGGAATCGATGCACGGGTAGATACCCTGATTACCATTGAGCATTCGTCAGATTTGTATCAGATCGGAGAAGAGTTGCAAAAAGGTATGATAATTGGTGGAGGTAGCAACATCCTGCTCTCAAAACCCAGATACTCCCTTGCCCTTATCAACCGAATTAAAGGCATTTCAGTGGAAAACAAAAATGAAGGAGAAGTTACGATCGCTGCAGGATCTGGAGAAAACTGGCATGAACTGGTTTTGTGGTCCCTGACACAAAATTATGGGGGCCTTGAAAACCTATCCCTCATCCCCGGAACCGTAGGTGCTGGTCCTATCCAAAACATTGGTGCTTATGGAGTCGAAATAAAAGACATCCTGGTAGGACTGGATTTTTTCTGGTTCGGCGAAAACCGCTCCGAATTTATTTCAGTAGATCAGTGCCAGCTTCAATACCGGGATAGTATATTCAAAAACGAATGGAAGAACAGAGGATTAATCACTAAAGTATACCTAAAACTTACCACGTCCAACCACCAGATCAATACAGAATATCTTGCCCTAAAGAAATTTCTGGAAGACCAAAACAGTAACGAACCAACCATCCACGAAATAAGTAAGGCGGTCATCAAAATCCGTGAATCCAAGCTTCCCGACTGGAGAAAAATCGGCAATGCCGGCTCCTTTTTTAAGAATCCAGTCATTTCGAGAGACCGATTGAAGGATTTACAAACCAATTACCCCCGTATCCCCTATTTTGAAGTTGAAAATCATGCGATAAAAATCCCGGCTGCCTGGCTTATTCAGGAAACCGGATTTAAAGGCATTCGCCGGGGCCACGTAGGAACTTATCCCTTCCAGCCCCTGGTACTTGTTAATTATGGAGGGGCCACGGCTGCCGAACTTTTGAAACTGAAAGATGAGATTCAAAATGAAGTAGCGAAGCGATTTGACATCTTTCTGGAGCCAGAGGTGACTATCCTATAATCCCGTATCCTCATCAGTAAGCGATAAACACCAGTTCTTAATGTTTATCCTGCTATTTATAATCTTCGATCTCAATCAACCAGTATGGGTAGCTCTGCTACCTTGAGTGATTATATAAAAAATTTCCATATTCAAATAGAAGAAAGAAATCCGAAATTGCCTGCAGATAGCCGTTTATAGTGGAACTCACACTTTTCGATAAATTTTGTACATTCATGGTCTGAACCAATGAGAGATACGAATGATCATTTCCGAAAATTCCAGTTTAAATTCCGCTAAAAGCATATTGGCTCTGGCGGGGATTTGTTGTTTTATCCTAAGCTGTAATTCATCCGACAATTCATCAACATCCGGGGATTCCCTAACTGTTTTAATGGATTCCATTAAACAGATTTATGTACCAGACCGTCGGGTTGAAATTTTTGACTTTGAAATACAATCCAACAGGATCACAGGTCGCACCTCATTATCGGAAGCCTATGAAAGTGTAAAAATGCTGCAAAACAGGTTCAAAGATCTGAACCTTGATTCTTTTCATCTGATTCATCCCTTGGATATAGCACTGGTGAATGTTTCTGTAGGCAATATCCGATCCGATCCCAGGCATAGTGCAGAACTCTCGACTCAGGTCCTATTGGGTCATCAATTAAAAATCTGGGATCGAAGGAGTAATTGGTATTACGTTCAGACTCCGGATGATTACCTGGGTTGGATCGATGGAGGAGGCATTTTCATTCCCTCTGAATCAGACCTTACCTTGTATCAGGAATCGGAAAAGATAATGTATCAACCTGATTTTGGATTCTGCTTTGAAACATTTGATTTTAACGGTCCAGTCGTTAGCGATCTGGTTGCCGGTAACATTTTGATCAATTTGGGGAGTCCTCAGGGAGGCTATGTGGAGGTTCAATTTCCAGATGGCAGAAGAGGTTATATCCGGGCTTCAGAAGCACGCCCTCTGGAACAATTTATTCAGGCTGGTATTCCCGATTGGCAGGACATCAAAACGACGGCCTTTAAATTTATGGGGCGCCCTTATCTCTGGGGTGGAACATCGGGTAAAGGAGTGGACTGTAGTGGATTTACCAAGATGGTATATTATCTGAATGGTCTTGAACTTCCCAGGGATGCCTCCCAACAGATACGATGTGGGGTCGATGTACCGCTTGATGATGAGCTATCCGCCTTAGAACCAGGGGACTTGTTGTTTTTTGGTTACAAACCTGAGGGAAGTACGACACACAGAATCACCCACGTAGGAATACACCTGGGAAATGGTCGTATGATCCATTCCTCCCAACGTGTCCAGGTGGAAAGTCTCCAACCGGATGATCCGGATTTTTCCCGAAACAGAAGAGAAACACTGGTGGCTGCGAAAAGGATGATTGTTGATGGAAGTCCTGCGCAGGGAGTCAATCCCATCATTCACGATCCGGTCTATGGATTTTGATAAATTTATACCAAGCGCACCAAACTATTTGACAATGAACTATCCCATTCTTAAACTTCCCACTCCCCTATGGATAATTTGTCTGCTGATTTTTTCTTTACCCCTGTCGCACGGGCAAAATCCTCCAGTAGGCACGAAATCGATTATCCAATTTGAACAAATCATTAAGAATCAGAGCGGCGTCAACACAATCGGAATCAATGACCTTTCCAATGTCCAGATAAAAATATACTGGATGCATCATGACCGTAGAGCTTCGCGTGTATTTTTGAATAGAATCAAAGATTATGTAGGTGCACACCACGCCAGCATAGTGTACATGTGGGATTGGCCCGATAATGTGGTGAATACCGATAATGAGGTGCCCATTATTGTCTTCGACGAAAATTGGCCTTTGCCTCCCTGGTGGTCCCAATATAATGGCATGAAAATCATGATCGGTGAGGGAAAAAATAATGTCGTACCGGCGCTGAAGTTACCCAGACCTGAAAGCGATATCCTTGATCTGGCTGCCCAATACCTTATGGAAGGGATTGAGGTTAATTCCAGTGGAAAGGTGATCAGTGGATCACGTCTTGCATATCTGTCCGCTGCATATTTTGGATTAGATGAAGCTTTTCTCACCCATCAGCTCGATTCCATTTTGCAGATGGGACTGGATTCGAGTGCATATCCCGGAGCCTCTGTCAGTATTGCTTATAAGGGATCTGTAATTTATAACAAAGCTGTAGGATACCATACATCCGATAAGAAATACCTTGTCCGCACCCACGATATGTTTGATTTGGCTAGTGTGACCAAAATTACCGCAGGAGTAACCACCCTTATGTTCCTTTATGAAGATGGTAAATTAGACCTAAATAAAACACTGGGTGATTATTTTCCGTATTTCAACAATTCGGATAAAGCCGAACTGGGGTTGAAAAGAATTCTTACCCATAGCGCGGGACTGACGCCTTACCTGGTGTATTATAATCTGGCCAAAAAACCAAACGGCAAATATCAGCGAAATACCCTGGCGAGCAGATCCCACGGTTCGTTCAATTATGCCGTGACGGACTCCATCTTTGTTTCGGATCGATTTTCAAATTTCATATACAAATCGATCAAAGAAACCTCCCTGAAACCCGGAAATAAATATGAATATTCCGGATTGTTCTTCCTGCTCATCCCCGATCTTGTCAACAACCTTACCGGGATCCAACTTGATAGGTATCTTTACGACAGGCTTTTTCATCCATTAGGTGCCCACCATACGGCATTTAACCCTGCCGGCTCTTATCCCATTCATCAAATCATCCCCACCGAAGTGGACCAGGTATGGAGAAAACAACTGGTACATGGTGGTGTCCACGACGAGGCAGCAGCGGTACTTCAAGGATTATCCACCAATGCCGGATTGTTTAGTTCGGCTCAGGACCTGATCAGACTCGGTGAGACCTGGCGGAGGAAGGGTCAATTCGGGGGACAGCAATTTTGGTCTCCTGAAACGATCGAGACTTTTACCCGGTGCTACTATTGTGATGAAGGAAACCGACGTGGTTTAGGATTTGACCGTCCTCCATTACCGGAGCATGATTATCTCAGCTACATGTCTCCACTGGCTTCACATGAAAGTTTTGGCCACAGTGGTTTTACAGGTACCATGATGTGGGTTGATCCCGCTGAGGAATACACCTTTGTCTTCTTAAGCAATCGAGTACATCCAAGTCGTGAAAACACCAAATTATACAGTTTGAATATCCGCCCTGACCTCCACGGTGTGTTGTACAAAACATTAGAAAAATCGAGAAGACCATAGTCATTGGAAAGGTGAAAAATGCACATATATACCGATCTGCCATAGATAGAATGTAGACCAATCTATCTCAAATCTGCGATATCATCCAAAATATAGCAATGGTTGTGTCGATGCATCCCAATTCCGGGATAGTAACTCTCGGAAGCGGGAGCTGCCAGCAATATTAGTTTCGCATTGGGGGTTTGCATTTTGATCATTCGTAACAGTTCTTTGCCAATACCTTGTCTTTGGAAAGAAATGTCAACAGCCAGATCAGAAAGATACGTGCAATACTCAAAATCTGTAATGGCCCGGGCTACACCGACCAGTTCGCCATCTTTCCTGGCTGTAATTATGAGATTGCTATGCTGAACCATGGCTTCTATCCGCTTGAGATCATCGATAGGTCTTCGCTCTGATAATCCCGATCTGAGCAAAATATGTCTAAACTCCTCTACACTGATGTTGCACTCGATTAAATACTCGATAACCATGGATCAGGCTTTACGAACAAACTCTGACTTCAGGCTCATCGAACCAAAACCCTCTATTTTGCAATCAATATTATGATCTCCGTCAGTCAAACGTATATTCTTCACCTTCGTACCTGCTTTAATAGGCTTGGGTGCTCCTTTGACCGGTAAGCTGCGTACTACAATGACGGTATCCCCATTTTGTAATTCATTTCCATTGGCATCCAGCACAACCAGTGTATTTTGTTTTTCTATTTCTGCCGGATCCCATTCGTGGCCGCATTCAGGACATGCATACAAAGAATCCATCAATTCATATCCATACGGTGAGGAACAACGTGGACATGTTTTCATTTCTTCAGACATTGGTATTCTAAATTTAATTCAAGGATATTTCCCGGATTCAATCCTTCTTCATACGATGCCTTCCTGTGGGCAAGATCCCTTTCAGAAAATATGGTTGTAACAATAGGGTATGGCCCTTGGGCATGCATATGGGATATTTCACCATGAAATACAAATTGTTTAAATATAAAAAAAACCGCTTTCACCTGAAAAGGCAAAAGCGGTAGATGTATTTATTTTTAATCGGAAAAATTACATCGTAGCCAGTTTGACTGCGAGTTCGCCCAAACGAGTAGCGTAACCAGCTTCGTTGTCATACCAGCTTACGACACGGATAAAATCACCGTCACAGCTTGTCAATTCTGCATCAAAAATGGAGGAATAAGTAGATCCGATAATATCACTGGAAACTATTGGATCCGTTTCGAATTTCAATATCCCCTTCAATGCTCCTTCTGCTGCATTACGGAAGATTTCATTCACCTGATCAGCAGTAGCAGGTTTTTGAACTTTGACTGAAAGGTCAATAATAGACCCGGTAATAGTCGGTACGCGATAAGACATCGCCATAATTTTGTTACCGATTGAAGGATACACTTCACGAACAGCTTTGGCAGCACCAGTACTGGTCGGAACGATATTCTGAGCAGCGGCACGAGCTCTTCGAAGATCTTTGTGAGGTGCATCCTGTAGATTTTGATCTGCGGTATATGCGTGAATGGTGCTCATGGAGCCTACTTCGATCCCAAAATTCTCATCCAGCAATTTAATAACTGGTGCCAGGCAATTGGTAGTACAGGAAGCATTGGAGAAAATGGTTTCATTGGGATCGATTTCATGATCGTTGACACCCAATACAATAGTTTTTACATCACCTTGTGCCGGTGCTGATATTAGGACTTTTTTTGCACCAGCCTGGAGATGTAGTCCTGCTTTCTCCCGTGACCTGAATATACCAGTACACTCCAGGACAAAGTCCACGCCCAGTTCTTTCCATGGCAATTTTGACGGATCTCTCTCTGCTAATGCTACAATTTTTTGCCCATCGATGTAAATATTTTCATCGTCCGATTTGATATCATGATTGAGCGGACCATGTGCTGTATCATATTTCAGCAAATGAGCCAGTGTTGCATTATCCGTCAAATCGTTGATAGCAACTACCTGAACTTCTTCGTCGTCCAGTAAACTTCGGAAGGTCAATCTACCTATCCTTCCAAATCCATTAATTGCAATTTTTTTTGCCATAATTTTAATTTTTTTCACTTAGCTTATACTCAAAACCAACAGCCAAGACATGTATTGGTTGTGGAAGCGGCAAAGTTACTAAAAATATAATACAAAAACGGGTGTACATTACTTTCTTAATATGGATCTGCCTTGGGTTTATACCGATGAGAAATGCCAAACTCAATCATACCTTTGGAAATTTCTCAAATACTTTTTCACTGAAAATTTGCATCATAAAATTTTTCCCATATATTTGCCATCGCTTTTGAAATTGGCCCGTTCGTCTAGGGGTTAGGACGCCAGGTTTTCATCCTGGTAGCAGGGGTTCGAATCCCCTACGGGCTGCCACAAAACCGGGAAGCTGGATTATACCTTTCCGGTTTTTTTTATCCCTCCTTCCCCGTTTGAGCTTTCATTGCTGAATTCCTGGCACGATAAAAGGCAAATACATCATTCACACGCATCGGCACTAAAGAAAGAGCTAAAAACATAGAGTCAGATTAGAGTATTTCTTGCATATTTACTCATCAAATCATCAACCAAGCCGTATCCATGGGTTTAGAAAAAAACTCACTTCCTATCCATTACATATTATGGGGTATCATCATCGTTATCCTGATTAGGATAACACTTGTATTTACTATGGGGATGATGCCCCAGGATGCTTATTATTATTTTTACAGTGAGCATTTGAGTCTTTCCTATTTCGATCATCCGCCCATGGTTGCATGGATGTTGAAAGTATTCTCATATGTGTTTGGCAAATCTGTTATAGGAGTTAAGCTGACAGATTTGTTGGTCACGGCGGGTACCACCATTGCATTTTACCAACTCGCACGGAAGTTTTTTGGTGGATTTTTCCTTGAAAGATCGATATACCTTTTATTATCGACCATGATGATTTCTGTGCTCTCACTGGTAACCACACCCGATGTACCTTTGCTTTTATTCTGGACTCTTTCCTTACTATTTTTTTATCGGGCTGTGGAAAGTAACCAAACTATTGATTGGGTGATGACCGGCTTGATGTCAGGATTGGCGTTCGATAGCAAATATACAGCTGCCATTTTTTGGGTCGGTGTAGCTGGATTCCTTATATCTCAGCCGGAAAAAAGAAAACTATTGAGAAGCTACAAACCCGTTGTGGCATTCGTGTTTTTCATTCTGGCAATCAGTCCTGTTGTGATATGGAATATGCAAAACGACTGGTTGTCCATACGCTTCCAATCCAGTGAACGACTGGAAGATATGAGCAGAACGATAGAACTCAAAAATTTCTTTGGAAATGTGGGTACTCAGCTTTTCATCCTCCTTCCTGTTCTGTATGGATTTGTACTGTATGGATTGTATCAGGTAACCAGACATTATTTTAAATCCGGATTCAGACCGGAGACGAAAAGTTGGTTTTTGTGGTGGTTTAGTGCCCCCTTGATCCTGGGATTCATGTTTGTATCGATTTTCTACTGGGTGAAGCTCAACTGGACAATGCCTGCATATATTACAGGCATTCTTCTCGCTGTTCAATATATACCCTTAAAATGGGTTCGTGTGCAAATAATTACCAGTCTGATCTTTCATTTTGCTTTTCTTATCCAGGTACTTTTTTACCCCATACCCATTCGATCGGACGATACATGGTGGGGATGGGAAGAATTATCAGAAGAAGTGATAGAATTGAAGGAGCAATTTCCCGATGCTTTTATATTCTCAAACGATGGTTACAAAACTTCCGCACAACTATCCTTTCACCTCAATCAAAAGGTCTATTCAGGCAACGTTATCGGTCAGGAAGGTCTTCAATTTTCGATTGTGGATCCCGAATTAGATCACCTGATCGGGGAAGATGCGATTTTCATAGATTCCGTCAATCGATTCAAGCATCTGGAGCGAACAGAGGAAATCAGACCAGAACTTTCCAGGTATTTTGAATCGATCGAGCAGCTCAGCCCTATTGTGTTGTTGGACGTAAACGGAGAACCCGAACGGAAATTTCTTGTCTTTTATCTTAACAATTACACTGGGGGATAAGTAGATCCTGCTCCCGGAGTATTCGATTAATTATTGATATAGTTTTTGTAAAAGTCTCCGGTATTTTAAAAAGCCCCTACTACACCATACATTGCCCCATTTCTTACCGATACCATATCATAAGTCCAATTCTCCTAATGCACACTTTAAGCCTTAATCTCACCCCCCAGTATCAAGCTCAACCTCAATTCAACTCTAACTTCACCTCAACTTGAACCGCACCCTTAACCCTAGT
>CAYRRD010000049.1:0-24646 GCA_964426625.1 uncultured Saprospiraceae bacterium | reverse complement strand
TCAGCTATCAGCTATCAGCCCAGCGATTCGTGAGCCGACCGCAGGGAGGATCTGGAAGCGCATCCATTCAGGTAATTCGTAAGACGACCGTAGGGAGGATCTGGTAGCGTCATTGCTTTAAATTGACTTTATGAGGAAACCCCAATGTAGGTATTACTGGTATTCGGGATCTGTTTATACAGATCAAGGCATTCCCCATGGATCAGCGGATCAAAAAAGATGTAGAAAACAAGGTATAAATTAAGATGTGACCCAACAACGTAATGAAATCCCCTTGACATAAAACAAATTTATCCCTTTCACAAATATCAGATACATGTTCAAAAACAGGATCGATGGGCACATTGTCACGACAGGTAATAACCTGCCACGTTGCTTCTTACGTTCATGTCCCATGGACAGGAATCATGAATCTACCGCTGAATTTTCAACCTCGTAGAACCAACTTCGGTTAAATTCTATTTACTGAACACAACGAACCGAATAACCGTCCCTCCGATCCGCCCAGTCACGGGTGATTCCGGAACTACAACACGAGAATTCTCTGACCATAGCGTCCCCGAACCGATTGCGGCTCCGAGCCCAGAAAATCGCAGTTGTTGCTTCGGAGTGGTAATTGCTTCCACTAAAGCAGACTCCTGCAGGTTTGATTGCTAGTCCAAACGAATCCACCCCATTGCCATGGTTAGCCCATCCTTTCCGATCTTTAAGCAAGCGTCCCAGATTTCCTTCATGACGATGTCCTAAATAATCCACTGCCTGAGGATCCATTCCTAATGCCACCTCCAGACTTTTCCAGTCTTCGTCGGACGGTACCCGCCATCCTTCCGGACATACTCCTGGAGAGTTTGCTATGGCAGCATAATTGTAGAGGACACCATATTCTTTAAAGGGTTGGCTCATCGAATCTCGCGTTGTTGAATACATACTGTGCTCCCTCGCCTCCGACACTGATGTACTTTCATTGCCATATACATAGTACATTGGCAAACTATCCGATTGTTCAGAAACCATATGCACATGAGGGAGAAAGGCCAGATTGGTCCTGAACCACTTGAGACCCCCTATTCGAACCCATTCGTATACGGTCCCATCCCGAACGTCCAATACCTCGCCCTGCTCATGTGGTTTACACCCTGATACCAAAATAATTCCAGGAAGACCGACGGATAAAGTGACCATCACTTTCAAAATATGAAACCTGATTCTACATACCATCCCAGTCTAAAAGGAATTATTTATGTTATTTAATGGTCTGGTACCCTGGATTTTGAACGATATTCTCATTCGCAACCAGCACCCTTTGAGGTATAGGCAGGATTTCGTATTTACTATCGGTATCTACATTTTTATTCCACCAACGACCTTTGGTATATTTATCAAACCTTTTCAGATCGACCATCCGTCGACCTTCACCGATAAACTCCCGACCCCATTCATCCAGCATTTCATCCATGTCAAGAAGGTCGGGATTCTGAACATAACTGGCGTTCCTCCAAAATTCGTTTATATCCCCTTGTTCGGTGGTTGCGGTCAGATAACTGATTGGAGGCTCTCGAATGTCATCGATTTCACCATTAGCAAAACGGACTGCACGGGTTTGGGCCTCATTGGCGCCGACTTGAGTAAAGTAAGGTTTGCGGACTGCATCAAGAAGTTCGGCAGCACCTGCCACATCTCCTTTTCTCAATTTGCATTCTGCCAGGGTATAATATATTTCTGCCAGTCTTACCGCCACGAAATCAGAGTTCCAGTTCCATCCCCCTGCTTCAAATTCATCAGGGTAGATGGGGTATTTTCTGTAACGGAATCCTGAATTTTCTTCCCCTTTTGTGACTCCTTCCCCTGGTGTCGGCAAATCACTGCGAATGGAGGCCAACTCGTCCTTTGTAGCATTTTCCAGCAAATATTTGAAGTTGTGTGAATTGACCAGTTCCTGATATCGAGGATCGCCTGCGCTTGCCCAGGCATTTGCGATTTCAGAAAACCTGCCCACCCGGTCAACAACATACAGCGTATCGGCCTCTGTCGTAAACCTCCATTCTTCGGAGGCATTATCAAAGGCAGCGCGTCCCAAATAGGTCTCCCCGGGGACACTTTGCGTTCCAATGGAGAAAATTCCCTGTCGCTGCCCCTGGGCATTGCAAAAATAGGGAACTCGTCGCTCATCGCCATCATAATACTTTTGATATGGGGAACCCTGACCATACTTATCCTCGAAAAATTCACCATCCGTGGTTTGGGAAGGCTGTAGGTGAACTCCATTGCAACTGTTGCCGTATTCAGATCTATAAAAGAATGCAGCCTGGTAATGACCTCCACAAGGTAAAGTCACTCTTCGAAGTTGATTTTTCTCACATGGAAATGCCCAAATAATGGATTTGGAGAGGTCATTATTGTAATTAAATTGCAACTGCCATGAATCATCCAATTCATAAATTCCGTATTCTCCATCCAGGATTCTTTGGGCATATTCCTCAGCTTTGTCAAACATAGGTGTGCCAACGGTGACCTCCGCATTGAGATACAACCTGGTAAGGAAGGCCGCACAGGTGGCCTTGTCAACCCGTCCATAGTACGCATCCTTTGTTCCAGCCTGGTGTTGACCCAATTTGGGCAAATTCTCCAGCAAAGTTTGTTCGATCCAGTGAAAAACCTCCATTCCTGAACTGGAGGCTGGGCGAGCATCCCCTTCGGTTTCCGGAGTAAAAATAGGAATCGTGGGACCAAATGCATCCATCAGATAATTGTGATAAATCGCAGCCAATACCAGCATTTCGGCCTGCATCTGTTCAATATCTGCAAGGGATAGTCCAAAATTTTCAGCTTTTGGTTTGACGACAGTTTCAAAATCGTTGTAGGTATTGTAAGCATATCCAATTCCCTGATACATAGCCCGCCAGAGGTTAAAAATTTCATTGTGCAAGTATGTCCATGAATGACCATGCAATTGGATCCATCGTGCCTGGTCATAACCATGGCGACCTTTCTGTGTCCAGACAAAATGATCTGAACTCAGTTCTGAAACCTTCCACCAATCAGCATCGGAATGTAATGCCCAGGATGTATGTTCGTATACCCTGGCTAAAGCTGCTGCCACATCACTTTGTGAATTATAAAACGTGGAAGGCGCGATTTGATTGAAATATTCTTCTTCCAGATTGGTACATCCGTTAAAAGCAAAGAAAAGGATCCCGATAAACCAGAATTTTGAAGCTATACTTTTCATATAACGATGACTTTTAAAATTTTAAAATGATAATTGAACCCCAAAAGTAAAATTTCGGGTATCGGGGTAGAATTCCTTCTCTTCAACACCGGGTTCCAGTCCATTCACGGGAACCTGGTCAGGATCTACACCATCATAGCCAGTAAAGGTAAATAGCTCTCGTGCAGAGAGATATACCCTAAGATTGCGGATACCAGGCATTGTATTGAAGGTGTAGCCTATAGAAGCCACATCGAGTTTAACGAAGTCTCCTTTTTGCAAGAAATAATCAGTCACTTTTTTGGAATCATTGATCTGATGGGTCTGAACTCCTTTGCCGGTTTCGAAGTAGGCTTTCCTGAGCAGATTCACACCTTCAAAAGCCTTCAAGCCATAGTACATGTTTTTGAGATTCAATATTTTATGTCCAAACGCTCCCCTGAAGTACAAACCCACATCGAAGTTTCCAATTCTCAATGTATTATTCAAACTGGCCGTAAATTTGGGTATCCCAGTACCCGCATGATATTTTTGGTCATCTCCTGCTCCGGTCGCCGTGATTTTGGTATCGGTAAATTCACCACTTTCACTTTTTTCGTAAATAAGGAAATTCCCATTCTCATCAAAGCCGGCATGCTTGAACATATAAAATGAACCTATATCCCCTCCTTCTTCCAATAATATTACCGGTCCTGGATTGCCCGGACTAGGTAAGGTTTTAAGATATACCTGACCTTGTTCGTAAAGATCATTGGAGAAAGAAACCAGTTTGTTTTTGTTTGTCGCTGCAACCAGGCCGATACTATATTCGAAGTTATCCCTGTTCACCGGCAATACATCCAGCGCCAGTTCCACACCGGTATTTCGAATAGTTCCTACATTGACGAAGGTCTGAGGATGAATGTTGGGAGGAACAGGAACATCATAATTTCCGACCAGTCCTCGTGATTCCCTATTGTAAATATCCACACTACCGCTCAGACGGGAATTGAGCATGGTAAAATCGATCCCTGCGTTGTAATTTACAGCCTCTTCCCATGCCAGGTTGGGATTGTAATTGTTCCCTGGACCAAATCCTTTTACCCAGTTACCCAGAACATAATATTGACCTGCACCGGTGTATAGCTTAACTGCCTGATAAGCGGGAAATCCCTGGTTACCTGTCACCCCGTAGTCGGCCCTTATTTTTAGGTCATTGAATAAGCCTTGTGTGAACATAAAGTCCTCCTCTGATATCCTCCATGCCACAGATAAACCGGGAAACCAACCCCACTTGTTGTTCTCACCAAATTTACTGGAACCTTCTCGTCGCATACTCGCTGTGAAGTAGTATTTCTCTTTGTAGTTTCCCGTAAACCGGCCGAAAAAAGCAATCAGTTTCCATGACTCCTGATCCGAATCCAGTTCGGCCCGACCCTCAATAAGATAACTTCCCTGATCGAGGTCATTGTAAGACAATGCATCCGAAGGAAAATCATAGTTTTTAGCGCGGAAAAACTGCCAGTTGTTGTATTGGTAGGAATACCCTCCGAGGAGATTGATGGTAAAATCCTTTTTGTACAACCTGTAGTTTCCGGTCCATTCAAATATCTGGTCTTTCCAATTATCATATACGCGTTCAGCTTCTCCCCGTCTGTTACTGGCGATAGACCGTGCAGAATTTGACGGTGAAAACCAATGATTTAGCCGATCGTTATTCTGGAAGGAATACACCACGGCGGTATTCAGGTTTTTGGTGATGTTCCACTGCGCCTTTGCACTTCCGATAAAATATTTTCGCTCCGCCCCTCTTTCATTATTAAGAAGTTCTTCTACGGGATTGTAGGTGTCAAATCCAGAAAAGTAAGCGTACTGTCCGGGATTGTCCGGTTGAAATACCGGTAGTGTAGGATTGAGTTGAATAGCCTGGCTAAATGCTCCGTAATTGGTGTAAGTTTCGTTGGTGAACCGCGGAGCTGCATTGATTACAAATTCCAATTGGTCATTCAGAGTACGGTGCTGAATGTTCAATCTGGCCCCAAATTCCTTTCGGCCCGTTGCAATATCAATTCCCTCTGCATTTCGGTACTGCACGGAAGCTCTGTAAACTGTATTATCCGTGGCATTACTCAGGGCTAGTGAATGGTTGTGCCAGAGAGGCATGTTTCGTGTTAATTCACCTGCCCAGTCCGTCCTGGCACCTTCATCCCGCGCAATTTCCAGATCGAGAAATTCTTCGGCGGACAAAACCTCGGGGATATTCTTCA
This sequence comes from uncultured Saprospiraceae bacterium, assembly GCA_964426625.1. GTDB lineage: Bacteria > Bacteroidota > Bacteroidia > Chitinophagales > Saprospiraceae > Membranihabitans. The sequence continues at coordinate 19,192 of CAYRRD010000049.1, read as the reverse complement.
CAATATCAGTTGCTATATATCCATTGTATTCAAGCGTCAGACCCTGTGCTCCACTGCCCGATTTGGTCGTTACAATAATCACTCCATTGGAAGCCCTGGTTCCGTATATTGCAGAAGCGGCACCTCCTTTGAGCACATCAATTGATGCGATATCGTTATTATCAATATTGGACAGACTGCCCCCAGGAATCCCATCAATCACCACCAAAGGTGAATTTCCAGCATTCCGGGATCCTACCCCACGAATCTGAATGCTGGGACCTGAATTGGGATCGGCAGCTGCTGTACTTTGAACACTCAACCCTGCCACCTTTCCCTGAATCTGATTCATGGGATTGATACTGGATGTTTGAAGAAAATCCTTACTGTCGATATGGGTTACCGCTGTAGTCAACTCACGCTTATCCAGGGTCCCATATCCTACAGCTACAATCTGAATCTCATCCAGCAAAACATTGGCAGGTTCCATGACCAGATTCCAGGAATTGGTACCCCCCACCTCCAGTTCGAGCGTTTTCATACCCGTGTATGAAATAACGATAATTCCATCCTCGTCCACACCCTGGAGTTCAAATTTTCCTTCAAAATCCGTCACAGTTCCATGCGTGGTTCCCTTCTCCAACACAGCGGCACCTATGAGCGGCTCACCATCAGAATCCGTAATTGTACCGGATAAATCAACTTGGGTAAATGCCATGGTAGATATGCCTGCCAGGAGACAAACTGTAAACAGTCCTCTTAGAATGTTGCGGGTATTGGAAATCATACCCGAATTGCAATGAGAAATACATTTCATACAAAATCTATTTACATATTGATAACTGAAAGCTAACTTATAATCCTTTTGAGCTGGCAAACATAAAATCCTGCAATACATCTGAAATTCATTCAGTGCCATCCTTACACCCTACAAACATAACAAATTTAATATTATGTTTCGTAAATATTTAAGAACATATTTCACAATTCAAAATCCCCCAATCATAATTACCGCAACACATTAACCCTATGTCAAATTTAACAGGAATTTTAATTTGCCTTTTTTACTCCTAATGGACAACATATTTTTTATTTTAAGTAATTCACAATAATATTTTTGGTGTTAACCTTACCGCTAATTTCATCGAAAGAAAAACTTTTTGACTTTGGGTCATAAAAAATTTAAAATGTTAAAATCGACAACCAGGTCAATGACGGATGTGGCCGTCCATATTCTTCCAGGAGTGCAGGTTATGGAGATGACTGTATATCAAACATGACATGATCAGGTAGTCCGGTTTTTTTTCCAGGAAGATTGGGCCTGTCTTTTCTCTTTCAGGTTCTATCCACCTGTACCCTGTAAAATATCAGGAAATGAACAGCTTTGAGATGACCTGCCGATCAACAATCAAGGAGAACGGAATGCCGGTACACCCATAAAAGAAGCCAATTGGTGGAGAAATGAATTGCAATAACAATTTTACCGTGGAACCACAATGTGAATTAATCCCTCATCCCTCGGGACAATAGATTCAAGTAAATGAATGGAGCAAACAAAATTTTTTAAACAGCCAGCCTGGACTCCGACGCTTTCAATAAAGGAATAAGAAGTAAAAATATCACCTGATTCGAAATTATCGGTGACCATACCTAGCCAGGTACTGTATCCGTATCTGGGGTCAAATCGGGGATCAATCTACTACGACCTTAACAGGAAGGGACCATCCGGGGCGATACTCCCGTCGAATATAGGTTTGGGTAGTATCCAGCGCCGGTAGCCGGAGCAGTTCGTTCCGATACTGCATCACACCATTTTGAATTTCTTCTCTGGAATGAGCTACCTCCAGTTCCTCATGAGGACCTATATTGGTGAAGGTCATTCGGGACGAATCCCATTGTAATTTTCTTTCAAGTCTCTGAAGGCGGATGGCAAGCACACCGAGTAGCACCATTTCGTTGAATGGTCCAGAATATCCAAAATGGGCAGAAGATTCGATCCTGTTTTCCGTGGATTCCTTGCATGCACGGATCCAATCTTGCTCATGAGGGCCGTCGATATAGCCCGTCGCTCCAGGGATGCGACGCAATCTCTCCTGTACTTCCGGTATTCTACCGGACAACAACCTGGGGTTGAAACCTCCTGTGTCGCACAACAGTATATCTCTGGATCCGATAAACATACAACCACCCATTCCGTCATTGATCAGACTTTGGTCGTCAGGAAGTGAAGCTGGTCGTTCAGGCATCAAACCACCATCATACCAATGAACCGTTACCGGAGGCATTGAGACCTTGTCCATCCCAGGCCGGGCTGGGAAGTTGAAATGGACAATCTCAGACTGGGGAGCTGACTCCGCATTCATGGGACTTGAATTTCCCTGTATGGATGTAGGTGCATCCAATCGAAGCGCCTGGTATATGGGATCGAGAACGTGACAAGCCATATCTCCAAAAGCACCGGTCCCAAAATCCCACCAACCCCGCCAGTTCCAGGGTGTATAGGCGGTATGATAAGGTCTGTAAGGCGCGGGGCCAAGGAAGCCATCCCAATCAAGATGATCTGGAATAATCATGACTTCTGCAGGCCGGTCCATACCCTGGGGCCATAAAGGACGATTGGTCCAGGCGTGTGCTTCCGTCACTTCACCTATCTCCCCGTTCCATATCCATTCGCACAACTGACGAACTCCGTGCCCGGAATTGCCCTGGTTACCCATTTGGGTTGCGACCCCATATTTCCTGGCAAGTTGAGCGAGCAAACGCGATTCATATATGGAATGCGTGAGGGGCTTCTGACAAAAAACATGGTAATTCAGGGTCATGGCGTGGGCTGCAATCACGGCGTGGGTGTGATCGGGCGTAGCGATCATCACCGCATCGATATTGTCCCTCATTTTATCAAACATTTTACGCCAATCTGTATAACGCGCTGCCTGTGGGTAGTTCTTAAATACAGGATCAGAGTAGGCCAGGTCCACATCGCACAACGCGACGATGTTCTCTGATTCCATGGCACGAAGATTCCACCGACCTTTTCCTCCCACTCCAATTCCAGCAATGTGTAACTTATCACTGGGGGGTTTGTGCCCCAGACCCGCCACTGCATGACTGGGCACTATATAAAAGGCTGCACCTAATACGGTGCTTTGATGCAAAAATTTTCGTCTTTTCATCCTGCTATCAATTTTTCAAAAGACTTGCTTTTATCCAAAGTATAAATATGGTTAAATTTTGTGAAAATTTAAGACAGATATGCCCGGGAAACAGCTGAGCTGCCAATTCCTCAATACCCATCTTTTGTCCATAATTATATCCTGCTGCCCGGGCACGTAAGTTCAGGGGATTATAGACTTGTTGATGACATAATGATTGCAACTATTCTACAGCTGTTTCCGGACGTTGTACTCTGATAAGTTGGAATATGAATTTTATACAAGGGATATCAAATTGAACTCCGCACTTTGACAACCTGGGTAATAATCAATGCAGCAGGCGGACCGGAATGCAGGTAAAATGCCGCCGGAAATTTGGCTCTTCATAATGATGAGTTGTTTACATCCATTCCACCACATGACCAATGCTTCTTGTCTTCATTTTTTCTGGTACCGCCGCCCGGATCGAATCGACAAGGACGGTCACCAAACGTTGTTTGGCATAATTCCGGAACGTAGCGATACTTACTTCACGCAATTTGGGTGGTCCTTCAATCCATTTGACCCGATCTCGCTTCTCTGGTGCGATATTACTGATGACCATTTCAGGGATCAGCGTGAACCCACCTTGCAAATCCACCATCTTTATAAGGGTTTCGATCGAACCGGTCTCGAAAGAGAATTTACGATTCTTCAAAAGGCGTCCAGGATTACTGCACAAATTAAGTGACTGATCCCTGAAGCAATGTCCTTCCCTCAGCATCCACATTTCATCGCTATCCAACCCATGCTGGGGGATGACTTCCAATGCATAAAATGGATGCTCCGGGGAAACATAAACAGCGATCTCCTCATAATAAAGTGGATTGGTGACAATTTGCTTAAAGTCAGCCGGGGTTACAAGAATCGCCACATCAATGGTTTCCATCCGAAGCGCTTTGACCAATTCATCTGTTGTCAATTCATGCACATGAATATATAGCCTGGGAAATCGCTGGTTGAGCTCTACAATAAAAAGAGGTAGAAGGTAAGGTGCAATAGAATGAATGACACCCAAATGCAGTTCACCTTGAATCTCATTCTGATGATTGTCCACGATCTCTGCCAGCCGATCTCTTTCCGATAAAATTCGTCGAGCCTGGTCGATTACCTCAGCCCCCACAGGAGTAGGCACGACGGGTTGCTTGGATCGATCAAAAAGCGTCACACCCAGCATCTGCTCCATCTTCTTAATCTGCATGGACAAGGTGGGTTGAGTCACAAAACAATGTTTTGATGCCACTTTGAAATTACCATATGTGGCCAGTGCAACAATGTACTCTAGCTGAATGAACGAAAACACAATTAATAGTTTTTTTCTATGACGATATAATAAATATCAATGAAATCTATTGCATAAAAAGTGTAATTTTACTTTACATTAAGATGATACAAGCCAAAAAGAGGTTTGTCAAATTATTCTGAGCAACAATCTTCGACAACTTCTTGTGGGTTATCCTGGGAAGTCATATTAAAAATTAAGTATGTTATTGTATAAAAAGCCGCAGCAGGGGTGTTGCGGCTTTTACATTTATTGCCTTTCATAAGTAAGAACCATTGTCACAAATCGATTATAGCTTTTCAAGCCGCCTTCTACCCTGTTCATGGATAAATATGAATCATAGATTGCATCGCGCATTTGCGGCATAAATTCAGGATAACGTTCATCCAGCTGACGTCTTTCATCCAAATCGATCCATACCTCCGGAGATAAATTATCCCACATAGATTGACTGAATTCCGGATCAAGGCGTCGGCCGTCCGAGGCCATATAGAGCCACAACATGAGGGCTGAAGAATATTGAGCCAGGGGATCCCCCGAGGACTGACAAAGAATATATCCCACGAAATTGGCTTCGCCCTCATCGGTCACCCCGTATCCATGCGCCAGCTCATGGGCGATCACTGCAGGCTTTTGGGATGGGTGCAAGGCTCTATCAACATAGGACTCCAATCCGAGGGGAAAGTAAAATCCGGCCGTATTCAGTCGCAACAACCCACCTTGCGGTATAAATTCCTTACAACGAGGTTGTAATCGGGTATCCAAACCAAAAAAAATTGGCAATTTTTCTGCCGTTAATCTGAAAATTCTGGTATACTGAAACGCCATATTGTCCCCAGATTCGGGGATGACCACCCTTTTCCTTAGTGTATTCACCCGATGAGTTTGCAATGCCCATCTGCGCTTAAATTCTGCTGTATCTATGGTGACAAATTCTCGTTGAAAAAAAGAATCACTAAGTGGAGTTCTACCATAATTGAATCCCCACATCCAATAAAACATACAGGCTATGAAAATAAGAGAAGATGATAAATACATAAAAGACTGTGTCACCTTCATTTTCCAGGAATGCCCACCTATGGACAACAACCCACCAATGATAAAAATGAAAAGGATGAACAGCAATACCAAATACATCGGTGCAGAAGAAAACTCCAGAACCTTATGTAATCCCAGATTCATAGGTATGTATATCCGACTATAATACCAGTCTCCCCAATCAGAGTTATTGAATACGAGTATGCCAAAAATAAGGCTTACCAGACCAAACCCCAGAATTAGGATAAAAACCGGATGAGATCGTACAAACTTTAGTAATGGCATAAGTTATCGAGTTAGGACCCAGGGACAAAAACCTGCATTTTTTGGAAATATTATCTGAATGTAAAACCAATTCAGGAAAATAGCGTTTATTCGCTAATGTATATTTTTACATCAACGCAAAATTGAAAAAGAAGAAAAGAAATGGCATTTGAACTAACAGACACAAACTTCCAGGAAGAAGTTTTGGACAAAGGCGGCCTTACCATGATTGACTTTTGGGCAGAATGGTGCGGACCATGTAAAATGATCAGTCCCATCATTGAGGATTTGGCTCATGATTATGAGGGCAAGGCCCTGGTTGGTAAAGTCAATGTCGACGACAACCCGGAACTTTCAATTAAGTTTGGGATCAGAAGCATACCGACCATCCTTTTTGTGAAGGACGGCGAAATAGTTGACAAAGTAGTAGGAGCTACAGCAAAACAAGTGCTGGTTGAAAAACTTGACAAACATTTGTCTTAACCTCCCCTTTGTCATCGCCAAAAGAGATTGCCCCCGTAGATTTCCTATGTGGGGCATTTTTTATACATTTAATCCGTGAACCCAATCATTCCATAATTATGGCCAACCTTTTTGATTCCTATAATTTGCACCGTGTTGATAATTTTGAACTGCTGGCCAAGCAGGTGGTAGAAGGGTTTATAATCGGTCTTCACCAAAGTCCTTACCATGGATTCTCAGCAGAGTTTGCAGAACATAAATTATACAACCCAGGTGAATCTACTAAGAATATAGACTGGAAGGTTTTCGCCCGAACGGATAGATTGTATAACAAAAAATATGATGACGAAACAAACCTTCGTTGTCAGATAGTCATCGATGCATCAGCTTCTATGGCGCTGACAAATTCCGAACGTGATTCACGTAAACTTTCCAAACTGCAGTGGTCGGCCCTGGCTTCAGCTTCCCTGATGTATCTCCTTAAAAAACAACGGGATGCCTTTGGTCTTACGGTGTTTGACGAAACGATTACTAACCACCGACGTGCAAGTGGTAGCCTTAAGCAATTGAGGCTTCTGCTGTCTTTTCTGGAAGACTTGTATCGCAATACACCAGCAATGCACCGAAAAACCAAACTCGCAGATACATTGCACGAGGTGGCAGAACGAATTGACAAGAGATCCATGGTGGTCATTTTCTCTGACTTTTTTGAACATATGGATCAACCCGATCCGGTGTTTTCTGCCCTGCAGCATTTACGGTACAACAAGCATGAAGTGATCGTTTTCAATGTCATCGATCATGAAAAAGAAATTGATTTTGCCTACCAAAACAAACCCATAAATTTTATTGATTACGAAACAGGGGAAAATATTAAGGTCAGACCTCAGGAGATTCAAGATCTATACAGGAAAAAAATAACCCAATTTCTGGAATTACTGAGATTGAAGTCGTTGCAAATGGGAATCGATATCATGGCAGCAAATATCCACGAAGATTTCAGTAAAGTGTTGCGGGCATTTCTTATTCGACGGGAAAAACTATCATAGCATATGAGGATCAAACTAACCGATATTCATACGAGGGCTCCGGAAGGTCTGGACAAAAAGACAATAAAAAAGGAAACCAGAAAGCTGGCCGAAGAAATAGGCGAATTGCAAATCACCCTGATGGCCGAGGAAAGACATGCACTTCTGGTCGTCTTTCAGGGAATGGATGCCAGCGGCAAAGACGGATCAATGAAAGCTGCCCTTCCATACTGCAACCCCATCGGACTTAAAGCCACTTCATTTAAAAAACCTACCGAAATCGAAATGCACCATGATTTCCTGTGGCGAATCCACCAGCACGCTCCGGCCAGGGGAATGATCCAGGTATTTAATCGTTCCCATTACGAGGATATCCTTATCCAACGTGTCAACAATTGGATTGATGAAGATCAGGTTCAGCGACGGATGAAATACATCAACCAATTCGAAGAACTGCTCCGGGATGAAAATAATACTACTATCCTAAAATTTTATCTTCACATATCTAGGGAAGAACAAAGAAATGAACTGTGGGAAAGGATTGAGGAAAGGGAAAAAAACTGGAAACATAAAGCCGCAGATTGGGAGGAGGCGTCCAAGTGGGATGAATATCGGGACGCATACGAATATGCGATTAATCAGAGCAGGATACCCTGGAATATTATCCCTGCAGATCAGGCCTGGTATCGTAATTTTCTCGTAGCCAAAACTGTACGGGATACACTGGCGGGCTTAGATATGGTTCGTCCCGTGCTCAGTGAGAAAGATATTCTTACCATGAGGGAAATATATGGAGGAGCTCCATAATTCATTTAATTTTACACCATATCCCCGCCGTCAATGAAAACCCTGCATTGTTCAAGAAAAGCTTCATAAGCTGCCAAAACAAAGCATTCCGTCGTTAAATCTATCAAATTAAAACATGTCCATTGAAGACACGTTACCATTTAATAAGTGAAGACAACCTATGAAACAGAGCACCAGGATCGATCAATGGCTATGGTCTGTTCGTATTTTCAAGTCCCGAACCAAGGCCAATGAGGCCTGTAAGACCGGGAAGGTATGGATCAATGGGGTGAAGGTTAAGCCTTCCACATCTATTGAAGTGGACGACCATATCAAGGTGGGCAAAAATCGATTTTTATACGAATATATCGTTCGTAAGATCATCAGCAAACGGGTTGGCGCACCCGAAGCGATAACCTGCTACACCGATGTAACCCCGGAAGCAGAGCTGAAGAAGTTTGAACAATGGTATGTAGGCAAGGGACAAGGAGAATTTAGGGAAAAAGGGGCAGGCAGACCAACCAAAAAAGAGCGTCGTGCCATTGAAAAATTTAAATCCAATCCATAGAACATCACCGAAGCGGTGCCCGAGGCAACCAGATTTCCGGATCATACCTGATATCCGGAAGAAACTCGGGAGCATCGTTTCCACCTTCCTGTGTGCATATATTCTGGCACCCTGGGCGATGCATGCGCAGAATGATACGTTAGTAGATCAGATTTATGCGGTACTCCTTCTGGATTCGGTGACTGTGATTGCCCAACAGAACAAACCTGATATCAAATCCATGATCGCGCAAACCATTCACGACACCACATTTTACCGGGCTTTTCAACGACTTCGCAGAGTAGAATACACATTCACCTCAGAATTATATTTTTATCATCCTCAATGGAAACCACATACTTATATGCGGTCCAAACGACGACAACATATCCGCAATCAAATCAGGACCCACGACATACTGGAGGAGTATATACATCAGAACATGGTAAATCTGAAATCGGATTATATTTTTTATACAGCAAAAATGTATGATCGGCTTTTTTACATAAATACCCCGGTGAGTGTACCCGCAATATGGACCGATAATCTGGATGATTTACCTACTCCCGATACCCGGATGGAAAAGTACGTACTGTCGCTAAAAAAATTGCTATTCGCCCCCGGCACCAAAATCGACCTCCCCCTGCTTGGTGACAAGACCGCTATATTCACCGAAAAACATTTGGATAAGTACATATTCACGTTGGTTTTGGATCGCGATTCCTATCCTGAACCGGTGTATAAATTTAAAATTCTGGCAGATCCATCGTTGCCGGAAAACGCCATGGTGATCAAAGAACTTACCACGGTCTTTGACCAGAGAACCAAGCAGGTATTGAATCGCAATTACCAACTCAGATATAGTACCGTATTATATAACTTCGATGTATCCATGTATATCCAGGTAGAACCTTCCCCATCAGGCTATCTCCCGACCCGGATAAAGTATGAAGGTTGGTGGAAGGTGCCTCTAAAAAAACCAGAATGGTGCAAATTTGAATTCAATATTAATGAACTCTAAATTCGATTCGAATATTGAGGATCACTGACTACCAGACAAACCAGACAAAAAATCAATCGAAGCTTTTTGCACTTCAGCCCATGATCCCGGGTATCTGTTTCTATTTCCTTACATTTGCAAAAACTTAAAAAATTCATGATACTCATTCTAGAGTGTGGATCGACAAAAAGTGACTGGACCCTGATGGATGCCTCGGGTAAGAAAATCACCTTTTCAGACCACGGCATCAATCCTTCTACCCTCCCCCGCGATAAGGTAGATCAGTACATTCGACAAGGCAGCGAACGTCTGGATCCAGGCTATGACATTTCCCACATATATCATTATGGTGCAGGGGTCAGTGGTTTCAAACAGAAAGCCTTGCTATCGGAAATGTATGAAAAATATTTTCCGAAGGCACAGGTTGAGGTTCACGATGATATGCTGGCCGCTGTCCGTGCCACTGTGGGTGATTCAAAAGGAATCGTATGTATTCTGGGAACAGGATCAAACTCATGCTATTTTGACGGCGAGCAAATCGCTGCCAATTACCAGGGGCTGGGGTATCTGGTGGGAGATGAAGGTGGAGGTGTGGATATTGGTACTCGTCTGATTAAATTATACTTTTCCCAATCCCTTCCCGAAATCGTACGAAAAGAATTTGACGATGAGCTTGCAGACAGATCAGCATTCGTCAAAAAACTGTACACCCATAACAAACCCAATTGGTATCTGGCTTCCTTTACAACTATTGCAGCCCGATTTCAGCACATACCGCAGATCAGGACTGAGATCCAGGCATCCTTTGAGGCTCTTATCAAAAATTATCTCCGAAAATATCCGGAAAATGACAAACTTCCCATTAACTTTGTGGGCTCAATTTCGAAGCACTTCAGGGAAATACTCATACAAACTCTTGAGGCTCAGGGATTGAAACCCGGGAGATTCGTCACCCGCCCCATGTTGGAATTAGAAAAATATCATTACAACAAGTTAAAGAATGAGTACTAAGTCCATTAATAGAATTGCTGTATTGACCTCCGGGGGAGACGCTCCGGGCATGAATGCAGCAATACGAAGCGTAGTCAGAACCTCAGCCTTCTATGGCAAACATGTATATGGGATTTATCGGGGGTATGATGGAATGATCAAAGGTACCATCAAAAGAATCGAACGGAACGAGGTAGGAAATATCATTCACCGCGGAGGAACGATTCTGAAAACTGCCCGAAGTTATGAATTTTTTACCCCGGAAGGACGCCAACGTGCATATGAGACGCTCAAAGCGCATGATATTGACGCATGTATAGTCATTGGAGGAAATGGAACCTATACTGCGGCCATGATCTTTTCGCAGGAATTTGATATGCCGATGATGGGAATTCCCGGCACCATAGACAATGATATATACGGCACTGATTTCACGATTGGTTTTGATACTGCCCTCAATACAGCCATCGATGCTGTGGACAAAATACGGGATACAGCGGATAGCCACAACCGCGTATTTTTCATCGAAGTAATGGGGCGTCACACCGGACATCTGGCACTCCATACGGGGATTGGAAGTGGGGCCACCGGGATTTTAATCCCTGAAAACAATATTTCAATAGATAGTCTGGTAGGACAGTTGAGAAAAGGTGTCAAACGAGGCAAATTATTCAGCCTGGTCATTGTCGCCGAAGGAAATAAAACGGGGGGTGCCGCCAAAGTAGCAGAGGAAGTAGCCAAACAAATTCCGGAACTGGAGTCCAAAGTGACGATCATCGGCCACCTCCAGAGAGGAGGTTCTCCATCTTGCCATGACAGGGTCCTGGCTTCGCGTCTGGGAGCATCTGCCGTTCAGGCACTGATGGATGGTAATTACAACAAAGCTGTGGGTATCATCAATGATGAGATCGTTTTCACGGAGTTTTCGGATGCGATATCAATGGACAAAAGCCCCAAGAAGAGTTTAATCGAAATGACACAGATTCTTGCATAATGTCACTACCAAAGATTATTACCTGCTACACGACGGTAGCTGATATGGAAAGCGCGGACCTCCTGATCAGCCAGCTACTGGAGGTTCGTTTGATAGCCTGCGGCGTATCGTGGCCGATTCAATCTCAATACACCTGGCACAACGAACCTCAGAAAGAGGGGGAGTATGTTGTACTTATGAAATCAGCCTTGGATCTTAAAGACAGGCTGGTCAGCAGGATTCAGGATTTTCATCCCTATGAGGTTCCGTGCATATTACTCCAGGAGGTGGAAAGCAATCTGGCATATTTCGATTGGGTAAGGGAGCAAACCGGTCGTTAAATCCCGGCTTACCTATATTAGTTCCTTCGCATTCCCCCGCTTAAAAATTCGATCTTCACCGTCCCATATTTTCTGTAATAACCAGAGACGCATCCAATCATCCGATACTGAGCGGCCAGACCTTACTATCCGCGGATTTTCTGATATATAACGCCAGTGCACGAAAACCGAAATATCTATCCTGTTTTTCTTCCGCTTTTTTGCCAGCTCTTCGTTGCACCGATGACACATAAATTCGTGACACTTTAGACGGATTCTCTTTCGCCGTACCTTCATCACCAAAAGCCTCACGTAGGCCTGTCCTATGCTCGGTTTTGTTTCTTCGGTACGACAAAAAATAATCGCGTCATTAATATTAATTACTTATGAAACAGACCACTAGATACCGATCTTTGCCTCGATGTAGAGAATTAAATGCCCCGATCCCGGAGAATTCTCTAAATTTATAGCAAAATATTCCGACATGGCACCTTTGACCGAAAAAAAACTCCTTCCTTATTTTGAACGGCTGAAATCTTTGGTTGACAAGCTGGCGGAACAATCTGCCAAAATTGATCACAGTGGCACACAAAATACCATCGCCGAATTGCGACTTCGAATGGACGAGCCTTTTTTGTTTGTCATTGTGGGTGAAGTAAAGGCGGGTAAAAGCAGTTTTATTAATGCTTTATTGAGTACGGAAGAAGAAATCTGTGCCGTAGCTCCGGATCCCAAAACCGATACCATTCAGCAATTGAAATGGGGAGAATCTCACAGTGAAGTTGTGATCAATCCATATCTCAAACAGATATATTATCCGGATCCAATTCTCAAGGAGATTTCCATAGTGGATACGCCTGGCACCAATACCATTGTTGATCATCATCAGGAAATCACGGAAAGATTTGTGCCAGTCTCCGACCTGGTGGTATTTGTATTCGAAGCCAAAAATCCCTACAGGAAAAGTGCATGGGAGTTTTTGAATTTTATCAATCAGGATTGGAGGAAGAAAGTCATTTTTGTGTTGCAGCAAAAGGATTTGATGAACGAAAATGACCTTCGTATAAATATGGAAGGTGTGAAAGCAGAGGCTAGAAAACACCAAATTGCCTCTCCTGAAGTCTTTGCCGTATCAGCGATTGAGGAGATCCAGGGCAAGACCGAATCCAGTGGATTTATTCCTTTCCGGGAATACCTTAAGAAAAACATTACCGGCGTCAATGCCTTTCGCCTCAAGCTCAATAATTTACTGGAGCTGATCACCACCCTCAATGAAAAAATTCTTGTGGGGCTAAAAAATCGTGAAAAGCAATACGAAAGCGACCGTGCATTCCGAAAGGATATTGATATTACCCTGAAAGAAAACGTAGAAAAATCTCAAAATCAAGTTCAAAATTTGATCCACAGCTTACTTACTGGATATGACAAAGCCACCCTGATAGCCCAACGTGATCTTAAAGATGGTTTGTCTTTTTTCCGACTCGTAGGTAAATCATTCAAGTCTATTTTCAATCGCAACGAATCGCCTCAGGTATGGTTGGGTGAAATCAAAACCGATCTCGAAACCAATCTGAAACTCGAAATGACGGACAGGCTCCACGATGGAGTTAATGAACTGGCTGACTATATTCAGAATATGGCGAAGATGGTGGAATTGAAGATTTTGAAAAACAAAACAATTCTCAAGGACAATGATGAACTGTTTGGTCATATAGCAGAACGACGGCGTAAAATAATTGAGGAACTGCAGGAATCATTCCAGCATTTCATTCGAAATTCAGACAATTTTGTCAATACGGAATTGATTGAGGAGAGTTCTTCCATAAACCCCAACTTAGCTACGGGCAGTGGTTTGGCGGTCATTGGCATCATTCTTACTGCCGTTACCAATGGAGCTGTATTTGACATCACTGGTGGGTTGATAACCGCCATAGGCTTATTGTTCGCAGGTATCACCACAGGCATAAAAAGAGGTAAAATACTCCGGAGATTCTCTGAAGAGGTCCGACTTACGCGTACAAAAATAAACAATCAGATCACTGAAAAACTGGAAGAGTATATTCTCCAGATTAAGGAAAAAATTGAAGGTCAATTCTCCGAATTTGACCAATTGCTGGATGAAGAACACAGGGAATTGCAAATGATGCACCAGAATTATACGTACATCGAATCGGAACTATCCATCATCCGAAAGGAATTGAAGAAACTCTGAAACTCCTTGATTATTTCGACATTCCACAGCATGAGAATCAAAAACTGTGGGTAATTCCCACGTTAATGGACTCACTGAATTGGGTGCGCGGACCTTTATGTCCTGTTAATTCCCCATTCTCATCCACGATATCAAAAAGGATATCCTCATCGTAAATCAGATTGGCAAGGATGTTGACTGAAATGGTCTTGTTCACCTTCATCAGAATTTTACTCTCGATGTTGACGTCGAAATTACCGAATTTGGCAAGGTGGTTGGTAAAGAAATCTGCCTTGGAATGAAGGGTTACATTTTCCAATAATTGAAATTGACCGACAATTTTCACCAGACTGCCAAGTTCCATACGATAGCCTTTGGGTCTGAATTTTTCTGGCAGATATTGCGCAGCAAGAATCGAATCCGTAGCTATGGTGATTTTGCTATTGATGGGAGTATAATAAATATCGAGCTTGTTATTGGGGTTCTTTTTCTCTCTGCCCTCCACAGCTTCGAGGGTCTTCAGATTCAGGCCTGACCCTATGTCAAAGGTAATGGGAGAAAAGAAACTTCCGTTTTTATTCTGGCGAATCCCTTCTTTATCAATGTTATAGGAATTCGAAATAAAGGTACGCATATTTGCCAGGGCGGATAAAAACATTCTGTTTGAAAACTGGTGTCCGTAATTCCCACTCATCTCCAGTTTATCCCGGTTCTTTATCCAACTTTGCTCGCTGCGTTTCATGAGACCATACTGGATGTTGAAATTGTAGGTAAAATTGCTGTTATCCTTCTTGAAGATGGCTTTCCAATCAAAATCACCCCATAGATTGATATTGTTATAACCACTCCCTTTCCAATATTCGCTGTAAGCTATTTGAGCGAGGTAAATGTTGGACAAATTTGTGAAGGACCAATATTTTACTTTTTCTTCCACAGTTGTATCCTGGGCTGTTTCCTCCTGACCATAAAGCTGGTAATTCGAAAACATGAAAGTGAAGATTAGTAAAAAAATCAATCGCATAAAACCCTAATATTTTGTGCTCTCACAATCTCAATATGGAACCGGTCTATCCCGGAAATATAAAAAATGACTGCAGGTCATCGGTATTCAGAATCATAGCTCAGCCTATAACCCGACTCAAACGATTCACAATTTTTTCATTGCTACAGGCAGGTCCATTTCCCACCTCTAAGCACCATGATCTCCACCTGGAATCAAGATTGAATACCATGCGCCATACCTGAAATTCATCCGGGAACTCATTCGAGAACCAACATCCCAAATCAGATCAATACATGCTCAGGTAATTCTTGAGTTGAATAACATCAAATGCTTGCTGTCCAATATAGTTTACTACAACATATTGATCTAACCGTATTGGAAATCCATCGAAGGCGAAATGCAATACACCCTGAAAAAGGTCAGCATCATCAAACTAACCTGAGATAGCAGTCATGGTATCAACGTCAAATTTGAGAACAAATATTGCCCAAAAAAGTTATTAATCAAAGGAAATAAACATCTTATTTAAATATAATATGAAGCGTACTGAGTCCCTAGGACATCAATATGAAGAAGCTTTATATAAGACAATTAAATATATGAGGGCATGTCCGGGAAGTGGCAAAAGGACCTACCCTACCACGCCTATATAGTGAATTCTTTATATCTTTGCTGCGAAAATACAAACCACATCACTGATGAGCGAAAAGCACAATTCAACCGATCTAGAAATTGTTAAAAAACTGGGCCTGACCGAGGAGGAATACAATCGAATTATTGAAATCATGGGTCGCCAGCCCAATTTTACGGAACTCAGCATATTTTCTGTGATGTGGTCCGAACATTGTTCCTATAAAAACTCGATCAAATACCTCAAAACCCTACCGAGAGAAGGGAAACACTTGCTTGTAGAAGCTGGGGAAGAAAATGCGGGTTTGGTCGATATCGGGGATGGTCTTGGCTGTGCCTTCAAAATAGAATCTCATAACCACCCATCAGCGATTGAACCATACCAGGGAGCAGCAACGGGAGTAGGTGGAATTCACCGTGACATTTTCACCATGGGAGCACGTCCGATAGCCGCGCTCAATTCCCTTCGATTTGGGGACATTGAACGTCCGCACACCCGTCATTTGGTCCGGGGTGTGGTCAAAGGGATCGGTGATTACGGAAATTGCCTGGGAGTACCTACCGTGGCTGGAGAAGTGTACTTCAACGAATGCTACAACCAAAACATCCTTGTCAATGCAATGTCTGTAGGGATTGTCAAAAAAGGAGAGACGGTATCCGCCAGTGCTGACGGACCAGGGAATCCGGTATTTATAGTAGGTTCGGCAACAGGTAAAGATGGTATCCACGGAGCTACCTTCGCTTCTGCAGATCTCCGCGAAGATAGTGCTGAAGATTTGCCCGCTGTTCAGGTAGGTGATCCGTTCCAGGAAAAACTGTTATTGGAAGCCTCGCTGGAAGCCATTAAAACCGGTACCATTGTCGGGATGCAGGATATGGGTGCAGCAGGAATCACTTGTTCTACCAGTGAGATGAGTGCGAAAAGCAAGACCGGGATGAAAATCAATCTCGATAAGGTCCCCACCCGACAGGACAACATGGAGCCCTTCGAAATCCTACTTTCTGAATCACAGGAACGAATGTTGATCGTGTGCAGGAAAGGAGAGGAAGATCGACTTATTGAAGTTTTTGATAAATGGGATTTGGAATGTGAGGAAATCGGTGTAGTGACTGATACAGGAAGGATCGAATTTTGGTATAAAGGTGAAGTCGTGGCTGATGTACCTGCTGATCCCCTGGTATTGGGGGGAGGAGCCCCTGTGTATGATCGTGAATATAAAGAAGCCACCTACTATTCCAGACTCAAGGATTATACAGAAGAAACTATTGCCGAACCCCAGGATTATGTCATTGCTGCCCGACAGCTCATGGAATCACCCAGTATTGTTTCTAAAAGGTGGATTTATGAACAATACGACCATACCGTGAGGATCAATAATATGGGAACTAACAAAGCTTCAGATGCAGCTGCTATCCGTGTAAAAGGTACCCGCAAAGCATTGACGATGAGCGTGGATTGCAACTCCAATTATGTATATGCGGACCCATATATCGGTGGGATGATTGCGGTATCCGAGGCAGCTCGTAACATCGTATGTACTGGCGGTCAGCCTGTTGCGATAACCAATTGCCTTAATTTTGGTAATCCATACAATAAGGAAGTTTACTGGCAATTTGTCAATGTAATTAAGGGAATGACAGAAGCTTGTCTGAAATTTGAAACCCCAGTGACAGGTGGGAATGTCAGTTTTTACAACCAAACCGAACTCGGTGGGAAAGTTGAACCAATTAAACCTACTCCGGTCATTGGCATGTTGGGGATAATGGAAAATATGGATGATTTTCTGGGTTCCGGTTTCCAGAACGATGGTGATATTATTGTCCTGATCGGGAAAGAGATATTTGATCTCAACAGTTCAGAATATTTGAACTGGAATTATAAAGTAGAAGATTCCATAGCACCTTATTTTTCACTTGAGGAAGAATTCAACGTCCAAAGAACCGTATTCGAAGCCAATCAACATGGCTTGCTCAAATCAGCACATGATGTCTCTGAAGGCGGGTTGTTCACCACCTTGCTGGAATCAAGCATGGAGCACAATTTGGGGGCTCGGATTCAATACACCCCCTCCATACGGCTGGATAGTTTTCTATTCGGGGAAGCCCAGTCCAGAGTCGTTGTCAGTCTGGATCAAAAAGATTTTGATCAACTGCAAAACATTTCGAAACAAAACGAAGTTCCTATTCAAAAAATAGGAAAAGTGGAGCGGGATGTACTGGTCGTTAACGACATTGATTTTGGAACATTGTCACAGTGGAAATTAAATTACGATACATTGTTGGAACAAAAAATGGAACAATGAAATTGGTAAAATTATTACTCGTAGGTTGTCTGGGATTCCTGGTGAGCATGGGGTGCTCCAATTCTGATTCTGCAGTAAGTGGTGAAGTGGTAACTATATCCGGACAAATCCGGGATGGAGGAAACCTTCCCATTACTTTAAACCGTATTTCACTACGGGGCCAAAAATCTCAGGTGATGGCCACGCAATCCGATCCTCGAGGCAATTTTTCCATGACTTCAAAAAAACCACTGGAGGAAGCAATTTACCAATTCATGGTTGGAAATCAAGGTGTTTCCTTTATTCTCAATGGGGAGGATACAGATATTGCAATAAAAGGCAATTTGAACAATCTGGCCCAGTACGATTTTGAACTCAGTGGATCGATGGAAACCAGCCTACAGATTATGTCTTTTTATAATATGATCAACGATAAGTGGCCCAAGGATGAAGTCATCAGATATATGAATGAACACGATAATGTGCTCATAGCGATGCAAACTGGCATGGCGTTTTTAATGGGAAGTCCGGAAGATTATTCTCATGTGCGAAAATTGGTAAATAAGGTCGATGCAGCCCTGCGTGGATCCTCCTACTCCGATGAATTTAAAGAATTTATCGCCGTTTATGATCAGAAAGCCAGTCAGGCATCAAATAGCGCACAGTTTACAGTCTCTGTTGGTCAACCCGCACCTGAAATCGCACTTCCCAACCCGGAAGGAGAAATTATGCGGCTATCAGATCTGAAAGGCAAGGTTGTGCTGCTTGACTTTTGGGCAAGCTGGTGCGGACCATGTCGCCGGGCAAACCCACACGTTGTATCCATTTATAATAAGTATAAGGATCAGGGTTTTACCGTATTCTCCGTATCGCTGGATCGAAACGGGCAGAAACACAGATGGGTGGAAGCTATTCAGCAGGACAATTTGTCCTGGGATACCCATGTGAGCGATCTGAAGTTTTGGCAATCTGAACCAGCTCAAAGATATGGCGTAACGGCGATTCCTGCCACATTCCTGTTGGATAGGGAAGGTATCATCCGCAAACTCAATCCCCGCGCAAATCTGGAGGAAGCCATACAAGAGCTGCTATAAACGGAAATCAGCTTTATCTTTTACCCTGTGAGTGAATAGCGATATTCCTGGCATGATATCCTTATTGGATCCATTTATGCGATTCGTGAGCCGCGACCCTGTGCGATTCGTGAGCGCGGAAGTCGAAATAAA
>CAYRRD010000048.1:11414-24712 GCA_964426625.1 uncultured Saprospiraceae bacterium | reverse complement strand
GTATAGGAATAATATCGGGCAACAACCCTACTTTACCACCTCGTCGGCTGTACCCGGGCTCAAATGATAATCCAAATCTCTGGTTGGGTCGGATTCCAATATATCCGTTGATGTTGTAGGACACGATCGGATCGTGGCTAAAAATGGGTAAATCATTCAACGCGGTGTAGTTGAAATTGGAAAAACCAACCCCGCCACTTAAACCATACTGTATGTTATTTTGAGCGTCCGATGCGATCCATCCGAAAAGCATCCCTATCGTTACGATGATCCATTGCTTTTTCATAGTCCCTGGGTTTTAAAAGTTGATAAAAGAATTTAATGCTTTGTTGTGTCAGTATGACGAAGGGATATCTGGGAAAAATCACAATAAAATCATAAACCCGGGATCTTCCTACATCACATCAAGATGGTGCGTTGGTGGTCCGGAAATGCGAACGGTATGGCTCAAATTTTTCCCCTTATCCTCTCATCTATTTCATTCAGGGTAGCGGATGGCCGGCTAAAATCATCCTTTGGGGTGAAGGATGAAGCATCCACAATTTCCAAATTGCACTATTGTTTCAACCATAAATTTCTTGCTATGAAAACAGTGTTAAGTATTCTGATGTTTTTCACAATTGCATTGAACATTGCGGCCCACAGTACTGATACGACGCCCGAGTCACCTCGTCCAGAGCGATTCTGTTGGGAAATTTTTGGCAGCGAAGTCATATGCCTCACCATCTCTATTGATGGGGTTCAAATACCGGGGAACGGGGAATTGAAATTGGGAGCGGAATACGGATCCAGGGGGGATTACATCAATCTCAAGTTTCCACCGACCATCCGAACCGGAAGTTTTACCGTCAAGGAGACGGTCCGGTTTAATCTGTGCAACGCGGGGATCAAAACCATAAAAGGGGGAACGAAAGTGAACATTCGCAACGGCGTAGCCCGACTCGATTTACACTGATATGGGGAATTTTTAGACAGCTTATGAAAGTTTAAAAAGCTGGGTGTTGCTACTTTACCCAACTTTTTTTGCCCGATGGGGTCATAAATAAAATCAAAAACTTACTTTTAGTCAGAATTCCATTAGCCAACATGAACTGGATCGTCAAAATCCTTATAAGCTTCTTTTTGATCGTCGGGGTGGATCACCACATCAGTGGCCAGGAAGGGATCATTGCTGAAATCGATCAAATACTGACCGATATCGATACCTTGGAAACCGATTCGCTGAAAGTATGGACCCTGTTTCATTTGTCCGGCCGCAAATATAGGTATGCCCGGGAATCGCGGAGGTTACTGGATCGGGCTGACCAGTTGATTCGAGGGCTGGATGATGAGGTTTTGCGATCCAACTACCTGTATGCGATGGGCAATTTTTACTATTACAATTCCATGTTGGACAGTTCTGCGCACTACCTCGATGAAGCGCTGGCGCGTGAAGCCGTCCGGGATGACCCGTTTCTGCATTCCCAGATCCTGGCGACGCAGTCGAGCTTACAGGAAATGAGGGGAAACGTCGCTCAGTCCTTTCAAACCATCCTCCAGGCCAAAGAGATTCTGGTAACAATCGACACCTTGTCGCTCAGCGAATCGGACCGGGTCAAACGAAAAGGCCAAATCAGCATCCTGGACAATAGCATCGGGATTTTGTACAAGTCGATGGATGATTACGAAATGGCCATCCTATACTACAACGAAGCCTACAACCTTCTGCTGGAACTGGGCAATAGCACTTCTGCCGGGGTCGTCATGGGCAATATTGGGGAATTGTACTTATCCAATGACAAACTGGACGAATCCCTGAAGGCCCTGGAGCAATCGCTCGAATTAAAACAAATCGGGGGCATGCCCGATTGGTCGGTGGCCCTGACACAGTTTAACATCGGCCGCGCCAACAAAATGAAAGGGAACCTGGATACCGCTCTCGTCAAGTTCAACGAAGCGATCGGCGTTTTTGAAAAAGAGCATTATCTCGACGGCCTGATGGAGGCGTATATCGAGCGCGGTTTACTCTTTTTTGAATCCGGGGAATTTGCTGCATCGGAACGGGATTGCCAGGATGGTCTGCGTCTGGCCATGGACCAATCCAATGCGAATTCGCTTTCCAGAGCATGCGAGTGCCTGTACCGCGTGAATAAACAAGCGGGAAATATCGCTACCGCACTGGATTACTACGAACAACACAACGTTTTGAAGGATTCCCTGTTCAATGCAGAGAATGTCAAGCAGCTGACCCAGCTGGAAATGCAGTTTAACTTTGACAGGGAACGGGAATTGCAGGTATTGGAAGCCAATGCCCGGCAGGCTGAATATCAGCGGGTGACCCGATTGCTGATCATAGGCACTCTGGTGAGTTTGCTGATCGCATTTTTACTTTATTATCTTTTCCGGTTGCGGAAAAGGGCCAATTTGATCCTCGCTCAAAAGAACGCCCAAATCTCCAAAGCTCTGGGTGAAAAGGAGGTGCTGTTGAAAGAGATTCATCATCGGGTCAAGAACAACCTTCAGGTCATTTCTTCGCTTTTGAGTCTGCAGAGCCGGCAGTTGGCTAATCCCCAGGCCCGGGAAGCCATCCAATCCGGTCGCAACCGGGTCAAATCGATGGCTTTGATCCACCAGAACCTGTATCAGGACGAAGACCTGGTCGGGGTGGACACCGTCGAATATATTGATAAATTGACCAACAACCTGGTCAACAGCTACAAGGTATTTGAGAAAGATATCGAGATAAAGACGTACGTGGATTCGATGAAACTCGACGTGGACACCCTGATTCCCATCGGGTTGATCCTCAACGAGCTTATCAGCAATGCCTTAAAATACGCGTTCAACGGCGTAGACGATGGCGTCCTGGAAATCCACCTGCTCAACCAGGACAATTCCATCCATCTCAAGGTGTCAGATAACGGCGGAGGATTGCCCAAAAATTTTGCCATTGAAAATTCCAAAAGCCTGGGATACCGGCTGATCAAAGCGTTTTCTGAAAAATTAAGCGCTGCGTTAACCATCGAACACTCCCCAGCCGGAACGGTCATCTCTATGAACATTCCCAACCCCAAAATATTGTAACCATGTCCGAAATCAAAGTACTCGTAGTAGAAGATGAACCCCTGATCGCGGAAGATATCCGCGAATTCCTGACCAACGTAGACTACGACGTGGTCGCCGTGGCGCACAACAAAGAAGCCGCTTTGAAGTCGCTCAAAAATTCATGCCCGGATATCGTTTTGCTCGACATCAACCTCGATCATTCGATGGATGGGATCGATATCGCGCACCAGATCAACACCCATTACCAGGTACCCTTTATTTACCTCACTTCTTACTCCGGAAAAGCCGTGGTATCGGACGCCAAGCAAACCCGACCCATGGGGTACATCGTCAAGCCTTTTGACGAAGCGGATCTTTACACGGCCATAGAAGTCGCGCTTTACAACCATTCCCAGATGAGCAAACCCCGCTATTTTAGCCGCGAAGCTCTCAACAAAAAATTATTGGCCGACCTGACGACCAAAGAATATGAGATTCTGGTGGATATTTACGAAGGTCAGACCAACAAACAAATGTCTCAAAAACATTTTGTCTCGATCAATACGATCAAAACCCACGTCCAGAACATTTACATCAAACTCGACACCCATTCCCGCGCGTCGACGATTGCGCGATTGAGGACGTTGCTCGACTGACCATTGGGCGAGTCGGGCCGGCTACTGGGGCCGCTATAACGACGACGCGCGGTGAATCGCACCGGCACCAAAACGTTCCCGGATATGATCCATCTGTTCGAGCAATTGAATATCGCGGATGGTGTCGTCAAACAGGGACAACTGGTCGCTCCCGTGAACCAGCCCGGCAAATTTGACCCCGATCAACCGGATAAGCTGCCGCCGCTGGTAAAGTTTTTTGAAGAGTCCCAGCAAGTGTTCGACCAGCACCCGATTGTTGGCGGTGTACGCTATTTTCTTCTGACGCGTATAGGTATTGAAATCGGCATACCGAATCTTGATGGTCACCTGGCCGGTTAATTGCTTTTTCTGCCGCAACTCAAAAGCCAGGTCATCGACCATGGCCATGATTTTGTGCCGGATGTATTCGATATCCAGCGTATCCTCGGAAAAGGTCCGCTCTTTGGAGATCGATTTCTGCTCGGTGTAAGGAACCACTTCCGAAGGGTCGATGGCATTGGCTTTGTTCCAGAGCTCCCGGCCGTGCTGACCAAACTCTCGCTGCAACAGCCGCATGGGAACTTCCCGAAGCGTTCGTACCTGTCGCACCCCCATAAAACTGAGTTTCTTATAGGTTTCTTTCCCGATTCCCGGAATCTTACGAATCGACAGCGGTGCGATGTATTCCCGTTCTGTGCCCCGGTCCACCCGATTTTCCCCATTGGGCTTGACCTCCCCCGTTCCGATCTTGGAAACGAGCTTATTCACCGACAATCCAAACGAAATCGGCAGGCCGGACTCCCGTATAATCTTCTGCCGAAGCTCCCGGGTCCATTTAAAACATCCGAAATACCGATCCATCCCGCTGATGTCGAGGTAAAATTCATCGATCGACGATTTCTCAAACAGGGGAGCCTCATCCCGGATTACATCGGTGACCAGTCTCGAGTATTTGGAATATTCATCCATGTCTCCACGCATTACAATGGCCTGGGGGCAAAGCCTGAGAGCTGTCTTCATCGGCATGGCCGAATGAACGCCAAACCGGCGGGCTTCATAACTGCACGAAGCAACCACCCCGCGGCTACTCATTCCTCCGATCAGCAGCGGCTTCCCGTGGAGCGAAGAATCTCTCAATCGCTCCACGGAAACGAAGAACGAATCCAAGTCCATATGTACAATTGCCCGGTCAAACATATGCGTACCTGCCTTTTTCCCTCCAAATATCCCTATTTTTATTGAAATGTCGCATTTTTCGACATAAAATTTATGCATGGAAACCATGCCCGGGGATAGAAAAAATTTCCCTCAGGAATTTCGTCTATCCAAAAATATGTACTAAGTTTGCAGCGCTTAAGCACAAATGGCTAGACCCATGGTGTAATGGTAGCACACCGGTTTTTGGTACCGTTAGTCGAGGTTCGAGTCCTTGTGGGTCTACCAAAAAAAGAGGCAACACAGATACAATCTGGTTGCCTCTTTTCTTTTTACCGCATTCCGTACAGCATATCGCCATCCCCTTACCACGCTTCAGGTGGCTGCCCATCCATCCACCATGCAAACCCGGAAAGGCCTTTGGCTTTAAGTCGCTCGATAATCTGGGCGGTATGATGCTGGATGTGCCGTATATTATTGATATGAAGCTCAAACCGGGAATACGAATACCATTCAAATCCGGATGGAGCCTCCAGGGGTAAGGCTTCCACACGATTGGGCAGCTCATCTATCAAAAAATCGAGGTAGCTAAGTAACTGTTCCCGGGTATGAAAGCCCTCAACCACCACACCCTCTTCCGGATTTTCCCATTCCTGGGCACCTCCGAGACTTTCAGCCCCTTCGATGGCATCCGGAAAAGGTTCATAACTTTCAGGATCAGCACCCAGATAAAAATTCACCCCCCAGATAACATGGTAGGCTATCTGCCAGGTGGGATTGGCGTACTCCCCGGTATTCCAAAAGGCATGTGGGGTTTTCTCAATAGTCTGCCTGAGCATGCCCAGACTGGCTTTGTACTGTGATACAAGGACCTTGGTCATCGTCGTGTCGTTCATAGCAATAATAATTTATCTGATCTGAATCTGACACAAAATTAACCGATACCGTGACAACGGTATGTCAGCAACATAGCAAAAAGAATGGCGGTGGACTCTGATCGACCAATTCCCAGGTTCAACCGTGTTTATCTTCTATCTGGGTAGCTACCGACCAGAAATGTCCGAAAGGATCGCGAAAACTCCCCCTTTTGTCCGGATCCCCGAATTGCACCCTGGGTTCCTGGATCGGTTCACATCCGTATTCCAGTGCCCTTTGATAGATTTGATCGACATCGGGAACATATAAATGAAGTATTAATTCATTGGGTGGGTAAGCCTCATTGGAATTGCCAAACATCAGAACAGAATCATCGATACGCATCTCGGCATGGACAATCCTTCCATCGGGTCCATGGTACTGCCTCAACATTTCGCCTTCAAATATCCGAGCCAACAATTCCATGTACTTTTCCGCTCCATCCACCACAAAGTATGGGGAGAGACTGTTGTACTGATCCGGCTTGTATTTCATCGTATTTCAAGTTTTATCTATGATTATTATGGTGAATACAACCCCTCCTGGAACCACCTTTCAGAAATCCAAGGTCCGCAATCAGGGCATTTCATCTCCTGTGTCAACACAACAGGCCCGGTTTAGTCTTTTTTTAAAAAACAGGGCGTTCCCCTTTTACCGATATTTAACTAAATTAGCCATCCTCAATATACAAAAAGATGTTCCCAGCCCAAATATTCATGCTTATTTTGACAGGACTTTTGGTTCTGACATCCTGCCATGAACCTGCAGGGAAAGCCACGGAGTCGGCCTATAATCTGGATCCTACAAGAACAATACCTCCGTTTCCCCGGATAGCAATCCCCGCCGATGCAGACACCAGTTCTCCCCGATGGAAAGGGATTGATCTTACACCCGCACCCCCCGTCATGCCACAATCACCCCGGGAACAGCAAGAAAGCTTCGTTTTACAGTCTGGCTATTCCATCGAACCCGTACTCACAGAACCTCGTATCATCGAACCCGCGGCTATTCAATTTGACGGCAATGGCCGGATGTATGTTCTTGAATTGCGAACGTACATGCAGGATATCGATGCCACGGACGAACTTCAGCCCATCAGCTGCATCTCGCGCTGGGAAGATCTCGATGACGATGGTATTTACGAAACCGGTGGAATCTTTCTGGACAGCCTGGTATTCCCCCGATTCGTGGTCCCATTTGGCCCCCACACCATCCTTGCCATGGAATCAAATCAGGACGTAATCTATAAATATACGGACACCGACAACGATGGCAAGGCAGATAAAAAGGAATTTTTCACCGATGGCATGGGGCGAACGGGCAATGTGGAACATCAAACCAGCTTTTTGACCTGGACACTCGACAATTGGATGTACAGCACCTACAATCCGGTTCGCATTCGCTGGACCCCGGATGGTATTTTAAGAGAACCCAGTGGACGACCATGGGGCCAATGGGGTGTGACCCAGGACGACTATGGATTGGTCTGGATGCAGGATGGGGCTGGAGGGGTACCTGCCAATTTCCAATTTCCCATCGTTTATGGCAACTACCAGGTAGAAGGTCAGTACGAACCGGGATTTCGTACCCCCTATAGTCTTATCCGGCTCGCGGATTTTGAACCAGGCATGAAAGAGGTAAAACCTGATGGATCACTGGCCAATGTGACCGGGGCAGCAGGCAATGATGTATTTCGAGGCGATCGACTGCCGGATGAACTCCAGGGTGAATATTTTTATGGAGAACCTGTAGCACGGATCGTACGACGGGTCACTTCTACCAAACGCGAAGGGCTGACCTATCTGCAAAACCCCTACGCCATCCATGAATCTGAATTTCTTCAATCTACGGATCCCCTTTTCAGACCTGTTGATATCGCTACTGCACCCGATGGGTCGATGTATATCGTAGATATGTACAGAGGGATCATACAACAGGGAACCTGGACACAGGACGGAAGCTACCTGAGAACCAAGATATTACAATATCAGATGGACGACATTATTCGCTATGGTAGAATCTGGCGACTGACGTACGATGGTATTGAAAGGCGCAAGGAAAAACCCCGGATGTTTGAAGAATCGGACGATGAACTATTGCGACATTTCCTCCATCCCAATGGGTGGTGGCGAGATAAAGCCCAGCAATTACTTATCCTTCGGCAAGCCCGATCGGTAATTCCTCAGCTTCGCGAGATGATGAATGAATCAGAGAACGAACTAGCCCGCATCCACGCCCTGTGGACATTGGAAGGCCTCAATGGATTGAACCAGCAGGATGTTATCGATCTATTGGGCGATGAAAGTCCGCAAATGAGGTATCAGGCATTGCGTGCCGGGGAAACACTTTATAAATACGGGCATTTTGGTTTAGCTGACTATTACAGGGAAATGATCAGGGATCCCAAAGTGGAAGTCGTCATTCAGGCAATGCAATCCATGTACATTCTCAACATACCCGGAATCGAAAGTATGATACGTGGCCTGCTGGAAGATCAGCCCCGGAAAGGGGTCCAGGTGGTGGGAGAACAAATTCTGAAAAGTATCGAAGAAGCCAGCCAAAATATCGCAAACCGCTTTTCCCGAGATGAGCAGATACTTTTTCTTGAGGGTAAGGAGCATTATCTTAACCTATGTGCCACTTGTCATGGCCCACAAGGATTGGGTAGTCCGGCTGGTGAAAACAGCACGCAAATGCTTGCCCCGGCATTTTCCGGATCAAATCGTATTACAGGCCATCCCGAATATGCAGTCAAAGTGGTTCTACATGGACTCGATGGGCCCATCAATGGCAAAGATTATGGTAGCCTCATGATACCGATGAAGATATACGACGACCAATACATCGCATCCGTCATTTCGTATATCCGAAATGACTTTGGCAATCAGGCAGGTTTCATTACTCCAGACTATGTTAATCACATTCGGAAAAATACAGCTGGACGCCAGACACCGTATACCTTTCAATCTCTATGGGATGAGGTGCCACGGAACCTCTCCTACCAATCTGGCTGGATCATTACTGCGAGCAGTACGGCCTGGCCCGGCGTAGGTTCCACCAAAGACCCCGGTCTTGCCTTTACCCACAGAGGATGGCTCACTGAATATGCCCAATCACCGGAGTCCTGGTTTCAAATCCAATTTCCAAATGGTTTCTTACTTGCTGAAATTGAATTTGAATGTACACAGGACAATTATCCAAAGCAATTCATCATTGCAACGTCTGAAAACGGGGACACCTGGGAAATATCAGAAGAAAAACAGGGGAAAGTTGGACGCAATTCGTTCTCTATAGATATGAAGGAACCTGTGAAATACCTCAGAATTCAAACCACGGATGACGCAGATCACCCCTGGGGCATGAAGAATCTGACGATTTATAGCAGAAATAACTTACCCATCTGAATTATTCAATGACCCGAATGTTTTCCATACTCGCTTCCATGTCCTGGTCCGGAATTATCGAGAACTACACGCTTGTGATTTTATCTATGAGTGTGGTATTGCCTGTGGAGATTTGGAGCCAGGAAAAACCAGAGGGACTTTTACTTACGTGGCGCAATGATCCTACCACCTCCATGGTCATAGATTGGCATATCACCCGGGAAGGGGAAAATGATTCCATCATTCATTACCGTAAAACATCTGACAGTATATGGCAAAATGCCACTGGTTTCGCTATGACCATACCATTTCTGAGAAAAACGATTTACCGCAAGGAATTGACAGAATTATCCCCCGGTACCCGCTATGCTTTCAGAGTAGGCCACAGCGACCAAATATATTATTTCGAGACGATGCCCCAGGACTTGGGGCATGAACCGCTTGTTTTTGCCATTGGTGGAAATGCTCTGGATCAGGAAATACTGGAGGGAAAAGCTTGTATGGACCGAATGACCAATCTCGTTGCCAAATACAAACCAAGATTTCTTTTGTGGAGTGGTCAATGGCCAGACGATGGGGCAGATAAAGATATTTTATGGAAATGGCACAAATGGTTTGATGCCTTTCAAAATGGATTGATTGACTCTCAGGGTCTTGTCATCCCAGTCATTATCCCTGCAGGCCATTCCAATCCTACCGGGACCCTTCAGGAAGACCTCCATGGAATGACATCCATGCCGGTTTCAAATGACCACTCCGGATTACATACCTGGGATATGGGTGAATACCTCAGCATTTTACATCTGGATCACCATCTACTGGAACGGAATCCCCAAAATCAAATCAAAGCCCTAAAAAAGGCGCTTCGACAACGCAAAAACCGCCCTCATGTATTTCCTGTTTACCAGGCACAGGCATTTCCAGCTATTCAAAGCAACCAATCACCCCTGACACAAAAGCTCAAACAATACTGGACACCTTTATTTGACAGATATGAAATTCCCGTGGTATTTGAATTCCAGGAAAATCGATACAAAAGAACTACACCCATATTCCAGGACAAACCGTTTCAGGATGGAACCATCTATATAGGTCATGGCGGATGGAATACAGCTAACTTACCCCCCCGACAAGCCCATCCAGCCTGGTATATCGACCAGAAAATCAGGGAGCGCACCATAATTTTAATGGCTTTACATGGTGAAAATCGATACATCCGGGCCGTGAATGAATTTGGGCAAATCGTGGATGAATACCCCCATTTGTTTGAACAACCACGTTTCACCAATACATTCAGCACATTATTACCCAAGGGGGGAATAACCCTAAGTGCTGAACTGGCCTCCACCTACGGAAAAGTCCATGTGGAAGCTATGCCATCCGCTGCACTGGGGGAAGGCTATGCACGTTTTGAAGGAGATAGTGAACCAGCAGGCTTACGTTGGAAAATTCCTTCTCATAATACCAACGATTATTCTGTACGTTTCCGCTATTCGCACTCAGATACAGATGAGGCAGAAATGCAACTTTTGATCAATGGGGAAGTTGTAGAGGAAAAAATTATTTTCAGCGACGTAGGAAGCACCAACCGATGGCATCGCAGTTCATTGATCAACGTAGTATTACAAAAGGGGCTGAATCACATTGAAATCAGGACGCTTCCGGGTAAGCCCTCACCCCGAATCGATCGTCTTGAAATATTCCCGGCGGTATTTTAATCCGGATACCGGTTTTTAAAAAACAGTACTGATCCCCGACTGAGACCTTTGTAAAGTGGTATTGGTCAGTTCATGAACCAAATCCGGTTACCTGCCCAGCCCGTTCATTCCACATTGCACTTATGAATTAGTTGTCCATTCTGAGGAATAAGTTTCCAGGATCAAACGGTAGCAAACTGAGGTATTTTCCTTTACTTTGCATTCCAAAATAAAGGAATTACAATATGACGACATCGGCACAACCCAGGGTTTCGGATCGCGTTCGAAACATGAACGAATCAGCCACCATAAAAATGTCCCAAAAAGCCAGAGAACTCAAGGAGCAGGGACATGAAGTCATTTCCCTCAGCTTGGGAGAACCAGATTTTGATACACCGGATTACATCAAGGAAGCAGCCATCGAAGCACTCAAAGCTGGCAAGACCAAGTACACTCCGGTCCCGGGTATTTTTGCATTGCGAGAAGCCATCGTGGATAAATTTCGAAATGACAACGGTCTGGAATACACCGCGGCACAAATTGTGGTATCCAATGGTGCCAAGCAATCTCTGGCCAATGCATGTCTCGCGCTTCTCAACCCGGGCGATGAGGCGATCATTTTAACTCCTTTTTGGGTTTCCTATATCGAAATTGCCAAACTAGCCGGTGCCGATCCTGTATTGGTATCAGCAGGTATCGACCAGGATTTTAAGATTACACCCGACCAACTGGAAGCAGCGATCACCGAACGAAGCCGGGTCGTAATGTTTTCCTCGCCCTCTAATCCTACAGGAAGCGTGTACAGCCGTGAAGAACTGGAAGGACTGGCTGAAGTATTGCGGAAATACCCTGATATTATTGTCATTTCAGATGAAATCTACGAATACATCAACTTTGGAGAAAAACATACCAGTATTGCCAGTCTCGAAGGAATGATGGATCGCACAGTCACAGTCAATGGATTTTCCAAAGGCTATGCTATGACAGGGTGGCGGCTTGGATATATGGGTGCACCCCTCTGGATTGCAAAAGCCTGCAACAAAATTCAGGGTCAAACTACCAGCGGTGCCAACTCTTTTGCGCAGGAAGCAGCGGTCGTGGCACTTCGCCACAAGTCGGATGCAATGGAAACTATGCGCTCAACCTTTGAAAAACGGAAAGAACTTGTTTCCAGCAAACTTCGCGAAATTCCCGGCATTGAAGTACCCAATCCTACAGGTGCGTTTTACATCTTCCCCAATGTGAGTTCCTATTTTGGTAAATCAGATGGAACAACCGCGATTCAAAACGCCGACGATTTTGCTGAATACCTCTTGACAAGCGCCCATGTTGCTACAGTTTCTGGTTCTGCATTCGGAAACAATGACTGTATCAGAATATCCTACGCAGCGTCGGAGGCCCAACTCAATACAGCGATGGATCGGATCAAGGAGGCCCTTTCAAAGTTGTCTTAGGGGTAAAAGCGCCATCGTCCTTGATATAAATCGGGGTGTTTTTTGCAGATCAACCGGGACCACCGAAGCTCCATTGAATTGGCTCGGCCGGAGTTTTTACGCTATTCTGAGTAAATGAATTGGAGCAGGATTGGTATGTCCGATGGATAATTATTATTTTTAATTATTTAACCATCTTCCGATCCACAAACCCATGAAGGTAAGTCGCTTTTTCACATCACGTTTCCAATTGGCCTCATGGTCGGCTCTCGCCATACTGGCTTGTGGCCTGCTTTTCTCATCAGTTCAATGGGAGAAGGAAACCAGCAACCGGGAAAAACCCAATGTGGTATTGATAATGCTCGATGATGGTGGTTTTGAGGATTTCGCCCCTTTTGGTCATCCTCCATACCCTACTCCCCATGTACAAAAACTGGCGGACGAAGGGCGAAGTTTTTACAATTTTCATGTCCCCCAGGCGGTGTGTTCTGCCTCGCGTGCGGTATTATTGACGGGTTGTTATCCGGGGCGAACCGGGGTATTTAACGCCTATGGTCCGCAACAGAAGGGATTAAGTCAATCTTACTCTACACTGGGAGAAGTTTTGAAGAAAAATGGATACGTTACCGGCTTATTTGGCAAATGGCATCTGGGTGACCTCGATGGTAGCCGACCGCTTCAAAGAGGATTCGACGAGTTCTCGGGATTATTGTATTCCAATGACATGTGGAAATATCATCCCGAAAACCCCGAATATTGGGGTCAATGGCCTTTGCAATATTGGGAAAACGAGGAAGTCCGGATCGATACAATGACACCGAAAGATCAAAAAATGCTCACGACCTGGTATACCCAAAGGGCGGTGGATTTTATTAAAAGGCACAAGGAGGAGCCTTTTTTCCTGTATTTACCCCATTCAATGCCCCACGTTCCTATCTATTGCAGCGATCAGTTTGAGGGTCGATCGGGCACGGGATTGTACGGGGATGTAATGATGGAATTGGATTGGTCCATTGGTCAGGTTAATCAGGCGCTGAAAGATCACGGACTGGAGGA
>CAYRRD010000048.1:0-11314 GCA_964426625.1 uncultured Saprospiraceae bacterium | reverse complement strand
TGGATTGGTCCATTGGTCAGGTTAATCAGGCGCTGAAAGATCACGGACTGGAGGACAATACCCTTTTCATATTCATAGGTTCCGACAACGGACCGTGGCTTTCCTATGGGAATCATGCCGGTATCACAGGTTATCGTGAAGGAAAAGGCACGGGGTTTCAAGGAGGATTACGCAACCCATGTATCGTCAAATTTCCCGGCATCATCGAAGCAGGCAGTAAATCGTGGTCCATGATCAATTCGGTAGACCTCTTGCCTACCATCTGTGCAGTGACTGGCAGTCATTTACCCGCCAACACCATCGATGGTAAAAACCTATGGAACCTCATTCAAGGTCAGAAGCAGGCAGCGAATCCGCACAAATTTTATCCCTTTTCCACCGGTCCCCGACTCGAGGGGGTAATCTCAGCGGATGGTCGGTGGAAGCTTCATCTTCCTCACCCATACCGGAGCCTGGATATAGCAGGGGTGGATGGTCAGGCCGGGAAATACCGGCAAATGATGATGGATACCAGCCTTTTCGATCTGCTTCATGATCCCTATGAAAAAGGGAACGTCATCGATCATTATCCTGCCCAGAAACAAAAAATGGTTGCCTGGGCGCTAAAACATAAGAAGAAGTTTTATCCGGATCAGGAATGAACTATAATTATACGCGCATCTTATTCTATTAATTGGGGCATTCCCATTGGAGAGCGTAAGGTGGCAGGAAACAAGGAATCAGAATCTGCTGAGACCGGATTGTGGATTAGGACAACATCTGCGGTAATTGTTAGCAATTTGTAAATCTCCATACCTGTTAAAACATCCCGATACTTACGACCGTTGGAGTAGGCAACCAGGTTGAAAATAGCCTGGCAAATTCCATCGGACCCGTTTAATTTATAAATTGGTGAATTACAAAGCACAACGTTTTCTGACAAATTGGGCAGCAGCTATCCTGGCGATGCTCATCGTGCTTCCGTGTACGATCAAACAAGACATTAAACAGTCGCTGAACATTCCCATCCAGGAGGAAAGGTTTGAAAAGCCGGATAAAAACGCGACCTGTGCAAGTGTGAAGCAGGACTTGGATGAAATCACCGCTCCTACCTTTTCAACCGATCAGGAAATTTCAACGGCAGACACCGATTTCCACCATGCATCGGTTCATAGTCTAATTTCGCGCTATCATAATGCTGTGGTCTATCCACGGGAAGTACCTACATCACCAGTTCCCTTATTTATACTCCACGAAGTGTATCGAATTTGATTTAGAATCGAAATCCGGCAATAGCGCCGATACTTTCCATGTATCGCGATTCCATTTTTCAATTCTAAATTCAAACATTAATGAACAATCAAACATATTCTCATGCAGGTATGATCACCACTGCATTGCGATGGGTGGTCGGATGGACTTATTTTTCAGCATTCTGGAGGAGGCTGGTTCTCGACAACAAACTCAACCCCGAGGAAGCTGGTTATATAGGAGAAAAATTTAATCACTTCTTACCAAATGCCCTGGGCATTAAACCCATTATCGAGTTTTTGGTGAGCAATCCAGATTGGCTTTGGTGGGCTATGGCAGCCTTTACGATTATCGAAGGAATCGTCGGACTGCTGTTTATGCTCGGGTTGTTTACCCGGTTGATGAGCATAGCCGTATTTGGTCTGGCCATGGGGATCCTGCTGGGTTCAGGTTGGCTAGGGACCACTTGCCTTGACGAATGGCAAATCGGCGTCCTGGGGGTATCCGCCGGATTTACCATTTTCCACGCTGGTGGTGGAAAGTTTTCATTGGATGAATATTTTCTCCGCAATAATAAGTCATTTACCCGCCATAAATGGTTTGGGTTTTGGGGTTCGGGATTGCTTCCGCTCCGCGAAAAGCTCATCAGCACGATTGTTCTGGTTGGTTCGATACTTATCCTGGGACTCACCCTTTTCACCAACCAATACTTCCATGGTGGCGTTTATGGGGATCTGCACAACAAATCGGTCAGACCTCATGTCGAAATAAATGATGCCCATTTTCTTCATGACACACTGTCCTTTGAGGTATTCAGGGTGGAAGGCGCTGATGTTTATGGATCCTTTCTCATCGGGGTCAACCTTCTCGATGAAGACGATCGCATCCTGCACTCCATCGATCAGGAGGAACTCGCGACCCTGGCTCCCCAGCAAATCTCCAATGATTACGTAGCTAAAGTGAAACCTGGCGCACACAGCCTGGTCCTCCCGCTGGGTGCACGGGCGACCCTGCACTTTGGGGATATTCCGGCAGAAATCCGGGGGCAAAACCTCACAGTAGAGCTGGTGGATATCAGCGGAATCCGCTGGTCAGCGCCGGTCTCTATACTATAAATTCATTCTTCACAGGGAATGAGGGGAAGCCACTGTTTCACAGATCGGTTTCCCCTTTTTTATGAAAAATAAAACTCCCCACAGAACAGAAACGATCTTGTACGGCAAGGATACAACAGTCTCCAACGTTCCGGCATCCCCTTAATCTAATCAAAAAAATTCTTGAATTTGAGGTATTTACAAGCATGTTCCTTAGTATTGCATCCGGTTTGCATGCAAGTAGCAGGGAAAGGGAACCGGTGACCTACTGATTAGAAGTCAGTCTTAGTATTCATCCGGTTTGCACGCAAGAAGCAGGGCGGGATCAGAAAGCAGGAAATTAATGTAAACCCGATCAAGTCGGAGGGAGAAAGTACTCCTACGCCCACAATAATTAACTAAATCGACTGTCTTGGAAATCATTCATTTTCTTCTTGATTTTTTACTGCATCTGGACAACCATCTATTTGAACTCATCGTAAATTACGGTCCCTGGATTTACCTCATTCTATTTCTGATCATTTTCGTGGAAACCGGTCTGGTGGTCATGCCCTTCTTGCCCGGAGACTCTTTGTTGTTTGCAGCGGGGGCGTTTTGCGCTGGCGTGTACAATGACGCTGGAGAAGTAGCACAGCTCAATCTATGGCTCGTACTGGTTTTATTGATTATCGCAGCCATTACCGGAGACAGCACCAATTATTCCATCGGTAAAAATATCGGCCTCCGGATTTTACAGTGGAATGTACGGGGCAAGCCACTTGTCAACCCCAAATACATCCAGCAAACCAATGAATTTTATGAAAAACACGGCCCCAAAACCATCATCATAGCCCGGTTTGTACCCATTGTTCGCACATTTGCCCCGTTTGTAGCAGGCGTGGGGACCATGTCCTATGACAAATTTTTACGGTACAACGTGATCGGGGCTCTGGTTTGGGTGATTGGCCTGACCCTGCTCGGGTACTTTTTTGGGAATTTGGAATTTGTTCGCAATAATTTTGAAACTGTAATTTTTGGGATTATCGGACTATCACTGGTACCCATGATTGTGGAGATCGTACGAAACAGGAAGAAAAAGACAGCCTGATATTTAGATTCATGCGTTTTTTAAAATAGGTTAAATCCTCTACTAAAACGCTGTCTCCTACTTGCCTGCATCGCAAATGCCCTGGGATTGTTCTCCATGAATGACGCATAAGTTCATCCTTGTAAAATTCAGAAATCTTGCCCTATGACCTGCCGATCAGAAACCCTTGATGACCAATCGGAAATTTTCAAAGTCAACCAACTTGCATTCGGGAGGGATACTGAAGCCAACTTGGTGGAAGCCCTTCGCTCCAACCCGAAAGCCTACATTCGGGATTTGTCCATCGTCGCCTGGATCGGCACCCAAATCGTTGGTCATATCATGTTCACCCGGATTCATATCAAAAGCAAAAATGGGACTGTTCATGAAAGTCTTGCCCTTGGGCCTATGGCTGTCAGACCGGATCATCAA
This sequence comes from uncultured Saprospiraceae bacterium, assembly GCA_964426625.1. Classification (GTDB taxonomy): domain Bacteria; phylum Bacteroidota; class Bacteroidia; order Chitinophagales; family Saprospiraceae; genus Membranihabitans. Next base: position 7,492 of record CAYRRD010000048.1, on the reverse strand, counting down.
AAGCAAGGGATCGGAGGATTACTCATCCAGGAAGGTCTTGCCAGATCCCGACACCTGGGTTATGGGTCGGTGGTCGTGTTGGGCCACCCATCCTATTACCCCAGATTTGGATTTCGACCAGCCTATTTATGGGGTATTACTTCGCCATTTGATGTACCACCAGAGGCATTTATGGCGATTGAACTCGTCCGGGGAGAACTTGATAAAGTATCCGGAGAAGTGGAATATCCAAGGGAATTTATGGAAATATAGCCCCTGTCCATCTGTCTGGATTTATTCCCGGGGAGCAACTTGGTATTCCTCGTCCAGAACAGGAACGGACCAAACCGCACCTCCAACATTGGTATTGGTTCCTATGGCGATGTGGGTCATGGAATCCTCGGCGGTTGCTCCATGCCAATGCTCAGTACCAGGTTGACACGTAATGACGTCTCCAGGACGAATGATCTGGATGGATTGTCCTTTTTCCTGGTACAATCCTTTTCCTTCAGTAATCAGGAGAATTTGACCTCCTTGATGGGCATGCCAGTTGGTGCGGGCGCCGGGCGCGAAGGTCACCGAACCAACACTGACCTTGTGCACCGAATCGGAAGGTACCAAATAATTAACCCATACATCCCCTATGAAATTATCGCTATCAATTTTATCACCTTTGGAAAAAACCTTGATCTCATCTTCTATATTCATACCCTTGTGGAGCTTATCTTGACAGGATAACATCATGCCTGAAATGTAGAACATAGTAAGGATCAATATCCCCGATCTTATGCAAGTTTTCATTATAATTTATTTTTACTATTTACGAACCGTATTTTTAAGATTGGCTGGTGCGATACGAAAAGTTGAAAAAATTGAAAATCAAATTGGATAGTCACGCCTGGCATATGACATTTTATTTCCTCAAAGAAATTGTTTAATTGAGAGTACATTAATCGAATCAATTCAAGCTTTTTAAGCACCATAATTCGATCCACCATTTCATCCCAATATTTGGTTTATCAATTGCAGTAACATCTTTCCTTCCTTTCTACCCACAGTGGTACGAATAACATTGGGAATCTGTCTTAATTGGTCCGGAGTCAGTCCGACATTCAGACAAATAACCAGATGCGATCGCAACATGGGCTCCACACCCCCGATACTTGCAAGTACAGAAACCGTAACCAGTTCCCGCTCGGCATAGGTTAATACATCCCTTTCGAAAATATCGGCAAAAAGATGTTCCTTTAAAAACACTTCGATCACGGGGGCGAAAGCGGCATAACCAGTCGGGGAATCTGTTTGAGGAACACCCAGAAGAGAATCCAAAACAGCTTTACCCCGGTCGAACTTGCTACGTGCATCCTCCACAGAAGTAGCCTCTGCCCCTACCTCATCTACAATACCTTTTGCCACACGATCTTCCAGGACCTTCATAAAGGTTTGCAAGCCTCGGATACTTCGTGGAAATCCGGCATATGCGTACAAGTGAACGATGGCTTCTTTGATCTGATTAACGGTAAGTCCGGCGTCCAATCCAGACTCCAGTGCATTGGGCAATTTTGACAAATCACCGATGGCCGTTAAAGCAGCTATGTGAATAAGTCCTTCTTGCCTGGCATCTAAGGCACCATAATGGTCAGCCTGCGACAAGCCATGATTAGGGCATAGACTCAACGTCAGAATTACCCAGAAAAACCCTCTTAATTTATTCATTAAACATTTATTATAACACCAGATTAATTCTTTTTGGATGAAATTCTCGCTCATACAATATCTGAATGGGGCATGGAGGACCGTATTCATGGGGTGACACTGAAATAATTATCTCATCGGACCCAGAAGGATAAGGGATATTCACATTAGGTTATCTGTCTGAGGGAGAAAATACCCGTGTGAATGAAAGTGAACCCAATTTCCACTGCTCATTCTTTTTCACATAAACTTCGGTCACGATAAAGGGATTGGTGACTTCATTACCACCTACCTCCGCCAAAAGATCAATACGGTTCAGTAGAATAGCCGTGGGACCTATAATTTGAACCGACCGCTCATGTACATCGGCTTTTTTATACCAAATGCCCCCACTGGCAATGACGTCAAGCTCCTGTTGTTTTCCCCACGAACCCCCCATATGAACAAACACCGATTGTTCATGAAAAAGAGTATCCAGCTTCTTGACGTTTTTGTCCGACATCCATTCCCACTTCTTCATGGACAACATCATAATGTCTGATTCCTCACTATTAGGTGTCTGAGCAAAGTGTGAATGTGCAGTAGTGGCCATTAAAATAAGACCGATGATCCAAACTTTCATTTTGATTGAATTATGTCGTTAAGTATTCTGGTTGAAAAATTTATAAGCTTTGTCACGATCTGATCAATGTATTCTGATTCTCCAATAGGTTCGTAAATGTGGATCCCCTTCTATAATACGGATTTCCTTGGTTGAGGAATGTGTGGTTTTTCAGATAGCCTCCACCGTAATGTATAAGGGGTCAGTGTTATTAACGAGTGTATATGGATTTTTGAATTTTTCCTGGACCAAAGCTATATAACTTGTGACCGCCAAACTGGTATCAAATAAAAATCGTAAATTTTTCATTTATCCAACCCTTTTTCGGTGAGCCATTTCGATAATTCATCGGCGACGATATGATTATTCAGGTCCGAAAAGGGAAAATGCGTATTACCGGTTATTCCCACTTCAGGCAAATGGACTACCCGGGCATCACCGCCATGATGGTTGACGGTAGCTGCCCACTTTCGTGCCATTTCCAGACCAGAACGCCAGTGGTCCATGTTCCATATATCAGTGGGTTCTGTGGCAATATTATCACCATAATAAATGACGATAGGGATTTCCGTCAATCTTCCGAATTCAGCTGAGGGAACCGGCACTCCTGATAGGGAACCGAATAGGCCACTGGACGGGATAGGGTCAGGTAATTCATCATCGGGAAATAAAAAGCTGCTATACGGCTCGTACGCCACTATAGCTTTGACGTTTTCGTTTTTGATGGCAGTATACCAGCCCGGGCCGCCACCCTGGGAGTGGGTCACCAGAATACCGGGTCCAATACTGTCGAAAAGTGCAGACACAGCATCTGAAACCACAGCAGCATCAAAAGGGCCTGTATTGGGGGTCATCTGTCTGTAAAACTGTTCCAAGGCAGCTTTATCTTTTGAAAACTGTACTCCAGAAAAGTAATCAGGATAATTGCCGATGCGAAATTGCGTAAACCAAAATTGCTCATCCGGCAAAGGATTCAAAGCAGTTGGTACTGTACTTCTTCCTGCAGCACCGCGACGAGGCTGATCTAGGAGATAGACCGGGTAACGTCTTCGCAAGAATATATTCTGAAATCCCTCTCTTCCATCGGGTGTGGATTCCCAGGTTTTTTTTGACTGGCCGGCTCCGTGCAGGAAAACCAGGGGAAGGCTTCGTGAATTGACTGGAATTTGATAAAACACGTAAGCATGATCCCCGTGGAAGGTTTGACCAGGGGCATCCAGCGCATTGTTCACATCAAAGGTTCCTCGTTCGGAGATTACGGCACCCCCCACAGTAAAGCTTCCCTGCGTTTCAATCATTAATGGATGCACGGTTACCTCTTTTTCCTCTCCACAAGCCACAATGATGACCCAAAAAAGATGAGGGATCACTAAAGCTCTCCAGTTTTTCATATACGGTAGTGGCATTTATTTCCATCAATTTCACCAAAGATGTGACCCAAGAAGCAATATAAAGTATATATATTACGGATATTAATACCAATATTACAGGTCCATGATTACAATGATGGATGGTTCTTATGGAATGTCTATTTTGGTAAATTCAATCCGAACTTGCAATGGAAAAAGCATTTTATTTTGATACCATAGCCCAATATAATGCCTTCAACAATCACGAAACACTGCACCCTATGGTCAGTGTCATTGATTTTTCGCAGGCCGATAAACGAACGGGGTCCCGCATGACATTTGGGTTGTACTGTATTTTTCTCAAAGAAGTCCATTGCGGTGATTTGAAGTATGGTTGCAATTATTATGATTATGATGCAGGCACACTGGTCTTTGTTTCACCTGGACAGGTAATAGACGTGGAGAACAAGGTGGATTTTTACCAGCCCGTGGGTCATGGGCTCGTGTTTCATCCGGACCTGGCAAAGGGGACCTCCCTGGCCAAAAGTGTTCATGACCACAGCTTTTTCAGTTACAAGACCAACGAAGCATTACACTTATCTGAAAAAGAACGAAAAATTGTTTTCGATTGCTTTGCCAACATTAAAAATGAGCTCACCCAATCGGTGGACAAACACAGCAAAAGACTAATCGCATCAAATATTGAACTCTTCCTCAATTATTGTGAGCGGTTCTATGACCGCCAGTTTATCACCAGAGAAACCATCAATCGGGGTGTCCTGGAAAAATTCGAGGAACTTCTAAACAACTATTTTACCTCGGAAAAACCACTCAGCGTAGGCCTGCCATCCGTGGCTTATTTTGCTGAAGAACTCCATTTTTCTCCCAATTATTTTGGGGATTTGATCAAAAAAGAGACAGGAAAAACAGCACAGGAATATATTCAAAACAAGATAATTGATATCTCGAAGAATAAGATTTATGGAAGTAGTAAGACCATTTCTGAGATTGCATATGAAATGGGATTTAAGTACCCTCAGCATTTCAGCAGATTGTTCAAACAACGGGTGGGTCATACGCCCACCGACTATAGAAAACTGAACTAATGCCATGAATTGGATATTTTTTACTCAGGTTAACAGCATTATGACTCTGTGGAAATTAAAAATTAATTCCTTAACTTTACGAAAAGACAGCATTATAAGCAAACACACAGTCATAAAAAATGGATGATTGCCTGTATTTATCTTCAATAAAATCGAACCTATGCGTTTTAAGATAACTTTCAGTTTATTTTTTATTTGCACATTCAGCATCCTCGCATTGGCGCAGAATTCGGATGTTGAAAATGCCATCGCGGAAATCTCTAGTGATAAATGGGAATGGATGTCCGATAAGAAAGTGGATAAGCTCGCTTCATTGTTCCACGAAGATGCTCGCTTCGTTCATATGAGCGGCACCTGGGGTACGGACAGGGAGCTGGAAATTATAGAAAGCGGAAGTATTTGGTATAAGAAGGCCGATGTGCACGATGTAGTGATCAAGGTTTTTGGCAATACGGTCATTCTGTGGAATCGCATCACTCTGGATGCTGTAGTCCGGGATCAGGAAGTCTCTAATGAATTTACGGTCACGGAGGTATATCAGCGACAGGATAGCAACTGGAAATTATTGGATCTGACCTTTAGCAGTGTGAGGGACAACCACAGTTTAGAGCATTAATTGTAAAGTTTCATATGATGAATAAATTGAATTTCGACTTTTCGAAAAACCTAAGTTTACTACATATTTCAAATCGCCCCAATCTTTGTTGCGTACCAAGTGGCGGACTTTTCACATGGGCTTTCCTCTTATGTGCGTTTCCGGTCCTGGCACAGGAAAGTAATCCCTTTACCTCAGGCCATCCTCTCGGCCTGATGGTCGACGAAGGATTTCAGCCGATGTCATCCAATGTAAAAGTCTATGGTGCTATTTATCATGCGGAAAGTTGTATATATGATGCCGACCGGGATCTGCTGATCGTACCCAGCCAGGGGGTTCGCCAAAACGTGCTGGAGAACGATGCGTGGGTTTCCCTGATCAATACCGATGGGACAGTTCATACTCCCAGATGGATCGGGCAACAAAACCCGGCGCAACGTAAAAATTTATCCCCTGCACTGGTCTTCAATGATCCACTGGGTAGTGAAATCGCAGGGGATGTGCTTTATTTTGCCGATCGGGAGGGAGGCATAAGCGAGAACGATCCTTCAGTGGCAGTCATACGACGATTTGACCTTCAGAAAGGAACTCCTCTGAACGACATCAGGATCGATGATTCTCCCTGGATCAACGACCTAACTGTCCAGGATGACGGAACGATATACACAACCCAAACGGGTGATTTCGGTGCCAATGCCGATCCTCGTTCGTGGCGTATTTGGAAAATTTCGTCGCAAGGAGAAATATCGGTTTTTGCGCAAGGTGCACCGCTCTTTCAACCCAATGGCATCGCAGTTGATCCTGACGGGAATATCGTGGTGGTTAATTTTGGAAATGAACACGTACTGACTTATTCACCGGAAGGACGTCTGATTAAAACAGAATCAGCGGCCCAATCGGGGAGCGATGGACTGGAAATAATGCCAGACGGCACGAAATATATTTGTAGTGTGCGACAGGGAGGAGTCTCGAGGATTCTGCCCGGAAAACCGGCCGAATTGATCGCGGAAAACATTCCCAGCGCCGCATCCATGTGTTATGATTCGAAATCTAATCAGTTGATTATTCCCATGACATCACAAAGCGGACTGGCTTTTATTTCTCTGGAGTGATTCAGTACACCCTTATTTTGCTTAAGGTGCTTCCATCGTGACCGATCATGTCGCTTGATCATTACAGCCTCCTTCCCCGATAAGGCGGCAAGGGCTTGCAAGGATAGCCGACCCAATAAAGCTGTCTGGTGAATGATTGAAAATCTGCCACGAAAACATGCGGGGCTGTCGGAGATGATCCAATTAAAATCTGTTTAGCGATGGAGAAAAATTGCGGTTGAAATCAGAATTATTGTTCTTAATGGGGTACCTGTTAGGCTAAAAAGTCAAATTGCCTTATATTAGAGCATGATTGGAAAAGTCCATTCCGTTCATGATCGTTTCATGAAGTCGATGCTCGGGAATATCGAAATTGCCAGACAATATTTCGATGCTTTTTTGCCGGATCACCTTAAAGAATTGATTGATCTTCAAGGTTTGGAACATACTTCCCATAGTTATGTCTCAGAAGAATTACAGGAGACCTTGGCTGACATCGTTTTCAAATGTCCGATAAAATTTTCTCACAGCAGTAGAACCCTGTATTTGAGTTTGCTATTCGAACATAAAAGTACACCCTATACCTACATTGCGGTTCAAATTGGAGGCTATTTGTACGATGCCTACCGGGAACAGGTTAAAAACAAAACCGACCTGCTCATTCCGGTAATTCCATTTTTATATTACCATGGCAAAACCACCTGGACACCCCAAAATTTGATACAATTATTTGATAACTACCCCCCCGTCATCTCAGAATTTATACCAGATTTCAAATACTTGTTTGAAAATATTCAGGATTACACCGATGAACAAATCCTGCAGCTGGGAGAAGGATTGTTAACTTCCTCCTTACTTATCCAGAAATATGCGCATGATCCGGAAAAATTGATTGAAAAATTTCACAGCATTTTCGCGATTCTAAAATCGTGGGGGATACGGAACCAATTTCATCCTCTGATCGTTTATTATTTTCAAATGATTGAAGTTGATAAAAAAGAATTCAGCAAACTAATAATACAAATTCCGGAAATCATGACCGAGTTTACAAGTCTGGCGGATAAGCTAAAACAAGA
>CAYRRD010000047.1:0-26613 GCA_964426625.1 uncultured Saprospiraceae bacterium | reverse complement strand
GCGATTCGTGAGCCGACCGCAGGGAGGATCTGGTAGCGTCATTGCTTTAAATTGACTTTATGAGGAAAACCCAAGTGAGAGTTTAGAGGTGGGGGTGTAATGCTTCGGGTTAGGGTTTGATAAAATTATCTCCGTAGCAATGCACGGCCGTACGCCAGGAAAATTTTATATGTAAATTTCAGGGGTTGGACCAGGTTCACATAGTAACGCAATATATTGCGTCTGGCAGATTTTAGCGTTGTGAAATGGGTGTGTTTGGTGGGATTTGAACAAATCGTCGAGACGCAAAATCCAACGTTTATGAGAGGTTAGAACGGAGGACGATACTATTCCTGAACGCGTTTTCGGTTTTTCCACCAGATAAAGCCCAGTGTGCCTACCAGAATGTACGGGAGGCCCAGTAGAAACAAAATTCCTTTATTGAGTCCTGCGCCTGCTGATCCACCTCTTGCCAGGTTGGTTTCTGCTCCGATCCTACACATAGGACATTGAGCCATGATCTCTGCTACAGGACCAAACAGAACCAGAACAGCGACAAAAAATATTACCCATCCTGACTTATGCGGAATATTGAAATTCTTCATACCCCAAAGATAAGACATTTTAATAACAATCCCTGAGCATCAGGTAAAGAATAGGGCCAGATACTGCGACGTATAACCATAAGGGGTACACCCAGCGAGCAATGACAACATGACGGTCAAACTGGAAAGTAACTGCCCTGATAAATGTAAACAAAATGAAAGGTAAGATGATAGCCGCAAGGATGATATGGGAAATCAGTAGAATAAAATAAAGATAACGTATGGGCCCTTCGTGGCAATAAGGAGTTTCGGGGGTGGTCATGTGGTAGGTTACATAGGAAAAGAGAAACAGGACTGACAGTACCAGGGCTGCGACCATAAAATTCCTGTGCCGGTGCACATTGCGATTCCGGATCGACCAAAATGCACCGATCAGTGCAACCGCCGCTAACCCGTTCAGAGCGGAATGGAATGGGGGGAGGAAACTAAAATCGATTCCTACATCAATCTGTATCCGCCGCATCAGAATCACTACTACAAATACAACCCCACTGATGGCCAGCGCCCACCGATTCAGTCTCTTCTCCAGCAATTGATTCTCACTCCGACTTCGCATCCGCGGATAATTTTTCCAGTCTGAAATCCACCATAGGAAAGGAAAAAGATATATCTTCCAGTAACCGGCCGTATAATCCAGGATCCTCCGCTTCATATATCTGAATCACTCTATTGAATGCATCTACCAGTAATACATCCCCAATCTGTCGGAGTTCACTGTCATCCACAGATTGGTACCCCATAATCCTATGTTTCTCCGTATTTCGTAAAGGATTTTCTTTAAGGAGAAAGGCCAGATCCTTCCGATCATTGATAATATCCAGGATCTTTTCCATCTGTTCCAGTTCCAGCGTATTCTCTCCTGGAGCAATAACTTTAAGAAGGTAAGGCATTTCCAGTAGTTTGGATGTTCGTTCCCTTCCGTCAGCGTCAAGATAGCTTACCCGAAAATCCAGAGAAATACTGTCCTTGGGCTGGAGGGATGCGGATACTTTCATACGATCATCGGTTGCTTTCTTGAGTACGAAATAACCACCCACCGGAATGGCAAACAATATAAATATCGCTACCAGAAACTCTTTATTCACCTTCTTCATAGGCCCAATGTTTTCTCAAAATTCCCAGATTCAACATCCAACCTCCCGGAAGGTTTATCAGGACATTACCCCAATAAGGTAAATCCATTTAGACTCCTCCCTAATCTCCTACTCCAGTGTTTTTGTCTGTCCAGCCTGTGGGTCCTGATTGATATCAGGAACTACACGTTCAGAAGGAAGCTGATCCTGCTGAAGAATATAGGATCTGGCATTGTTCCAGTATGCACCTTCCCAGATGAAGGCAATGATGGCAAAAAACAACAAAGTCATGGGGAGCAATACGGTTCTGATCAGGGTTTTGGTTTCCGTACCCAGGTGCATGAAATTGAAAACAATGAAATACGCTTTATACAAAGATAAAATGATGATAATACCCCCGCATATATAATGCACCCAATCCAGGTAATAGGCTTCTTTCCATCCCAGGTAACCCTTTCCGAAAAGCGATATTATAACTTCAATCACGGTGACTATGGCCAAAAGCCTTAATCCGTAGTAGGCAAACTTTTTAGCTTCTTCATAGGTAAGATGATGTCCCATAATTCAGTTTCTTTTTTAAAGTAAGTAAAATACCAGGAATACAAAAACCCAGACCAAATCAACAAAGTGCCAGTACAAACCAATCTTCTCAACGGTTTCGTACTGGGTTTTTTTGCGATCATACAAACCACTTGCAGCGTTCACGCATGCCACGATCAGTAAAAACACACCTATACTTACGTGAAAGCCGTGAAATCCTGTAATACAGAAAAACAAAGATCCGAATGTCATGGGACCCAATTGGGTCAGTGCAATTTTTCCTGCATCTTCTCCAGAGGTTATACGAAACTCTTTAAAATCCCATTCTCCGTTCACCTTGTGTACGAGATATGAATCACCCGCACGGAAAGCTTCTCCATCCGAGCCATCTTCATTGAGATATACACCATCCACAGTATGTGTACCAAAAGGATTTTCGAATACGGTCATATTCTCCACCACGATCAAATTGGTCCACTCGTAAGCCTGACAAGCAAGGAAAGTCAAACCGCCTATGATGGTCATACCCAACCAAAAGACAACCCCCTTCCGATTCTCTCTTTTTCCTTCCTGGACCGCTCGGACCATGGTTACAGAACTGATAATCAATACAAAACTCATCACCGTAACAAAGATCAGTGGCAGGCCTGTAAAACCACCTGGAAAACTTTGAAAAACAAAATCGGGTACCGGCCAGGTGGGTACACTCATACGCAATGCACCGTATGCGATCAGGAAACCAGTGAAGGTAAATGCATCGGAAACGAGGAAATACCACATCATCAGCTTGCCAAAACTGGCCTTCATCGGTGGCTTACCACCAGACCAATCCTCAGTCATGGAATGATCTTCTTTTACCTCTGCTAATAATTTTTCAGCCATCTTCAACGATTTATCTTTGCAATATGAAAAATAGTATTAAATAAATCCACAGTATGTCTACGAAATGCCAGTATATACTCGTCAGATCCAACCGCAACCTGCGCTGAGGATTTCGGTTAAAAGGTAAATTGAAGGCATGATACAAGGCAAAACAGAGTACCACAATCCCCCCCAATACGTGTGCAGCGTGGGTCATACTCATAATATAGACAAATGATCCAGAAGGATTCCCTTTCAGATCAATCCCATTGTTGTGCATTTCCATCCACCCCAGGTATTGGGTAATCAAAAAAGTGATTCCCAAAAAGAATGTAAGCAACATGTAGACACGATAAGCACGAGCCTGCTCCAGGTTAAAAGCTCTCGAGGATAACTTGAGGCATACGCTGCTCAAAACGATAACTCCAGTACTCACATAAAACATAACCGGAAGCCTAAACTCCAGCCAATTCCCTGCTGCCTGACGCACGATATATGCACTGGAAAAAGCCGCAAAGGCCATTATCAAACTGACGATCCCCAAATAAAGTGCAAACTTCTGGGGATGTATTCCTGTTCGGTGATCTGCTTTTGCTGCCATTACTTCCTGCATCATAGTTGGGTTTTATAGATAATTATTGAACAATAAAACACAAAACATTATCGGCAAAAAGTATAGGGATGCAAACATGAGTTTGCGGGCACTCCAATCTGAGGGCGTTTTGTAGAATCGGTAGGCATTGAACACAAAATAGATTGTCCCTCCCAGTAACAACAACGATCCCAAAATTCCGATCATTCCCATGATGTAAAATAAAGCAACCACAGGTATGATCAAACTGGTATAAATCAGGGATTGCAGACCCACATCGGGATGTATAGAACCATCATCCTGCACAGGAACGATTTTGAACCCTGCTTTTTTATAATCTTTAAAAGACAACCACCCTATAGCCCAGAAATGGGGAAACTGCCAGAAGAACTGGATGGCAAAAAGTAATAAGCCAAAAGTGGTAATCGTCCCTTCTACAGCAACACACCCCACAAGCACAGGCAATGCCCCGGGGAAAGCTCCCACGAAAACAGCAATTGGAGAATATCGCTTTAATGGCGTATATACAAATGCATAGGCTATAAGAGAAATTGCTCCAAGCAAGGCTGTCAAAGGATTGAAGTAAGCCAAAAACAGTAAACCACCCACGCAGAGCAGCCCGGCCCACAAAATAGCCATGGGCAAATGCATCCTTCCTGACGCCAAAGGACGGTTCTTGGTTCGGTCCATCTGACTATCATAATCCTTTTCCAGAATCTGATTCATCGCATTGGCCGCACCCGCAATCATAAATCCTCCGGCAGCAAAGATGACCATCGAATGAAAGCCATACTGTAAACCACCTACCATGACGTAAGCCAGGGTCGAAGTAAAAACTACCAGAAAGCTCAGCTTAAACTTCACCAACAGACCAACATCATACACGGTATCCCGGATGATTTGTAAGCTATGTTGTATAGAATTCACGCTTGTAATTTATGCTTTTACTGATTCACCCTAATGAGCTTCTTCTCCCTCCCGCAATGGAATTACCTGAGGAACGTACTCATCAAAATCTGTACTGTAGTCGTATGCCCATCTCTCCACGGTAGGTATTTTCCCAGGCCAGTTTCCATGTGGCGTATCGATCGGTGTGGTCCATTCCAATGTGGTCGCTCTGTAAGGATTTTTAGAGGTCACCCTCCGACCCTTCCACATACTGTAGAAGAAATTGACGATAAATATAAATTGAACCAAAAATCCGATAATGGCACCGATCGTGATAAATGCATTGAGCCCATCAAAATCTCTAAATGCATCAAATGCATCGAAACTATAGTACCTCCTTGGAACACCAAACATCCCCAGATAATGCATAGGCCAGAAAACCATGTATGCCGAAATGATAGTCCCCCAGAAATGCATATATCCCAATGTTTCGTTCATGAAACGACCAAACATTTTGGGATACCAGTGATAGATACCGGCAAGCATTCCAAATATGGCTGCCACCCCCATCACCAGGTGGAAGTGGGCTACAATAAAGTACGTGTCGTGGATCTGAATATCCAGTACTGAATTACCCATGTATAGCCCGGTGAGACCTCCGGATATAAACATCGATACAAAACCTATGGCAAAAAGATTGGCACTATTGAATCGAATATTTCCTTTAAATATCGTAGATAGCCAGTTGAACACTTTAACCGCTGATGGCACAGCGATAATCATGGTAAAGGTCGAGAATATGCTGGAAAGGAATGGATTGACTCCGGACATAAACATATGGTGCGCCCAAACCAGGAAGGACAAAAACCCAATTGCCATCAAAGAATATACCATGGCGCGGTAACCAAATATCGGTTTGCGGGCATGTACTGACAATACTTCTGAGACGATCCCCATGGCAGGGAGAATAATAATATATACCTCCGGATGGCCCAGGAACCAGAACAAATGCTGATACAGGATGGGGCTACCACCTACATGGTCAAGAGCTTGTCCACCAATGAATATTTCGCTGAGATAAAAGCTCGTACCTAAACTTCGATCAAATATGAGTAAAAGGAAACCAGTCACCAGTACCGGGAAGGCAAGTAAACCCACTATAGCTGTGATCAACAGCGACCATACAGCCAGGGGCATCCTCCAGAAAGTCATGCCTTTGGTTCTCATATTGAAAATAGTACTCACGTAATTCACACCCCCGAGTACGTTACTGATCACGAACAGGATCAAGGCTGCAAGCCACAACGTCATCCCAGCTCCTGAACCAGTGGATGCTTGGGGTAGTACGCTCAGGGGAGGATAGGCAACCCAGCCACCCGAGAAGGGTCCAGTACTCAAAAAGAGGGAGAAAAACATCACCACACTTCCCAGGAAAAAGAACCAATATGACAACATATTCATGATCGGCGATGCCATATCCCGGGCTCCAATCTGCAAGGGAATGAGAAAATTGGCAAAAGTGCCACTCAGACCAGCGGTCAATACGAAGAAAATCAAAATGGTACCATGCATGGTGACGAGGGCATAGAAAAACTCCGGATCAAGGGTGCCCACTCCATTGGAACTCACATTGATCCATTTACCCAATAATGGCTTCAACCATTGAAGATCTGCCTCCGGAAAACCCAGCTGCAACCTAAAAATGACCGACATCCCAGCACCAATAACGGCCCATATAATCCCGGTGATCAAAAATTGTCTGCTGATCATTTTATGATCAACGGAAAAAATGTATTTGGAGAAAAATCCGGATTGGTATTTATCCCCATGGTGATGTTCATGAAATTGATCATCCACCCCATGCTCCTCAATCAGCTGTTCAGTCTGTAAATCGTAATCTTTTATATTCGTGGTTGCCATTTTTTGTTAATTTACCCTTTACAAAAATTCAATCTGTACCCTGCGATTCTTAGCTCGTCCAGCATCCGTAGTATTCGTATCGACAGGTTGCGAAGCACCGTAACCCACACTGTGGTACCGTTCAGAGGATATTCCCGCATTTCTAAGAAATTCGGCTACACGATCTGCTCTTGCCTGGGACAGTACCATATTGTTTTCAGCATCACCTGTATCATCAGTATGCCCCTGAATTTCGATTCGCAACTCTTCATTGTCCTTCAAAAAGTCAACAAGATTCTCCAATTCATAAATGGACAAATCTGTAAGTTGATCAGAACCAGTCTGGAACTGTACATTTTTTAGTTGATAGACCCGACTCTCACCCTCCTCCAGTTCACGATACATGGCTTCATACATTTCATTCTCGAAGGTCTTACGACGCTCTTCAATTTCGAAATCGAACAGCTGATCCTTGAATGGATCCGAATCTTTACCCCTGATAGACGAAATGTAATAAGGAGTTTGACTAGCCAACCACGCATTATATTCATCCTCTTCGACTACCCGCACCACCTTTCGCATCGAGAAGTGCCCTGATCCACACAATTCGGCACATGCCAGTTCATAATCAAATACCTCCCATTTTTGAGGTCCATTCGGATCAGAGGGATCAGCTGGTACCTGATACTCGGGATATTCACTCAATTGCTGACGGTACTGTTCCGTAGTAATCGAAGGAGTGAACACAAAATAGGTCGGCATACCTGGGACCGCGTCCATTTTCACTCGGAAATGAGGCAAAAAGAAACTATGCAAAACTTCCCGTGCCAGAATCCTTACCCGTACTTTTTTGCCAACCGGAAGCACGATCTCACTCGGTTGGAGATCATCCAGGTTTTTGGGATCCGACCATACCTGGCCGATCGGGTTTACACCAGAAGTCAGTCTGAAATCCCGGGCACCCAGCATGTTGTCCTCACCGGGATAACGGATGAGCCAATTGAACTGCATACCCATGACTTCAATCTCCATATATTCATCATCCTCTTTGACGTCAGCCATTATATCATTCCATGCAAGCAATCCTCGCAACAACAATATCACCAGGACAATGGAAGGAATGATCGTCCATAGTAATTCCAGTTTGAGGTTGTCGTGAATAAATGCTGCTGAACGGCCTTTCTTTTCACGGTATTTCCATGCGAAATAGAAAAGTAAAAATTGCGTACCGATGAATACGATTCCGGTAAAGAAAACAGTCAGATTCCAGATGTGGTCAATCTGATGACCATGCTCGGAAGCTGAAACATGCGGCCCGTACCCCATCATGTAGTTCTTGTAATAAACGGCAGACCCGATGGTGGCGATAAGGAAAAAGATGCCAAATACCAGCAACCAGATTCCGGTCCGCTTTGAATTGACCCATTTCCAGTCTTCCTCGCCCCTGAGAGATCGCGTAATTTCTGAAATACGACCAACCTGAATCAGGACGATGATAAAAATTGCAAATATTACTATACCGATCAACAGTGTCATGATCTCAATTTATGATTAAACGTGATGATGAATACTTTCTCCAATAAACGGATCTCCGACGGGTTGCAACCGTGCCCTGGATAGTTGTATAAATACAAAATATATAAAAAAGGCAAGAAATCCCAGAAATACACCCACATCCAGTAACCCGGGTATTGTAAATCCGGATACAAAATTGGATGCCGCTTCAGCACCATGTCCGGCATCAGCAACCAATCGTGCAGATTGTTCGGATACTGTACCCAACATGGAATGTCCACCTTCCCCGTGCCCTAATACCTCATGATAAGTATGTAGTACGCCGGGTTTGATCATCAGGAAAAAGTCCATCCAGTGTCCCAGAAGAATCAACATCGAAGTGAGTACTAGAGTCCCTTTTTTCCTTTTGGTGTCGTTACGGAGTAACACAAAAAACGGGAGTGCAAAATTGATGACCAGGTTCCCGTAAAACAATACAGGGTAATTGGATCTTTGGTTATTGAAATAGATCGTTTCTTCTCCAATATTTCCATACCATATCAACATGTATTGCGAAAACCACAGGTATGTCCAGAAAACACTGAATCCAAACAGGAACTTGCCCAGGTCATGAAAATGCTCTACAGTAAGATTTGGGAAATACCCTATTGAACGCAAATACAATAAAAGTAGAATACTCAAAGCAATCATGGCCACAAACCAACTGGAGGTTGCATACCATGCAAACAATGTACTATACCAATGGGCATCTACAGACATAACCCAGAGCCATATGACGATGGCTGAAGTAACAGCAGCTATAGGTAGGAATGCAGCAGCATATCTTTTTAACCGCACATAGGCCGAATGATCACCAGTAGTCAGCCTGTCCTCCTCGATGGATAATGCTCGCATCCTTCTTGCAAAATAATACCACACACCGATACTCAACAAGGTCATCAAAGTATAGAAACCTTTATTGAGAAAACCCGATTTGCCCTGTAGTATTTTATCTGCTTCCACGGAGGCAGAGTCGGCCCAGTGATACAAGTGATGGAATCCACCGAACAACCCGATAATAACAATAGCCATCAGGATAAGACCCACAACCAGAAACTGTGAATAAGCTTCCCAGAGCCTTTTGAATACAACATGCCAACCGGAGTACGCCGTTATCATCGCCGAGATTGTAAATAATGCGATAAAGGCGATACCCGTAAAAAAAACCGAGTTGAGCAGGAAATTGGACCAAAATCTCGGCGCATATGCATCATCTGTAAAAAATATGATGATCATACAAAGTATACCGAGCCCCATGAACCCGTACAACACGGATTTTTGTCTACTGGTAATCTCAAATTGAATAGCTTCTCTCATTATTTCTGTTTCTATCTTATTCAATAGGCACTAAAATGTCAATTATTCATGTCCTGGTTTTGACCTTCGGTACCAGATTCCTCTATAGACCGATTTATACCGGCATTTGCCATCATGGATTGTGCTTCCTTAGCTGTAATGGCTTCATGGGGTACAAATGTATTGGATTCGGGGGAATACTCTGCACCTACTTTGTCGGCTTGCAGTTTGCGAATATGGTGAATCACATCCCAGCGTTCTTTGGTACTCAGCTTGTCTGCATAAGACCCCATAACATTCTTTCCGTGTACAATGGAATATATATATAAACCAGCAGTGGTGTCGATAAAACGATCGGCCAGTAAATCAGCAGGTGCAACCGGATAAGACCCATCGTCTCGGGCAAGGTAGCCCAGACCATCACCATTGGCACCGTGGCAAATGCCACAGTAAATATTATATAGGGCCTTCCCATTATTGAGACCTTCCTCAGTGATGGGAAATGGGTTTTTGGTGATTTCCGAAGCTGCTGCCTGTCTGCCCTCCTCGGTATCAGGATAGTAGAATGGGACATAACCGTTTACCGGTATTGTTTTCATTGCCTCTGCCATCTCCGGTGAAAAACTACCCCTATTCAAGGCACCGAATTCCCCAAAGGGGATGGTCCCCGCCACAGGTTTCCGTGGCTGTGCGTTTTGGTACAGTTCCTCCGGACTACTCCAGGTATTGAGATTATAATGCTCAAATACATTGGCTTCGAAAGCGATCGAATGAAACATATCCGGCATATATTCACTTCCGGGATGGTTCCCTCCGGCAGGTTTGCAACCCATCAACACGTAGGCAGCCAATCCGGCTATGATCAAAAATTTATAGTTCAAAATTTTCATACAACTTTATTCTTTGATGTGTACTTCTGCGCCGCTTCGCTCAAAAAATGATTTCAATTGATTGAACTCGTCTTCAGTGGCATGACTGGTATCGAAGGCAATAGCAAACTTGTCGTCTGTAATTCGGGGATGCAAAACTTCCGTGTGCGTCCGTGGGCTCAGCCCATTGACCGCATAGAAGACCACAACCATACCGATCGAAGCAAATAATACGGTGATTTCAAACGTGATCGGGATAAATGCGGGAACAGCCCAGTATGGTTTCCCCCCAATAATCATGGGCCATTCATCCGTAAAAATCCAGGTCATACCCAGAAATGCTGTCAATGCACCTACACATCCGAACAAGAAACCCACGATGTGCAATCGGGACTCTGCCAAACCCAGGATAGGATCCAATCCGTGCACCGGGAAAGGCGTATAAACATCCAGGATGTCGAGGTGCTCAGATCTGGCTTCCTTGACCGCGTCCATGAGCACCTGTTCGTCATCATAAAGACCAAATAATATTTGTTTATTTTCCATAATGGCCATTTATCTTATGTTATTACGCTTCAACCGCTTGTTTTGATTGTTTTTTTACTTCGTGCTCAATAACTTCCTCATAATGCTTTCGGTTTACATCGATGTATTGATCTCCACCATATTTGAGCACAGATTTTACTTCTGCGATAGCAACTACTGGGGCTACCCTGGTGAAAATCAGATACAGGGTAAAAAATATACCTATGGTTCCTATAAAAATCCCGATTTCTACCCAGGTAGGTGTGTAGTAACTCCAACTGGAAGGAAGGTAGTCGCGAGCCAAAGTTGTGGCAATAATTACAAACCTTTCAAACCACATCCCAATATTCACAAAGATAGACATCAGGAAGGTGACAAAAATATTGCGACGCATCTTTTTGATCCAGAAAATCTGCGGTGAAAGGACGTTACAAGCCATCATCGCAAAATACGCCCACCAATACACACCAAATGCACGGTTCAGAAAAGCGAATTGCTCGTAAACATAACCAGAATACCATGCGATGAACAATTCAGTGATATAAGCTACACCGACCATGGAACCGGTCACCAGAATAACTTTATTCATGGACTCGATATGGCTGATTGTAATATAATCTTCCAAACCAAGTACTTTTCGGGTAATAATCATCAACGTCAATACCATGGCAAACCCGGAGAATATGGCCCCTGCCACAAAATAGGGTGGGAAAATCGTGGTATGCCATCCAGGGATCACTGAAGTGGCAAAGTCAAAAGATACTATCGTATGCACAGACAAAACCAATGGGGTTGCCAATCCTGCCAAAATCAAGGCCATGGATTCAAACCTCTGCCAATGTTTGGCGGATCCTACCCATCCGAATGAAAGAAGGCTGTATACTTTCTTGCGCAATCCGGAGGCCCTGTCCCGAATTGTGGCGAAATCCGGAATCAGACCCATATACCAAAACAAGAGGGAAACGGTGAAGTACGTACTGATGGCGAACAAATCCCACAACAAAGGAGAATTGAAGTTTACCCACAATGGACCCCGGGTATTGGGAACAGGAAAAAAGTAAAATACAAGCCAAATCCGTCCCACGTGGATACCCGGAAACAGGGCTGCACACAACACAGCAAAAATGGTCATAGCTTCTGCTGCCCGGTTAACACCCGTACGCCATTTTTGTCGAAAAATCAAAAGTATAGCGGAAATCAGGGTACCGGCATGACCAATACCGATCCACCAAACGAAGTTGGTAATATCCCAGCCCCAACCGATTGTACGATTGAGATTCCAGGTTCCGATTCCAAACCATATAGTCCAAAGGATGCAAAATACCCCAAATGCCATTAAGGTCACCGCAGCACCAAAAGCAATAACCCAGCTCAGATTGGGCGTCTTCTCGGTGGGAGCACAGATGTCTTCCGTAATCTGGTGGTAGGTTTTGCTACCGGTGATAAGTGGTTCTCTTACTGGTGATACAATTGCACTCATGTGATTTATTCTTAGTAAGTTTTATTTTTATATATTCTGCTCAGTGGTGGAAACATTGCTCACTTTCATACGATATCCGATAGAAGGTCTTGTGTTTACTTCTTCCAGTGCATAATAGGTGAGCGGGCTTTCCAAGAGTTCATTAACTTCTGCCTCTTCGTTGTTCATATCCCCGAAAATAATACTTCCGGTCGGACAAGCGGTCTGACAAGCAGTTTTGATTTCACCATCCCGCAGTGCCCGTCCTTCAACTTTTGCTTTCAATTTACCCTCCTGGATCCGCTGTACACACATGCTGCATTTTTCCATCACTCCCCGAGATCGAACCGTTACATCCGGATTGAGTACCATTCTGACCAAATCATCCGCATAGAAGTTTTCATCTCCAAATGGATTTGATTCATTGGAGGGGAAAGTATCTGCTGTGGTATAGTCGAGCCAGTTGAACCGTCTCACCTTGTACGGACAGTTGTTAGCGCAGTACCGGGTCCCGATGCATCGGTTATAGGCCATTTGATTTATACCTTCGGTGCTGTGAACCGTGGCTGCTACAGGACACACGTTTTCACAAGGTGCATTGTCGCAGTGCTGACACATCATCGGTTGATAGACTACCCTTGGATTCTCCACATCACCATAATAGTAGCGGTCAATTCTCAACCACGTCATTTCATGGTGTCTGCTGACCTCCTTTTTACCGACTACCGGTACGTTGTTCTCCGCCACACAGGCTACCTGACAGGCCCCACATCCAATACAAGAGGACAAATCCACGGATATACCCCAATGATGTCCCTGTTTGTATAGGTAATCATAAGATGGATAAAGGGTTTGGTCATTGAGGTGTTGGGCGTGGGCACGTTCTTCAGCCAGTTTTTCAATATTTTCACTGAGATTACCCAATGCAGAGTGTCTGATCACGGTCCGATCAACCAGGCCACCCTGAAAGCCACTAAAGAAATCCATAACGGCTTTCTCATCCACATTGATGGTCCTCCCACCTTCGGTTTCATCCGGGCCGGTTACTCCCATCGTATGATGGTACTGGACTATAGCAAACTCATCATCCTCTCCCTTCTTGTTGCTTACTTCTACCGAACCAACGAAATACTGAATATTTCCGTCAGAATCCACTGGTAACACAGGATAAAAATCCACACCAACACCCTGCCCCGCTTTCCCACATACTCTACGGCCATATCCCAAAGCGGCAGATACAGTATTGGTCCACTGCCCAAATTGCTTTACAGTGGGTAAAGTCCTGGTCACGTCTCCAATAGTCACTTCCACCAGCGAGCCATCATCCTTCAGGTTGTTGAACACTTCAAAATCGTTTCTGCCGTTCCATTGAAGAGGTACCTGAAGCGTATTGTCCCATACTACACGGGTAATAGGATCGGGCATTTCCTGCAACCATGGATTGTTCGCAAAACTTCCATCACCGACCCCTACGGATTCAAATAATTTTAGTTCCAGAGCACCTCCGGAAGGTGTTGTAATCGCCTGCCCATTCACAGGACTGGCGGTAAATTCTCCAAAAGGTTCAGTTTGGGATTCATTGAGTACAAATCCATCATGCAAAGCATTATCCCAGAATGCCTGAAAAATGCTGAAATCAGATTGTGTACTGAAAACTTCGCTTTCCCACACAGACTTCATAAATGAATAGTAGGGACGTACGTCGTCCTTTTGGGTTGGATTTCCACTTCCCATTTCATGTTCTGCCCATGCAAGGAGTGATTCAGCCGCACTTCGGGTATCAAAAATACGTTGGATAGTTGGTTGGACAATCGCGTAATACCCGGATTGGGGATTGAGGTCTGCCCAGGCTTCCAGATAATGATCCACAGGGGCTACATAATGGGACGCTTCAGCACTTTCATTCCGCGCATATTGACAGCTGATCACTGTTTTTACAGATTTTAGCGCTTCTTCGATTGTTCTGCCATAGGGTGTGTCATAAAGTGGATTTGCATCATCCAGAAAGATCACCGCATCAATTCGTCCACCGGAAAGATCCGATGCGAATTGCTGAATATCTTTGTCCACGCCCTGCTTTACGTACAATGGCTTACCTGGCAATAGGGTAGTACCGTAATTACCCAGGCTTTGATTTATTCTGTTGACGAGTTGTTGCTCTGCGATATTATTGGAATCACTAACGATCAGAGAGGTTCTAGATCGCTTCAAATCCCGCGCAAGTACCTCCAGTTGCCCCCGGACTTTTTCATTGGCAAAAGACCCAGAGACATTGACTGCCGGTCCCGCTCCTAGCAGATTGTACAAAGTGGCAATAGCCAATCCTTGTTCGGACGGACGGATTTGAATTTTTTCATCCGCGTTACTTGCCGTCAAAGACATTCCGTTCTCAACCGCCACAAGTTTGTTCATCTCAGGACGGGACGTGTCTTTGATTTTCCTGCGCTTTCCAAACTGGTGTGCAAATTGAACCGGAGAAATCCAGGTTCCTAGGAAATCAGCGCCAAAACTAACGATATAATCCGCTTTTGAAAAATCCATTCCGGGAATCATCCGCTTACCAAAATCCCGCTCATTGGCCAGTAAAATAGCAGAGCTGGAAATGGCATCGTATATTACCGTTTGCGCATTGAACTTTGTTTCAAAAAATTGGATGGCTTTCTTGTAGGATGGGCTAATTATGGAATTGGATACCAAACGAATACTCCTGCTGGACCTGAGCTTGTCCATCACCTCCTTATCCAGTTCCTCCCAGCTCAATTTTGTCCATTTGCCGTCCTCGTCTTTTTTTGAAGGGTGGCGATACCTGCTTTGGTCATACAGATCGAGCACAGAGGCCTGCACCCGAGCAGAAGTTCCTCCACCAGCAAAAGGAGAAAGACTATTTCCTTCAATCTTGATTGGACGGCCTTCCCGCGTTTTGACGAGTACAGGACAGAATTGTCCTTTCCGATAGAAGGAGGATGCATAATAAGTTGCAACACCGGGTACTATGGCGTCGGGCTTGGTCACATAGGGAATGACCTTGCGGATTGGTGTTTCACAACTGGCAGCAATAGCCGCTGCTCCTACACTAAAGCCCATGAACTTGAGAAAATCCCTGCGATTGCTTTGAACGGCATCGGATGATGGTTCCTTCGAAGCCTGATTGAGCATGGGAAGGTTGAAGAATTCTTCCTGTTGTGTTGCTGCCTTTTTTCCAGACTCGCCAGTTCCATTCCAAACCAAATCTTTATTCTTGAAACTCATATTTGAGCGCTTTAAACCTTTTTACTTATTGTAATCCTAATAACCAATCCACAGATCAATAATGACATTTTTGGCATTCCGTTCCGCCAATGTCATCTACCGTAACCTGAGCACGTCTTCCATCCTGAATTTCTTCATGGTAATGGGTATATATTTCATAGTACTCATTGTTGAAATTCACCGAAGTCTGACGGTGACAGTTAACACACCAGCCCATCGCCAAAGTAGAAAATTGTTTGACTACTTCCATCTCCTCGATAGGACCATGGCAGGTTTGACACGCCACACCACCGGCCATCACGTGCTGCTCGTGACTAAAGAAAACGTGATCGGGCAAATTGTGAATCCGAACCCATGGAATTGGGCCCTGTACAGTTTTCTTCACGTCGTTGGTCAGAGATTCCACAATATGATTCCATTGACTTTCCACCAAAGCTTCACCCCTGGAGTCCATTTTCTCATTTTCAAGTACATATTGATCTGCGATCCATTTGGTATAGATCTCTTTCACCTCATCCTGGCTAAGATTTTCATAATCCTCGATATAAGTATCGGTAGATGGGTCGTAACCAATTGAAGCATAGATTTTGGTAATCTCACCGGTTCCGTATTTGGATCCTTTACGGACAGCACTGTGGCAATTCATGCAGGTATTGGTCGCTGGAACCAGGGCGTGCTTACTCCTACGGGCTCCATCATGGCAATACTGACAATCGATTTTGTTGAGTCCGGCATGCGTGACATGTGAAAATTTGATCGGTTGCTCCGGTTGGTAATCCTGTTGACGGTTGAGATCCACGGCCCTGTTGACCGTGACAAATCCTCCCAGAATGACAAAAAGTAGGATATATATTCCAATCGCTGTTCGTCCGGCAAAAAGGTCTTTGAATGTTCTTTCCTTTGGTGTTTCGCCAGCCTGTATGGCTTTCACCTGATTGAGTCTTCCCAGTATCGTCCACAGAATCAGGGATAAGGCCAGCAATGCCATACCCAATCCACCTATGACCCAGTAAGTATTGATCCCACTACTCTGCGATGCTGCGGTGGTGGTACCTCCGGATGCATCCGCACTAGCTCCACCAATCGATCCTGTATACACTCCTTCGATATAGGCCAGAATTGCGGCGATGTCCGTGTCCGTCAAATTGGGGTTGGGTGTCATTACCGTAGGCTTCCATTCATTCCACGTAGCTACCGCTCTGGGATGGCCTTCGGCAATCAATTCCTGCGAATTCCTGATCCAGCGATACAAATCCTCCTGGGGATAACTCGCCCAATGTTCCAAAGCTGGTCCCAGGGCAGGTCCTGTGAGGTCACTGGACATATCACGGTTGTGGCATTGGGCACAATTCGCCCTGAAAAGGCTGTTTCCCAACTCCACATCGCCCCCCTGTCCAAATGCTACGCCATTTGATACCAGCATCAATGTGAAGAATGCCAAAAAGTATTTGAATGGTTGGTACATTCCTACTCGCTTTAATAATTTGAAAACTTTTCTTCGGTAATCACAGTGGCAAAAGTACGATTAACTCCATTTTAAACAAACCCATTTCGGGTAATCTCAATTATTTAGATCGGTTCTAATTTAGACCGCTACGTCCGCTTTTATATGCGGATGAGGATGGTATCCCAGCAACTTAAAATCCTCATACTGAAAATCATAGATAGATTTCACTTCAGGATTGATGACCATGGTGGGCAAAGGCCGAACTTCCCGCTCCAGCTGCAGCCTGGCCTGTTCAAAGTGATTCCTGTACAAATGCAAGTCGCCAAAGGTATGCACGAATTCTCCGGGCTCCAGATTACAAACCTGTGCAATCATCATCGTCAGAAGAGCATAGGAGGCGATGTTAAATGGAACCCCCAGGAAGGCATCGGCAGATCGTTGGTACAACTGGCAGGATAGTTTTCCCTCGCTCACATAAAACTGGAAGAGACAATGGCAGGGACTCAACGCCATATGTTCCAAATCACCGACGTTCCAGGCATTGATAATCATCCTGCGGCTATCCGGTTGATTCCGGATCAGATTGATGGTTTCTGTCAACTGATCGATCACCCGTCCATCCGCAGTCCGCCAGGATCTCCATTGCTCTCCATATACGGGGCCCAGATCACCATTTTCGTCTGCCCATTCGTTCCATATCCTTACGCCATGTTTCTGAAGATATTTCACATTGGTATCGCCTTTTATAAACCATAAAAGTTCATAGATTATGGATTTGAGATGTAATTTTTTGGTCGTTAGGAGGGGAAATCCCTCGCTAAGATCAAAACGAGTCTGATAGCCAAATACACTTCTCGTTCCGATACCTGTACGATCGGTCTTATCTGTGCCATGATCGAGGATGTGCTGGAGAATGCCTTTATACTGTTTCATATATACAAAGGTATCATATCACGGGGAGGACCAGAACATATTTAACAAAAATTCACGTTAATCGAAAATTATATTTATTTTTCCGACCGAATTTTTTTCCCTGTTTAAAATACAGGTGAATATGTTTTATTGTCCTTTGTCAGCCTGGTGGTAACCAGATCTATCACGCAACGTTCGGGTACTTGAGTTCCACCTTCTGTAAAAACCAAAACCCTTAAACATGAAATTATTTTTCCTGTTTTCCTCACTTTTGTTAGCCGCAAATGCCACCGCACAGGGCATTGACGAACGTATCAATGATTTATTTGAACCTGTGGCTAATGCATGGGAAGGATTGGTGCTGACCTCAATACCGATAACCTCAGAGATAAACATTCCTATCATCTTGATTTTACTCATCGGGGGTGCAGCTTTTTTCACGATATATTTCAATTTTATAAATATCAGCAAGTTCCCGTTAGCGATTAAAGTAGTTCAAGGGAAATATGATTTTGTGGAAAAGGGAGCAACCGAAGTTCGTCCCGGTGACGATCTGATCACACGCGATGATGATATCGTGGAAACAATTAAAATCGAAGGTCGTGAAGGGGAGGTTTCTCACTTTCAGGCTCTGACAGCTGCATTGTCCGGCACAGTAGGTCTGGGGAATATTGCCGGAGTGGCGGTGGCCATTACCATGGGTGGTCCGGGAGCAACATTCTGGATGATTCTGGCAGGGATACTCGGCATGTCGTCCAAATTCGTGGAATGCACCCTGGGGGTCAAGTACAGGGATGTGGAAAATGGTATAGTGTATGGGGGGCCCATGTATTATTTATCCAAAGGCCTTAGTCAGTTGGGTATGAAAAATTTTGGAAAATTTCTCGCCGTTTTATTTGCGATCCTTTGTGTGGGCGCATCCTTTGGCGGTGGAAATGCCTTCCAGTCCAACCAGGCAGTAGCACAGATCACTACGCAATTTCAAATCGAAGGAAATTTTGTAAAAAGTTTTCTTGGTTTTCTGATCGCCATTCTGGTCGGCGTGGTCATCATAGGGGGTATCAAACGAATCGGGACGGTTACCGAAAAAGTCGTTCCCTTTATGGCCGGGATGTATGTTTTTGCGAGTCTTATCATAATTGGTGTAAATTATGAACACATCCTACCAGCTTTTCAATTGATTTTTACTGAGGCATTTACCCCCACAGCTGGTCTGGGTGGTTTGGTCGGCGTGATGATCACAGGGTTTCGCAGAGCTGCATTCTCCAATGAAGCCGGCGTGGGCTCCGCAGCCATTGCCCATTCCGCAGTAAAAACCAAACATCCGGCCAGTGAAGGAATCGTTTCTCTGCTTGAACCCTTCATTGATACCGTGGTAATATGTACCATGACTGCATTGGTCATTATCTTCTTTAATTTGGACGGACAATTTGTGTATGGAGACCTGGATGATGCTGCAAACGTGCTACTCATTGATACCGGCCAACGAATAGGTGGGGTGGATCTCACTTCGCTGGCCTTTGACTCCCAAATTCCCGGATTTTCGTATGCCTTAACTTTTGCTGTTATACTTTTTGCCTTATCGACAATGTTGTCCTGGTCTTACTATGGATTACAGGCCTGGAAATACCTATTTGGCCGATCCGCCAGAGCAGATATTACCTACAAAGTTTTGTTCTTGTTGTTTGTGATTATCGGTGCTGCAGCTACGCTGGACTCCGTGGTCAAATTCTCAGATGCGATGATTCTGGCCATGGTCTTCCCCAACATGATCGGACTTATTTTACTCGCACCACAGGTCAAAAAGGAGGTAAAGAAATATCTGGCCGCTTTGAATCAACGATTCAAAATTGATGTATAATCGTAATTGACACATTGGATCTTCAAGAGGTTTGAGGGCAAAAAGGGACTTAGCCGAAACCATGATTTCAGTATAATTGAAAAAATGTGCTTTCCAGGAACATTGGAGATCCTGATTCGTTCCTTATGGATACACCAGGAACAACCTGAACTGAATGGCAATTTCAAAAAGAATATTTATAAGTCTGGGTTCCAATATCGATGACCGGCAGCAATTTATATCGAAAGCACTGATTCTTATCGAACAATGGGGGATAAAGATCTTACGTAAATCCGGACTTTATCAATCCGAGCCATGGGGGGTCAAAGAGCAGAATATATTTCTCAATCAGGTAATTGAAGTGGAAACCGACCTGCAACCTGAGAGTTTGCTTCAAGCATTGAAATCTATCGAAAACGCACTTGGAAGGGTCAGCCGGCCCAAATGGCACGAAAGAGAAATCGATCTGGATATATTGTATTACGATGCGGAATTGGTCGATCTCCCACACCTCAATATCCCCCATATCCAGGTTCGGAAACGAAAATTTGTCCTCGTACCCCTACTGGAAATTGCTCCCGATTTTGTCGATCCTCAAACCGGACAGACTATCGATGAAATTCTCAGAACCACTCCCGATACTTCTATGGTCAGTTTACTGTTTTCTGCAACATGAGTGCGACTTTCCCATATGAATACATCTGCATTGAAGGCAACATCGGTTCCGGCAAAACCAGTTTTTGCTACCAATTCGCGGAAAACTTCCCCAGTGAACTGATCCTGGAAGAATTCCGGGACAATCCGTTTTTACCTCATTTTTATGAAAATCCTGGTCGGTATGCGCTTCCCGTAGAATTGTTTTTTATGACCGAAAGGTACCGCCAACTCAATACAAAATTGAATTCGGGACATTATTTATTTGCGCCTGCTATCATCGCAGATTATTTTTTTGACAAAACCTTGCTCTTTGCCTGTCAAAATCTCACAGCGCTGGAATTCCGCCTTTTTCACCAATTGTATGATACCCTTGCCCCTCATTTGAGAACGCCCGACATCGTGATCTATCTGCATCGACCCATCCACCAGTTGAAAGAAAATATACAGCAGCGGGGCAGGCCCTACGAACAGCAAATCTCAGATCGATATTTGCAATCCATTCAGGATGCATATTTTGATTATTTTCGAATAGACCGGTCCTATCCTGTGGTCATCGTCAACGCCGAAAACCTGCACTTTATGGAGGACGAACATGATTTTCTCAGGCTGGTAGAACTTCTGAAGAGAACCTATCCCAAAGGTGTTCATCGGGTTAGTTTTGTTCATTGATCCAAACATTGAAACATCTGGTCTATCTGATTCCACTACTAAAAGGAATAAACTTATATTTGTCTATTCGAAAACATGCGTAGTCGGTCGTCCGGGTACATAAAGAATAAAACATGCGAACATTTTTTCAATCCATTTTGGGTTCCTGCCTGGGAGTTTTACTGGCTATCCTCGTCATATTTTTAATCCTGGCAGGTATTGGATCTTCGATTTACTCCGCAGATCGAAAAAAACCCAAAGTCAAAAATAACACAGTACTTCACCTGAAGCTGGACAAAATCACTCCTGAGTTAACCAACAATGCCCAGGAGATCGGTATTGAATATTTCATGGAACAAAAGAAAATTCTGAGTATCCATGATTATGCCCAGGCCATCGAAAAAGCTGCTGAGGACAAAAATATAAAAGGTATATATCTCGAACCACAAGGGATCAGAATAGGTCAGACAAAAAGGGAAGTCCTGGAAGATGCCATCCTGAAATTCAAATCGAGCGGAAAATTTGTCTATGCCTATGCGGATTATTACAGTGGTGGTGCGTATCAAATGGCCACATTGGCGGATCAGATTGCAATCTTCCCCCAGGGTGGCGTCGATTTACGAGGAATAGCTGCAATAGTGCCCCATTTCAAAGGATTATCCGAAAAACTGGGTGTGGAATTTGAAACCTATTTTGCCGGTAAATTTAAAAGCGCCACAGAACCTTTCCGATTGGAGCATATGAGTGATGAGAACAAACTGCAAACCAATTCTTATCTCCAGTCCCTTTATAGTGAAATTTTAATGGATATTACCCGGAACCGCAGCATTGACAGCATTTCGCTTCAACGTGTAATCAACGAATATAGCGCCAGGAATGCCCAGTTGGCCAAGGAAAATGGACTGGTGGATCTGATCTTGTACAAGGATGAAATGCTCCAATTTATCAAGGATAAAATTGGTTTGAAAGAGGACGAAGACATCAATTTTATAACCCTGGACAATTATTATACCGCCAATCCGCCCAAAAAGGATTATACAGTCAAAGATAAAATTGCCATTCTGTTTGCCGAAGGGGAAATTCATGATGGCCCTGCTGCCTCCGGTACGATTTCCGGGGAAGAATATCCCCGGATTATACGGGAAATCCGTCAGGATAAAGATATCAAAGCTCTCGTGGTTCGTATTGATTCTCCCGGTGGAAGTGCCCTGGCCTCTGAAAAGGTGTGGCGTGAGCTGAAATTAACCCAGGAAGCTGGAATTCCGGTGGTAGCGTCAATGGGAAGCTATGCCGCATCCGGAGGGTACTATATCGCCAGTGGCACACAACATATTATAGCCGAACCATCCACTATCACGGGATCGATCGGCGTTTTTATCCTTTTCCCCAAAGTAGGTAAGTTGTTTAGCGACAAACTGGGTATTAATATGGATACGGTTCAGACCAATCAGTATAGCGCTGCTTTCACGCCATTTTTCCCATCTTCTCCTGGTGAAAGACAAATTCTACAGGGAGAAGTTGATCAAATATATGAGACCTTCCTGGAGCGTGTGGCTGAAGCAAGAAATATGAGCCGGGATCAGGTCAATGAAGTGGCTCAGGGAAGGGTGTGGACCGGTAAACAAGCCATTGAAAAAGGCCTGGTGGATGAAATGGGAGATCTGCAGGATGCCTTGATAAAAGCTGCGCAATTGGCTGAAATTGACGAATATAGGATAACAAATTATCCTCGCATCAAGGATCCTCTGTATCAATTTCTGGAACAACTCACAGGAGAAGACTTTAGTGCGGTGACAAAGGTGTTACAAGGAGACATGGAAACCTTTTTACAGAAAAAAATTGAGGGGAGCATGAATTCCTGGAGTGGCCCCCAAACTCGCATGCCCATAAATTTATTGTGGGACTAAAGCTGATGTAAGAAAATCTGGCCAGGGAGGGAATTTTTCTGAAATACCACCTCCCGGCTATTATCTTTATTGCCTGAAAATACAATGAAATTATATGGAGGGCCTGTTCTTATTTTTTCCATTGGGTATATTGGGCATTTCATATCTGTATTGGGCTATTCTGGCGACTTTTATTGCTTTGACAACCTTCTTTATCAAAATTCCCCCCTTCGCTTTACCCCGAAATCCCAGTTTGTGGATAGTGAAAAAATATATTTTACAGTATTTTCACAGCGGCGCATGGTTGCTGACAGCATGGGTTTTTTACCGGGTCCATAGAAACGACGGGGAGTTTACATTTTGGTTGGGTTTGTGGGTTGTAGTGGCCTGCCTTCTTCTGATTACTTTTCTGATTGTCTGGGGATGGGACCGATATCAAATTAAGAAAATGAAAGATTCAAACAGATATTCAAATTCATGAGTAAAACACAGAAATATCAGATAGACCTGGCATGGAATGGAAATCGTGGTGCAGGTACCATGACCTACACAGCCTACGACCGCAACTTTACTGCCTCCATACCCTCCAAACATCCCATAGAAGGATCTTCACATCCCGCATTTCGTGGCGATAAAGACAGGTATTGTCCTGAGGAATTACTGCTGACCTCCCTGTCATCCTGCCATATGTTGTGGTATCTTCATATGTGTGCATCCCATGAGGTGGTCGTATTGGATTATCACGACACACCCATCATGGAAATGGAGGTAAAAGAATTTGGAAACGGGGATATCCGCCGTGCCTTGCTTTCCCCGGTAGTAAAAATAGCCGATCCGGAGAACCGGGACCTTGCCCATGCCTTTCATCAAAAAGCCCATGAGAGTTGCTTTATTGCAAAATCCTTAAAATTCCAAATTGTTATCAATCCAACCATTGAGATAGGTTAACATGGATATTACCGGACGGTGATATCGTTGCAGAATAATCCCTGATACCTGATCTCAAAGTTCGGAGCCCTGTAGCCCGGCATTAAACATCATTTCTATGAGTGATCATAAAGAGTTAATAAAAAAATACCAGGACCGACTGGGTCAACTGGATAACAGACACAGCAGACTTCGGGCAAAAAGCCGGCGGTTTTCTATTGGTCGGTTGATAGTATTTGGGCTGGCAGCCTTTTGTATATATCAGGGTATTACTTCAGAAGAATCGCTTTGGTGGGTGATTACCTTTCTGATTTTGACCTGCTTTTTTATATTCCTCGTTCATCGACATTTATCTCTCAAATACCAGCTTAATGTGGTGAACAAACTATTGGAAATCAATCGGAATGAAATCCATGTCCTTGAGCAACAGCCTTCCTTTCTTAATGATGGGGAAAAATATCACCTTACCAATTCCTACACTGCTGATCTGGATATTTTTGGTCCGCGTTCCCTCTTCCACCTGATCCAACGATGTTTTAGTGAGCCGGGAAGGAAAACCCTCGCCCAATGGTTTACCCAACCGGTTTTTGAGGCTGACAATTTACGTGACAAACAGGACGCTGTCCGGAGCATAGCCCAGGATATTGATCTCAGACAACATTTTCTGGCGCATGGCCTGGTCCATTTCTCCGAAGATAAGCACAGCTCTATACCCTATACATCCCTGATGGATCAAACCACCGCACACAGATTCAGAATTTTACGCTGGATCATCCCGCTCATTTCAGGAGTGGCTATCCTTTTCACACTGATGACCAGCAACAACAATGTGCTTTTATACGGATTTTTACTCAACCTGGTCATAACAGGTTTTTATTTTAAAACCACCAGTCGTGTGCTCACCATTGCAGAACATAGCCTGAAGAATCTGAGTAATTACCGGGAATCTCTTAAAGTGTTGATCGAACATCCGATGGAAACACCCTTGTTGCAAAATAAAAAAAAGATACTTTCGGAGGCTTATGCCAGGATCAAGGTACTCCAACAACGGTATGACCTTCTTGAAAGCAGGTCCAACCCCATCATGGGGCTTTTGCTCAACGGGACCCTTGGTTTTGATTTTTTTGTTGTTACCCAACTCCAACAATGGTATAACAAGCACGCTGCTCATATACCCGAATGGGAAAAGGAAATTGGCTGGATAGAGGCCTTATTTTCCCTCGGAAACTTTGTCTGGAACAATCCATCGTATACCTTTCCGGATATGACCCGTGATTTTGGCATTGTAGGGGTCAACATACGCCATCCTTTTATACCCGAAACAGAAAACGTAGGCAACAACTTTGATCTTTCTAAACCGGTCAAAGTCGTCATTCTCACCGGTTCCAATATGTCGGGCAAAAGTACCTTCCTACGTTCACTGGGTATCAATCAGGTCCTGGCACTTGCCGGAAGTGTGGTTGCCGCAGATCACTTCCATACAGGGCTGTTTGGCGTTCTGTCTTCTTTTCGGAAATCCGATTCCATTCAGGAACACACATCGCTCTTTTATGATGAGCTCAAAAAACTGCATTACATTTTTGCAACCCTTGAGCAGGATTCGCGCCCCCATCTTGTATTGCTGGATGAAATCCTGAGGGGTACAAATTCCGATGACAAATACTTTGGCAGTAAGCAAATCCTCCTCCGTCTTAAGGATGAGAATGTAATGACCATCCTGGCGACCCATGATATCGATCTTTCCCGTCTGGAGGATGAACATCAACCGGCCATCCTCAATTTCAGTTTTGAAAGCCAGATCATTGATGATGAATTGCAATTCGATTACAAATTACGCCGAGGTGTTGCCATCAACAAAAACGCCACCTTTTTGATGAGAAAAATGGGAATCATCTAGGGTCCAATACATACATGAAAAAGGGAAATCACTTATTTCACTGCCATTGAAAATAAATACATCTACCCACGTAATGCCGTCATTTTCCGTTTCATCAAAATGATCGATATTTACATCGATAAATCAAAAAACCCTTCATCTTGAAATTATTGCATCTGATATTGTTGGCCGGATTTGCCTGGTGGATTGGAATGGCCCCTCTTCCGGCGCAGCAAGTAAAGATTATGAGTTATAATATTCACCATGGAAAAGATAGCGAAGGAAGGAATATGCTCCCTTCCATGGGGGATTTTATCGCTCAAATGGATGTGGATTTGGTAGCCCTTCAGGAAGTAGATAGCGTGTGTGAGCGTTCTTATCAAACTGACCAGGTTGACTATTTGGCAGAGCGGACAAGCATGCCTGGTTATTTTACCAGGCATTTTGAATTTCAGGGTGGAGCTTATGGTCAGGCTTTGATTTCCGGGCTCACCGTCGATACCTTTCAAAACTTTCGTCTGCCTGTTTTTCCGTTGGATCAGGGCAGAGAGGTATCCGTGCTAATAGCGGACATCCATCTCGACGACCACAAACATTTCACGCTCGCTGTACTTCACCTGGATTATCGCTCTGCGGAGTCACGACTTCATCAGATTGATTTACTTTGGGATTCCCTTGCTCATATCGATAATCTTATATTAGCAGGGGATTTCAATGCACTGCCCGATAGCCCCGAAATGGATAAGGTGTTATGTCACTTTGACCGGTATGTTTTTGAGCCGGAAACTTTCACATTTCCTGCCATCGACGCTAATCGCAGGATTGACTATATATTGGTTAAAAAAGGATGTCAACTTAGAATCATCAGTGAACAGGTACCTGAAGTCCCCTATTCTGACCACCTGCCGGTCATCACTACGTTGGAATGGATTTCTCCATGATGACAGAGGTATTTCAACTATATCGAAACCGGTAAAATTTATAATTTCAGGACCACCTAGAGTTAGATCCGGCGAAAAAGAAGTCGTCCT
>CAYRRD010000046.1:0-26737 GCA_964426625.1 uncultured Saprospiraceae bacterium | reverse complement strand
TGGTCATCCAGCGATATACGCATCAAGAAGCTTCCTTTTTCTGCAGTGGCTTGATATACTCCAAAGTTTTGCTGAAATTGCACAAATTCGCATGATTTGATCTGTCCGTATTTCTTTCGGACATCAGACAGGTACTTTTTAGATTGTTCATTGTTCTGAAATTTCCTCAACACAGGAGAATACATTTCGTATATTCCATCATAATCCTCCTGATTGAGCATTCGAACCAGACCATCGGAAATCGCTTTGTAATTGTCACTTTCTTTTTG
The DNA here is from genome assembly GCA_964426625.1 of uncultured Saprospiraceae bacterium. Classification (GTDB taxonomy): domain Bacteria; phylum Bacteroidota; class Bacteroidia; order Chitinophagales; family Saprospiraceae; genus Membranihabitans. The sequence continues at coordinate 26,468 of CAYRRD010000046.1, read as the reverse complement.
ACCAAATGCCAGCATCGGAAGCGTAAGGCAGAAAATCAGAACCAGGTTTCTCATCTTGTTTTATTTTATGACGATACTTTTTAGAGGAAAAGAATTGTCAAAGTGTTAAAATACATTCAGAAGGTAAGAGTCTATCCAATATTATGACAATTTTTTTTACTGGTCAAGAGAACAGTTTAGAAACGTGCCTTCGCTCTACTATAGATATAAACGAGCTGTTAAAGTTGGCCACCAGGAACCCAGACAAACATCAAAGGGTGCAGTAAAGTGGGAGAAATTCCAAACTTGGTCACTGCAACCATATATATCCTGTACTCTATAACCCCATACGACTGGAAAGGTTGGGTAGACTCACTTGTGACTATAGAGAAGGCAAAGATGCCAAATTATATGTCTGCAGGGTATTTCTTATTTAATCGCAAGTTGGCCTGGATTCCCCAAGACAGACAAAGGATAAATCGCTCATCGTATTCCGTCAGGAGATTTCTATCCAATAAGGAGCTCAAACAAAGTGGTGTCCTCGTTCAAATTTTGGAAATCTATGTTGAATTTTTTCATCCGTTCAATGAGTTCGTCGTAATCTTTTACATTTTTGAGTTCAATCCCCACAAGAGCCGGCCCCGATTCCCGGCTTGTTTTTTTTACGTACTCAAAGAATGCAATATCGTCATTGGGTCCCAGGACATTGTTGAGGAATTCCCGCAGTGCTCCGGCTCGTTGAGGGAAATTGATGATAAAGTAATGTTTGAGCCCTTCGTAAAGCAGTGATTTTTCTTTGATTTCTTCTGTTCGGGTGATATCATTGTTACCACCGCTTATCACGCAAACCACATTCTTCCCTTTGATCTGTGTTTTATAAAAGTCCAGTGCTGAAACACTCAAAGCGCCAGCCGGTTCCACCACAATGGCCTCTTCGTTGTACATTTTGAGAATCGTGGAGCACACTTTTCCTTCCGGTATGAGCCGAATATCATCGAGGACCTCTTTGCAGATTTCAAAGGTCAACTTTCCAGGTTGCTTTACCGCAGCACCATCCACAAAGGGATCGATATGATCCAGCGCGACCACATGGCCCTGCCGAAGGGATTCATACATGGAAGGTGCCCCTTTGGGTTCGAGTCCTATGATACGAGTTTGAGGGCTTTTGCGTGCAAAATAAGAACCTACACCGCTGGCCAAACCTCCACCACCTATGGGCAAAAAGAGATAATCCACCTCAAAATCAGTGGCATCTCTGAGGATTTCAAGTCCAACCGTTCCCTGGCCAGCTATGATATGAATATCGTCAAAGGGATGGATAAAAATTTTATTATTCCGGGTAGCATCCTCCATAGCTACACGGAACGAATCGTCAAAAGTATCGCCGATAAGATGGATAGTCACAAATTCCTTTCCAAAAAACTCTACTTTACTCACCTTCTGATTGGGTGTCGTGTTGGGCATATAGATAGTGCCAGGTACCTGCATCAATCGGCATGAAAGTGCTACCCCCTGGGCATGGTTTCCAGCACTGGCACAAATGATCCCATTTTCAAGTATGTCGCGATCCACAGAGGCCATTTTGTTGTAGGCACCCCGGATTTTGTACGATCTCACTTTTTGCATATCCTCCCTTTTGAGATATACATTGCATTCGTACCTTTCCGATAAAATTTCACTCCGGACCAGTGGAGTAGATTGAACGACGGCAGAAAGTTTTTCTGCCGCCTGTTCAATTAATTTTATATCCAATACGTTCTGTTCAACTACCGTATTTTGGGTCATGTTATTCATTTTCAGGGCGCAACTTGCGGACTTGTTTGCCCGCCTGCCACAATTCCGATTCGTGTAATTCAGCTAATTCAGCTTCTAGTTTTTCCCTGTAATCCGGTTGACTGTTCGTGTCAATGGATCGCTTGGCTTCAATCCCCGCAGCGACACTATCATACAATTCTTCAAATACAGGGGCCACCGCATCACGGAATTTATCTTTCCAGTCCAACGCTCCTCGTTGTGCAGTGGTGCTGCAATTGGCATACATCCAGTCCATTCCATTTTCAGCAACCAGTGGCATCAGTGACTGGGTGAGTTCTTCCACGGTTTCATTGAAAGCTTCGGAAGGAGAGTGTCCGTGCTTTCTGAGAACATTGTACTGGGCTTCAAATAAACCTTGAATGGCTCCCATCAAACTTCCCCTTTCACCAGTCAGGTCACTGTACACCTCTTTTTTAAAGGTGGTTTCGAACAAATAGCCCGATCCGACTGCGATTCCCAATGCGATTGCTCTTTGCTGAGCTTTCCCAGTAGCGTCCTGGTGAATGGCGTAGCTTGAATTGAGTCCACGTCCTTCGAGGAACAAACGTCGTAATGACGTTCCGGAACCTTTGGGTGCAACCAGAATCACATCCACATCCGCAGGGGGGATTATACCAGTCTGATCATTGTAGGTGATTCCGAATCCATGGGAAAAATAAAGCGCTTTACCCGGTGTCAAATGTTGTTTTACAGTAGGCCACAACTGGATCTGGGCTGCATCTGATAGTAAATACATGATGATAGTGCCTTTCTCCAGTGCTTCTTCGATGGAAAAAAGCGTTTCACCGGGAACGAATCCATCTTCTATTGCTTTGTCATATGATTTGGAGGGGCTTCGTTGACCTACGATCACATTGATTCCATTATCTCTCAGGTTCAAAGCCTGACCAGGTCCCTGTACTCCGTAGCCGATGATCGCAACGACTTCGTCCTTCAGGATTTCCTGGGCTTTGGAAAGTGGAAATTCATCTCGTGTTACGACGTTTTCTTCAACGCCGCCAAAATTCATTTTTGCCATTTTTAGTAAAATTTTTAATGGTTTTTATTCTATTGCTAATTGTTGAATGGATTCCAAATACTTGTTCAAAGGCTCCATTTGCTTGGTAATGGCCACGCGGCCAGACCGTGCAAATTCGTACAGACCAATTTCCTTCAGTTCAGCGAGAAGTTCATCGATTTCTTCCTCGTGACCTGATTTTTCAATCATGACGAAGTCCTGACCCAGAGACAGGATGTTGGCTTTGTGATACCTGAGCAACCCTTCCACCTTTTCGCTGTCATTAAATTTACTGGCAGGTACTTTGAAAAGCGCGATTTCCTGATAAACGATTTCGTCGGGATGATAATAAAATGCTTTTAGCACATCCACGGATCGCTCCAATGAATTGACCAGTTTGATGACTTTTTCCTCTTCCATTTGTACCACAATGGTGAAACGGTGTATATCTTTTACTGAAGAGTGCGAAGTGGTCAGACTTACAATGTTGATGTGCCGCTTCGTAAAATTCCCGACCACCCTTTGTATAATGCCGGGAAAGTCTTCCGTAAAAACGGAAATGGTAAATTCCTGTTTTTCCATGATTTATTCTTTTTCCAGTATCATTTTGGCTGGTGTGGATCCTGAAGGGACCATAGGGAAAATATTTTCTTCCTTTTCAACCATGATATGTAATAAAAATGGACCATCGGTCGCCAGCATTTTTTCAAGTGCATCTGCAAGGTCAACAGGCTTAGAAACCTTAAGCCCCGGCACCCCAAACCCTTCAGAAATTTTTATAAAATCAGGATTCTGAAGTGCAACAGATGAATATCGACGATCAAAAAATAATTGTTGCCACTGTCTTACCATTCCGAGGTATTCGTTATCGAGGATGATAATTTTGACGCCTACATTGTATTGGGACAACATACCCAGTTCCTGCAACGTCATCTGAAAACCACCATCACCACAGATAAGAACAACTTCTTTGTCGGGTCGGGCAACCTTGGCACCAAATGCAGCCGGCAATCCAAAGCCCATAGTGCCTGCACCTCCTGATGTGACGAATAAATTGCGATCCATTGCCTGGTAATACCGGGCTGCCGCCATCTGGTGCTGCCCTACATCGGTTGCAATGATGGCCTGGCCCTTTGTCATTTCACTAAGCATATGAATCACCTGACCCATTTTTATGTTTTGATCCTCAGGGGTCCGGGTGATCGAACGCTGGATGACTTTTTCGTATTCCAAAAGGTTCAACTTGTGGAATTCCTCGATCCAATCTTTATGATTGCCTGGTTGAACCCGCTCGATAAGCTTTTTGATAGCCATACCTGCGTCCGCACAAATTCCCACATCCGCTTTTATGTTCTTGTCAATTTCGGCCGGATCAATTTCGATATGTATCACTTTGGCTTGTGTAGCAAACTGACTCACATCGCCGGTTACCCGGTCGTCAAACCGCATTCCAATGGCAATTAAGACATCGCAATTGGCGGTTTGTATATTGGTGGAATAATTACCATGCATTCCAAGCATACCCATATTGAGCGGATGGTTGTCATCCAATACCCCCATGCCATGGACAGTCCAGGCAACTGGGATATTGGTTTTCTCCACAAATTCCCTGAACAAATCCTGAGCTCCGGATATGTGTACCCCGTGGCCCACCAGAATATATGGCCTTCGTGCGCTGTTGATCAGCGACGCAGCCTGTTCAATTTGTTCATCCAATGGTTTTCTGAGGGGACGATATGATCTGATTTTTTTGACATGCTTATACACAAAATCGAGGGTGCTCGTCTGGGCGTCTTTTGTGATATCAATAAGTACTGGCCCGGGTCGACCACTTCGAGCTATATAAAACGCTTTGGCAAACACTTCCGGTATTTCTTCCGCTTTGGTAATCTGGTAATTCCATTTGGTGACTGCCATGGTACAGCTGATTACATCCGTTTCCTGGAAAGCATCGGTTCCCAATAATCCACTGGGTACTTGTCCGGAGATACAGATCAGGGGCGTGGAATCCAACATAGCATCGGCAAGACCGGTTACCAGATTGGTGGCTCCAGGACCCGATGTTACCATGACCACTCCGGGTTTGCGTAATACACGGGCATAACCTTCGGCTGCGTGAATACCACCTTGTTCGTGACGAGGAAGGATATGTCTTACCTGATTCATATAATGAAACAGAGCGTCGTATACCGGCATAATAGCACCACCCGGATAACCGAATATGGTGTCTACACCTTCTGCCAGCAGACATTTGATGACGGCCTCGGCACCGGTTATCCTGGCCTGACCATCCTGGCTTAAAACATCCTCCAGTTCAATGGAATTTTTGACAGTAATCATAACTTTGGTTTTAGAGTCCCTGGTCTGTTACACAGCCTTCGCTGGCTGAAGAAACCAGGGTAGCATATTTCCTTAAATACCCGTTTTGAGCACGAAGTGGGGGTTGGGTCCAGCGATTGCGACGAGCTTCGAGTTCTTCGTCCGACACTTCCAGCTGGATAACATTAGCTTCTGCATTGATTTCAATGCTGTCGCCATTTTCAACAAGCGCAATGGGACCACCCACCTGAGCTTCCGGTGTAATATGTCCTACAACAAAGCCGTGCGTTCCTCCTGAAAATCGTCCATCTGTGATCAAAGCCACTTTGTCGCCCAGACCTCTTCCCATAATGGCAGAAGTTGGCTTGAGCATTTCGGGCATTCCCGGACCGCCTTTGGGTCCACAATATCGAATCACAACAACATCACCTGCTTCAATCGTTCCTTCGATGATGGCTTTGTTGGCTTCTTTTTCTGAATTATAAACTTTCGCTTTGCCCTTGAAGACAGTTCCTTCCTTACCGGTGATCTTGGATACCGCACCTTCAGGAGCCAGGTTTCCATATAAAATTTGCAGGTGACCGGTTTTTTTGATCGGATCAGACAAGGCATGGATTACTTTTTGGGAGTGGTCCAGACCCTGTACTTCTTCCAGAACCTCTCCTATGGTCTGACCAGTCACGGTCAATGCCTGCCCATCAATCAGGTTTTCCTCGAGCAATATTTTCATCACACCCGGAACACCACCGATTTCGTGCAAATCCTCCATCACATATTGTCCGCTGGGCTTGAGATCAGCCAGAAGTGGAGTCCGATCGCTCACACGCTGAAAATCCTCCAGGGTCAGATCAATGCCTGCAGTTCGGGCAATAGCCAATAAATGAAGAACTGCATTCGTAGAACCACCGAGAACGGTCACCAAAGCAATGGCATTCTCAAAAGATGTTTTGGTAAGAATATCCATGGGCTTAAGATCCATTTCCAAGGCTTTGTGAATCGCTTTTCCAACTCGCCCCATCTCCTGGATTTTATCTGGACTCGCAGCCGGAATGGAAGAGTTGTAAGTCAGGCTGAGCCCCATCATCTCAATAGCTGAAGACATGGTGTTGGCCGTATACATTCCACCACACGCTCCAGGACCGGGTATGGCATTTTCGATCACATCAAAATATTCTTTTTCCGTGATGTGTCCATTACTGAATTGGCCCAGAGCTTCAAAAACGGATACCACATCAAGCTTCCTGCCTCCGAGAAGACCGGGGGCAATGGTTCCACCGTACACCAGAATCGATGGCCGGTTGAGCCGGATCATCGCCATCAAAGCACCTGGCATGTTTTTGTCGCAGCCCACCACTGTGATAAGTCCGTCGTAATATTGGGCTGAGCACACAGCTTCAATTGAATCTGCAATCAATTCCCGACTGGGTAAAGAAAACCGCATACCGTCAGTCCCCATCGAAATTCCGTCACTTACACCGATGGTATGAAAAATCAGACCCACCAAATCCTCAGCCTGGACCCCTTTTTTTATTTCTTTGGCCAGATCGTTGAGATGCATATTGCACGGATTGCCTTCCCATCCTGTGCTGACTATGCCCACCTGTGCCTTGTCAAAGTCCTCATTTTTTAAACCTACCGCATGCAGCATAGCCTGGGCTGCAGGTTGTGTAGGATCCTTGGTCAATTTTCGACTGAATTTGTTCATTTCGTGGCTCATAATGCATATATTGTAGTTGATATACGAAGATACTACGATCTGTTGATGCTGGTCTTTATAATTGAGAATGCCTTACAGCGTTCTATAGAGCTGAAGTTATGATATATTTCTCATTTTCAGTGTATTGTAAATTTAAAGATTACAGCCTTTAGAATCAGGAGGTATCAATTTTACCTCTTGTATATACGCCTCTTTTGCTTTACTGGACTGAATCTTGTGTTGTATGTACGCACAAACTATACCAGAGATTGTTCCTGAGAGGGAGATTTGATGATAATATTCGATATCTAAATGCTGGGATAAATCTGTAGTATTTTCATGGTCCCGAACCTTATGCACCACAACTATTCTGAAATTACACCAGCGTATTTTATCGGGTTTGAATAATCAAATTGGTGAAAGCTACATCCGAGGGATATAGATGCTCCGGGATTTTTATTCTGGTTTACCGGTATCTTTTGCGGTAATCATTGCGAAATAATACAGAAAAACCAAAATGGAGGAAGGAACCTGAAAATTCAGTCGCCGAAAAACTTTGGCTATACTGATACCCAGCCATCGGCGAAAGCGTAAGGAGATCGGAGATCCCGAAATCGAGTCCCATAGAAATGCCAAGGTTTCCCATCTGTTCCATGGCCTCGACGGAAGTGCCGGAGATGTTTGTGGTCCATGACGGCGTAATGCGGATGAAAAAACCCTTTTGGAACCAAAAGGCATTCTTGGAGAAAGTGGGGCAATCACAATCGTTTACAAAATCCAGTGGATAAAACGCCAATGGAACGCTTAGACCCAGATTGAGGCTTGGATCATTTTCTTTGATCTGATGAACTTGCATCAATACGCCGGGATAAAACTCAAGCCGGTATTTTTTTAATCTCGTCCAGTAATGTAACGATCCATCAATCACCGAGACGGCCGGCCAGGAAGACGACTCCTCCCCACTTTGTAACGAAGTATGATACTGAGATTGTAGACTATATTGGGCCAACACGGAACCCGATCCCAGCAGGATCAGGAAACAAAAAAGAAAAAATCGATTCACTTTGTGGTCATTTACTGAACAAAACGTCAATTTTGTCCTTTCAAGTTTATAAATTCACGACATTGTGAGAACAAAAGGAATTCGCCATCAAAAAGTAAAGGTAGTGACTTTGGGTTGTTCCAAGAACATGGTCGATTCCGAGAACATCATTACCCAACTTCGTGCCAACGATATTGATACCATTCACGAGGGTACAGATGATTGTGACGTAGCAATTATCAATACCTGTGGTTTTATCGATCTGGCCAAAGAAGAGTCCATTGACACGATTTTGGATTATGTGGACCGGAAACAAAACGGTCTGGTGGAAAAAGTGTATGTAACAGGCTGCCTGAGCCAACGCTATAGAGATGATTTGCGTAAGGAAATTCCTGAAGTGGATGCCTGGTTTGGAACCATGGAACTGCCGGCATTGCTTCAGCAATTTGAGGTGGACTACCGAAAAGATCTGATCGGAGATCGATACCTCACCACTGCCGATCATTACGCTTACCTCAAGATATCGGAAGGTTGTAATCGAACCTGTTCATTTTGCGCCATTCCGCTGATGCGGGGTAAGCACGTTTCTCAGCCCATCGAACGGCTTGTAAATCAGGCTCGACACTATGCTCGACGTGGGGTGAAGGAATTGGTTCTGATAGCTCAGGAATTGACATATTATGGATTGGATATCTATAAGAAAAGAGCATTACCTCAGCTTTTGGAATCCCTATGTGAAGTCGAAGGAATAGAATGGATTCGTTTACATTATGCCTATCCCACCAAATTTCCTTTGGAAATTCTGGAAGTTATGCGACAACAGCCTAAGGTATGCAATTACCTTGATATCCCTCTCCAGCATGCTTCCGATGCTGTATTACAGCGAATGAGAAGACAGATTACCCGGACCGAGACCGAAAAGCTCCTCGATACCATTCGGGAGCGCGTCCCGGGAGTAGCTATTCGAACCACTATGCTGGTGGGTTTTCCAGGAGAGACCGATGAGGAATTTGAGAACCTACTCGAGTTTGTGCGGGAGCAACAATTTGAACGAATGGGCGTATTTGCATACAGCCATGAAGAAGGTACTGCTGCCTATCAGATGGAAGATGATGTACCCGAACAGGTGAAGGTAGACCGGGTGAACCGGTTGATGGAGATCCAAAGGGGAATTTCGAATCAGAAGAACCAGCAGCGTTTAGGTGCCAGGATGCGGGTTCTGGTGGATAGAAAGGAAGGTGATTTTTATTTTGGTCGTTCAGAGTTTGATTCACCTGAAGTAGATAATGAAATTCTCATTTCAGGTGAACACCATGTTCGTATTGGAGATTTTGTGAATGTGGAGATATACGATGCCCTCGAGTATGACCTATATGGTACGCCGTTATGAGACGGCTGGTCAATTACCTGCACCCCTGGGTCATGGCAGGAGGTCTTCTTTTGTTGTTTCTGGTTATATATTTTATGCACTTTTTATTGGTCCGGATTAGCGGAGAGGATATGGACTATCTTCAGATCTGGATTTACATGATGGCTGCCGCTTTGGTTTATGCTATTTTTTCTACGATTCAGATCCTATACGCGACCAATACGGGAAAGGCATATACCCGGACCATACTGGCTTTTTTGAGTTTGGTGGGTACGGGTGTTATATTGGCGTCCGTTCTGAGTGGAAAAAGTATCCTGGAGCTCGACACCTACCGAAGGGTTTTTATATTTGTGGTGTTTACTTTTCTGGTTTTGATTTCCATGGTTACATTTATGAAGCAACTGGAAACCTTGTCCAGACGTGAAGATGAGAAGTTTTTGAATAAAAAGGATTAGCTTTGGAATACACATTAATGGATTTCTGCTGATCATTATCTCTACGGGATGTGACCCTTCAAAGGGACACGCAGAAACCCTGAACACTCCTGCACCGGAAATCGAGAGAATCGTAAAGACCGATGCCCCAAGAAAGGCAGTGCAGGTCGAATTGACCTATGAGAACATGCGTAAACCAGGTACAGAAGGGACTTTCAAAGGTGACTTGTTTCGAAACAAAAGGAAGGGAACCTACCTGTGTATTGTGTGTAAACTGCCCTTGTTTTCTTCCGATACGAAGTATGAATCTGGGGCGCGCTGGCCAGGTTTATGTCATTCCATCACGGAAAGATAGGTAATTGAAAAAATGGATCTTATGTACCCGGTGAGTTGGGCATCTTAACCAGGGTTTCCTCATAATCTCATATAGTTCTGATATTAAGCTTATGGGCCTTCCAATTTGTTTGTTTTAGGAAAAGGGTATTGATGTATGTGAGCCATAACTTTGCCTATGGCACATCAGACTCCTCCACATCAACTTAAAATTAAAGAATGGGCCAACAATATGCTCTAACTTGCAGAACTTCAAGGATACATTTTCTGAATTCTGATCAGACCCTATGTCGGAATAGTTCAACTCCTTCAGAGTGGAGATCGCGCGAGATCTCAATCCCCCCGTTGCCCGGGGAGCTATTGATATTCAACCTTTGGCCAAAGGCCCCGTATGGGCGGGTTGACCAGTGCGGATATGTCGAAATGGTCACCAAATTGGTCAATCAGAGAATGGGAGCACCCATACAAGTTTATAACTCACCTGATGAAAACGTGGAACTCCTTGATTCCAATTTGTGTATTTATGAGTAAACCATAACTATGCTTTCAAGGACGGTTTCACACCGACTGGCTTGCTACACAGTCTCAGTTCAGCTCCGCTGACTTTTTAAAAAAATCCCTATTGCGGTATCGATGTGTTGGTGCAAGGTAACTTATAAATCCCTTTTTTGATGCCTTTGAATTCAATCCAATACCTCGAAAAGATTAAAAGCTTTCTGGTCCAAATCGACTTCTTCCGGATAAATATCATCGAGTTTGGAAAATAAGATCTTTCGGGCTTCATACGATTCCGCTGCGGGAATTTCAAGCGTATAATGCATTTTGTCGTTATGATGGTCCCTTTCAAGAATGGTAAATCCTATTTTCGGAGCCCACTCCTCCAATACGTGGACGATTTCAAAGCCGAGTGCAATCTTCCAGGTCTCCGTTTCCACAATGACCACAATCCGGGCTTCCTGGAGGACGGCTTCTGCGCATTCCTTATATGCCTGAATCAGTCCAGAAGTCCCCAATAGTGTTCCACCAAAATATCTCACGACAACAATCATAGCATCGGTCACATCTGCCTTGATCAGTTGACCAAGGATGGGCCGCCCGGCAGTTCCCGATGGCTCACCATCATCGTTGGCCCGTTCCTCTCGAACTGGATTGCCCAGGCGCCATGCAAAACAATGATGGCGGGCCTTGGGGTGGAGGGATTTGATGTTGGTCAGGAAAATTTCCGTGTCTTCATGCGTCTGAACACTTCGGCTATATCCGATAAATTTGGAGCCTTTCACTTTGATCATGGCCTCAGCCTCACCTTCCAGACTTTTATAACTTCCTTTCATCATGTACACATCTGGTAGCCATACAGATTTTAACACAAAAATAATGGGAATATGGTGAATAAAAAAAAGCAAGGGAATGGGGGTTCTAATAAATACAAAAGTTATCTTTGCTCCTTCATAGGGTATATACCCAAAACATACGAACGAGTATTATACTAAGCATGACATTACCCGTTTTATTGATAATTATCACAGCTATTGCGTTATTCATAACACTTCTCAATGGTTTGGTGCTAAATAAAACCCGCCACTGGAGTTTATCTTTTCTTCAATCTTTCAGCGGTGTGTTTTTTCTCTTCTCCGGATTCGTTAAGGCAATAGACCCCTTAGGTACCTCCTATAAGATGGTGGATTATTTTAATGCTTTTTCCAAACACCTGGCTGGTACACCGTTGCAATTTCTCGACGGACTATGGGGGGCATTGGCTAAGCAGGGAGATACCGTAGCCATCGTAATGATTGTTATGGAGTTGGTGGTTGGATTCATGATCCTGATCGGTTCCCGCAAACGGATTATTGCCTGGATTTTCCTATTAATGGTTGTTTTTTTTACCCTATTAACCGGTTTTACATACCTTACAGGGTACGTCCCCAGCGACGCCACATTCTTTGAGTTTGGAAAATGGGGGGATTGGGTTGAAGGACAAATGGAAGTATCGGATTGTGGATGCTTTGGCGATTTTCTCAAACTGGATCCTCTGACATCGTTCATTAAGGATTTGTTCCTCTTGATACCTGGCGTGATTTTCGTTTTGCTTTATCGTCGGATGTACGATTGGTGGACGCCGCGGATTCGTGCTATAGCCACGATTGGATTTGGTGTTATTATGATGGCTTTTGCAGTTTATAACAGCAGCATGAATCTGCCTTTATTTGATTTCAGACCATTCAAAGAAGGTGTAGATGTTCGGACAACAAAGGAAATCGAAGAACAAGCAATGAGTGAGATCCAGGTTTTGGGATATAAATTGAAAAACACCTTGACCGGGGAGTCCAAGGAGGTTACCATGGATGAATTCATGAAGGATTTCAAACTTTATCCCAAATCCGAATGGGAGTATGAACAAATTAAAACCGAACCGACTTTGGAGCCAACCAAGATTTCAGATTTTGTGATCACCGGTGTCGACAATTCGGATATGGCTTATACGATGCTTCATGATTCCAGTTTCAATCTGTGGATTATTTCTCCGGTGATTACACCCCTGGGTTCTGAAACGGTGACGGAAACATCCGTACGCATCGATACAGTGACCATGGAAACCGATTCAGGAATCAGCACAACATTGGCGGAGGTGCCTGTGGAATATGAAAGTATAAGCTATGTGTGGAATGCCTCACTCCTCGATAGATACCAGCGCAAGGTGATACCGGCCCATCAGGCTATGGAGGAAATGGGTTTCAGAACTTACGTGGCTATGGGGGCAGCAGGTCAGGAGGCAGTAATGGATCTGAATACAAAATTAGGAGGATTTTTACATATGGGTACTGCCGATGAGGTACTTCTGAAAACCATCATTAGATCCAATCCCGGGTTTATATTGGTGAAGGATGGGGTCATTCTCAAAAAATGGCATTACAATACCTTTTCAATTGATGAACTTAAACGAGAGATAAAAACGCACGAATAAATGCTTAGCAGGAGAAACGTCCGGATCAAGGTGATGCAATCCATATACAATTGGTTTCAGGACAAAGAATTGAGTACAGCAGGGGTGGTGCGTAATTATAGGAAACATGTAGCGACTTCCTATGAATTGTTGATCTTCAATACCCACAATCTCATCCAGATCAGCAAACGGTCCATCGATGACAAGAATTGGAGAAAGACCAAACACCTGCCGACCGAGATTGACCGGATTTTTCAGCCTATTATATATGAAAATCCTGTGATTCATGCACTTGAATCCAGCGATACCTACAAAAATTTCAACAAAGACATCTTTACTTCGTTTTTAGAACCGGCGCAGTTTAAAAAATTCTATCATGAATTTTCCAGGACATCAGAGTATCAGGACTATATCCGGATCACCGATCCTCAGGTAGAAGATCATGTTGAGATTTTGCTTGAGCTGTGGAAATTCCTGTACAGCCACCAATTATACATTGAATTGGTGTACGATGCTTATCCCAATTGGATTGACGATGATTCGCTGGTCAAGGGTTTTATAAAACGCCTGATCCGGGGTATTTCCGAAGATGATGAATTGCTGAAGCATTATAAACCGGATCCGGAGACTGTAGAGGAATTTGGACTGACTCTTCTCAAAGATGTGATGGACCATTTTCAGGATTATGACCAACAGCTCATACCTTACCTTCAAAACTGGGAGATCGATCGGATTGCCACAATCGACCGAATATTAATTACCATGGCACTATCGGAGTTCACCAAATTTCCGTCGATTCCTACCAAGGTAACGTTAAATGAATATGTGGACATTGCCAAAATGTACAGTACAGAGAAAAGTAAAGAATTTTTAAACGGAATTCTCGATGCCTTGCTTCAGGATTTAGTGGCTTCCAATATGGTCCTTAAATCTGGCCGGGGATTGATATAGTAAAATTGTAAAAACGTGATATTAATTTTAGATTTCGGATCTCAGGTCACACAATTGATAGCCAGGAGGGTCCGCGAGCTCAATCTGTATTGCGAGATTAAACCCTACAATGATTTTGAGCTTTCCGATGATGTGGATGCGATAATCCTGTCCGGAAGCCCTTTTTCCGTTTTGGATCCCGAGGCATTGCATGTGGATCTGGATGTACTCCTCAATCATGGACCTGTACTCGGGATTTGCTATGGTGCGCAGTATCTGGCTCATATGAAAGGGGGACAGGTAAGACAATCGGCTACAAGGGAATACGGTCGCGCCAATCTGGCCCGTTTGGTAGCCCCGGATGATCCGTTATTGGAAGGGGTGGATACGCACGCAAATATCTGGATGTCTCATGGAGATACCATATTTGAATTGCCCACTACATTCCAGGCTATCGCAGGCACATCTGATGCAGAGATTGCCATCTTCAGGGGCCACCCGGATCATTATAAATTTCCCGTGTATGGTCTGCAATTCCATCCGGAGGTAACCCACAGCGAACAAGGTTTGTTGTTTTTGGAGAACTTTCTGGTCCGAATAGCGGGTCTCAAACCAGACTGGACACCGATGCGGTTTGTGGAGGATGCTGTACACAATATTCGGGAAAAAGTAGGGGAAGAACAGGTGATTCTTGGTCTGAGTGGTGGAGTAGATTCTACCGTGGCAGCGGGACTACTTCATCAGGCGATCGGTGAAAGTCTGATCTGCATATTTGTAGATAACGGACTGTTGAGGAAAAATGAATTTGAGGAAGTTCTGGAGAGCTACCATGAGATGGGGTTGCACATAATCGGGGTGCGTGCTGCCGACGAATTTTACCAGGCCCTGGCGGGACTCACAGACCCAGAATCAAAGCGAAAAGCGATCGGTAAGGTATTTATTGACGTATTTGAAAGGGAAGCTAAAAAGTTTCCAGAGGCCAGGTGGCTGGCGCAGGGAACGATTTATCCGGATGTGATCGAATCTCTGTCGGTTCACGGCCCTTCAGTAACCATAAAATCTCATCATAATGTAGGTGGATTGCCTGAAAAACTGCACTTGAAAATTATTGAACCCCTGCGATCGTTATTCAAAGATGAGGTACGCAAAGTGGGACAAGAACTGAATATCCCCAAAGCCATCCTGGGAAGACATCCCTTCCCCGGGCCGGGTCTGGGTATTCGGATTTTAGGAGAAATAACCCCGGAAAGAGTCTGGATTTTGCAGGAAGCCGATTATATTTATCTGAGTCATTTACGCCAGGCCGGATGGTACGACAAAATCTGGCAAGCGGGGACCATATTGCTTCCTGTACGTTCTGTGGGGGTAATGGGTGACGAACGAACTTATGAATCCGCTGTAGCACTGCGGGCTGTGAACAGCCTTGATGGTATGACAGCCAACTGGACCCCGATTCCATACGATTTGCTGGGGAAAATTTCCAGTGACATAATTAATAAGGTAAAAGGGATCAATAGAGTAGTTTATGACATCAGTACAAAACCACCAGCGACCATTGAGTGGGAATAGCTTTCCGTGGGCAGGTATATTTATTGTGGTTCTGCTGACATTTTCCTTGCAGGGATGTGCCTTCCTTGAAGATCTCTTCCAGGGTAAGGATAGAAGACCGACCCCACAACGACCGGATGAGAAAAAGGAGGTCGAAATACGTGAGGTAGAATGGGAGGATGTGACCGATGAGGAAGGTGTGATTACGGAATATCCAGATCAAACTCCTGAAAAGGAAGAAATATACGACGTTCTGTGTTTGCTCCCCTTCAATGGCAATAATAAGGATCGGGGTCGATCGCTCTATGCAGGGATCAAAATGGCCGCCCAGGAATTGAATCCTCAGGTCAATATCAGGGTGACTACCCTGGATATTTCCCGACTGATTCGGGAACCAGAGGCGCTCCGAAAAGTATTATCCGTCCCCGATTTTGATATAATTATCGGACCCTATGGTACAGAGGATATGAAGCAGGTACTCGAATTGACACAGGGGAGTGGTGCAATGGTTTTTTCACCCTGGAATACTAACCCCTCAATCCGGGGGTATAACCATTATGTACAGCTCAATCCGGGACTTGAATCTCATTTCAGAGGCATTGTGGACTGGACTGCGAGGGAGTATGGTGTACCACAGACCCTTATTGTTGCCAACAAAAAAGACGCTAATTCGGTGGCTATTCTTCAGGATGCCCACAATGGACTGGACAGTTATTATACCGCGATCAATCCCACTGAGGATATTCCCATCCTGGAGGAAATGATCGTCAGTAAAGATATCCAAGCCATCATCATCCCAAGCTGGAGAGCTTCCGACGAGGCTTATTTTTTGTCTCTTCTCTCTGCAGTGAATGCAGCACGCGGCAATCGCACCATATCTGTATTCTTACTTTCCTCGTGGATGAACCACGACAATATCAACTATGAGCAATACAGTGGACTCCGGTTGCATTTTACCAATTCCAGATTTAAAAACCCGAATAGCAGAACAGTGACCCGCTTTGAAGATCAATACATCCGCGAATTCAATTATTTTGCTGATGACGATGTGTTTTACGGTCACGACATATTCCGGATGACGCTCGAAATGTTGTCCAGATACGATCGACAGATACAGAAAGAAATAATAAATTACGAATGCAGGGATTGTTTCTTTCAATACGATTTTGTCGAGGAAATGAATGAGCAAGGCAGGCCATTTATCCTCAATGATCATGTCGATATTATCAACCTGTCCAATTTTCAATACCATCGTCTGAACTGACCTGATTTATGATGAAAATCTCCGGGGCCCGACACCAAAAATATATCCAGGTGGCGAACAAACGTCAGTCCGATTGGACGGTTATTCTGGAGAATGTATCCGACTGGCACAACATAGGGGCGGTCATGCGAACTTGTGATGCGGTTGGCATCGGCGATATGTATGTAGTGTATTCCGATCTGGATTATCGCCCTGATAAAATTGGCCTTGGTAAAAGAACTACGGCAGGGAGCAGAAAATGGGTCCAGGTTCATTATTTCGAGGATCTGGAAGCATGTTTTGAACTTGTCCGTCAGCAGTATGGCCGGATTTTTACAACCTACCTGGAGGAAGGTCAAAATTCCAGATCGGTTTATGAGCTTGACTTAGTGCAGCCGGGTGCATATTTGTTTGGTAACGAAAGCGATGGTGTGAGCGAGCAGGCAGCGAGAATGTCCGATGAAAATTTTATCATTCCGCAGCAAGGAATGGTCGGGAGTCTTAATATTTCTGTGGCATGTGCAGTGACCTTGTTTGAAGGGATGCGGCAACGACTCGAGGCAGGTCGATATCCCCAGTCAGAAGAACTGTTGTCTCATGGAAAGCCATATTATGAAAAGTATATGGAGGTCCACCAAAAAAAGCTGAAGCGGCTGGAGATTCTTGAAGGAAAGTAATCTTGCCCTGACTTGGAAAGTCGAGCGGAAAGCGACAAAGTATTTTTTGTCCATGATTATGTATTCCTTCATTTTGACAGCCTGTCAACCAGATATTCCGACGGGTTATTGATTCGAAAAGAAATTTATTTATTCCTGTTAGCGAACTGGTGGGTTCAGATATCGGATCCCAAAGCCTACCTTATGGTTGAAATTTGTCTTTGAATGTGCATGCCTCAGTGAAAATTCCTATCTTTTGTTTATGAAGCACAAGAACATAGAAAAACTGGAAGAGAAAATCAGGGCTTCCCAGCTTGGTGGGGGGCAGGCTCGTATTGATCGGCAACATGAACAGGGAAAATTGACAGCCCGGGAAAGAATTCAATACTTGCTGGATCCTGGAAGTTTTGAGGAATTTGATCGTTTTGTCGTTCACCGAACCAGCGATTTTGGGATGGACAATCGGAAAATCGTCGGTGATGGCGTAGTAACCGGCATGGGAACCATAAATGGTCGTATCGTTTATGTGTTTGCCCAGGATTTTACTGTATTTGGTGGTACGCTTTCCGAAACCAATGCGCTTAAGATATGCAAAATAATGGATCGTGCCTTCGAAAACCGGGCTCCGGTTATTGGGTTAAATGATAGCGGGGGCGCCCGGATTCAGGAAGGGGTGGCTTCATTGGGAGGATATGCTGATATATTTTACCGCAATGTCAAATGTTCGGGAGTAATACCTCAGCTTTCTGCAGTGATGGGGCCCTGCGCAGGGGGAGCGGTTTATTCTCCTGCCATGACCGATTTTATCTTCATGGTAGAAGGATCTTCCTATATGTTTGTTACGGGCCCCAATGTAGTGAAGACGGTAACCAATGAAGAAGTGACTCCGGAAGAACTCGGCGGAGCTCGAACCCATGCCACCAAATCGGGAGTGGCTCACCGGACCGCAATGGATGATGCTCAGTGCCTGGATGACATCAGGAAACTGCTTTCCTATTTGCCTCAGAACAATCAGGAATTTCCCGAAGATTTAAATTATGAGACCGGGGATGAGCATAGAAAAGATCTCGATGATATTATTCCGGAACATCCCAATACCCCCTATGATATGCAGGAGGTTATTGCCCAAATCGCAGATACGGAAAGTTTTTTCCCTACCCAACCTGATTATGGTTCCAGCTTGATCACTGGGTTTGCCCGGTTGGCGGGTATGAGTATTGGTATCGTAGCCAATCAACCGGCTAATTTAGCCGGAGTACTCGATGTGGATTCTGCTACAAAAGGAGCTCGGTTTGTCCGGTTTTGTGATTGTTTCAATATTCCCATCCTGGTGTTGGAAGATGTGCCGGGATTTTTGCCGGGAACAGAACAGGAGTGGAACGGTATTATTTCCAATGGGGCAAAACTTCTCTATGCATTTTGTGAAGCTACTGTCCCCAGAGTGACGGTCATTACCCGAAAGGCATATGGAGGAGCTTATTGTGTGATGAATAGCCGCCATATCGGAGCAGATTATAATTATGCCTGGCCTTCCGCTGAGATCGCTGTGATGGGTGCCAGGGGGGCTGCGGAAATCATTTTTCGCAAAGAAATAGCCGAAAGTTCCGATACCACAGCCAAAACCCGGGAAATGGAAGATCAGTATAATGAGGTGTTTGCTAATCCTTACCGGGCAGCGGAGTTGGGTTTTGTCGATGATATTATAATCCCGTCACATACCAGGCGGGTTTTAATTCGGGCATTTCGCTCCTTGAGGAACAAACAGAATGAATTACCCTCCCGTAAGCACGGTAATATCCCCTTATGATCATATCCGGTAAAAGCGATACAGGGGACATAGCCCGGGTTCCCAATCTGCACTAATTTAGAGCCGGCTATGGGTTCCTTCCTTGTCCGAAAACACGGTTGTAAAAAAATGTGTTATGGAAAATAGCCGCTTTTTCATTCATATCACACAAAAAGTTAAAGTATTGTAATGTGATATAAGTATTTTTACATATTACGATTTGGCATAATGTTTGTGTTCATGCCCGTGAATAAAATGCAATCGTAATGAAAATCTTTTTGTTAATCCAGCAGCTATCCATCGCAAGGCTAAGGTGTGTATTCCTTGGATGGATCCTGATGGGAATGGCAATGCATGAGGCAGGAGCCCAGCAAATATTGAAAGATGTCATTGTAGGAGATGATGTGGCCTGCCCGGGTTTGTCCAATCAGTATCATATTGGCCTCGACCTATATTTTCCGATGAACATCCAGTGGCGAATTATTGAAGGACCGGGAGAATTTGTCGGTAGCGCCATGGGTGAAAGTGTAGAGATCCGGTGGGAAACGACGGATCGGGGATATACCAAGCTGGTTATGTTTGCGGTAAGTTATTATCCACCGTTGGGTCTTGTAGATACCATTACAATTCATGTGGATAAAGATCTTAACCGAATGAATCTCAACTGCATAAATGATCTTGTGCTGGATTTTGGTATGGACTGCGAGCGGTATATCGACATCAATGAAATCATTACGAATGGTAAAATTAAATGCGAGGATGACTTCGAATTTACCCTGGAACTGGAAAATCTTTCAATTCCCAATCCGGTACCAAAGCGGTATAATGGTCGAACTTTCGTGGCAACTCTGACGCATAAACAGACCGGTCAGTTTTGTCGATCCAACATCACGCTGGGCGACTTTTCAGGTCCGAGGCTGATTTGTAAAAATGATACGGTGCTATGTAGTGATCCGCGAGCATATGATCCCAAAAACATCTTATTTGGCAGACCTGAGGTCATTGCGGATTGTAATGAAAACTATACCCTCAAAGTCAATGAGTACAAATGGGTCAATGTAGAAAATGACCCCTTCATTGAGGGCTATATAGAACGGGTATGGCGGGCCACGGATCAAAATGGCAATTTCACAGATTGTGTAGATACTGTTTTCCTCCAAAAAATAATTTTCGATGAGATTGTATGTCCTGCCGACACCCAAATCACCTGCGATTCCATGGAGTTGCTTGAGAAACCTTTAGTTACCGGCTCGCCCACCTTCAATGGCCAACCGATCTACTCTGAAGATCCCTATTGTAAAGTTTATGTAACCTATGATGACCAGTCAGTGCCAGGATGTGGTGGCTCCAAGACGGTATATAGGACATGGACCATTACTTCCTACGAGGACGGAGGTTTCCGTGAAAAAAGCTGTACCCAGGTTATTGAAGTGATTGATACGACAGGGCCAAAAATGGTTTTTAATGAAGAACAATATACGCTCGAAAGCCATTCGAACATCCCGGGAATAGATACAGGAAGGCTATATCCTACATTTTACCGTAATGCGATTACCGACAACTGTGAAGCGGATGGTGATTTTCCTATACCTGGATTTGTTCAGGAATGCAGCGCACCAGATGAGCTGGTCATCAATATCAAATGGGCTGATCAGCAGATCATTTTCAATCCAGCTGATAAAAATCCGGATGTGCGCTTTCGAAAAATGACCATCGGTAGCTATATGGTGGAATATTCTGCCATGGACGACTGCGGTAATATTGGAAAGGACACCATCGTTTTAGTTCTCCGCGATAAGAAACCCCCCACTATCGTCCTGGACGATGATCCTGGCGTAGTTTTGACCCATAATCAATATTTATCCTGGGCCGATGTATCCTCGCTGGATGAAGGCAGTTTTGACAACTGCGAACTGGAGATTATCCTGGCAAGAAGGGTGGATTGGAAAACTTCCTGTGGCTTCTCTGCGGATACGAGTGTGGCCAGTGAGGTTCGTAAATATTACGATCAATTTGCAGAAAAAATGAGTTTGAGGGCAGATTTGTGCCTTGATAGCCTGGTGGATTATGGATGGACCGACAAAATTCCTTTCTGCTGTGAGGATGTATGTGGCGATGGAGTCCTGGTTGAATTCCTGGCAATTGATGCGTTTTGCAACTATTCCAAGCTGGTTACGCGCGTTCAGGTTTCGGATCGCTCCCAGCCTGTAGTGAAACACAAATTGCCCAATATTTCGATGAACTGTTATACCTACCATACATATTACAGAGAGGCGGTGGATAGTGGAAATACTGAAGTGTTTGGTAAATATGTAACCAACTTATCAGATCGTGAGGTTCGGCAGCTTGAACTTTTCGAATGTAGTAATGACCGTACCACACCCTATGTTCCTACTGTAGTAGAGGTAACGGATGGGGTGATCGAGGACAATTGCAACGTCATCATAGAGGAACGGTTTGAAGAAAATATAGGGATCTGTGGTGAAGGATATGTAGAGCGAATCTTCACCATATCCAATCCTTGTTCCAGCAATCCGGCCGAACAGGAAAGCATCCAGGTGATCCAGAGAATATTCATTACGAAAGATTGTCGCTTGCGACCTGAGGACTTTGTACTACCGTACACAGATACTACCCTGATCAATTGCACGCTCCTTGATGTGGAACCCAGCGGTCCTGTGCTTTACCGGGATGAATTTTGTAAGGATTTGGGAATGACTTTCACCGATGAAGTGACTACGGCTTTGGATGGCAAGACCGGTATATGTTATACCATCAAGAGAACATGGGAAATCAGCGATTGGTGTGAATCCGATCCCTATTACCTTCCGGAGTTTGTGCAATATATTTATATAAAAAATACGGAAGGTCCTACGGTGCACAATGGTCGGGTGGACGACATTTGTATCGAACGGGGATGTAATTTCAGCTTCAGCAGAAGATTGGAAATCACCGATGATTGTACCCCGCTGGAGGATTTAACGATTATTTGGCGTATTGATCAAAAAATAGATGGTGACTGGGTTACCAGACAATCGGGTGTCGGGGTTCAAATTAACTCAATTGCATTGAACAGTGGAGATTATCGGCTTATCGTTGACGTCACAGACCAGTGCCACAACCGCAAAGAAAGTGTTTCAGAATTTAAAGTGGGTTATTGTTCGGCACTGTCGATATCCGGACCCGAATCGATCACATTCAATCTCAACAGCGGATCCGACCAGTTGCGCCTGAGCGATATCCCCTATAAGGTAAACCATCCTTGTCCGGAAGCGGATTATGATGTGAGGCTGCGATATAAAGGAGAAGGATTGGTCGATAATAATGGCAACCTGTTGCCCCCTCTGCCAGGCTCTGTAGCTGTTGATGTACCTTGTGCGCGGCTGGGATCCAACATGATCGAACTGTGGGTGGTGGATGAAAATGGGAATGCCGGTTTTTACGTACTCCAACTGGATGTAAAAGATCCACGTGGCCTTTGTCCCAATTCGGGTAATCAGCTTATCGGTGGAATAAAATCGCCGGATATGAAGCCAATTTCAGATGTGGAAGTCCGGCTCAATGGTCCCATAGCCGAGATTAGAAGAAACATGACCAACTTGGAAGGACAGTTTAATCTGGGAAGTTTTCCATCGACCAATGAATCACTGTCTGTGGTTCCCACAAAAACGGACAATCCTTTGAATGGGATCACCGCATTTGATGTGCTTACGATTTTCAGGATCGCTTCAAACAAAATGACGCTGACCACGCCTTACGAAAAAATCGCAGCAGATATTAACGGTGATGGTATAGTCTCTGTGATTGATGTCCTGATGATACAGGCGCTCCTGTTACAAAAGGTTAAGAGCCTTCCAGGACCACAATGGATTTTTATTAATAGTGATATGCAACCCGTTTCCCGAATCCGGGCCAATGATGAATACCGGTCCAAGCTGCACTTTACCGGCGTCAAACGCGGTGATGTAAACTATAGTGCCACCATCCGTTCGAGTAATCGGCATAGTATGAACCGGGCAGAACTGGTATTCGGAGAAGCAGAATTCCATAATGGTTTTATCCGCATACCGGTCGAAGTGGGTACAGATCATCTGCCGGAATCTATGCAGTTTGCCTTGCACAATGGAAATACAATTCCCTGGATAGCCGTGGAATCGGGAAGATTACAGATTGGTTCCGATGATTATGAAATGGATGAGCAATCTATGAAGATGGTATGGTATACGAAAGAACACATCCAGGCTGATGATATAGCGGACTTTTATCTGGTGTTTGATCATAACCCCAATGTGGAAATCGATCCTGAAAAAATCACACTCTCTATGGATTTATCCCCGGAGATTTATGACGGAAAAAAATTAAATGAACATCTCCGACTTGTAACCGCCCACCATGAGGCAAAATTTGAAGTTTCGGGTCCTTATCCCAATCCATTTTCGAACGAGGTGAAATTTGATCTCTCCGGAAAGACCGGTAAACTGTTGCGGACCGAGGTGTACAGTCTGTCGGGGCAATTGGTCCACTATGAAAAAATCGACCAAGAACGGATCCAATACCGGCTGGACGGATCTTCACTTCCTACGGAAGGATTTTACATGATCCGTTTTGTCCTGGAATCCGGGGTGGTCAATCGAAAACTATATTATATACCATAGATGGAAAATCTCTGATCTGATTATAAATACCACCGCGGGGGAATTTTCCTAAGGTAGGTGAAAAATAGATTTGCATTTTATCTTTTATCGAACCTGTCCGACGATCTCATGGGCAGGTTCTCTTTTTTTTTGGGATTGGCAACCAGAGTACGGAAATCCAATGTGCCGGACATTAAGTTCAGTAGATTATATAGGTTTTGGTACAATATGGTGGAGGTTCCCTTATTCCACTACATCTGAATCCCATTTCTGATTCCGGAATTCTCCAGTAGTTCACCCTAATAATTCAAGATCATACCATGAACCAATCAATTAGATTGTCTGTGATGCGCGAATCCACCCTCATTGTGGAAAGTCCTGGCGCGGTAGTCATCAATCTAAAGATCGGAATGGTAATACGCCCTGTGACCCAACTGTGGGCTCAAGCAGCACCTGCAAGATATGCGAGTAATAAAATTTTCCGTTTATGACCAACAATTATACATCCAGATCATTTAATTTAGCAGATTTTTGGGTCATGGTTGACCGAATTGGTGAAATTGAAAACGACTCAGCCGTACTCGATTTGCCTTGAATGTTCGAAAGTCAATGGTAGTCAGGTGTCTGTGTGTGGGCAACAAGCTGAGACGGGGGGTGAATGCTAATATTAAATTCCAAATGTGGAAAAGGTGGTTGGCTATGTCCAATGCAGTTGGTGAGATTGGGATAGAATATAAATGGAAAGGGGGAACTTCCAGACAGAAAAAGGGTTAAACATTGAAATTTATAGTAGAATCATAGAATGAAGAGCACTTATTTTGAATTGATCGACCAAACCTATGAGTTTCCACAGGATGGGTTCGATCTTATGGATGGTGAGTTGACCTTTCACGGAGTGTCATTGAGTCACTTGATTAAGAAATATGGGACACCGTTTAAGCTTAATTACTTGCCCCGGATAGGTGATCAGATCAAAAAGGCTAAAAATCTTTTCAATCGAAGCATAAAGAATCACAATTACAGGGGGAAATATTACTATTGTTACTGTACCAAATGTTGCCATTTTGAACACGTAATCCGCAAGGCACTCGAGTATGACGTGCATTTGGAAACGAGCTCTGCTTTTGATGTAGATATTATCTACAGACTCTATGAAGCTGGTCATTTGGGGAAGGATATAATTATTATTCACAATGGGTACAAAACACCCGAGTATATGGATCGTATCCTGCAGTTGCAAGCAGATGGATTTCGAAACAGCATCGTTGTTCTGGATTCTATACCCGAGTTGGGCAGACTCAACAAACGATTGAAGTCACCCATTAATATCGGTATCCGGATGGCTATCAATGAAGAGCCTCAGTCAGCATACTACACTTCCAGGTTGGGAATTCGGCCTGATGAGATCATTCCGTTTTATAAAAAGAAAATATCCCGGATGAAGAACATCAATCTCACCATGATGCATTTCTTCATTGATACAGGGATTAAGGACAACTTGTATTACTGGGGCGAATTTAGTAAGGCCATACGACTTTACGCACAATTGAAAAAAGTCTGTCCCACTTTACAGGATTTGAATATCGGCGGCGGATTTCCGATACGCAACAATCTGGGTTTTGAGTTCGATTACAAATCTATGATCAATGATATTATATCCTCAATAAAGCAAATTTGCACCGAGGAGGATATTCTTGAACCCAATTTATTCACTGAGTTTGGAAAATATACTGTAGGTGAAAGTGGTGCTACCATTTTTACGGTGCTCGAGGAAAAACGCCAGAATGATTCGGAAACCTGGTATATGATCGACAACAGTCTGATGAATACCATACCCGATGCCTGGGGGATACTTGAAAAATTTATCCTATTACCCATCAACAAATGGGATCGGCCGTATCAAAATGTAAACATAGGGGGTATCAGTTGTGATCATTCCGACTATTATAACTCGGAGGACTTTAACCAACAGGTTTTTCTACCGGAAGTGGATCCCGATCACGATGAGGAACCATTATATGTCGGCTTTTTCCATACGGGTGCCTATCAGGATGCCATCAGCGGTTACGGCGGTATCAAACACTGCCTGATCCCTTCCCCCAAAACCATCGTGATCGACCGGGATTCTACGGGCAATTATGTGGATTATGTATTTAGGGATGAGCAGAGTTCAGAACATATGTTGAGCATATTGGGATACGGACGCAGCGAATGAATGCTTAGTTCATAGTGACCGGTGCACTAGTGCACAAAAACCTAAATACATATCATGTTTTTATTATCTTTTTTGACATTTCATCGTTGCATTCATGTTATATAACCCCGGCTATACTTCCATCAATGCGCCTTGATCAATAAAAAAAATATCTCGAATAACATGGATAGTTACTTAGATTAGTGCTCTGTTTCATAAGTAATTTATATTAATGACGTGATTATTTTTTGTCATACCGAAGAAATGAAACTGAGCATAGGACTGGCCTATGTGTGGCTTTTGGTGATGAAGGTACGGTGAAAAAGAAGCCGTTATAAGTTTGAAGAACTTATGAAATGGGCCACTTGGTCGATGATTCTTTTGATGACAAATTTAAATAGGGTTTCCTCATAAAGTCAATTTAAAGCAATGACGGTTCCAGATCCTCCCTGAGGTCGGCTCACGAATCGCATGAGGTCGGCTCACGAATTGCCTGAATGGATGCGCTTCCAGATCGCTACCGCCACCAATAGGGATTGGTGGCTACGTCGA
>CAYRRD010000045.1:0-27076 GCA_964426625.1 uncultured Saprospiraceae bacterium | reverse complement strand
GCTGCTCGTACGGATCTGTGAGGGAGCGGGGAGGTAACGAACCGCTCTACTCGGACAGCGTTTATGAATGATGGAGGTTCTTTTGTCAAGGTCTTTTCCACCAATATGACTTTTATGGACACTCAGAACTCTAAAGATGAATATCTATAACCTGGAAATTTTTCAATCTCTCTCCTCGGTACATATGGTTTTTGGTAGTTTTAAAGGCCCACTGCAAATCAGCATAGAGATTAAAACCTCATTGTATCGTTTTGAGTTGTGTGCACTTGCTGAGCAGGGAGTCAGATTATCTGTACAGCTTATCCCACTCAGTTGATTAACCATACTCATGAAGCCCGCTAATGCGATAATTCCTGTTGTTATTTTACTTATATCGTTCCGACAGGGACTCATCTCCCATCCACGAATTCCACTACCGTGAATTGGGATGGTCTCTCCCAACTACATCACGCTAAGGCACTGGGGGGTATCCAGCCAATGTGATCCCCTCTTAAGATATGAAGCAGAGGCTGTATAAACCTGGTGAAAATCCAACTTTAAACGTGTGAATCCCACCAATCGCCACAGTATTTAATCCCAACTCCGAACTACCTATCTTATGAAAACACCAGCAATGGCGCTTTCTTTTGTTCGAGCAACTTCCTAGTGGTACTGGAGTGATACAAACGTTCCCAGAAGGAACGGTTGGGTTTGTAGATGGCTATCAGATCCATGGAGTTTTGATCCAGAAAATTCAGGATACCCTCTTCGATTGAATTGGCAGCGGTTACGGTGAATTCCATCCCAGGAAATGGCTCATCTTTTATCGTCGTGGTCACCCTATCCCGATCCGGTGATATATGGATCAAATGGATATCAGGCTGTTCAACCATACCCACGAAATCCTGTAGCCATTTCAGGGCTTTAAGTTCCTTATCATGCAGATCCTCACCAATGGTCAGTTCGGTGGGGAACAATATCGACTCAAATTCACGAAATGGCATGCCGCTGGGAATGGCCAGGACCGGAACCGAAGATTTTTGGATGGTATGCGCTGTGGTAGTTCCTATCAGTCTTTCAAGGAATGAATACCTTTGACGCAATGCCATTACGATCAGCATAGAATCCGTCTCTGTAGCTTTTTCCGCAATTTCTGTGGATGGATAGGTCCCATATATCGCAAATATTTCACCTCGATTTGCCTCAGGCAATTCATCTCGAAGATCCTCTAAGTTTTTACGGATGGCGTCTTCACGTTCTTTAATCATACCCGCAACGGCATTGGTGGCAAGGGTCGTCGTGGTAGGGATAGGAATGTCAAATATATGGATGAAATTGACCTTCATCGGGTACTTTTGTACCATACTTTTTACGAAGCGAAATGCGTTTTGCGAGCTTTCTGAAAAATCAGTGGCATAGAGTAGATTGGCCATAGTCCTTGGTTTTAAAGTTAGAGCGTTTTATAATGCAGCATCCTTGAATATTTTGGAATTCTATCTGAAATTTCAAATTGAACCCTTATCGATGTTCCATTTTAAGCAACATCAATCGCATACAGCCTTAACCCTTTTATCGAAATAAAAGATGGCTTGTTTGTATAAATTCAACGCACTGAACCCAGATTGGTTTATATAAAACGCTGATGTTTGGAGTCCAAATCCAGATGCTCTGGTTGCTGATTAATCTTTCGGCGATACAAACTGACGAATGAGTTCGTAACCCTTCTCGGCTACTTCCCACGGTGGAGAAAATTCTCTCCATACATTGATGGAATTGGCAAAAGCTACATCCTTGCGGGTGAATGCCTCGATCGTCAACCAACCTGTGTATCCTACTTCCCGCAGGGTATCAAAGGTTTCGTGAAAGGGGATATGACCCTGACCAGGAGTGCCCCGATCGTTTTCACTAATATGAACATGGCCAAGCATGGGTGCAATTTTTCTTATGGCATCGGGAATGTTTTTTTCCTCGATGTTGGCATGATGGGTGTCATAATGCGCTTTGACATTCGGGTGGTTCACTTCACTCAGCAGTCGGAGCATTTGATCCATGTTATTGACCAGGAAGCATTCAAACCGGTTGATGGCTTCGGGGGTCAGCAATACTCCAGAACCTTCTGCATACTCACCAGCAGCTCTCAGCACCTCTGCACTACGTTGGTAATCTGAAACTTCCGGCGGTCTGTTTTCAAAATAAGCGAATGGGGAATGATAAGGACCGGATATCAATTCACATCCAATATCAGCAGAAATATCTACGGCCCATTTTATTTTATCGAGGGCAGCTTGCCTGATTGCCGGGTCCGCACTGATGGCACTGGTATCAGGACCCAGTCCCAGTACTGCGGTCATTTTGAGGCCGATACCCTCGCAATGTTTACCAAATCGACGGTACAGGTCTTTGTTTTCTGTTCCAAAGAAGAATTCAACACCATCGTACCCGATTTCTTTGATACGCTCCACGATCGGGTAAACATCTTCCTCCACGGAGGCCGACCAGGCTAATAAGTTAAATCCTATTTTATTCATAATCACTTGGTTTTTTCCCTTGTACGTACCCATCAAATCCAAATGGTGTTGGATTGTAGGATTTTATTGGTTGGACATCGGATTCGGGGTTGATGTGATCCTCCAATCCCATCGCCCAATAGGAGGCATTGACAATCAACCGACGCAAACCCGGGCTAAGCAAATCGGTTGCCGCTCCCATGGTCGTGGTAAATACCCTTCCTTCTGGACTGCCGGGGGAGTATGTATATGATTTAATCCAGGCTACAGGTACGATGGATTTTTGCCAATTAATGGGTGCTGTGTCTGTCATCCCTGCCGTGGATGCTCCCCACACCAGGACTTCAGCACCATCAGGTATCCGGGTTATTCCATAAACATCGGTAGGACCCCAGATGTCTTTTACCCCTTGAATGATCGGGTGGTTATTCCTTTCAGCAAATGCATCGATCAGACCCCGCGTGCCCTCTTTTCCATGGATCCCATGATGATTGATCCAGGTTTCACCGAGGATCTTTTTCCCAAATCCACCCTCCCAGCCTGGAACCGAACTGTTGTAGCTATACCTGGCGTACGCATTGTTTTTGTCGCCAAAATTGAAGGCATGGGTAGCTGTCCGAAGTCCAATCACCGGTTTTCCCGCCTTGAGAAAATCATCGATATACTTCATTTGATCCTCCGGTAGTCCCCGGAAACGGGTGGCAATGATCATCAGATCAGCCGTTTCCAGGGACTGTAACCCGGGGATGTTTTGTTGGTAATTTGGATCGATTAATCCCGTTTCAGGATGGATGGCAAATAGCACAGTGGTTTTGAATCCATGATGCGTACTGAGGATTTGGGCCAACATGGGCAATCCTTCCTCTGACCTGTATTCCTCATCGCCACTGATGAGTACTATATGTTTCGCCTGTGCACTTTGATTCGCTGGTTCGTAGGCAATCCACAATTTATGGCTTTGGCATTGGGCGAGTACAGCCATAAACAGGAGGGCAAACAGAACCGAAGCCCCATCCCTTACGAATGATCTGACCATTTTCAATTCTTGATTGAGGTTATTACTTATGCAATTGAACCTTGTTCCTGAGCCAGGTCATCCACAGTTTTGATGCTGGACCTTTTCTGCCATAAAAAGAAAAACGTAAATAAAATGATCAGCAAGCCGGGGAATATTAGCATGTTTGTCAGGGTAGCCTGGCCGGCTGCCAACTCAAGAGCACTGCCATCCAGCCCCTGAGCGGATGCAGAAGCACGTGCATTATCGATCCACCCACCAATGACGGGTTGGAAGATCGCGGATGAAAACATCCCCATACCTCCGATGAGTGACAATCCCAGTGCCCCTGTCAGCGGAGCCCTTTTGGCTGCAGCGCCAAGCATGGTGGGCCAGAAATAACATACCCCAATGGCAAAGAGGATAGCGGCCAAATAAGCCATAGGTCCCGTGACAATACTAAATAAATATATACCGATGAAGGTCATGACCGCACCTCCAAGTAGCACTCCGGTTTGTCCCAGCTTGGCTACTACCGGTCCTGCAAAGTATCGCCCTACTGCCATCAAGCCTGTCACGAGAGCCAGAATGAGCATGGGACTTGCTCCGCTTTCGGCGAGGGTAACGGATACCCACTGTTGAGGACCAAATTCGGAAATCGCGGTAAGCGCCATGGTGAAAAATAAAAACAAGAATACCGGGCTAAACAGTGCCTTTGTATTTGTCGCCAGGGATTGCATTTCTTCCAGTTTGGGCTTGGGAAATGCCTGCCCGAGGAACAGTACAAAATAGATAACAGCAGGAATCAACATGATCCAGATCTGAACCTGCCATCCCAGGTTGGCATTGGTCATCACATAAGATATCAAACTACCCAGAACGATACCACCCGGAAACCACATATGAAATCTGTTGAGCATTTTATCGACCATATTTCCCTCATAGCTGTCCGCGATCATAGGGTTACATGCAGCCTCTGTGCATCCGTTTCCGAACCCGATCAGAAGGGTGGAAATAAGTAATATGCCGTAACTACCGGCATAGATGGTGGTCAGTATGCCCACAACATGCGTAATGAATGCTATTTGCATAATTCTTTTGGGACCGATGGAATTGTAAAAAATTCCTCCCAGAATCATCGAAATCGGAAATCCGAAAAACCACATGGAATTGATAAAGCCCAGTTGCTCTCCCGTTAATCCAAATTCCTCACCAAGCTGAGGAAGAACTCCTGCCCGTATGGAAAATGTGAAGGCAGTGGTAATCAGTGCAAAACAGCTACCATAAAAGAGTCTGGTTTTGTTTACTTGCTCATTCATTGAAGTCGAGTTTAGGTTGTTTAAATATATATGTTCATTTTTCTACCAATTGGGTCAATTCATGGGCTTATGATTGTCCGTTTTCAAGTAATTAGGATTTCTTATATAGATTTTATAGTCTACAATAGAATTCCTTAAAAATTTTCAAAATAGGAAATTTCATAGATATTACAAGGAATCTTTTGAAAAATTCTGTTTTCTGGGATTTGATGGGGTCTCCTTTACGAGTGACAGGTGCCCAGAATCCATTTCCTTGGCTATGATTTTCTTATGGCTTCTTTATTTCATCCTAAGCTAGTATATGTGTTTTATCTATCTTTCCTATGCTTACCTATAGGGGGTGAGATTGAGGTTGAGTGTTGAGGGTTAAGGATAAGATTAAGGGTGTGCTTGACAGGATGGATTGTGCCTGGTGGTGCACTGCAGCATGGACGGGGAGGCGATTCATGAGTGTGACAGATACGTACAAACAAATTACGAATCGGGCGAGGAGGTTCTTAACTGCTGGGGAGAACGTATTTCCGAATTGGGATGTTCATGGCTGTGACGGGGCTGCATCAGCGGTTAATACAGCGGATATGGTAAGGGTAGTCAACAATAGGGTTATTCCCTATGCATGCAATATCTGATTAGTATGATAAAATGAAAATAACCGTGATGTATCACATTCCTTTGTCTATTTAGGGTTTCCTCAGAATCTCATATTGTTCTTATATTGTGTGTATTACCCTTCTAATTTGTTTGTTTTAGGGAAGGTTTTTGATGTATGTGTGCCATAAATTTGTATGTGTCATATCAGACTTCTCCTCATCATCTTAAAATTAAAGAATGGGCCAACAACATGCTCAAACTCGCAGAACATCAAGGATACATTTTCTGAATTTCTGATTCAGACCCTATGTCTGAATAGTTCAACTCCTACAGAGTTGAGATCGCGCGAGATCTCAATTCCCCGTTACCATGTGGGCTATTGATATTCTACCCATGGCGACAGGCCTTGTATGGGCGGATTGACCAGTGCGGATAGGACGAAATGGTCACAAAATTGGTCAATCAGAGAATGGTAGCATTCATAGAAGTTGTTTATAACCCACCTGATGAAAATGCGGAACTCCCTGATTTCAATTTTTGTATTTATGAGGAGGCCCTAATTATACCCGCTCGAGTTTGACCGGGTATGTCTTGCCCGATGCCCATTGGGGTACATAGATATTCTCATCCCTGTCGATGCAAACATCATGTGGATGACGGAATGCAGCAAATCCGGTATCCTTGCGCTGCTCTTCGAGTCGGCCGTCGACATAACGTGGAGCACTGCCTCCGGGAGTGGAAACCACTTTATCATTTTTATCCAGGATGGTAATATATCCGGAGTCCGGGTATTGCTGGCTGGTGCTGCGATATACAGCCGCAAAAGTATGATCTCCATGAATTACAGGACGGCAAATAAATGAACCGGGTACCGAAATGGTATTTTGATATTGACCATCCAGAGAAAACCGTTTAAGCTCCATATGCGTGCGGTTGGTGATGATGATTCCGGGAGTTTGCTGCCGGGTGTCCACCACAATGCCGTGACAGCAACGGAATGTGTCTTCGTCGTCCCCGGATCCTCCAAAAAGACCCATGTATTCCCCCCTGGCATTGTATCTTAGGATATAATTGAGGCCATACCCATCGGCGATATAGATGTCCCCGTTTTCGGGATTTACAGCAGTCTCGGTCGGTTTGTACTGTCCCGGATATTGGTAAAGACCACTTTCCCGGGGATAATCCAGTTTGAGAATTTCTCGTCCTTTCAGATCCGTTTTTATGACCTGGTTGCGATTGGTGTCGGTGATAAATAAAAATTGCTCACCTCCTTCATCGGCGAGCGTAAGCCCGTGGGCTCCTGGATAGTCCGTACCCCAAACTTCGAGTAATTTTCCCGATTTATCGTAAATCAAAACGTTGTTTTTTGTTTCATTCGTCAGCAGGATCAATCTCCCTGCTGCGTCCTCTACCATTTCGTGACAATCATTGACGGGATTGCGGCTTGCATCCAGGATACCCCAGCCTTCTACTACACGGTATTTATGATCATTGTGCCCGATGATTTGATCTTTCATAACTGACTTTTTAATCAGGATCTGTGGCGCTAAAGTGATAGCCAGGCCGCCGATCCCGCTCTTATGGAAAAATGTACGCCTATTCATGATTGAGAAAATTGGCAATGAAGAGGATCAAGGTACAAAAAGTTTGTAAAAATTGCAGGAGAATTTAATATAGCCTTGCATTTTTATAGCCTTTTTGTGTTTTAAATTGGTTAATAAAAAACAGTGAGAATAGAAAAGTTTACCAATTTCATAGCAGCGCGTTACGATCTGAAGGGTCGATAACTATGAATCCACCTGACGTTTCCTTAAATATATTGATAAACCAGGTTATTTTCTTCGATTTCAATGCCCTATTGTACTGTACCCCCTTTTAAGAGTCTTAAGGGAAAGTTGCAGGTCATGCATTCCTATGCTTCTATCAGCAATTCTGTGATTTCAGGGTTAAAGTGGTGATTTGTATCAGAACTTTTACTAATATACGCACACAAAGGATATATGATAAATTCGAATTCTGAACTAAGGGGCTATAAATACTACAGGTGTTGAAAAACAGGCTCGTTTGGTTTCTATCCGTGGTTTTCCTCCTGCGATTGACCTTTACCACGCAACCACCGGTAGAATTTGAACATACCTGGCGGCAGGCCACCGGACTAATGTATGCACGCAATTTTGTGGAAACCGATGCCAATATATTTCATCCCCGTATCGATGATAACGCAGGAGGATCCGGAATCTTAGTTTTGGAGGTTCCCGTTATGTATTACGGAATGTATTTATTGGCTGTGCCTTTTGGTTACCAGCACTGGTACGGTCGATTGATTAATCTTGTAGTCTCCACCATAGGTCTGTATATATTCTTTCTATTGGTCAGACGCTTTTTTCCGGAGCGTGTGGCATTTTATGCGACCCTTATACTCACCACATCCCTTTGGCTTATTTTTTCCCGAAAAACCTTGCAGGATACCTTTGCTGTGTCGCTAGTGTGGATGGGGTTGTATTATGGATTCCGATATTTTGACCGTGGGTTCCAGGGAGCATTTATAGGTTATATTGTGTTCACTACTTTGGGAATGCTGGCTAAAATTCCATCCGGTATTTATTTGATTTTTCCCATACTGTACCTGTTTTGCCACCCCGTGCCCCGAAATCGCATCGTAGGGTGGTGTGTTGGCACATTGGTGCCTCTTGTCCTGACGATTTTATGGTACTTTATTTATGCACCTTATGCGTCGGAAAAATATGGCTATTGGCACAACCTGGGGGAATCGATGCGAGATGGTCTGCGGAGCATATATCTAAATTGGGATCATGTTGTGGAGAATTTTTTCTTTCAGAGCTTTCATTCCTTCGTATTTATAATTGCTTTTCTAAGTGGATGGGTGTTGATGATTCGGCGAAAAGAGTGGAAGCATCTTCTCGTATTAGGATGTTTTACCCTTTTGTTTGTCCTGTTTATGATCCGAAGTGGAACTTATTTTGTCCAGCACAATTATTACATGATCCCATATATTCCGGTAATGGCCATCGTTGTTGCCCGGGCAATTACAGCCCTCCCGGTGAAGAAATGGGGAAGCGTTTTACTGATTATTGGAATGACAGAAGGGGTGGTCTGGGTAGCACGTGATTTTACCAATTCACCGCGAGAGGAATATAAACTGAAATTAACCCATCTCGTGAATCAGTATACCAACCCGGAAGATCGGATTGTAATGGTCAATAACGGCAATCCAATTGGTTTTTATTTTGCGCATCGAAAAGGCTGGCTTCTTTCAGACACCGAACCCATTCATGATTCAAGGCTGGAACAAATGACGGGTATGAAAGCCCGGATCATGATTGTTAACCGGCATTTTCATTCCAGTCCATACAATTTTCCGTTGTTGTTTGAAGATAAAGATTATCGGGTGTACGATCTTGGAAGACCAAAGATTGATTAAGTAAGTAAACAATCAAGACCAAAATTTTACCGTATTTTCACGGCGGAAAGGAAGGATTTGTTCACACAACCACGTAGCTTTTGAAAATAGCCATTTCACAATTAAATTACCACATCGGAAATTTTGAAGGTAATTTACAGCACATGATTGAGGCCATTGATAAGGCCAAACAAGGCGGAGCTGACCTGATTTGTTTTAGTGAGCTCGCTACCACTGGTTACCCACCGCGTGACTTTTTGGATTTTGATGATTTTATCGAGCTGTCCTATACCGCCATTGACAAACTAAAATCACATACCGATGACATAGCAATCGTGGTGGGGAGTCCTCGTCACAATCCCGTAGCAGAAGGAAAAGACTTGTACAATTCAGCGCTTGTGCTTTATCAGAGGGAGATCGTGTTTACCCAACACAAAACCCTCCTGCCCACCTATGATATCTTTGATGAATACCGGTATTTCGAGCCCGCCAGCGAATGGAATGTATTTCATTTTAAAGGTTACAGAATTGCACTCACTATCTGTGAAGATATCTGGAATGTAGGCAATGAAAATCCCATGTACACCATATGTCCGCTTGATGAAATGATGCCGTACAAACCGGATTTTATCATCAATATTTCAGCTTCACCATTTGATTATCAATCTGCCCAGCGTCGCATCGAGGTAATCAAGGCCAACGTACAGCGTTACCGTCTGCCTCTATTTTATGTGAATCACTGTGGGGCTCAAACAGAAATCCTGTTTGACGGAGGTTCGCTTGTCGTGAATCAGGATGGTTTCGTGGTGGATGAATTGCCGTATTTTACTCCACAGGTGAAAATTTTTGACCTGGAAGAAGTGAGACAGGCGTCTGGAGTCGGAGAGCAGCATAAAGAGAAAATGGATCTGATCCACAGGGCATTGATTATGGGCATCCGGGATTATTTTAATAAGCTGGGTTTTCAGCGTGCCATTGTTGGATTATCGGGAGGGCTTGATTCTGCGCTTACCTGTGCACTGGCTGTGGAAGCGCTGGGAGCATCAAATGTTCGGGGATTGCTGTTGCCAGGGCCCTATTCATCGGACCATTCGGTGGAGGATGCACGCCAGTTGGCCGAGAACCTTCAGATCCGATACGATGTGGTGGGCATCACATCTGCATATGATGCCATTCTGGACAGCCTTAAACCGGTGTTTGAGGATAATGCCTTTGGACTCACAGAGGAAAATATCCAGGCCCGTATTCGTGGGCTTTTCCTCATGGCGGTGTCCAATAAATCGGGGGATATCCTTCTCAATACCTCGAACAAAAGCGAAGCTGCGGTAGGTTATGGAACCTTATATGGGGATATGGCAGGAGGCATTTCTGTTATCGGGGATCTTTACAAGACCGAAGTATTTGAACTGGCAGGATACCTCAACAGACACGGTGAAGTAATTCCGCTTCATACGATCCAAAAGCCCCCTTCAGCTGAACTTCGACCAGATCAGAAAGACAGTGATTCACTACCGGAATACGATATTTTGGATGTGATCCTGTATCAGTATATTGAGTTGTCCAGAAGTCCGCAGGACATTATCGAGGAGGGTTTTGATCCTGCGCTGGTGCGAAGGGTATGCAGACTTGTGAATATCAACGAGTTCAAAAGATACCAGGCCGCTCCTGTACTTCGAGTGAGTAGGAAGGCTTTTGGCATGGGACGACGGATGCCTATCGTTGGAAAATATTTGTCATAATCCAACGAATCCAGTACATTGGGCTGGCTAAAATCTGAACATACCGGGATAGTACGGGTAAAAAACCTGAAACGATTACTGATCATAAAGAAATGACCAAATGGACCATTTGAAATTTCATCTTTTCTCTCTTTTGGCTGCAGGAATGTTCCTCAGCGCTTGTATGGATGATACACCTCCATGCGATCCTGCCACTGAAGATCCTTTCACTTCCCTTACCGATTCTCTTAGATCGAGTCTACAATGGCCTGAAGATCTGGTCATCAATGTATTTTCGGGCCCCGATCTGACACCCAGTCCCGCCTGTATGGCGGTGGCTCCCACCGGAGAAGTATACGTAGGTGTGGATATGATTGGTTCTTTGGGGAAAGAAATGGGGATGGGAAAAATCGTTCGTTTTGTGGATTGCAACCAGGACGGCATACCCGATGAATACACCATTTTTGCGGAACTGGATGACCCCAGAGGCATTATTGCCATGGATAATAAGGTATTCGTCCTCCACACCACTTTTTCTCCCGAAACCAAAAAGGCAGACGGGATGGACCTCGTGGTTCTTGAGGACCTGGACGGTGATGGAGTAGCAGACGGACCGGCTCAACCCTTAGTGGAAAATATTTGTTCTGCCAAATTCCTGCGCGAAAGGGGAACGGATCATTCCACCAATGGCATCCGCATGGGTATCGATGGGTGGATTTATATCGCAGTAGGGGATTTTGGGTTTACCGATGCAGTGGATCGTGAAGGAACCACCCTGACCCTACTGGGAGGAGGAATCGTGCGGGTAAGACCCGATGGAACTGAGATGGAAATTTACACTACGGGTATGCGGAATATTTACGATGTGGCGATCGATCCTTTTATGAATATTTTTACCCGGGGTAACACCAACGATGGTGGCGGATGGAATATCCGTTTTAGCCACCACATACAATCCGGGGTTTATGGATACCCGATGTTGTTCAAGAATTTTACCGAAGAAATCCTGCCTGGACTGGTGGATCTGGGGGGAGGGTCAGGAACGGGCGCTTTATATATGGATGATGACCGGTGGCCCCAAAAATACGATCGTGTACCACTCATGGCGGATTGGGGAAGAAATTACTTATATAGACATCCGTTGAAAGCGGATCGGGGTAGTTTCACTCAGAGTGTAGAGGAATTTATCCAGCTTCCTCAGATCACGGATGTGGATATTGACGGTGCGGGTATTATGTATCTGTCTGCATGGGATGGTGCTGGATATTCGGGAAGTTCTGAAAAAGGATTCACGGTGCGGGTTGTCCCGGAAGGATTCACCCCTCGTCCATTTCGTTCACTTCAGGGAGCCAGAGATAAGGAGTTAATCAGCATTTTGCAGTCCGGGAGTGGAATCGCCAGGCAGTATGCATCCTATCACCTGGTCAATCGTGGTGGTAGTTCATTGGCCGAACAAGTGTGGAAACTGGCCGAGGATGTTTCCATGGAATTAGAGGTCAGGGTGGCAGCTCTTTATACCTATGCCCAAATGGCCAGGGAAAATGGATTGGATAAAATTGCGGAATTGGCGGGGGATGAAACCATGTTGGAGCATGTGCTTCGCGTAATGACCGACCGGTTGGATGGTATTGAAAAGGTAGATCCAGGGATATATATAGCCGCTCTCCATCATGACGATGACCGTATCAAGAACGCGGCAATCATTGGTCTGGGTCGTATGGGGGATCAATCCGCGGTCAGAGAATTGCTGAAAATCGAGGTCCCTGCGTCTTTCATGGCACCAGAATTTGGAATGGAAGGAAACCATGCTACGCCCAATTCAGAGATTATTCCTGCACATTTAGCTGTCCAATCTCTGGTGCGACTTGGGGCAGTGGAAGAGTTACTGGATGCCGTGGAGGAATCCCGCAATCCGCTTGCAATGTGGGCCTTACGATATATACACGACTCACGAGTGCCTCAACGTTTGATTGCATGGTATGAGTCGGAGACGGATCCGGAATTCAGAAAGGAAGTACTTGCTTTGCTGGCCCGGTTGTACCATAAAGAAGCCCCATATGACAGCTCATGGTGGTGGGGTACCCGACCCGATACGAGGGGACCTTATTATGTGGGCATCGAATGGGATGCATCTCCACAGATCAGAGACTTTCTGGTTCAAAGCTGGAGAACATCTGATCGGAACGAGAAAGAATATTTCAAATTGCTGAATACCAAATTCCGGTTGGGTGTAGATCAGTTTGGTACCCTGGAAAAAGCGGAAGAAGTGGAGGATGCACCTCTGGTGGACCTGGAGAAAATCCGCAACAGGGAAGGACAGATAGGCAAGACTTCCATCGAGGATGTCATGCTGGCTTTGGACCAGATCAAAGGCGATATCGAGGAAGGACGTGAATTGTTTGTTCGGCAGGGTTGTCAGACCTGTCACAACCTCGAACGGAGTGCTGTTATGAAAGGCCCTTATATGGGGCAGATAGGTTCCATTATGAACAGACATCAGATTGCAGAGTCCATCTTGAAGCCTAGCGCTTCCATTTCTCAAGGTTTTGGTACTGTACAAATCCGTACCAGAGATGAAAAGATTTATGTGGGATTTGTCACTGAAGAAACAGCGGACAATCTCGTCATCAGAAACATTGCAGGGGAAGCGACGCGACTTGAAAAATCGAACATTCAGGAACGTAAGGAACTTGAATCATCTATGATGCCAGCCGGGTTGGCTAATTCCCTATCTTTCCAACAGTTTGCTTCCCTGGTTGACTTTCTCAAAGATCAAACGGAATAGGCCAAAAACTCAAAAAGTATCAATTGGAGAAATTATAATATAATATTACAACTTAGGTGGCCTTTTTCTTCTGAATTGAATTCATTCAAGATGGGATATTAGGAAGATTAATATATTTTTACCTTTTTCCCGAGCGCTGCCTTCGGGAAAAAAAGGGGAGATATCTTTCAATTTTCGATTGTTTAACAAAGCCGAACCTGTTTCATGACAATCCTGGATTTTATTATATTTTTTGTGTACCTGATTGGTGTGGTGGTGGTCGGGGCATCTTTTTATTCGAGAAATAAAACATCAGAAGCCTTTACTACAGGCAATCATCAATTTCCTTCCTGGGCTGTAACCCTTTCCATATTTGCCACTTTTGTCAGTAGTATCAGTTATCTGGCGTTGCCCGGGAATGCGTATTCCGGCAACTGGAATGTCTTTGTATTTAGCCTATCCATACCATTGGCTTGCCTTGTGGCCGTCAAATATTTCGTGCCCTTGTATCGAAGGGTGAACAGTCCTTCGGCCTATACCTTTCTGGAGGAACGTTTTGGTTTGTGGGCTCGAATTTATGTGTCCGCCTGTTATCTGTTGACGCAGGTCATGCGCATCGGTACTATTTTGTATTTACTGGCTATTACCGTCCATACCATTACGGATTGGAATATCCCGTTTATCATTTTGCTCACAGGCATTAGCGTTCTGGTCTATTCCTTACTGGGAGGTATTCAGGCTGTGATATGGACGGATGCCATCCAGGCCATTGTTTTGATTGGAGGCGCCTTGGTTTGTATGGTTTTTTTATTGGTCAAAATTCCCGGTGGATGGTCCACTTTTGTGGAGGTTGGGAAGGAAGGAGGAAAGTTTTCACTTGGCAGTTTCGGGCTTCAGCTTGATGAAGCTACCTTTTGGGTCGTGTTGATTTACGGTTTGTTCATTAACCTTCAAAATTTTGGGATCGATCAAAATTATGTTCAGCGTTATGTCGCCTCTTCTTCGGATGCCAATGCAGGCAAATCGGCATTATGGGGGGGATTAATTTATATTCCAGTCTCTTTAGGTTTTCTGGTGATTGGAACTTTATTATACGTGTATTACCAAACCGGAGCGGGGCAATTGCCACCAGAGTTGATGGTTGAAGGTCAGGGAGATAAGATATTTCCACATTTTATTGTTTATGCCTTACCTCAGGGATTAACTGGCTTGTTGATCGCCTCGATTTTTGCCGCGGGAATGAGCACTGTATCTACCAGTTTCAATAGTGGAGCTACGGTAATTTATACCGATTATTATCAGCGATTTTACGGTGAAAATGCCGATGAAGATCGTTCAATGAGGGTGCTATACATCGCATCAATAGTTTTGGCGGGGCTTGGGATTATCGTAGCTTTGGCTATGATCAATGTGAAAAGTGCCCTGGATGCCTGGTGGTCACTGGCCTCCATTTTTAGCGGGGGTATGTTGGGCTTGTTTTTGCTGGGTGCATTTGTTAAGCGGGCTACCCACGCGGGAGCTATTGCAGGTGTCATAGCAGGGTTGTTGTTAATCATATATCTCAACGTTCTTCCATTGTTTACCTCTGCAGCAGACTCCGGACTGCATAGTTATCTGACCATCGTATTGTCTACTACCCTGATATTCCTTGTAGGATTTATGGTTTCTACTGCTGGTAAAGTGAAACCTCAGACTCATCAGGTGTAGTGGTCTGTTTCATAGGTAATATGTACTAATGATGCGGTTGTTTTTTGTCGTACCGCAGAAACGAAACCGAGCATAGGACAGGCCTACATAAGGCTTTTGGTGATGAAGGTACGGCGAAAAAGAAGTCGTCATAAGGGTGAACAACTTATGAAATGGAGTACTATGTAGAGAATATTTTGGCCCAGGTTAACCGAACCCACTTCGTGATGTAGTGCTGATCAATCTACATTGAAGTCTTATACTGCATTCAACACCCCGACATGTCCAGGTGGAGGAATTACTTTATTATTTCCCAAAGGGTTACAGTCCCAAATCCAGAATGGCATGCGGATGCAATTGTTGTACCTGATTTTTATCGCTATAGGTTTTGTAATACTGGCTGGGTGACAAGCCAGTAAATTCCTTGAATTTTCGGTTGAAATTGGAAACGTTATTAAAGCCACTTTCGTAGCAGATCTGATTAATGTTGAGATTATTTTCCAGAAGCAATTTACAGGCATACCCCACCCGCAGTTCGGTTACAAATTCAATGTAAGTTTTGGAAGTTCTTTTTTTGAAATATCGGCAAAAATAGTTGGGACTGATATGTACATGCCTGGCGACCTCCTGGATCGTGATTCCATTTTTAAAATTACTCAAGGTGTATTGATATATTTCGTTGATCTTGTCATTGGGGTCAATTTTGTACTGGTCCACAAATCCCTGGCTGGCGAGATAACGGATATCTCCGGACTCAGCGATAATATCGAGCATCGAAATTAAATGAATCACTCTTTGCGCCTTTTTTAAATGAAGGATTTCTTCCATCATCTCCACGATTTGATCGTGGGTTTTTCCCAGGATCTGAAATCCCCGTGTAGCCATGGAGAGTAGCTGGCGAATATGTCGATGTTCGGGAAT
The DNA here is from genome assembly GCA_964426625.1 of uncultured Saprospiraceae bacterium. GTDB lineage: Bacteria > Bacteroidota > Bacteroidia > Chitinophagales > Saprospiraceae > Membranihabitans. The sequence goes on along the minus strand of CAYRRD010000045.1, from coordinate 11,176 downwards.
GTTTAAAAAATCCTTTCCCCAGAAATCCTCGAGAAAATGAATGGCAATCGATTCAATGTGATGGTTACTATCCTGTTCAAAATAAATATCATCGTTGCGCCACATATGAGGTAGATTGGGGCCCAATAAAATCAGATCACCGTCAGTAAAACGTTCGATGCTGTCACCGGCTAACCTTGTTCCAGAACTCTTTCGGATGTAGGTCAGCTCAATTTCAGGATGGTAATGCCAATAATTGTACAGAAAGGGATAGATGTTTTCTCGAACGCTGAATGAATGTTCGGCATTGGAATCTACCTTCCTCAATATGGGTTTCATCGTAAAATATATTTAATTTTAAAACCTGCGCGGGAATAATTTCTTCAAAAATCAACATACCCTACAACCTGACAACGGGATATCCGGTAAAATAGGATGTCACCGATGGAAATTCGCCTTGTCAGAATATTAGTTCGTTTAATATGCTATTAACCTACTTTTTGACGGCGTGCTATACCATTTTATGCCAGGTACACGGAGTTGTTCTAAAATCCCTTATGGGAAGCCAATATAATATGAATTATGGATAAAATATACACAAATCAGTGGAAAATTCCTCCTTATGTTTGTCTTAACACAGTGGATGTTGGTAATATCTTGTCTGTGATTTAATACTCAGTTAATAGGTATAACTTCATTTTTGCGGTCTGATCGGGTATATAGAAAGATTGGACCATCTGTTGCGAAAAAATTATGATCAGAGATAAAATTGGTCAACAAGCTAACCCCAGGGCTTATGTGACTACCGAACCTTATTGGGTATGGGGAAACAGTTTCAGCGCCAAATTAGTACAAATATAAAAAACCAATTATGATGAAACACAGACTAAAATTTTGTCGGAGTTCACTTTTGATTCTGACATTGATGTTGTGGATTCCGCTTGTAATGCAAAGCCGGGATCTTCCAGTAGACCAGATAAAAGGTCAGATTACCGATCAAAATAATGAACCACTGATCGGGGTGAACGTGCTCGTCAAAGGTACATCCAAAGGAACCTCCACGGATTTTGACGGAATGTACACGCTCAATGATGTGGACGATGATGCCGTACTGGTGATCACTTATGTGGGTTTTACCACCCAGGAGGTGAGCGTCAATGGTCGCTCGACCATCAATGTGGTTCTAGAACCGAGTTCCCAAACCCTCGATCAGGTCGTGGTTACAGCTCTCGGCGTTTCGAGGGAGAAAAAATCCCTGGGATACGCGGTTCAGGAAATCGATGGAAGTGCCTTGAATGAGGTAGTCCAGGAGAATGTACTCAACGGACTTTCAGGAAAGGTATCCGGAGTCGCGATCAACTCCACCGGGGGTGCAGCTACTTCTTCAGTCAGTATGATCATTCGGGGTGCTTCTTCCTTGACGGGTGACAATCAGCCGCTGTTTGTGATTGATGGAGTTCCGGTGAACAACTCCTTGTCCGGGAACACCAACCAGGTGGGGGATCGAAACGTGGTTGATTACGGAAATGCCATTTCAGATTTGAATCCGGCCGATATTGAGAACGTATCCATCCTGAAAGGTGCTGGTGCAGCCGCTCTCTATGGATCACGTGCAGGAAATGGTGTGGTGTTGATTACCACCAAAACAGGCCAGAAAAATCAAAAAATGAAGGTCTCCGTGAACACGAGTACGGTTTTTGACCGGCCGTACAAATTCCTGAAAACTCACAGTTCATTTGCAACGGGTGTTACGCCATTTACTTCCGAACAATGGATGCAACTGACTGGTGGTCCATTGGTCATCGATGAGGGTAGTGCTGCACGCCTGGGCCCGCAATTGGATATCGGACAACTGGCCATCCAGTGGAGCAGCCCTCTGGATGCCAATGGCAATCCGATTCCCACTCCCCTGGTTTCCTATCCTGACAATGTGAAAAATTTTGTACAAACAGGGATTACCAACACCAACAATATCGCAATTAGCGGGGGTGGAGCCAACAGTTCGTTCCGGGTATCCTATACGAACATGAACAACCGTGGCATTGTACCCAGCTCAGATATGTTCCGTAATTCCCTTAACATCAGTGGAACCTATGAAGTGACTCCAAAACTGAGCTTTAGTACCAATGTCAATGTGGGGCGTTCCAATTCCAATAGCGTCCCTGCGAATAACCGCGGAACCAATCCACTGCAATGGGCATATGCGGTAGCTCCTCATATCAATATTCTTGACCTCAAAGATTATTGGGAAGAGGGTCAGGTAGATATCAAACAACGAAATGTACCCGATCACAACAACCCATGGTTTCTCGCTCACGAAGTGAAAAATGCATTCACCAGAGACCGGGTATTTGGAAACCTGTCATTGGACTATAAGTTGACTCCTGAGCTGACAGCCAATTTTACTTATGCTATGGATCGGTACAATGAACACCGAACCAACCAGATTCCTTTTAGTGAAAATAGAAACGCCAACGGAATTTACGGTGTAGAGAATATGAATCGAATGGAAGGGAATACTTCTGTCAATTTGGCTTACAATAAGTATTTCCAGGACTTTTCTTTACGGGCTTCAGTGGGGGGAAACACGATGTACCAGACGTACAACAGCAATATCGCAGCCTCCAGCCGAGGTGGATTGGTCATTCCTGGATTGTTTACGTTGTCCAATATTACTCCGGCCAACCTAGAGTATAGCAATTATCGAAGTGAAAAGGCCATTTACAGTGTGTATGGAATGGCAAGTCTTGGATTCAAGGATATGCTTTATCTCGACGTCACCGCTCGTAACGACTGGTCCAGTACACTGCCTGAAGCCAACCGATCCTATTTTTATCCCAGTGTGACTTTGAGTGCTCTGGTGAACAATATTCTCCAGATGGGTGACCAGATCGATATGATCAAACTCCGAGGTGGATGGGCACAAGTGGGTAATGACACGGGCCCGTATCGATTACAATCCACCCTGGGTAATGCAGGAGCATGGAATGGTGTAACCCGATTATCAACTTCCGGTACTTTGTTGTCACCAGACCTCAAACCCGAGATTATTACCTCAATCGAAGTAGGAACCGAATGGATTTTGTTCCAGGACAAGTTCCGCTTTGAAGCAACCTACTATACTTCTGACAATAAAAACCAGATTCTGTCCCTGGCTCTTCCTCAATCTTCAGGCTATGGAAGTAAGCTGATCAACGCGGGTCTTGTCAGTAGCCGTGGTGTGGAATTGTCTGTGGGATCTACAGTAATTACCACCAACGATTTCTCCTGGGACCTTGATTTCAATTACACCTTCAACAGAACAAGAATCGAGGAGTTAGCTGATGGGATTGAATTTATCAATTTCTGGTCCGATGCCAAAGGGGGTGCCTATACCTGGGTAGGGGAAGACATTGGAAATTTATATGATCAAAAATTGCTGACGGTTGAAGACCCGAATTCTGAATATTACGGTTGGCCGATACTCGATAATTCCGGTAGCTGGAACAACCTGAGTGGAATCAATAACCTGGTAAAAATAGGTAATTTCAATCCTGACTTCACACTGGGTATGAGCACCGGTCTTCGGTACAAAAACTTCCGATTGAACGCCGTATTCGATTGGAGACAAGGAGGTGATTTTGTATCCCAGACTTATCGCTACGGAGAGTCCGATTTCTCTACACAGCGACAATTGGACAATGTCATCAATCCCAAAGAAATCGACGGTAGCATTTCTGATTACCTCAAAGCGAATGCGGACAAAATTATCGTCAACAATACCCCCGTCGTAGGAGGTCCGATTCCTGCATGGGGCGGTTACGAAATCGTGTATGATGGATTGCCGGTGGGAAGTGGAACTTTCAACCCCGGTGTGATTGCAGAATACGATGCCAATGGCAATCTGATCCGTTATATCGAAAACCTGGGTGATGAAGGAACTCGTTATATCCCTCTGGCCGATAACTATCCTTGGGAGTTCATGAAGGCTGCCACTTTCGATGCCTCATTTATCAAATTGCGGGAAATCAGTCTGTCCTATATGCTCCCTTCTTCCTGGACGCAATCAGTCAAAATGGACAACCTAACTTTGTCCGTGTACAGCCGTAATCTTATTTTGTGGACTAAGGCTGATATAGGAATCGACCCTGAAAGGGCTTTCCAGCCTGAAGCAAATGGATTTAGGCAGGGAATTGAGCGATACAACGTGACACCATTTGTCCTGCCGATTGGTATCCGATTATCTGCTAACTTTTAATCACAAGCTATTATGAAATATATAAATCAAATAACGATAATATTACTGGCAGGCATCATGGTATGGGGAACCCAGTCATGTAAAGACCTGACCGAATTGAATATCAACCCCAACGGGGTGGATATCGAAAAAGCCAATGCCAATCTCATTATGACTACCGTGCTGACACAGGCCGGTGTGGCATATAACGATTTCGGATATGGTGATGCATCTGGTGTGATGCAGCACACTCAGAAGGATGCCTGGTTTGACGGGCACAACAGCTACGATTGGGGTCCCAAAGATTGGGGTCACTGGTACAATATGCTTCGCAACAACGAAGCAGTGTATAAGAAAGCCGTAGATAACGATCTGAAATTCCACCAGGGTGTGGCTTTGGTCATGAAAGCTTTTCTTTTTGGGCAAATCGCCGACCTGTGGGGTGATGCTCCTTATACTACGGCACTTAAGGGGGATCAGGGGGAACCTGAAAACTTATTGCCCACTTACGACAGCCAGGAAGCGATTTATGATGGAATTTTGGCTGACCTGGCGACAGCTTCCGAACTTCTCGCAGGTAGCCCAGATTCCTACAAGGAGATTTTTCCCACTGCAGATGCCATATATGAAGGCAGCCCGGCTAAATGGAGAAAATTTGCCAATTCACTTCGTCTGCGATACCTGATGCGAATCTCCAATAAGAAAGATGTGGGCAGTCAGTTTGCCAGCGTGGCACAACAACCCATATTTACGAGCAATGACGACAACGCATATTTAAATTTTACCGGCTCCAGCGAAGCAACTGCATGGCCATCCAATGCCGTTTTTGACGGTGGTAGTGGTAGTAATTACCGAAGGATTCACCCTGCAGCAACCCTGGTAGAGGTCATGCGGGAACGCAATGATCCACGGATGAAAATCTGGTTTAAGCCAGTTGAATTACCCACTGCGGCCAGCACGGATTATCCGGATAATACCGTGGTAGGTGGGGTGCGATATTTTACACCACAAAGTATTGAAGCATTCAACCTGAACACCAACCCGGATTATGTGGGTTTGCCTACTCAACTTCCCATCCCTTCAGGTTACAATCTCAATCCTACACCAGGTCAAACATCACAGACGCAAGTTACTTCTTATCTGCACGAACGTTATGCTGAGGCAGGTGGCCCCTTACTCAATGCACGCCTCATGTCCTACGCTGAAGTTGAGTTTTTACTTGCTGAAGCCGCTCAGAAGGGTTGGATCAGCGGTGCAGATGAACATTATAATAAAGCGGTCCGTGCTTCTTTACAAGAGTGGACTGTAGGTGGAGAGGCTGATGCCTATTTGGCCCAGGATAACGTGAAGTATGATGGGACACTGGAGCAGTTGATCACCCAAAAATGGATAGCAAGCTGGACTGCTGCTCAGGAAGCGTGGTTTGATTATCGTCGCACAGGGTTGCCCGATCTGAAAACAGGTGAACTTACACCTCGAAACGCCTTGCCTCTGCGGTTTACATATGGCAGCAATGAATTGAATTTTAATCAGACCAATGTCGGAGCAGCCATTGACAGGTTGACTTTGTCGCCATTCTCTCAGGATCAAAAAGACAGCGAATGGTCCAAACCGTGGGTGGTAGCTGGCACTGGTAAACCTTATTGACCCTATTTCAAATAAATGCTTATAGTGATCATGTCCGGTATTCCTGTATAAGGGAATACCGGCTTTTTTTTACCAGTAAGTTGGAGTATATTATCCGTAATTAGGAGAAAAAGTTTTTTGAAGATCTAGTGTTTCATGAGTATTTATACTGATGACGCGATTGTTTTTTGTCGTACCGAAGAAACGAAATCGAGTGTATGACAGGCCTGTGTGAGGCTTTTGGTGATAAAGGTACGGCGAAAAAGAAGCCGTCATAAGGAGGATCTTATGAAATTGAGCACTCGTGCATGGGATCATTGAACTCGATATTTTATTAACCTAATACCTGGAGATTCAAGCAGCTATCCATGTTTTTTTGTCCCAACTTCGTAGGGGGTAGATCATGGTATTTCCAGTTTCAAGTGGGGATCATATGTCATGAGAATAAACATGGTATGTATTTAGGTTTCCGTTCATTAGGTATATTTCAGGAATAAATCAAAACCCTTTTATTGTGCTTTATCGAATAATTTCAGTATCAATTTTTATCGTTTGGATAGGTGGAGTTTTTGCTCAAAATTCCATACGATTCGAATCTGTTGTGGTATCACCCGGCGTAATGCAAAAATTTGGCTCGACACCTATGGAATTGTTGGTGGAAGAAATGAACAAACGAATATCCGGTTCCATTGAAATAGCCAGCCAGGTGGAAGAGAACGGCAACCAAATCGTGCTCCTATCCGATGATGATGCATGGCCTGATTTGTTGGATAAGCAGCTGGATGTCCAGTATCCTTTACCAGCTAAGGAAGAAGGTTATCGAATTTTGCGCTCAGAAAGTCATGTTTTTGTACAAAGCGTGGGTCAGCGGGGGTTGCAATTTGGAATCGGTCAAATTTTAAGAGAATCACGTTACGAAAAAGGAGCTGAGTGGAATGGGGTCTCAGCCGTTCATATTCCCGAAAAGGAAATCCGTGGGCATCAAATCGGATACCGTAATACGGCAAATAGTTATGACGCATGGACACCAGAAATCTACGAACAGTATATTCGGGATATGTTAATTTTCGGGACCAATTGTATTGAAAATATACCCTTTGCTGATCCGGTGCCGATCCATTTTTCTATTTCAGCGGATTCGATGAACGTGGTACTGGGTAATCTATGCAATAAATACGATGTGGATTATTGGGTTTGGACCCCGATCGAGTTTGATCTGAATGATGATGTCCAATCTCGGGCTTATCTGGAACAGTGTGCCGATTTGTACCGCCAATCACCTCGCCTGGATGCCGTGTTCGTACCAGGTGGAGATCCGGGAAACAATCCCCCAGAATTGGTGCTTCCGATGATGGAAAAGATGGCAGCATTGCTGCAAAAACACCATCCTCATGCTACAATGTGGTTGTCTATGCAGGGTTTTGATGATGTAGAAACCCGATTTGTATATGAGTATATGCAAAAAGAATCCCCCGATTGGATGGGCGGTCTGGTTGCTGGTCCAAGCAGCCCCCCCATGGACGGAACCCGCGAGGCTTTACCGGCTCGCTACAAACTCCGACATTATCCTGACATCACTCATACGGTGCGTTGCCAGTATCCCAATTGGTGGTGGGATCCGGCATTTAATTTTACACTGGGCCGTGAACCCATTAATCCGCAGCCACTGCGATATCAGAATGTCTTTCGGCATACAGCGCCATATACCGACGGGTTTATAACTTATTCAGATGGTATGCATGATGACCTCAATAAAATGGTTTGGTCTATGCTTGGATGGAAAGGGGATATAGATATTTATCAGGTTGTTTGGGAATACGCCAATTTCTTTCTTTACTCGCCCGCAGCGGACGAAATCGCCGATGGGTTGTTTGCACTGGAACGAAACTGGGACGGTGCAGTGAAGACCAATGGCTCGATACAGGCAACAAAAAAACTTTGGACCGAGATCAATGAAACGCATCAATTGGACAAGCAGTGGACGCACTGGAGATGGAAAATGTACTTGCTTAGAGCATTGTATGATGGTCTGGTACAGGAGCGGTTTCGATTTGAGGAACGACTCGAAACAGAAGCCAACAAGGTGATGGTTCAGGCAGATATTCTGGGTTCATCTGCGGTCATGGATTCTGTCCGTCAGATATTGGGAAGATCGTCGATACACTTTTCAAGCCATGCTGATCGAGATCGTATTTTTCACCTGGCGGACGATCTTTTTGAAGTGATCGGTTTTCAACCCAGTGTACCTTTATATCAGGCACGTAATCCCGAAAGAGGGGCCATCATCGATTTTATTGATCGTCCGTTGAACAATGAATGGTGGATTCTGGCCGAATTTGAACGGATTCAGTCCTGGGAAGAGGATAAGAAAGTAGATAGACTCATCGAAATGGGCAAATGGGAAGATCCAGGGCCCGGGGGTTATTACGATGATATCGGAAATATCTATAAAAGCCCCCATGTGGTCAAGCTGCATGCTCCGGACACCGATCCCTTGTTTACAATTACCGATAATCCGGGTTTTGATTGGTGGGAAAGTGGTTATCATCGCGCTCGGCTCTCCTGGATGAGTTCTATGGGATGGCCAATCCTGGAATATCCCAATCTCGATCCGGAGGCTTCTTATTCATTGAGGCTCAGCGGGGTAGGTGATGCATTTCCTCTGGTCGATGGCCAGGAACTAAAGCCTACCCAATACAGTAAGGAGACCGGCAAAATCAAAATATTCCCCATTCCAAAGGAACTAACACGGAAGGGTCATATATCGATCCGGTTTCGGGAAATTGATGAAAGCCACCTCAATTGGCGATTGCATTCCAGGTTGAATGAGGCTTGGCTGGTGAGAGACTGAGGCTAAAGGTGAGGTTGAGGTTAACGAAAGGGTATCCGCCTTGCGGAGGTGTGAAGCATGGGATGCCCCGGAATGGAGTACCCATTTGGCAGTGTCACCCACAATCATCTGGAGGAATGGCGACGAGCCATTAGGCCGTATGGAATTCCCTTTGACTTGAGGGATCAGCAGGTAATGAATTATTATCGAATGAAAAATTGAGGCAGGTGCCGGATCAGGTCAGAAATCGGCTACCACGGCTTTGCCCGTTTACAAAGTTGTATGGGGATCCCCCAAGGATCACGCATCATAACGAGGTGATCACCGGCTTCGGTGATATCATCGCTATCTTCCCGAGCACCTGCTTTCTGAAGTCTGATTTTGTCCGCTTTGGGATTCTCAGTAACAAAGGCTAAATGGACGATGAGGGTGTTCTGGTTTTCGTAATCCGGAACATCTGCCTGTGGATTGTTATAGATCTCGATCATGATGCTCCCGGTAGAGTCAGAGAGAAAAGTCATGTAGGGAGGTTCGTGTTGTTGCCGGATGATCTTCATACCCAGGTGCTCCACATACCACCGGGCCATAGAGACAGGATCCGGGACCTGGAGGGCAAAATGTTCAATTTTCATACTAGGACTGCGTTATTACGTATATTTGGAAATCACTGAAACTTTAAAACCACGATGAAAGTAGTAAATATTATTTCCTTTCTGATTCTGACGCTTGGGATTTTTCCATACACAAAGCTTTGGGGACAACAGGAGGCAAGTCTTTTTGATCCCCAACAACCGTTGATTAAATTAGCAGGTGATTTTGCTTTTACCGAAGGTCCCGCTGCAGATAGCAAGGGAAATGTATACTTCACTGACCAACCCAACGATAAAATCTGGATATGGACGCTGGAAGGTGAGCTCAAATTATTCTCTGACCAAAGCGGACGATCCAATGGATTGTACTTTGATTCCCTGGATCGGTTGATCGCTTGCGCCGATATGGACAATGAATTGTGGCGATTTGATGCTGATGGGAATACGGAAGTACTCCTTTCAGGCTATGAGAATAAAAGACTGAACGGACCCAACGATTTGTGGATAAGATCAGACGGCAACCTCTATTTTACAGATCCTCTTTATGCACGAAAATATTGGACAAGAGATCCACAAATGGAGGTAGAAGGTCAATACGTTTATTTTTTCAAACCGCATTCCGGAAAGGCTCCCATGCCGGTAGAAACGGATTTTGTGAAGCCCAATGGTCTAATCGGAAATCCCCAAACCAAGATGTTATATGTGGCTGATATCGGGGATAGCAAGATTTATTCCTATAAAATGAAGAAGAACGGGAAGCTCAAAAAAAAGAAGTTGTTCGCCAATATGGGATCGGATGGGATGACTATCGATGAGCATGGAAACATTTACCTTACCGGTCAGGGGGTCACTATTTTCAATCCCCAGGGAGAGAAGATCGGTCACATTCCAGTACCTGAGGGATGGACGGCAAATGTCACCTTTGGAGGTTCTGAACGGGACACGCTCTTCATCACGGCTTCCTCGGGATTGTACGCACTGCCGATGAAAGTGAAGGGTATGAGCCCATTTTAATTCTATTAATGTACACCCTTTTATTCAATCTGTATTTACAAAATATCTATTAAAAACAGGGAAAAATTTTCAATCTGTTAATTATTATACCCTGTATATTTACATTATAAAGTTTATAGGGGAATATTTTGAATATATTGAAATCTAGGTCTATCTTTGCCCTTCCTGTGAAAAAATCAATTATGTCTGAATTAGAAAGCAAAATATTGAAACAAGACAGATTAAAAACGGAGGCGGCTATTCAGTTGGTGAAGGATACCTTTAGTGCCAATCTGTGCAAAACTTTGAATCTGACCAGGGTTTCTGCGCCGATTATGGTGATGGATGGGACCGGAGTAAATGATGACTTGAATGGTATAGAGCGATGTGTTCGATTTGCGATCAAACAAATGGATGACCAAAGCGCAGTTGTGGTAAATTCGCTTGCAAAGTGGAAACGCATCCGGTTGAAAGATTATGGAATTGAAGAGAACCAGGGTATTTTGACCGATATGAGGGCCATCCGACCTGATGAAGATTACAGCCCCATCCATTCGGTATACGTGGATCAGTGGGATTGGGAAAAATGTATTTCATATGCCTGTCGAAACCTTGAATTATTGAAATCGGAGGTGCGCAATATATTCAAAGCTTTGAAGCATACAGAAGACCTGTTGGTAAGTAAATTTGAGGAGCTTGAGTCCAGGCTTCCCGACGATATTACGTTTATCCATGCCGAAGAACTCCGCCGTATTTATCCTGATCTGACGCCCAAGGAGCGAGAGAACATAATCACCGAAGAACACGGTGCTGTATTTTTAATCGGCATTGGAGGAGATTTGGGTGATGGGAAGCCACATGATGGCCGGGCACCGGATTACGATGATTGGAGTACCCCCAATGAAGATGGTTTCCATGGACTCAATGGTGATTTGTTGGTAT
>CAYRRD010000044.1:2590-27387 GCA_964426625.1 uncultured Saprospiraceae bacterium | reverse complement strand
AGTTTTTATTTCGACTTCCGCGCTCACGAATCGCACAGGGTCGGCTCACGAATCGAATGAGGTGGGCTTGTGAATCGCGTCTCCTCAATCCGCCCAATTCGCAATTAGATTGCGTATCAGGTTCACACTCACTTACTTATTTTCATTATATTTATTATCTTAACTACGATAAAAACCCGGAAATATGGAGTATAGAAACCTTTGGCTGTGTGTAATTTACTGTTTCATCCTGGTAGTAAGTCTCCCTGCGCAGAATACAGAGCAACGCACGTATTGCAATCCGATAAATCTGGACTATACCTATATGATCTACAATGCCCACAGCGATCTGTCCTACCGGTCAGGGGCTGATCCCGCTGTTGTCGAATTCAGAGGAGAGTACTACCTTTTTGTGACCAGGTCCATGGGATACTGGCATTCCAGGGATCTGCTTCACTGGGAATTCATTAAACCGCAGCAATGGTTTTTTATGGGGTCGAATGCGCCTGCAGCATTCAATTACAAGGATTCCGTCATCTATGTGGTCGCTGATCCCTCGGGTTCCAACAGCGTACTCTATTCAGATGATCCAAAAAAAGGCAAGTGGGAAGCTACCCCTGCCCTGCTTCACCAACTCCAGGACCCTTGTTTTTTCATAGATATCGATGAAAATGGGGAAGAACAAGCCTACATATTCTGGGGGAGTTCTAATAAATTTCCGATTCGTGGGAGGAAACTGGATATGAACAAGATGTTCAGACCCGATGACGAAATTGTAGAACTTTTCAACCTCGATCCGGAAAAGCACGGCTGGGAACGCTTTGGAGAAAACCATACCGATACCGTGTTGGGAGGATATATCGAAGGTCCCTGGTTGACCAAACACAATGGAACTTATTATATGGAATACGCCGCACCAGGTACCCAATGGGATGTCTATGGAGATGGGGTATATACCAGTGATCATCCGCTCGGTCCTTACTCGTATGCGGCGCACAACCCATTTTCCTATAAACCGGGGGGATTTATGAACGGCGCAGGTCATGGAAGCACTGTACTGGGTCCACAGAACACCTACTGGCATTTTACCACCGCCGCTGTGGCGGTCAATATCGGCTGGGAACGCCGTATCGTCATGTATCCTACCTATTTTGACGCAGATGGATTGATGTACAGCGTGACATCCTTCGGTGACTACCCCCATTATGCGCCCAACGTGCCGGGAAAACAAGGTGAATTCACGGGTTGGATGCTTTTGTCCTACAAAAAACCGGTGAAAGCGTCGAGTGCCTTACCCGAGTACGGTGCCGAATTGCTCAATGATGAGAATGTCAAGACGTTTTGGATCGCAGAAGAGAACAACGACAAACAATGGGTGGAGATCGATCTGGAATCCCAAGCTGATATATATGCCACCCAGGTGAATTACAACGATTATGAAACAGGCATATACGGCCGGGTTCCCAACCTGTACCACCGCTATAAAATTTTGGGTTCGCTGGATGGTAAGACCTGGTTTACCCTGGTAGATCGATCCCAAAGTTATCAGGATGTACCCAATGATTACGTTCAGCTTGGAGCACCCATAAAAGCCAGGTACATTCGTTACGAAAATATTCATGTACCTATGCCCCATCTTTCGATTTCAGATTTGAGGATTTTCGGGATAGGTTCCGGGGAGAAACCGGGGCGGGTGGAAAACATTGATGCAGTCCGCAGGGAAGATCTCCGGGAAGCCCATTTATCATGGGACACCGTGGATGGAGCCCAGGGGTACAACGTTCGGTGGGGGATCTCACCCGATAAATTGTACAGCTCGTGGCTGGTCTATGATGACACCAGGCTGGAAATCCGCAGCCTCAATACCGATCAGGAATTTTATTTCAGAATAGAGGCTTTCAATGAAAACGGAATCGGACCATCATCCAACATCATGAAGCTGGATAAATGATGGTGTCTTTATAAAGGATCTGACGCACAGCCGTGCGCCTCTACGGTGGTAATTTCATCGAACCCCGAATACACACCTGTCAACTCAGACGCACAGCCGTGCACCTCTACGATGGTTTTTTGTCAAAACCCCACCTCACATTCCTAACCCACATATCCAAATTCTAACCTTTAATTTCTACCTAGGCATCATATTTTGGAGATTCCCCATGCCTTTGCCTTTACTCATCATATGCATCATTTTCTTCATTTGGTCAAACTGCTTAATAAACATATTAATCTCATGAAGATTGTGACCACAACCTTTGGCAATACGGCGTTTACGGCTCATATTGAGCAATTCGGGGTTGGCGCGCTCCTCAGGGGTCATTGAGAAAATTATCGCTTCCACCTTGTTGAAGGCAGAATCGTCGATATCGATATTTTTGGTCAGCTTGGACATCCCGGGGATCATTCCCATCAACCCCTTCAGGTCCCCCATTCTTCGCAGCTGATTGATCTGGCCCAGGAAGTCGTTGAAATCAAATTTATTGCGCTTGATCTTTTTTTCGAGCTTCCTGGCCTCTTTCTCGTCGTACTGATCCTGGGCACGTTCCACGAAAGAAACAATATCCCCCATGCCCAGAATACGCTGTGCCATCCGCTCTGGATGAAATACATCGAGGGTGTCCATGGTTTCTCCCGAGCTAATAAACTTGATTGGTTTCCCCACGGTGTATTTGACGGTCAAAGCAGCTCCCCCGCGCGTGTCACCATCCAGCTTAGTCAGTACTACCCCGTCGTAGTCGATGACATCGTTAAAGGCTTTGGCCGTATTGACTGCATCCTGCCCTGTCATCGCATCCACTACAAATAAGGCTTCGTGTGGCTCAACCGCCTTGTTGATGTTGGAGATCTCATTCATCATCGCCTCATCGATAGCCAGTCGTCCGGCGGTATCGATGATTACTACATTGAAATTATTGGCTTTGGCGTATTCAATACCTTTTATCGCGATATCCACAGGATCCTTATGGTCTTCAATTGTAAACACAGGTACCTTAATCTGTTCACCGATGACTTGCAACTGATTGATAGCTGCCGGCCTGTACACGTCCCCTGCAACCAGGAGTGGGGAAAGTTTCTTTTTCGTCTTGAGATATTTCGCGAGTTTCCCGGAAAAGGTGGTTTTACCCGATCCCTGCAACCCAGCTACCAGAATCACGCTCGGCTTTCCGCTGAGGTTGATCCCCTCGCTTTGACCTCCCATCAATTCGGTGAGTTCATCCTGGACGATCTTGACCATGAGGTCCCCCGGGCGTACTGAATTGAGCACGTTTTCCGTACCAAGGGCTTTATCCTTGACTTTGTCTGTAAATTCTTTGGCGATCTTATAGTTCACGTCCGCAGCAACCAGCGCGCGACGGATTTCTTTCACCGACTGTGCAATATTGATCTCAGATAACCGGCCGTGACCTTTCAGATTCTTAAATGCACCTTCCAACCGATCGTTTAGACTCTCAAACATAAATTACTTTTTGTTATTCAAATTCATTAAACCCAAAAACAGTCCAACCGTTCAAACCTACGAACATAATTCGATTACTTCCTCCCCATCCACACCACCGATAGACACATTTCATCTGGATCACTCCGTTTTGGGCTGTACAAAAATAAGGAAGAATTTCACAATCTATATTTGTTGTGAAAAATAAGCCAAAAATCAACGACACCAAACCAATTCCGCTTTTCCTCCCCGGCAATAATGCAATATGGCATTCTGCTCCCATTCCCTACCCAATTCCCGACCTTCTTCTCTACCCATCCCCAACACCCACCACGTGGCCTCATCCGGGAAATCCCCATCCGATGCCCTATTCACCCCTTCCCAAACTGTATACCCCAGCCAGTCCAATTTGGCTTTCAGCTTCAACTGGCGCCGGACGTTCTCCAGGTCGGGAATTATTTCCGAAAATGGATTATATGCCGTGATGATGCACAGTTCCTCACAATCTTCCTTCAACATAATTTCATCCAAAATTGAATTATTCTGGTCGTGTAACAATTTAACATCACGACCCGGACATGCATAGATCGTTCTGCTGTATGCACTCACGAGATGCTCCTTCTTCACCAAACTGCTTTTTGATATTGTTCGTCGAATATATTCTTCACCAAAAAAGGAAATTGTACCTTTGCCCTAATTTTACAAAATTTATTTGAATCACATAGACCTCTATGGATAAAAAACAGATGTTGGGGTTTGGGTTGATCCTGGTACTCCTTGCCTGGTGGCTTTACATGAATCAACCTACAGAGGCAGAACGGCTCGAAATCGCAAAAAAAAGGGACTCACTGGCCCGGATAGAAAATCAGGGCATATTACCCGACACGCAGGCCGGTACTATACCCGTTGGTCAGGATACCCTCTCTGCGGATACCAGTGCTGTTTCATCACAACTTCGGGATAAATTCGGAGTATTTGCCACCGCTGCCGCAGGAAAGGAAGAGATCCTGACCCTGGAGAATTCCCTGATGAAAATCCAATTTTCCACGAAAGGAGGTCGCGTGGTCGATGTCCTGTTGAAGGAATATTATAAGGTGACAGAAAACGAGGAAAAGGAAGAAATAAAAATCCCCCTCCACCTGCTGGAAGATGAAAAAAACCGCTTTGAATACATCCTCAATATCGATAACCGGGCTATTTCCACACAAGACTTGTATTTCACCCCCACCATCAGCGGTTCAGAAATACGATTCAGAGCGCAAACGGGGTCAGGAGGGTATATCGAGCAAACATACAATTTAACGCCCGAGTCATACAAGGTGGAATATGAAGTGACATGGGAAAACCTGCCCAATGCCAACCAGGAAACGGTCACCCTCAACTGGCTGACTTACCTGGATAAAATTGAAAAAAACACCGCTTTTGAGCGGACATACAGCACCATCCATTTCAAACCCGTCGGGGAGCGTACCAGCTATACCAGTTATACCAGGAACGATGATGAGAGTCTGAACAAACAAATCAAGTGGGTAGCCCATTCCAATCAGTTTTTCAACACCTCCCTGGTAGCCAGTCAGGCCTTCCATTCGGCACAACTAAAAGTTACCACGCTGGATGAAAACAATTCAGACCTTAAGATTCTTCAATCTCTGCTTCAAATTCCGAACGGCCCAGGTACCAATCATTTTGCTCTGGATATGTATGTAGGCCCCAATGATTATAAAAACCTCAAGGGAATGGGGCATGAACTGGAAGACATCATCCCCTTCGGATGGAGTATTTTCGGGACCATCAACCGGCGAATAATTCGCCCTCTTTTTGTCTTTCTCGACAATTTTATTGGAAGCAAAGGTCTGGCTATCCTTCTGCTCACCCTTTTGGTTAAAATGGCCTTGTATCCTATCACGTATAGAATGCTGTATTCCCAGGCAAAAACCCAGGCGCTCAAACCGAGAATGGATAGGCTGAAAGAGAAATTCAAGGACGATTCCAAGAAAATACAGATGGAGACCATGAAGCTCTATCAGGAATATGGGGTCAATCCAGTGGGGGGATGTTTGCCTATGTTGCTTCAAATGCCTATTTGGTTTGCCTTGTATCGGTTTTTCCCTGCCTCAATTGAGTTTCGTCAGGCGGGTTTCTGGTGGGCAACGGATTTATCTTCCTACGATGCGTTTTTCAATTTACCCTTTAATATCCCCATGCTGGGTGGGCATATTTCGCTTTTCACCATTCTCTATACCATCAGTATGATCGGCTACACTTATTACAACTCGAAGATCATGACTCAGACTTCGGCAGGTAATGAGGAAATGATGAAAATGATGAAAATCATGCAGTATGCTATGCCGGTGATGTTTTTCTTTTTCTTCAATAATTATGCTTCAGGATTGACTGCTTACCTGTTTTTTAGCAACCTGATGACCATAGCGCAAACCGTTATTACCAAAGAGTTTGTGATTGATGATGAGAAAATCGATCAGGAACTGGAGGCCTTCAAGAAAAAACCCAAGAAAACCTCTAAATTCAGGGAACGGCTCAACGAGGCGATTAAGGAACAACAACGCCAACAAGAATTGCAGCAGAAGAAGAAAAAATAGTATATTCCACCGAATTTGTCTTCATTCATTTATTGATAGACTGCATTGGATAATCTGGTAGGTGTAATCGGTTCGGGAAATTTCGGGACAGCATTGAGTGTTCTCTTATCCGGGAACACCAGTGTTCTTCTTTATTCCAGGCATGAGGAGGAAGCTGCGTCGATCAACCGAACCCATGAAAATCTGGGGTGGCAGCTGTCACCCAACATTCGGGCCATCACCAGTCTGGATGAACTCTGTCAAAAATGCAGTACGATCTTTATAGCTATACCTTCCCGTGAATTTTCTCATTTGGCACAGCAGATGGCACCTTATCTCACCCCTCAGCACATCATCATCCATGGGGTGAAAGGATTTGCTTTAAGAGAACACGTCTCCAAAAACTATATGATTTCCCCTCACGGGGAATTTCCTGTTCATACCATGAGTGAGGTGCTTAAGAAGGAAACCAATGTCGTCCGGATCGGATGTCTTTCAGGGCCCAACCTCAGCAAGGAATTGCTCAAGAGATTACCAGCCGCTTCGGTCATTGCCAGTTCGTATAATGAGGTCATGGAAATGGCTCAGAATCTACTCGACCAGGAAAACTTCAAGGTGTATCGCTCTCCTTATCTGAAGGGAACAGAAATCGCGGGGGCTTTGAAAAACATCATAGCGATTGCCAGTGGAATGGTGAACGGGCAGAAACTCGGTAAAAATCTTGAGTCAATTATCATTACCAAAGGACTTCGCGATATGCTGATGATCGGTACTTCACTGGATATTCCCCCACAGGCATTTCTTGGGCTGGCAGGGATCGGGGATCTTATTGCTACTTCCACCGCGCATACCAGTCGGAATTTTTCATTTGGGTATGCGGTCGGCGAATCCGATGATATAGATCAGGTGCTCACCAGTACCGCAGACCTGGTGGAGGGTATCGACACCACCCGGATCATTTTCGAATACATTCAAAAAACCAATCTGAGTTGTCCGGTAATTCACATGGTGTACGATGTGATCTTCCACAAAAAGAAAGTCAAAGAAGCGGTCGATCACATCTACCGTCAGAATGTCACCTTTGATGTGGATTTTTTGTAAAAACCCATTGAAATCCAATGAGCTTCGTTATATGAATGCTGATCGTGTAGTAAATTCAGATACATCGTATCTTCTATTTCATGTCATACCACGACTTATTTCCATTGTCGATGCCACGTGCACACGTGCAGTATATGCATCCATAAATTGATCGATCCCTGGGACGCTGATTTCGCTGATCTTCAACCTTCAACCCAGCGTTTTTATATCCTTAGCAAACCACAGACGATTTTGCATATTTCAAGCAACCCTTCTACCCTGAAATCCGTGCGAAGGGTGAACTCATTTGGGATCAGGACTATTTTATTGAAAATGTTAACGTGTTTTCACCTCAAATATGCATCTCCACACTTTTTTGCTAGGTCCGGATATTCGAATCCTACAATCCATTGAGGGATTAAAACATTATCGAAGAATACAAGAAACCGCTAAGCGTAATTTCTTGCAAGGCCTGGTGAGAAAGATTTTGGCCATTTTTCCCCGCAGAAAGCGGCCAAACCTGCCCGCCGTTGCGATTCTAATAGTATGAATCTGAAGTGGGAGGCGGGATTAAGCGTAACGGGTAGAGCGTAGTTCCGGTAAATGAACCTGTTAAATCGCGCACTGTAATTCCTTACAGACTCCCCCACGCTACCATTAAAAAGGCTGCCCCTTCCGAGGCAGCCTATGCATAGTCCTAGTTAAAATAACACTAGCGTATAATCGTTACATTCCCTCTCTCGGTATAGGTATCTCCCCCGATACATTCTACGTACAGATAATATCCATATACATCAGGAGGCAACGCTTTACCACGGAAGGTTCCATCCCATCCCTGACTTAAGTTATTGGTTTCAAACATTTTCTCACCCCAGCGGTCATAGATGATGAATTCCACCACGTCAATGCTTTCACCGCGTACGTAGAGAATGTCATTCACTCCATCACCATTGGGAGAGAATGCCTTCGGAACGAAGATATAAGGTGGTTCACACTGCGGATTGATCACGACAATGGTATAAGTACGCTGCACTTCACAGCCATTGGCATCCACGGCAGTCAGGGTAAACGTGGTCGTGGTCTCTGGGATCACTTCTGTCACAGCCTGATTGGGGAAATCCACATAATCAGCAGGCTCCCACCGGTAAGATGCCAACCCGGTATTGCTCGGGGTCAGCGTGGCTTTTTGTCCTCGGATGACCGTATCACGATCCGCTCTTATCGTGAGATCTTCAAGGTCTGTTGGTGTGCGCAGCATGATCGTATCCATACTCAGACATCCATCTGAGAAATATACCAACGCCGTCACAATTGCATTGCTATCCACCACATAGGTGGCTTGTGTAGGATCGGTCGGAGAAACAACCACGCTTGCCGGCTGCCACACAATGCTATCGTATGCTTCTTCCGTATTGAACTGGATAGAAAGTGAAACTTCATCCCCGGGGCAAATACCCTGAGACTGGGAAGCTACAATCTCTACGTTTCGGAAATCCAATTGAATGGTATCCATAAATATACAACCGTGATACTCTGCAACAACCGTATACTCTCCCATTTTTTCGAATGGGAAAGCAATCGAAGGTTCCGTACCAATCAGGATTCCATCAGGATCTGACCACATTACATTCATAGATTCTCCTCCCGTACTGATGGACAAGCGGGCTGTATCGTCCATGCAAAATTCGGTCTGCTCTGCGATTATAATATCGGCATCGGTTTCGGCAAATACGTACACCCTGCCCGAAGTCTGACAGGTGGTATCGTCGGGATGCTGAATGATGGCGCTGTATATGGTGTTTTGATCCACAAAAGCAGTCGGACTGGCTACGTTATTAGATTCCAGATTGGGTCCTATCCAGGTGTAAATGAGATTGGTATCTCCACCGGGATTGAGGACCAGCGTTTCCGGCTCGCATATATATATGGTGTCCTGAAACAGGGGAACTTCAGGATTGATCAGCGTGATCAATGCAGAGCTCTGTGCACAGGATGACCCGGTCAATCGGGCGGTGACCTCAAAGGTCCCAAAGCCACCGAAATCGAAATCAAAGACCGACTCAGTACCGATCAGGGAATCCTGATAAGTCCACTCGATATTGGCCCCATCCGATAGATTAAGCGCCATCAAAGTAGCTATGGATTCTCCACATTCAAAGGTATAATCGATATCAATTATGTCTTCCAGCGGCAAGACATTTACCCTTTTACGGAAGGTTACAGAACATTCATTGACCGGATCCGTGATCGTGACAATAAATTCCTGCGATGTATACAACCTCGTGGATGGATTGGCCACGCGTGCATCTTCAAAGAAGGATTCCGGTTGCCAGTAATAGGTATAAGAAGTATCGCCTCCTTCATTGAGAAAAACCAGGTCACCTTCACAGATTGTCAGCGTGGTGGTATCAAATGCGATGGTATCCGCTGTGGCATGAAGAATAACCTCTACCTGGCCTGTGGCACTACATACCTGATCTCCATCATTGATTTCGACGGTCACCCCAAAAGTGGTACTTTCAGTAATAGTCGCTACAGGGTTGTAACTGGTTGCATCATCGAGCAATTCTGTTTGCGTCCAGGTGTAGTTCAAATCGTTGCGACCAAATGGATTGAGGGCGATCAGTCCGGGTTCACAGACCACGATGGTGGTATCCGGTGCCTGGATTCCGTCGGTGACCTGAAGTCTCCGCACAAAGGAACGTGCACATTCATCGTTGGTGAGCTCTACTCGAATATCGTACAATCCCGGAGCATCAAAGCTATGGTCGATAGAAACTCCCTGCCCGATCGGTGTCAAATCTCCCGCGTCATCGATATACCAGTTGACATCGTAACCGATGGCCGGATCGTTGAGCTCCAGAGTATAATCCAATCCTTCGCAATCTCCATAGGTGGTGAAATCAAGGAAGGAGAACAAATCATTGACCTCGATCGTCTTGGTAAGCGTATCCCTGCACCCCTGCAATGATTCGGCAATCAAGGTCACCTGATAAGATCCGAATGCATCGTATGTATGTACTGGTCGAGTCACCGAGCTGGTCTGAGAAGGATCGTCGCCGTCAAAGAACCATTGCGTTAGGATAAGGTCATTATTGACCGGTCGGAATTCCACCGTTTTGTCCACGCTGCAAATGTCATAAACAGCATTGAAGTCGGCGACGGGTATTTCGTTGATCCGTACCCATACAAAACCTGTATCTACACAGGTGGGATCATTCCGGTCTACCACCACCACCTGGAACAAGGTTGTTGATGTGACATTAACTACCGGGCTGGGGTCATTTACATCGGGGATCAGATCGGTGTTGATCCATTCATATGAATACCCTTCGTAAGATACCGGATTGAGCTGGATATTTCCACCTACACAAAGGTCGATGGTATCACGGGGCACTGTTACACCCAGCACCACATCAAGTACATCTTCTACCACGACGGTACACTCTTCATTACTGACTTCTGCCCGAACTGTGTACACTCCTTCCGCTCCAAAATCATAAGTAACCTGAAGACCGCTACCCATGGCAATTTCATTTTCCCCGTCGATCAGGGTCCAGGTTATTTCGTAACCCTGGATGTTTTTATTCAATTTGAGCACCTGCTCATAATTCTCGCAATTTCCAAAATTGATAATACCCAGATCGGTGGCAGGATCAAATACCTCTATGATTCTGGTTACGGTATCCACACAACCTGCTGCGGTCATCGCAGCCAGGGTCACCTCATAGAAACCAGGGGCAGAATAGGAAATAGTGGGATTCAACTCACTGCTGTGAACCGGAACCCCGCCCATGATAAAGGTCCAAGAAACCTCCGATAAATCAGATGCGGTAGGTCGAAACTCGACCACATAACCTTCGGCACACAAATCCTGTATTACTTCAAATTCACCGATGGGTAATTCATTGACCCGGACGAGGACAAATCCTGTATCCACACAATCGGGGTCATTCCGATCGGTAACCACCACTTCAAACAAAGTGGTTTCGGTCACCTCTACGGTAGGACTGGGATCATTCACATCGGAAATCAATCCTTCGTTGAGCCATCGATACGCATAACCTTCGTAAGCGACAGGATTGAGTTGGATATTACCCGGTACACAAATATCGATGGTATCGCGAGGTACGGTTACACCCAGTACTACATCCAAATCAGCTTGTACCGTTATTGTACATTCCGGGCTTGAAAGTTCGGCCCGTACGGTATAGATTCCCTCGGCGCCAAAGTCATATGATATTTCTGTTCCAGTTCCCATCGGGGTTTCACTCTCTCCGCCCACCAAAGTCCAGATAATTTCGTATCCTTCTACTTGGTGGTTGATCCGCAACACCTGCTCATAATTCTCGCAATTTCCAAAATTGACAATAGTCAGGTCAGTAGCCGGATCAAACACCTCCACCATTTTTGAAAAGACAGCCTCACATCCCAAAGTGGTGACTACGGTCAGTTGTACTTCATAAAACCCGGTGGATGGGAAGGTGATGGTGGGATTCCTATCTGTGCTTTCCACGGCTTCTCCACCAATAAAGAATACCCAGTGGGTTTCTACCACACCCTGTGCCGAGGGCGTAAATTGTACGGTAAGTTCTGCTGCACATAGATCCTGAAATGCGGAATATTCAGCCAGTTGTAATTCGTCGATACGCACAAGTACAAAGCCGGTATCCACGCAGGTCGGATCGTTTTTATCCGTCACCTCCACCTCGAACAAGGTGGTACTGGTTACATTCACGAGCGGACTTGGTTCGTTCACATTGTCTACCAGCGATGCATCCAGCCATCGATAGGTATAACCGTCAAAAGTGACGGGATTGATCTGAATATTTCCGGCGATGCAAAGATCGATGGTGTCTTGAGGTACGGTGACCCCCAGGACCACATTGAGCAAAGCCTCTGCTTCCACAGTACATGCTTCACTACTAATTTTCGCCCGGACGGTGTAATCTCCTTCTGCCCCGAAGTCATAAACGATTTCATCTCCTGTCCCGATTTCAGTTTCTGAGTCACCCTCCACCAGGAACCAGGTGATTTCGTATCCCTCGATCTGTTTATCCAGCTTCAAAGTCTGTTCAAAGTTCTGGCAGTTTCCGAAATTGAGGATACCTATGCCACCTGCCGGATCAAACACTTCTATAATCCGGGATCCAGCTGCAGAACAACCCGAGTCGGTATCTCCTGCCAGGGCAACGGTATAAAAACCTGCCGCAGGGAAAGTGATGGTCGGGGTATATTCATCGGTTTCGATGGTTTCATTACCGATGACAAAGGTCCAGTGTACATTACTGATCCCTTCGGTAATCGGAGTAAAGGTAACGGTCAGTTCTTCCGCACACAGATCCTGAACTGCCCTGAATTCGGCCAGAAGGCTTTCACCCACCGTCACCAGGACAAATCCTTCTCCATTACAGGCAGGATCCTCACGGTCTGTTACCCGAACAGGAAACAGCGTCGTGGAATTCACAAACACCCTGGGATTGGGAGAATGAACATCCTCGATCAATGAATCGATCAGCCATTCATATTCATAACGGTCAAATGCATTCGGATTGAGCGAAACAATATCCGGACCACAAAGCACCAGGGTGTCCCTGGGAACCGTGACACCAAGTTGGACTTCGATACCGCGTGTTGCGGAGACCACACAACCATTATATGATGCCTCTACTCTGATCTCATATGCTCCTGTGGCAGGAAAATCATAAGTTATTTCTGCTCCACTTCCAATTTCTGTTTCACTATTTCCCTGAATAAGGAACCACGTAATATCATAATTTCTGACGTCCTTATTGAGGGTCAGCTCCTGCGTCAATGATTCGCAGTTTCCGAAATTGAGTATTTGGATATCGGATTCAAAGTCAAATATCTCAACCACTTTCCTGGCAGTATCCACGCAGCCTTCCTCATTGGCAATCGCCAGTTCGACAAGGTAATTTCCAGCCCCGGGGAAAGTCATCACCGGATTGTTGCTGGTCGAAGTGGAACTCGTATTTTCATCTACGTGAAAGGTCCATTCAAATGAATCCGTACCTGAGCTGAGATTCTGGAATGCTACCCGCCCTGGATTACAGAAATCCACGGTATAGTCAAAATCGGCTTTGAGCGTTCCGGTTCCGCATTCGATAAAATTGAGTTGAATTTCGTGAATGTTTGTACCAACCAGTCTTCCTTTTTTGTATTGATCCACACAGATGGCGATGGCATACGAACCCGCTTTATTCCCGGTATAAGTAAGTACCCCGGTATTGGGATCGATAGAAATTTCACCATCGTCGCCCAAAGGTGCCTGGGCAGAAAACCCCGGCCTGTAATCGATATGATCATAGGGAGGGGGAGCAGGCAAGAGCGTAGGGTTCAACGGGGCCTGCCCATCATAAGGTCGGCATAGTGAAAATCGATATTCTTCATGTTCCTGTACCACTACACCGGGATTGTAGGTATTTTCCTCACCGATACAGCTGTATAAAGGATCATCATTGTGAAATACCGGAGTACTTGTATACCAAAGGTATCCATTGAGAGTCAAAGTGGATATTAAGGTAAATCCTGTGTTCAATGGATCCAGTACATTGGCAATATTTTCGGGGCGGCAGCATTCTGAATAGACAAATTGATAACCATATGCAGAAATCGGAACATTGGCTGTCCCCTTGTAAACCGCTATTTCACGGCACTCTTCCACATCGGCTTCAATACAGGCCGAAACTAAGTTGTTGCGTTTTGTGGTGATAGACTGCAGTTTTAGTTTGATCCTTCCATTTTCACCACACTCTCCGATCAGTTGATTTTGCATATTAAATGCCCCTACGACCACTTCCTCCTCAAAATTAAAGTCTGCTGCATAACGACCGCAATCGCGTTCCAAAACCAGGGTAAATTCGTAGTAGCCGGTTTTGATTCGTTTGTAGCTCAGATCCCCGCCTGTAAACGGGATTGCATACGCCATGGAGCCCAGCGCCAGAAAGAACACAGCCAGGATCAAATTCCTCATATGATAGTATCGTTTGTATTTCATGGTGTTCTGTTCGTATTATTTTCTTATGATATCAACTATTTCAATTCGGCGTTCGCGCGATGCAGCCGGGCTGAATACAGAATTTCGAACGTCTTCCTGGCTATCGCTCACCGTTTCAGGTGCAGAATCCGAACCGTAGCCCTGTCCCTCAATTCCCAAGGCTCCACTATTCAGATATTGGGCAAAAAGTCCATTTTCATATTGCTGTAGCTGTTTTGTCAACGTATTGATCCGCCGTTTACTCAGGTTGAGGTTGTAGTTCCGTAGATATTTGGGACTGGCATACCCACTGACCACCAGGGTAATTTTTTCTCCCTTCGCCAGTTCCGATTCAAGCTGTTCCAGGAATCGCTCGAGATCCTGTTTACCTGCAAGCACTTCGTTGTCAAAGAAGTTGACCACATCGGTTTCTGCCACTTCTTTGCTTTGGCCGATAAGGGGTTCGGAATACAATTCTTTGAACTCATTCTTCCGGGCATAATACGGTGGATAGGTTTCCAGATAACCCTGGGTGGAAGTTGTACGCCAGGTTTTGGGATCCGGGAAGTCGTTGTCAAAGTACAATGGAAGTACCAGATACGATTCCAGATTTCCTCGTCGTAGGTAGATCTTTTTCACGATCCTCAGTTCGTTGGGGTAGTCTGCCCCGTTTACTACGACATCTTCCGGTTCATATCCTCGTTTTTGCACATTAATTGCGTATTGAAAATCTCTTTCAATAGGCAGGACCAGGGAATTGGTGAGATTGTTGAGCTGGTAAATGTTTTCTTTGTTGGGATCATTGACATCCGAAACAGAAATGGTAGGTCCGTTCACCGGTTCCAGGGTCACCGCATCAAAGGTCAGCAATTCCAACGTTAGCTCTTTCGGCGTGAGGAAAAGCCTTTTTACGATCGTATCCTGTCCCACGAATTGATTCATATCCAGGATCGTGGAATCGGGCAGATACCCATCTTTGCCAGCTTTGAGCTTGTATGTGCCCCGGAGCAGATCCACGATATATTCGTTGGACTCCTCGTTGGTTTCCTCCATAATCAGGTTTTCCCCCCGGAACACCTCCAGATGAGAACCGAGGATGGGCTCGCCATTGAGTTTATTGAATACCAGCACCTGTACTACCAGTTTTCGAGGCTCGAGATCTGCCTTATATATATCGAAACAGCAGGCATTGAAAGTAGTATCGAGCTTGTACGATGTATTTCGGTTGGACGCAAAAAAAGCATCCTTCATATTGTCTTCCCAGAAAAAATAAATATCGTCGAAGCTGGAATTGAGCGGAGTCCCCAGGTTTTCCACTCTGGAATCTGCGGTCACCGGCAAAAATACCTGATACATGTCCAACCCCCCGTAGCCGGAGTAGCCTTCCGAACTAAAGAATAAGGTGTTGCTCGATTTATGATAAAATGGTGCCAACTCGTTGAGCGGTGTGTTGATATTGTATAAATTCTGAGGATCATCAAATCCCGACCCGTTCCAATTGCTGAAATAGATGTCATAACCGCCACGACCACCCTCCCGGTTGGAGGCAAAATACAAACCCTCGGAAGCTCCATCCGGCCCGGTGCCATATGCCGGGGATGTGTTGCTGTAGGACGTGTCGTTGAGTTCGGCTATATAGACCGGGGATGACCAACTCCCCTCCACTGCACCGCTGTAGTACAGATCACACCGTGTCACTTCACCCGTGATGTACGAACATAGGGTATAATACACCCTGCTGCTGTCCGTATTGATCGCATAATGCGCCTGATAATACACCGAATCCCCTTCCCCGATAAAGGTAAATATGGAATCGAGCTGATCATTGAACACCACCCCTACCGGTTTCTGACTATCATCGCCTCCCGGGTACCGCAAGGCGGAGAATATCAACTCCTTCCCCAGTTTGATCGGTGCAAACTCCGATTGGAAGGTATTGATCGAATCGCTGAGTTTTTCAACCTGAGAAATGAACGGAGGTTCCTCGTTCTGTTCTGCCCAGGTGATGGCCTCAAGTTTATTGGTAGCGGTTTGGGTATAGAAATTATCCTCACCCTGATTTTCCCTGAGGTAGGTATTATAATACTGGGTAGCCTCTGCGTAATTCCCTACCTGAAACGCCATTTCGGCGATATAAAATGATGTTAATGGAAGTTCTCCCTGGGGACGGAGTTCGTAGGCTTGTTTATAGTATTCCAGCGCGGTTTCGAAGGCGAAGAAATGCCGGGCTGATTCTGCCGCCTTGAAATAATCATAGGCACTGGGATTATTGAACTCCAGTACCTCGGTATAGTATTTCAATGCAGCGTAGAAATTTTTCTCTTCAAATGCCTGGTCAGCTGCTCTGATAAAGGCCTGTTTTGTCTGAGCTGTAGCCTGAGTGTTTACGATGAACGCCAGCAGAGCCATGCATATATATCGGATTGTTTTTGTAAATCTCATACCTTTTAATAAATTCTACAGGTTTTGAAATCTTGTATCCTGTCCACATCTTTGATGATGTATCTTACCCACACTTCAGGTCCTCCTCTGTTCTCTGTGGCAATATTGAAACGGGACACATTTATATCATAACTGAATCCAACATCCACATTGTTGAGCCGGGCTCCGATGTAAGGCGAGACCGCATCCCAGCGATTACTCAGTCGAACATAACTTCCCAGACTTACATATAAATCGCTGCCTCTTTTCTGGATGAGCTGGAACTCAAATTTGGTTCCCATATTTTGTTCTTCGTAGGGTCCCTGCCACTGGGCATTTCCGGTCAGGTTCCATCGCACTTTACTACTGAGCGCCAGCCAGTAATCGATGTACACCGAACTACGCAGCGGAAGCCTGATCTCGTCGGTATTTTCGAAAAAGTTTTGATTTGGCCGTAGCAGGTTAAAGAACCCCCCACCGATGTTGAGCTGATTCTTCTCATTCTGGAATCGATAGTTCACCCCACCTGCGAGATTAAAAAATGTATTGTTGAGATTGCTGAGATTCTCCCCGGAAGGCAGACCTTCGTTGAACTGACCATTCTGGTATTGCTGATCCCAGGTGAGGTCGTCTTCCCGAAAAGAACGCTGATTGAATCCGGCAGTCAGGCCCACTGTGAGTACATTGTGGGGATTGAGGAAATGAGAATAGCTGCCCAGCAGATTGATGTCCAGGAGGCTGAGTTTGGAATATCCTGCCCGGTCATAATTCAATGCCAGGCCGTAACCAAATAAACTGTTTTCTGAATTGCGTGGCTGGAAATTGGAATCGTATGAGCCGGAAAAGGTCACATAATCCACCGGCACACGCTTCCACTGACGACGGAAATTACCTTCGATCCGGTGCTCTCCATCAAACAACCCCGTAAGTGCGGGATTGGTCAGACGAAAACTGTGGTCATACTGGGTGAGATGGATATCCTGCCCTTCAGCTCTTAGAACCAGGAAAACCAATAACGCTATGAAAATGGGTATACCGTAAAGCTTTTTCATACATAGAGAATATATTCCCACATATAAACTCAAATACTATACCAAAATTCCTTTTGAGCTACACCTTAAGAAATAGCTATGATGGCCTTTTGAATCAAAACGGACAATTGTACATGGATTCATTTCAACATATGTACAATTTATAGAAGATGCAATTTATTTATACCTACACAACAATACTGTATGATTTAACATTAATTCATATATATAAAAATTCAATACATAAATATTTTTCCCCTAATTATATTTTTTCGATTGCCTCCGGATATATTAACGACAATTCATGCCGTATAGCATCCATATAATGCGCCAATTGCAGGGATTGGGATAACGGAAAAAGCGGGCTTTGGGAGAGGCCCTGGCTGAGGCATTGATGCACATGTTCAATTTCGTGGAAATACCCCCACCCTATTTTGGCTACTTCATGCCTGGTGGTCCGTTGGTCTTCGACCACCAGATACTCGTCCATCTTGTGCCATTGATGAGGGATCACATACACTTTTTCGGGCAATCGAATGATGGCATCCATTCTGGTTGCGGATTGCACATCGGAATACAACATTGCGGACCGGCCCTGATCATATTGAAGCGTGGTTGTCATACGCACATCCACACCCTGATCCACCCATCCTGTTGCCTGCAGACCAACAGGTGGTCCCATCAAATCGAGGGCGAGGAACAAGGGATAAATACCGATATCCAGCAAGGATCCCCCGGCCAGGTGCGGCTCGTACACCCGGGGCACAGCACCTCGTGGAGAATAATAGCAAAAATCGGCAGTGATGGAGGTAATATCCAGAATCTGGTTATCCAATTCTTTCCTTAAATGGATATAAGCGGGTAAAAACCGGGTCCATAGGGCTTCCATGACAAAGAGACCGGTTTCCTGTTGCTTTCTGATAACTTCCCGGACCTGTGCCGCATTGATACACATGGGTTTTTCACACAATACCGCTTTACCGTATTCCAGACAACGAAGGATCCAGGGATAATGGTGACTGTGCGGGGTGGCGATATACACCACATCGACATCAGGATCCTGGAGGAGTTCCTCATAATCGAGATACTGCCGGGCAACAGAAAAGTCTTTTTGAAATGATTCAATCCTGGAGGCACTTCGGCTGGCCAAAGCGTACAAATATCCGTGATTGGAAAATTGAAGATCGTGGGCAAATTTGCGGGCAATTTTTCCGGGCCCCAGAATTCCCCATCTGATTTTTTGAGGCATGAGTGTATTTGATTTTCAATAAGGGTGAAACTGTTTCGGAATCACGAAGCAGCGATAAAGTTCTATACAAATACCGTTCCTATTGAAAAAAGCCCTATTTTCCAACCCAAAACAAGAAAAATCTTTTGGATCTATGCGGTTTTTAGATTTTAGGAAGTCAGAATTTTACCCCGTGACACTTACCATGGAGCCTGAGTTGCTCATTTTCGGGGCCCATACCCTGAAAGACCGGTGGCA
The DNA here is from genome assembly GCA_964426625.1 of uncultured Saprospiraceae bacterium. Classification (GTDB taxonomy): domain Bacteria; phylum Bacteroidota; class Bacteroidia; order Chitinophagales; family Saprospiraceae; genus Membranihabitans. The sequence goes on along the minus strand of CAYRRD010000044.1, from coordinate 8,378 downwards.
ACGTTACCTCCAACGTTTTCCGGACATGAAGGGAAAGTGGGTGGAACCGACGGTATTGCCCAATGAGAAATTAGCCGAAACTATTGCTTCCCTGGCAGAAGGGCAGATGTTGGTGTACCAGAATCTTGTCCTGGGCCTCCACCCTGGTTTGCAGAAGGAAATGTCTGAAAATAGTGATTCGATGGACAAATGGAAAGAGAGGTCTAGTAAAGTGGAATTTGAGGGAGATATTGATTACCTTGAATCCTTACAGGATATGATCCAAAGAAATACGGCGCAGATCGTCAATGACTTCAATTATGATCTGCCCCGCGGACGGGGTGCCCGGGATGTACCCATCACCAGAGCACGGATAAGGCCTGAGGCTGCCCCCAAAGGGATCATCATTGATGACGATCAGGGGCCTGTGTTGGTAGGGAAGGGCGTAAAACTCATGCCGGGTGCCAGGATCATGGGTCCTGTGGCTATTTTCTCTGGAGCGGTGGTCAAAATGGGAGCCGAAATCTATCCGGGAACTTCGATCGGAAACAACGCCGTGGTCAATGGGGAAATTAAAAATGCCATCATCCACGCTTATACGTCCAAAGGCCATGCCGGTTATCTGGGCGACAGTGTAATAGGTAGATGGAACAACTTTGGGTCCGGAACTACGGTGTCCAACGTGGCCAACACCTATTCGGAGGTGCGGTATCAAAAATGGAACAGCGATGAAGAGATCACCTGCCCTAGCCTCAAACGCGGTCTGGTCACCGGGGATTTTGTCAGGCTCGGGATTATGTCAAAAATATTCCGCGGTACAGCCATCGGTTCGTTTACCAGTATTTCCACCCATGAGGTGATTCAGGGAAATATCCCAACGCTCACCTGGTGGAGCGGGGACAAGAGAAATCCTTATCGACCGGAATTACTCCGCGAACATTGCCAGCGACAAATGAGCCACCGCGAGCAATCCTGGGACCCATACTGGGAAAATGAATTGCAGCAATTACCCGGGGCGAACAGAAAAAAGGACAATATGAGGCAGAAATGAAATGGTGGCAAAAGATGGCGTCCTACCTGTTTCCTGTGCATTTGGAATCCGTACCTAGTGAATACAACGAATCGTTGGATTTGTATCTGATCAGGAACCGCCTGAGGCTGACTACTCATGATGCGATTTATTCCTATGACGACAGGTACTACAATTTTTACCGGGCTTTCAAACAAACGCCTCTTCCCCGTACCGGTTCCGATGTCCTGGTTTTGGGACTGGGCCTGGGAAGTATCCCCTACATGCTGGAAAACCGGTTTGGCAAGCAATATCACTATACTGCGATAGAAATCGATGAAGCCATTTTATACCTTTTTGGCAAATACCAGCAAAATCGGCTCCATTCCACTTTTGAAATCATTCAGGCCGACGCTGCAGATTTCATGGAGAGGCAGGAGCAGAAATTTCAGATGATCTGTATCGATATTTTTATCGGGGAAAATATTCCTACCCACATCACTTCCGATGACTTCATCCGCAACATAAAAAATGCACTTACTCCTTCGGGTAGAGTCTTATGGAATATGCTGTACGCCAATAAAGCCCAGATCCGGGAGGTGAATGAATTCATCGATTATCAATTCAGCCTCTTCTTTCCCGATTTTCAAATTCTTGAGGTGTTGGGTAATGTGATCATAACCAATCGGCCGTGGAATGTATTTGATTGAGGACTGAAGATTTTTCTGGGTAAAATGTCCCTGATGAAGGAGTAAGACGTCATGATCATTCGCCATCCACTTGATGTAGTACAAAATTGTAGGGGCTTTCCGCATATCCAAATGGGGAGGCATTCACTATTCCTCCTGAGGAGCAATTACCAAAATTTCAACACCCATCAGCATACATTATGGTTTGGAGAAATCGGAATTTGAGCAGTGGATTACGCTAATTGCGCTATGCACGCAATTTGGGTCCATTTTATAGAAATTGATGGCCGGGCACAGTGAATTACAGCGAAGAAATACCCCCAACTGGCACCATGATCATGGGAATCATAGAAAGACGAGCATTCGTCCCGGAGTCTTAAACGGAGGCTGGAGTTCCTCGTTAATGATCCCCGTATTGTCGCAAAGTTCATGTTCGTCGCAGCCACAGAGGGGGGGCTCCCCGTCAAATTTGGTTGTAGCCCCTTTGATCCCGACAAATCGCAAGTCGGGATTTCGTTCTGCTATCCCTTCAAAGGATGGAGTCGTTTCCTGCCTTTAGCAGGAGGTTTTGTACTATGCCTCCTGCTCACACCATTTGTATTTTCGGGGTAGACTCAGTGCTTTGGAATACGTATCTCAAGAATTACGTCTCTTCATCTACTCATGGCCAAGCAGAGGGCGGTCATGATTTTATTGATAGTGCTATCGCCAGGCACCGCCCGGTATCACAGTCTCCACCCTATCCTCCTCCTCAAACTCAAATACTATTGGTTTCCCACTTCCATTTTACGAAAGCCTCCATGGCTTCATATTCTGCTAATCCGAGGCTATTGTATACGTCTGCCGTGTCGCGGTTGCGATCTTCGGCACGCTGCCAGAATTCGCGCTTGTCGTTGCCGGGAAATGGTGCTCTGTCCTTCTGGGACTGATGCATAAACACGGCAGTTCTCTTCCGGATTACTTCATCGGGGCTCAAGGGGACGGCCATTTCGATCTCATCGATACCCCATTCATGCCAGGCTCCGCGGTACAGCCACAACCAGCAATCCTTGAACCAGGCTTTGCTTTTGAGTTCTTCACAGGCTAACAAAATGGCATCGAGACATACTTTGTGCGTCCCGTGGGGATCGGCAAGATCCCCAGCAGCGTAGATCTGATGGGGCTTGATTTTGTCAAGGAAATCCCGAACGATATCAACGTCAGCCTGGCCCACCGGATTTTTTGTCACCTTGCCTGTTTCATAAAAGGGGAGATCTAGGAAATGAATATGATCATCATCGGCCCCGGCTATTCTTGCGCCGGCACGGGCTTCCCCTCTCCTGATCATTCCTTTAATTTTCCGGACCAAATCAATATCGGGCTCTCCACCTTTTTTGGCCTCGAGTACTTTGTTGATCGTTTTCAGATTCTTGGAGGCAAGCTCCATATCGAGGCCATAAGGCTCGGCAATATCGTTGATAAACTCTGTAAACCGCCGTACGTCGTGATCGTGCACCGCCAGGTTACCCGAAGTCTGATAAGCCACGTGAACTTCATGTCCCTGCTCCACAAGTCGAATAAAAGTCCCGCCCATAGAAATGACATCGTCATCGGGATGGGGGCTGAATATCACCACCCGTTTTTTGGCCGGGGTAGCTCGTTCAGGACGTTGGGAATCATCCGCGTTGGGCTTTCCTCCAGGCCATCCGGTAATAGTGTGTTGGAGGCGATTAAATATTTTGATATTAATATTATAGGCCGTATCGTATTCCAGCACCAGATCACTCAATCCATTGGTATTGTAATCTTCCTCGGTCAGTTTGAGAATGGGCTTACCGGTTTTCATAGCCAGCCACACCACTGCCCGGCAAATGAGCTTGTCGTTCCAATTGACCAATCCCACACTCCATGGCTTCTTCACCTTGGTGAGCTCAGTAGCGGCTTGTTTATCGATTAAAAATCGGGTATTGGGGTGATTCTGAAGATATGAAGCAGGCAGATTGGCTGTAATGGGCCCCTCAAGGGCTTCGGCCACCACGGTGGCTTTGGCTTCTCCGAAAGCCATAAGATAAATAGCCTTGGCTTTCATGATCGTGGCGATCCCCATAGTAATCGCCCGGTAGGGTACATTATCCTTGGTGATAAAACTCTTGGTGGCATCTTGTCGTGTCAGGTGATCGAGTTTCACCAGGCGGGTGCGGCTCGAATCCCAGCTCCCCGGTTCGTTGAAACCAATATGGCCAGTACGACCGATACCCAGCAATTGAATATCAATGCCCCCCAGAGCGGCAATTTTCTCCTCGTACATATCGCAGTACTCCTCCACCTGGTCGATAGGGATTTCTCCATCGGGGATGTGGATATTCTTGGGATCGATGTCGATATGATCAAAGAGGTGCTTGTGCATGAATTTCCAATAACTCTGGTCATCGGTTTTTTTCATGGGGTAGTACTCATCCAGATTGAAGGTGATGACATTTTTAAAACTCAATCCTTCTTCCCGGTGCATCCGAATGAGTTCATCGTACACCCGGATCGGCGTGGAACCTGTGGCCAGCCCCAGGATGGTGTACTCACCCTCCTGTTGTTTCTGTCGAATCAGCAGGGATATGGTCTTTGCCACATGCCTGCAGGCTTCTTCCTTATCTTCATAAATCCGGCTGGGAATCTTTTCAAACGATCGCAGTTGATACTTCAAAATGTCCTTTTCCATGAGTTTATCTTATTGTGGTTTCAAAGATAAGAGGAATTTTATTATTTTGCGTGTGCGCACACACTATTTAGCTAATTTTAGGAGTTTTAACCTTTGTAATCGGTAAAAGCGAAAATTCAAAGCGGAAATTTTGCCGATTACATACCGGTTTAAATGATGAGATGTAGTCGCATATGAAAGTAAAAATAAAAGATATCGCAGCACGGGCTGGTGTTTCCACTGGAACGGTGGACCGTGTTATCCACAGCAGGGGAAGAGTGTCGCATAAAACCAGGGAATTGGTGGAGAAAGCGATGCACGAGTTGGAATACAAACCCGACATTGTGGCCCGAATGCTTGCACGCCGGGACCAACGTCTCATCAAAATCCTACTGCCCTACCCCTATCAGGATGCCTATTGGAAAATTGTCCGCGATGGCATCGAGGAAGGACTCCGTGAATTTTCTCCCTACCGCATCCAGGGACAAATTCATTACTATGACATGAACGATTCGATCCATTTCCATCAGATCGGTTCCGAAATGTTGGAACACCGCCCCGATATTGTACTACTGGGATCGGAATATCACCACCAAACCCTGGATCTGGTCCGGATTTGTCATCAGCAAGACATCCCCTGCATTATTCTCAATGCAGAAATCAACTCCATCCCACGGCTTTCTTTCATCGGGATCAATTCTTACGCTGTCGGTGAGCTGGTAGGACGCATCATTCGCAACACCCGCGGATTACACCATGTTCTGGTGGTACACAACACAGAAAACATAGAGAATACACCCCATTTAAAAAACAAAGAAATCGGTCTGCGTTCTTCACTGGCTGAGGCCGGGCCAAACTTTCGGGTAGAAGACATTGTGATCAGGAATGAGGCATCCAGGAACCAGACCATGGCGGCTATTTCCAGGGCCATCAGCGACCACGAGGCTGACACAGTCTATTTCTCTACCTCGAGAGCATACCAATTTTCCGTGGCATTGAAAAAGAAATTCCCCGGCCTATATATCATCGGCCATGATCTCATCGATCAGCATATCCGATTGATGGAGAAGGGCGCCATCGACTTGCTGATCGACCAGAGCGGATACCGCATGGGCTACCTCAGTATCCGCTCATGGGTTCATCATCTTATCATGGATCAGGAAATTCCTTCCACACAATATCTTCCGATCAAAATAATTTATCCGGAAAACCTTCCCTTTTTCCATCTACCCCGAACTTTGGAAGAATTTCCGTCTTCCACAATGATTCAGGAGGGATTTTAATCCGGATCAGTTCTTGAAAAATTTTGCCACATTCGGGCCCACCTGGACGAAATACCAACCGGGTTGCAGATCCGACACCTCCAAAGTCTTGTGAAATTGTCTGTCAGAAGGTTGCACGGGTAAAGAGCGAATGAGTCGTCCCCTGGCATCGTACACC
>CAYRRD010000044.1:0-2490 GCA_964426625.1 uncultured Saprospiraceae bacterium | reverse complement strand
GTCAGAAGGTTGCACGGGTAAAGAGCGAATGAGTCGTCCCCTGGCATCGTACACCGTCATGGTATGAATTCCGAAAAGTTGACCTTCGATCTGTATTTTATCCTGAGCAGGATTGGGAAAAACTTTAAGGGAAAGTCCCGCTTCTCTGTGCGGAACATAGATACGCACCACAGGAGAAAATTGTTCTCCGGCATCCATATCGACCTGCCTGAGCCGGTAATACACCCATCCCCATTGTTGTCGTGCATCCCGGAATTCATAGGAATGGATGGTAGCTGAAGTGCCATGGCCAGGAAGACTGCCCAAAACAATCCAGGATCGACCATTCCGGGATCCCTCCACCATAAAGAAATCATTGTTTACTTCACTGGCCGTTTTCCATCGCAACAACACCGGTCCTTGTCCTTCCGGGATAGATGCTGTAAAATCAAAAAGTTCAACAGGCAAAATTTCGTCGGGAGGATTGGAAGGATTTACTGGGTCGGGCAGATCGGGACCAGGCTGGGGTGCAGATAGCTCGTACTCCACTTCCCGGGAAATGCCAGGACCCTGGATGACCAGGATAATCCTATTGCATTCAAGATCCTGGGGGTCTGTTATCGAACAGATACTCTCTCTCCAAACCGGATTGCTTGTTCTACTGCTTCCACTGCCCGGGAAGGTGGTCAATGGAAAATAGGTTCGGTCAATTCCTCCGCATTTGAGATAGCCATACAAGGTCCACAGACTCGAAGGTTGCTTCTCTCCCATAAAGGCAACCTTATAATCCAAATCCACATTGAACATGTAGTTGTCTTCACAGTTCGGGGCAACCTCTACGGATTTTAATTGAATGTCCACTTCGACAGAATAGCCATCTGAGGAAGGAATAACAATCTGAGCAAATGACAGGAGTGGTCCGTACAACCACAGCAAGAAGGTAAATAGTTGTTGTTTCATACTATAGGGGTTTATTGATTTCAAAATTGACTCTAAGTCAATATTTTAACAAACCCACCAAAGCTGTGAAGGATTCAACCCAGGGTAGAATTAACCAGATATTAAAGTTCGCAAAACGATATGTTTATGCATTTTACTGCCTTATATATCATAAACACCGAATTCAGATTCCCGGAAAATTGCCATGAAAATAATATTGACTTTTGGTCAATTTCATAGCAATTCATGAAACCATATTTTATTCTATAAATAGGCATCAAGAACAAATTTTTGCTTACCACTGCGGATTTCATCCATTTCGCGGAAAAAATATAGGGGGTTAAGGTTTTGAAAACAAAAGAGGAACATGCAGGATTATAACAGGGGTTAACTTAGTCTTGGGAATTCTTTTTTTATTACCGGGGTAAAAGGGTGGTAATTAAGGGTTATTCCAGCCAATCTTCGGCGACACCGTTGCGGGAAATACAAAAATTGCCCTATTTTTGCACAAACGAAATTTACATGTTTTCAATCAATATATATTTACGGCTTGCCTTGATTGTCCTATGTATTGGCGGTGGAGTCATTCTTACTATATTATATGGTTTCTGGTATGCCTTCCCCTTTTACCTGATCGGATTGATCCTGCTCGTGGGCTATATACTTTTCGGAACTGTTCAATCTGCTGCCAAACTGATGCAAACGATGGATTTTGCCGGTGCTGAACAACGATTAAAGCTCATTCTTTCCCCCAAATTGCTTTATTCTGCCAATCGGGCTTATTATTATATGCTCAAAGGCACCATTGCGCAGCATCGGAAAAACGCGGATGAGTCAGAAGCCTATTTTTTGAAAGCCCGTGAAACCAAATTACCATCGGATAATGAACGGGCTATGGTCAACATCCAGCTGGCCAACATGCAGGCCAACCGTGGCAATTGGCCAATGGCCAAACAACTTTACCGGGAAGTAAAAGATCTGCGAATCACAGAACCTCAAATCAAAGAACAGGTAGAGGAATTTGGAAAAGTGATCAAGAACAGTGGAACGATCAAGGCTGCGCAAAGTGGTCGGTATCGTGGTGCCATGGTCCAGCAAAGTAAAAAAAGAAGACGGCCCCGGATGAAGTAAGTGGAAAGCTACACCATACTGCCAGAGACTTCCCATACCTGCCATTGCTGACTTGTTCCGCAATCTCACATGCTACAGTGGGCCCAGCGGCCTCCCTTACTCCAGCACACGGCCAGGTACTTTTCACCTCTCAACCTTTACTTCCACACGCGCTTCCAGATCGCTACCGCCACCAATAGGATTGGTGGCTACGTCGAATAAAATTCTGCCATTCGGCAGTTTTTATTTCGACTTCCGCGCTCACGAATCGCACAGGGTTGGCTTTCATACGGACACAGTACGAATCGTCGCACATTGCCTGCGATTCGTAAGCGCGATAGCGATTTGGAAGCGCAGGACTTATACTCGAAATTCTATCGATATAAATTGGAGATGTTTAATTTTTACGAATCACCCAGGTAAATTTGGAATTTATCAAATGCCAAGTTATTTCAGATAATT
>CAYRRD010000043.1:7444-28429 GCA_964426625.1 uncultured Saprospiraceae bacterium | reverse complement strand
TATCCAATGGACCCGGGCGGGATCAAGTGATTCAGCAGCAGGTCACGCTGTAGTTATCAGCTATCGGTGGTCAGCTATCGGTGATCAGCTATTGGCTGGTAGCTATCGGCTGTCGGCTGTCGGCTATCGGCTGTGGACTGGAGGTGCTGGGAGATGGTGTGGGTTTGGTGGTTCTTCCTGGAATTTATATAGTAGATACGTTTGGCCGTGTGTCTGTCAGAGGGTGGAGGTAATTTAATTGCTATCGGATGTTAGCTATCCACTTTCGGCTATTGGCTGGTAGCTATCGGCTGTGGACTGGAGGTGCTGTGAGATGGTGTGGGATTGGTGGATATTCTTGGAAATTATATTATAGTAATGTACAGTCGCGCGTCTGTCACAGAGTGGGATTTGGGGTGGGAGTTTCTCATAATTCCCAGGCATCCAACATTCTTTTCCGGATAGGTTAATAACGCCGATGGGGTTTAACGTACTTTTTTACGCTTCCTATTAGTTATAATACTAAGTTTTTTAACGATAAATTAAAAACACCATGGAGGATCGGCCAACTGCACCCAGTAATAATAACAAATCCAGGAAGGAACAAAAAAAGGAAGAAGATAAAATAGAGGAACGCGAACGCAAAATCGACGAACAGCTGGAACAAACTTTTCCCGCCAGTGATCCTCCATCTTTTATCCAACCCGGTAACACCCTGGAGGAAGAGGAGTAAGGTTAGTAGTTAGTATTAAGGAGTTAGGGTTTAAATTTAGCGGACTGGGTTTGAAGGTGAGTGGGCTCGTAGACATAGGATCCAATTCGTGATACTTATGAAGGATTCATTTTCGCCGTACTTCCATCACCGAAAGCCTCACGTAGGCCAGTCCTATATTCGGTTTCGTTTCTCAGGTATATCCAAAAATAACCACGTCATTAGTATAAATCACTATGAAACAGAGCACTATTGGAGAGATAGCCCGGTGTGGTCAATGACCAACAAAAAGTTAGCCTGTAAAATTTGAAGATTTTCCTGCTGGCTTCATCAGATGAACATGAAGGGATACGGAGCTGAGGCCGCTTGCTGAGAGCCCCGGCACTGTATCGCCAAAAAATTAACTGGATACAGGACATTGATTCACTGAGGTGGTCCTCCCTTCTCCGGAAGCGGTTTCAATTCCCCTTTTCTAACCGATTTTACCGTTGATCTCTAAGTAAGGATATTAAGAACCCTTCAATCCGGTTACGCATTTGAGCCGAGGAACAATTGTAATTATCAAGCATCACACAAAAAGCCAGGTGTCGTCCGCTTTCCGTAAACAGATATCCCGTGTAACTCCGCTGACGTCCGATATAACCACTTTTTGCCAGGATCCGCCCCTGCCCTTTGTACCCACGGAGCATATACTGCAAAGTACCATCCCTACCCATTTCAGGAAGCGTGGAAATCAGTTCGTCATACCATTTCGAATCCTGGTACACGGTGCGCAAAACCTGCACAAAACTGGCCGCTGAGGCTGTATTTCGCGGACTGAGTCCACTTCCATCCCGGTAAAAAATCTGATTTTCCTCCACCCCCCTGGATATCCAGAAATCTTTCAACTCACCCAGGCCACAACCAAAATGCGAGGCGGGCTGCTCCTCGTCACACAGTAATTTGAGCAGAGCTTCCGCATACAAATTCACCGACTGGTAATTGGTGACCCGCGCGATTTCGATTAGCGAGGGTGAAGTTATCGGGAACAAAACCTGGACAGTAGGCAGTGGATCGCCCACCACGCTGACATCACCCTCCACTTCAATCCCTCCCTCTGCGAGTAATAAGTTCAACTGTCGACCAAAAAAAACAGGAGGATCTGTGATGCTTCCCCGAATGGAGAAACTTCCGTCACCTGGCGGTATAGTTCCCCGCACGACCGCCTCCGTAGAATAAGGAGCAGCATAAATATAAGCCTGGTCTCCGCTACCTGGCGGACCGGTTCGCACCTCATTGGTGATGGAAAAAGGGGCTACCTCCGGTAAGGTTCTTAATATGCTTGTGAGACGACCGGTCGTTTTGTTTTGCTTGAAAAAAAGCCGGTATTCATTGTCATGGATGTTCAGCCCCCAGTGGCCCGCTCCATAATAATTACCCAGGTCTGCCCAGGGCCACCCGCCCGGAACGTGTTGACCGGGTGACACGCTTACATCGATTACAATTCCTCCACTGATGGACCTTACCCCCAACTTACCGAGATGGCTTTCCAAAGAATCCGCAATATCATGCAGACTCCAGGATTCATCAAAATAGTCCGAACCCAATGTAGGATCTCCAGACCCTATAACGACCAGATCACCGTAAAGGATCTCCCCTTCAATTTTCCCTGTGTAGCCCAGTATAGTCTGATACCGAAAATCAGCACCTCTCTTTTCCAGTACGGCAGTAGTGGTGAGCAATTTTTGAATGGAGGCGGTAGGTAGCGCTCGTTGTGGATCAAAAGCATAGATTTCTTTCCCACTATCCAGATCGATCACGAGAATGCTGGCTGATCCGGCCTCCATGCAATCCCTGGCAAGGAGCTCCGAATCCCTCAGGCTCTGGGCAGGAAGGAAGATGGCGGTCATCAGCCATATGAAAACGATGAGGGGTATAGATCTTTCCATATTGATCCACCAATATACAAAACTACCTGTAAAATCGCAGCTTCCTCCAAAACAAGGTGCCTTTCCCAGGTGAATAGGACGTCCGTACCCAAAGATAAAACCATTACATTGGAAGGAAAACATTAATACGCCAGATTGAATAAGGCATCACCCACATTCACTACCGGAATATTGTTGTGTGCGATCAGGTACCCCGGTCTGGGCGCCACCACGGTGGTTTTCTCTGTACCACCGGGATCATAGATATGGCCCAGTATGGCCCCCTTTTTGACCATCCTGCCCGAACCCTGGGACCAGATAAACACGCCGGACTGATGCGCTCTGATCCAACTCGATTTTTTGAATTCAAAATATCGGGGACCAAATGAAAAATCTGGAGGTAGCATCCCTTTGGCCTGCAAAATTTGCTTTATCCCGTCCTGCCCGATCTCGATACTGTGCCCATCCAGACGAAGTGATTCTCCTCCTTCGTACACGATGACAGGAATTTTCCTTGAACGGGCTTCTGCCCGAAAGGTTTTGGCTATTGTTGCTTTCTCGAGCAAAATGGGTGGGTTAAATATTTCTCCCAATTCGCGGGATTCGGGAGAATTTCGGGTGTATCGTACCTGAGGGAAATTGAACCGACTGTCAGATCCGGTATGAAAATCGATACCAAAATCGACCAGAGGAAGAATGTTTTTCGTCATCATATACGCTACCCTTGAAGCCAGCGATCCCCTGGCACTTCCCGGAAAACTTCGATTCACATCCTTCCCATCGGGTACATACCTTGAAAAATTCATAAAGCCGTAAATATTCAGGACCGGTATGGCAATCACCGATCCGGCGATTAGGTCATCAAACATCCCAGAGAAAATAGCCCGACGTACTATTTCTATCCCATTGATCTCATCCCCATGCATGCCCGCAAGTACCAGCATTGTCGGACCGGGATTTCGGGATCGGAATACATGGGCTTTGATATACACCCCGGTAGATGTGGGCAGAGAGCCCACAAAAAGATTGATTTCCTTGTTTTCTCCAGGTTTGACCTTATACTGTCCGATTCGCATACATTTTATTTAAATGGATCTGCGCGCCTTTTTCCACATAATCCACGATCCGGGCAGCTACATTAACACCTGTGGTTCCTTCGATTCCCTCCAGACCTGGCGAAGCATTGACTTCCAGCACATACGATTTGCCCTTGCCTCGAAGAATATCCACCCCCGCTATACCCAACCCGAGTACCTCACAGGCACGCAAAGCCAGGCTTTGCTCCTGAGGTGTGAGCCGAACCATTCGCGCCGTACCACCCCGATGAAGATTGGAGCGAAACTCCCCTTCCGCTGCCTGTCGCTGCATGGAGGCCACGATGGCTCCATCCACCACAAACACGCGGATATCGGTTCCGGCGGATTCACGGATAAACTGTTGAAGCATCACCTTCTGCTTGAGCTGGTACATCGTTTCCAGGATCGTTTCCGTGCTTTTGAAGCTGTTGGAAATCATCACCCCCAGGCCATGTGTACTATCGAGGAGCTTGATCACCACCGGAAGTTTCATATGGGTTTTAAAAAAACTCTCATTGAACTGGAGATAATTCATGATCATCGTATCGGGTATGGGGATATGATTAGCAGCCAAATGCTGCAGGCAATTGAGTTTGTCCCGCGATCGCATCAACGCCTCGGATGACGTGGCACAAAAAACCCCCATCATTTCAAACTGACGGATAACCGATGTTCCCATCGTAGTCACAGAACTCCCGATCCGCGGTATTATCGCATCAAAAGGACCTATGGGAAGTCCGTGGGACCGGATCTGAAACTCACCTTCCCGGATCAACAAATCGATCGATAAGTGATCAATGATCTCCACCTCATGCCCCTTGCGAAGACAAGCCCGGACCAAGCTTTGTGTAGAATACAAAGCACTACTTCTGGAAAGAATCGCTATTTTCATGTTTTGAAATTATTCAAATGGTCAGAAAAATATAAATAAATTTTTGGAATCAGGATTAAACGATAAAAGAATCATCAGGGCCTGGTCTTTTTTCGACTGGGCTAATTCGGCGTTTGCTTTGGTCATCTCCGTGGCCATCTTTCCGGCTTATTTTATCAGCACAACCCCCGACACCATTCCAGTCCTTCATTGGGAATTGAGCAATAGTGCTGTTTTTTCATATTCGATTTCCTTCGCTTATCTGATCATTGTCCTGATTCTACCATTCCTCTCGGGGCTAGCGGACTATAGCGGCAAACGAAAAGTCTATCTGAAAGCATTTACCTGGATAGGATCCCTGGCGTGTATCTCCTTGTTTTTCTTTTCCGGACCACAGACCCTATGGATCGGACTGATCGCTTTTGTCCTCGCACAAATCGGTTTCGATGGAGGTAAAGTATTTTACAACTCCTACCTTCCCATTATCAGCAGCACGGATCGTTATGACAAAGTCAGTGCTCAGGGATTTGCTTATGGGTATATCGGCAGTGTACTCCTTTTGCTGGTCAACCTGATCATGGTCCAGTACCCCGCTCTTTTTGGTCTGCCGGAGGGCAATATGGCGGCACGCATATCATTTGTGATGGTAGGCCTGTGGTGGATAGGTTTTGCCCAAATACCATTTCGACGCCTGCCCCGGGATCGAAAGGGACCGATGTATCGTGGCATGAAGCAGGGAATGCTCCGATTGAGGGCGGTTTGGTACGAATTGTGGCCTCAGAAAAACACGGTTCGTTTTCTCATTTCTTTCTTCTTTTACAGTACCGGCGTCCAAACCGTGTTGTACCTTGCGGCCACCTTTGCCGAAAAAGAACTGAACTTTGAAACTGCCAATCTGATTATCGTAATTTTGATCCTTCAGATCGTCGCGATCGGAGGAGCTTACTTGTTTGCCTGGATATCACGTCGGCGTGGCAACAAAATTTCGCTGATCACAATGTTGCTGATCTGGATGATCGTATGTTTTCTCGCCTACATCACCCATGAAACCATTCAATTTTATATCGTCGCAGCGTTGGTCGGTCTGGTCATGGGCGGAATACAGGCGACCAGCAGAGCTTCTTTTGCGAAATTGCTCGAAGGTCAGGAAGAAGATGAACTCAATTCCTATTTCAGTTTTTATGAGGTCCTGGAAAAACTCGCCATCGTTTTCGGAACCTTTTCATTTGGCCTTATCGATCAATTGTCAGGAAGCATGCGCAACAGCATTCTAGCTCTCGCCCTCTATTTCGTCATAGGAATTATTGTCCTTACAAGGGTACGATTTTCTCACTCTTCTCCCCCACCATCATGACCATTTACCGACCATATATCCAGATGCTCAGCCTACTTCTGTCGGGAAGTTGCCACCATAATCTGGTTCAATCCCATCAAGGTCCAAATCTCAAAGGCATTCCTGACCGGGGGAAGGCAATACCCATAATGATGTCCCTGGAACTGGATCAATCGGGAGGTCATATTCAAGGCATTCAGGTTTATCATTCAAATAAAAAACCCCTGGTTTATTTTACAGGAAGCAGCCAAGAGGTAGCTTTCCTGGCAGTGGCAGAATGGGGAACAGTGGCCAGAGTGGTTCGGATTGATACGCTGGGTGTGAGTCCATTTCGTCATGCCGGCGGATTTCAGATTATGGATCATTACCTGGCAGTGGGGATCGAAGACAACCATCTTCGTACCAACTCAAAGGTGGTAATAATGGATCTGGAAACTGCCGATCGCCGATATGCTGTGCGGCATACCATCGAGAGATCCGGAGAATATGAGGTGGAAACTGCAGGGGCAGTGGGAATAACCAAAACGGGAGCCTCCGTCGTGGTTGCAGTCGCCAATTGGGATGCCAGACATCTGGACTGGTATCTATGTCCGGAGGAAGATTTTGTACGATGTACCCCCTGCTTTCAGAAAATAGCCCGAATGACCATGGCTCAAACCAACCGGTCGCAGTGGTCCGACCCTGATTGGGCCTCTTACCAGAATATCAATTTATTCCCGGGCAAAAAAGCCGGATGGATATACCTGGCCGGGATGGCGACAACCCCCGATGGCGAAAATGTAGTGGATTGGTATGAGGTTAAATTACCGGAGATGGAAAATGGATTCCCAACTGCACACACCTCATATTCTTTGGAAATCATTAAAAAACAAAGGAAGGTATTTGGCCCCATCGGTAATACAAGTTTCAGAAATGGTGCTGGGTTTTCACGTCATATGGATGGTACCTGGAATCTTTGGAGCGGCCCTCATCATCTGGACAACACTTCTGTCATTGGGATATATTAAAACCAACCGGGCGAAAGCCCGCTTGCAAAGGTACATGGGAAACACTTCCATGTATAAGGCAGGCAGTCATCCAGTAGACATCCAGTTGATATCAAGCTGCAACGCAACTATTTCAACCCTGCATTCCCCTCAAATACACTGCCCAGACCAATCGGACTGGCTGCTTGCGCCAATCCACAAACCGCCTGAGGAAAGTGGGAAAAACCATCGTCGTGTCAAACTTCATCGCAATCAACTTCCGGATGAAAATGCATATCTGCCAGGAAAATGATACATTTACTTTCCAGGCAGGACCCAATACTTGAAGCAGGATTACAAACAGAGGTAAACAATCATGACACAAAAAACCAACAAGGACCAAAACATCACGGTGAACGATGATTCCGGAAGATTTGAATGGGACATCGAAGGCCAGACGGCATTTCTCCTGTTCCGCCCTATCGATGATACATCGTGGGCTTACACCTACGTTTTTGTCCCTCCGGCTCTTCGGGGACAGGGACACGCCGGCACGCTCACCCGATTTGCTATGGAATATGCCGGCGCACAAGGAAAAAAGGTACAAGCCGTATGTCCGTTTATCCGCGCCTATACCGAAAAAAACCGGAAGGATTTTGAATCGATCCTGCTCTGACTGGAACAGGACATTCCTTTAAGAACCTACATGAAGCGAAGAATTGACAATTTTTAGTCACGCTCAGACCTAAGAATTCGCCCATCCTCACCAACCCAGATATTCAAATCCGGTTGCTGTCTGGCATCGAGATCGAGTTTGAATTGCACCTGACCATTTTCCGTGATCTTCTTAACATCCTCGATTTTATGGTCAGGATATTCCGATTTGATCACCTGGATCACCATTTCGGGCAGATTGGATTTGCGCCATTCCTCTTCCTGCCGGACCACATTTCCATCCCCACTGTACCACACTTCCATATCGATCCTACGTTTGTGTTCAAAATCAACCTTATACAATGCCCCTTCTTTTTCCCACTCTACATCACGCGCGCTGGCAAATTCCTGCTCAAAATTGTTGAGAATAGCAGGAGGAACTTCAGAACGCATAATGTCCTGTGCCAATAGGTTGAAAGCAGATAGGGTCAATATAGCCACCGACAATAAAACAGAATTTTTCATATCGTTAAATTTCTTATTAAACGACATTCCTGGTAGAATTATGATTCTTACCTCGAAATGAAATGGAATTATTGCAGCTCGTAGGCCCCTGCGTCGGGAGTAACCGGGTGTCGGTTTTTACCCAGAATATCCTGGTCGATTCCAGGAATGGGTTTGGCAATCTCGCGGGCGACAGAGAGGGAATCCAGAGAAAAATCATACTTCTCAGTATCCCGAAAAACCGGTTCCCCGAATTCATATCGGGTTAGCGTGGGATGATCCGCAAGGAAAGTGGGGAAACGATCTTTGTTGAGTAGTTCCTGAACCCGGAGCAGGGAATTTTTGAAACTCACCCGGAAAAAATCGGGGTCTTCAGTGGCATCGATCATTGTCAGCGCATCGGATTTGCTGCTGTACAGGATGCTGTTTCTGATTTCCATGTTGAGTACAGAAGCGCGGGCATCGACGCACTGACCATTGTCCCGGGCATAACAGAAATAATTGGTCACCCCTACTGCCTCTTCTCCGATACCCACATTGGCAAAGGTACAGTAGTCAAACCGGTAATACCCTCCGAAATCTGCACGAAAGTTGTAGCCTGCTGCGGAATGAAACACGTTGTTGTAGCCTGTAATAATCCCCCGAAAAGCCGCCAGAGAAGCAGTTCCATTGAATCCGATAATGGTATTATCAATGGTCAATTCGGCCAGAGAATCCACGAGCACACCGATATTGGCGTGTCGCAAACGGGCATGTGAAATAACATTGTTCTTACTTCCTGCACCTAGCTGGATCCGACCCCATTGCGCGATCCTTTCCTGATAATCCCGCTCCAATCGGTCGGATTGAAAGGTCACCGGCTGGTCGAGGGTTCCTTTTATTTGAAGGCTGGCATTCTGTCCAATAAGTAATACGCCATCGTTGTAGGACTGCCCCCCCGAGATAACCGATCCCCCATGAACATACACCTGTGTTCCTGCTGGGATCTCCAGCGTACAACTGTCAATGATGACTACACCATACAGCACATAGGGCTTGGGGTCATCCCAGGTCCATGTGTTCATTTCACAGGTGATCAGCACCTGCCTCCTGGCCCCATAAACATTGGGAATATAATTGGCATTCTGGCCCCAAGCATGGAGTATCACTCCCTGGGTCGATCCCCCGGTCAGCACTTCCAGATTTTCCTCGATGACAAAAGGGCTTACGCTCAGCGGTTGATCCGGGTCTACGGTAACTTCCACAAACACATAGACACTATCCCGGGGAGGTATTTCCAGGTTCCTGACCACGGGTCCCGGATATCCATCCACATTAATACGAAACATCGAAGCTTCATCTCCCAAACGGACCTCATCTATGCGGGCAAATTTATCCCCTTCATTATATATTTTAAAATATCTGGTGGTGGATCCTACTGAGGTGAAGACCGTATCAAAGGTGAGGGTATCCGTTGAAAAACTCAACTGCACGGAAGTGCCGGTGTCAAATTCTATCTTCTGACAGGAATGGAGTCCGGTCCACAGCAAACAGATCAGGGTGGCCCAAAACAACGCGACCAATGGCTTATTCTTCTGATGTCGGTTCATAGAGGATGTGATAACGCCGTTCACCCCCCAAAGATTATAATAAATTTGGGATTTACGATTAGCGTATATGATTTTTGGCATGCACCCCTTCTACCTCTCACCCCCTTATTCCCTATTCCCTAACCGCAATCCTCTCAAAGACGCACGGCGGTACGTTTCTACGGTCTTATCCCCGCTAACAATCCATATTCCGTATTCAATCCATCATAATTATTATCTTTACTTATATAATCCTGAGATTTGTGAAGTATTTCTACGCCTGCCTTTTTCTACTGTGTATCTGGACTATCGGATATACGGTCCCCCGCACTGAAATAGGTCCGTTCCTGCTGCTCTTCACGCTCACGTTTGGCCTGTACCTCCTGATATTCAGACAGGTCAGGGACCACCATGACTTTTTATTTTTCATAGGAACGGGTTTGGTCGCGCGTTTTGGATTGTTGCTGGCCTGGCCGGGTTTGTCCGATGATCTATATCGGTTTTTCTGGGACGGTGTAATTTCCAATTTGGGTATTTCCCCGTATGCCTGGACACCTGCAGAATTGATGGCAAAAGGAGACGTAGTCCCTTCCTACCTGGCTGAAACCATTTACCCGCACCTCAATTCGGTGGATTATTACAGCTTTTACCCCCCCCTTTCCCAGCTTTTATATCGCTGTGCTACCTTTTTCACTCCCGACAACCTCTTTCTGAGTGTTATTTTTATGCGGATATTCATCCTGGCGGCAGAATCGGGAATTATTTACCTGCTGCTCAAATTATTACCAGCTTTAAAATTTCAACAAAAAAATGCGCTACTTTATGCCCTCAACCCGCTTATCATTCTGGAGTTTACGGGCAATCTGCATGGAGAGGTTATCATGCTGGGGTTCTTCCTTTATGCTTTCTGGTGGGTATTGAAAGGACGTTGGATCCTGTTTAGCATACTTTTCGCTGCCGGGATACTTACAAAACTCACCATAGTACTGCTGATCCCCCTATTTATCCGCCGGCTGGGAGTTCGAAAATTCCTCTGGTCTGTGCTTATTATGGTTGTTTTGTGCGCTACCACCTATCTGTACATGGGGCTGCTAAACTATCCCACGCATTATCTGGAAAGTATGCGCCTGTTCGTACAGTCTTTCGAATTCAACGCCAGTTTCTACTATTTTTTCCGATGGGTAGGGTACCAGATTTTTGGTTATAATTTGATTTACTGGATTGGTCCTATCCTTATGGTCGCTGCCGGGATGGGTTATGCTTTTGTTTATATTCTTCAATACCTCAACGACAAAGGGTTGTTGATCAGAGCTTTGTTTATATTTACCATCTTATTATTTAGCAGTACGACGGTGCATCCCTGGTATATCCTATTACCTATTTGTTTTGCTTTATTTTCACCGTATCGCTACCCTATTTTCTGGAGCTGGCTCATAATTTTTAGTTATTTAAGCTATATCTCCGATCCTTATCAGGAATGGATTTGGATTGTGTTTTTAGAATATTTAATATTGGGAGTAATTATGCTGATTGATTTCAGGATCATCCCATGGAGATCATACTATACCTTTTTTGAAAATGAACATTAATATGAAAAATATCATCGTTTCTCTATTCCTATTCGGTCTGCTTTGGTCCTGCCAGTCGGATACCGGCTCTAAGAGCCGAAATACGGCTATCCCTTCTGCCAGCGCACAAACCAGGGTCAGCCTCTCCGGTGCTTCCCCCGAATCCCTAATCGGAACCATGGTTGAAATTCCCGGTGGTGAATTTGAAATGGGAGCCAGGAGTAACCAGGCAGATCCTGATGAATACCCCAACCATCGTGTGAAGGTAGACGGGTTTATGATGGATGTGACAGAGGTGACAAATATGCAATTCGCTGCTTTCGTAGAAGAGACCGGGTATATCACTACGGCGGAGCAGGACATTGACTGGGAGGAAATGAAATTGCAATTGCCTTCCAATACCCCAAAGCCCGATCCGGAATTATTGCGCGCAGGGTCGCTGGTCTTCAGGCCTACAGAAAGTCCTGTGCCACTCAACAACCCGGGCTACTGGTGGGAATGGACGACGGGGGCCAATTGGAGGCAACCCCTCGGACCGGGAAGCAATATCGAAGGTAAAGAATATCACCCCGTAACCCATATTTCCTGGGAAGATGCCAAAGCCTATGCGGAATGGGCAGGAAAACGGCTCCCTACTGAAGCAGAATGGGAGTGGGCTGCCATGGGTGGGCTTTCCAAATCGGTATATCCATGGGGCAATGAACTCGATAGCGGAGATGAAATCCACGCCAATTACTGGCAGGGTGGTTTTCCCTACGAAAACCAGGAAAAGGACGGCTATTACCTTACTGCCCCGGTAGGCACCTTCAAACCCAATGGCTATGGACTGTATGATATGTCCGGGAATGTCTGGGAATGGTGCGAGGATCTTTACCACTATGAATATTACCAGGAACACAATCCCAATGAGTTAACCTACAATCCCCGGGGACCCCAAATAAGCCTTGATCCCGATGAACCCATGATCCCCAAACGCGTGTTGCGCGGAGGATCATTTCTCTGCAATGATTCCTACTGCAGCGGTTACAGAGTTTCCCGCAGAATGAAAGGCGATATGAAATCGAGCTACAACCATACCGGATTCCGATGTGTAAAAGATCTTGAATAAAAAAGAGGGAGAACTCACCCAGGGCGGACTGTAATAAGCGGACCTATTTATCCCCACAATCCCGTTCGAATTTCCCGGGCCAGCATTGGAACAGATCCCGGGCGGGTACGGCTTACACTTTCAATTTATTAGCCAGAGTTGTGTTATATTTGCACCTTGACTTAAAATCGCAACGATATGAAAAAACTTACCTTTTTATTTTTGTGCGTAGCAACCATGAACCTGCATCCTGTAGTTTCGCAGGAGTTCAGCCAATTTGACTTTGGTCGGATGTGGACTTTCGAGAATGCGCCCCTCGACTATCTCAATGAAACCTACGACCTGGAGCTTACCCAGGAATGGATGGATAATGTTCGCCAGGCTGCGTTGCGATTTTCCACTTTTTGCTCAGCTTCCTTTATTTCCGATCAGGGTCTCATCATGACCAATCACCATTGTTCCCGTGGTCTGATTGCTGACCTGGAGAAAGAAGGTGAAGATCTTATCAACAACGGATTTTATGCACCATCGCTGGAGGAAGAACGCAAATCAGAAGGTCTGTTCGTGGACCAACTGATCCGAGCGCGTGATATCACCGACGAAATGAAAGCACTTCAGGCCAGCCTTTCCTCAGAACAAGCGCAGGATTCCATCACAAAAAAATACGAAAAGATGGAAGATTGGAAAGATCTGCGCCTCCAACTGGTCACCTACTACAGTGGGGGCCGATACGCAATATATGGGTACAAACGATACACAGACATCCGACTGGTATTGCTACCCGAAAATGATTTAGGATATTTTGGAGGTGATCCAGACAATTTTACCTTTCCAAGGTACAACCTGGATTTTACATTTTGGCGTGCCTATGATGAAGAAGGCAAACCTTTGAACACAACCGATTTTTACTACCCGATCAATCCCAATGGAATTGAAGAAGGAACCCCTGTTTTTGTAGTGGGGAATCCGGGTAGGACAGAACGTTACCGAACCATGACCCAACTCCGATATGACCGTGATGTACGAATCCCTGCTGTCCTTGCCTTTATTAAAAGTGGTATCAAGGCGCTCGAATACCAAATGGAGACAAACCCCAATCCCCAGGCGGAAAATGCCATTTTTAGTCTGAAAAACGGAGAGAAAGCATATACGGGAATTCTGGACGGATTGCACAACGCAGAATACATGGACCGCAAGCAACAGGCTGAAAATACAATCCGACAAGGAACCGAATCTACTTTTGCGGAGAACGAAAATCCATGGAGGCAAATCGACCGGATATACGAAGGTATCCGACCTTATGGTGCTTATTCTACCTTGCTCAACGCTAGTCCCTACCGAGGTGCGGTTACCTCATTCCTGCACAAAATTCACAATTATTTGAAGCTGGAAGAAGGCGAAGATGGAAGTAGTCTGGCCGAAGAGATCAAATCCCTGGCCAGCCAGGCGACAGCCGATGATCAGGTAATTTACCTTCAGGCACTCATCGATGACTATGAAAAATTTAAAGGTACTACCCTTCCCCAAAACGATGCCGGTTATATCCTGACCAATTCATTGTTCCGTGATGCAGACAAAGTGTTGGCATGGTTGGAGAGCCCTATGGCTGATCCACTTTCCAACATCGCGCAGCGATTGATCCATGACTACGACGAAAGCGTCCGACTCAATCAGGAATACGGTCAAGAAATAGCTAAGTACAACGAGCAAATTGCCCTTGCTGCCTTCCAGGTATTTGGTAACCAACTCCCACCGGATGCCACCTTTACCCTGCGATTTTCAGACGGAGTGGTCAAAAGTGTGGAATACAACGGAACCGTTTCTCCCACTTTCACAACTTATTACGGCTTATACGACAGATATCTCAGCCACAATCGGCAATTTCCCTGGAGTTTGCCTCAGGCATGGTTGAACCCAAGCCCGGAATTGCTCGGGTCTCCGCTCAATTTTATTTCAACCAATGACATCATTGGGGGTAATAGTGGATCAGCCGTCATCAATGCCAAAGGGGAAGCCGTCGGACTGGCTTTCGATGGAAACATTGAATCCCTACCCGGAAATTTCATTTATGATGAACAGAAAAATCGGGCGGTAAGCGTACATACGGGTGGGATCGTGGCTGCGATGAAGCATATTTATCGGGCAACCAGAATTTTGGAGGAAATCGGGGTTAGAAGGTAAAGGATAGCTGATATTAGTTTTCCGTGTAAGGTTGGGGTGTAGGGTCAGGATTTTGATTCAAAGGTGTATGATGTATTGAACACCATAGAAACGTACGACGTCGCGTCTATTGGAGAGTAAATTTTGGGAACTGTGGAATATGAGGTATAAGTTCAGTGTATTGTGTCAATAGAGATATGATAAAATCAACACGAAGAGACGCCATGGCCCTGCTTTATCCAATTCGTGATTCGTATTTACTTTTCTCATCCCTGGTGATCCACCTCCATAGTAATTGCCACGATCAACCTATTTCAAATGTTTCTTTTGCCCCATTAGCCAGAAAACGCCCAATCCCTCCAATTTGTAATTTGTAATTCCTAATTAGGGTCTACTCATAGATACAATAATTGGAATCAGGGAGTTCCGCATTTTCATCAGGTGGGTTATAAACAACTTGTATGGGTGCTACCATTCTCTGATTGACCAATTTTTGACCATTTTGACCTATCCGCACTGGTCAACCCGCCCATACGGGGCCTGTCGCCAAGGGTAGAATATCAATAGTCCCCCGTGGCTACGGGGGGAATTGAGATCTCGCACGATCTCAACTCTGAAGGAGTTGAACTATTCAGACATAGGGTCTAATCAGAAATTCAGAAAATGTATCTTTGAAATTCTGCAAGGTAGAGCATGTTGTTGGCCCAATCTTTAATTTTAAGTGGATGTGGAGAAGTCTGATGGGACATGGGCAAAGTTATGGCACACATACATCAACAACCTTTCCCTGAAACTTAAAAGGCGAATACGCTTAATATCTGAACTATATGAGATTCTGAGGAAACCCTAATTAAATCGCCTCCCCCTCTCAACCTCGAACCCAAACTCCTCTCAATCTCAACCTCGGCCATGTGCGAACTTGATCCGCAGCCCATGCGCTACTTCAACCCAATCATTTCCCCCTGCCCCTGATTACGGAATGCATCCAGTCCGCACTCCAAAAAATCACGGAATGCATCCACGGAAGGTGTATACCCCACAGGTTGATTGAGTAACCGGCCATCGGGACCGATCAGCGCATAGAGTGGCTGGGAATTGTTGCGGAAAAACTCAGTCTGGAAAAAATGCCATTTATCCCCTACCGTACGCAAGGTCCGCTCCCCACCATTGTGCTTAGGTAGAGAAACCTGCTGACTTTCCGGCAGTTCAGTTCTATCATCCACATACAGCGAGATCAACACAAAATCTTCTTCCATGATGCGTTTGATTCCCGGATTGGGCCAGATGTGTTCCTCCATCTTCCGGCAATTGACGCAGGCGTATCCTGTAAAATCCAATATGGCGGGTAGATTCATTTTCCGGGCATAAGCAAGCCCTTCATTGAGATCTTTGAAACAGGCTATATTATTGGGGCATTCGTTGGGATGAATCCAGCTATAGCCCACCGGAGGCGCCAATCCGCTAAGCAATTTCAGGGAGGTAAAGGTTTGGGTCTCTGCGTTGTATCGGAAACCACTCAACAAATACACTGCAAAGGCCAGGGAAAGTATACCCAGTGATTTTCTGGACCACCCAATTTTTTGTCCTTTGCTATCGTGCGGGAACCGGATCAATCCAAACAAATACAAGGCCAGACCTATGGATACAACCGCCCATATAATCAAAAATGGTTCGATTTTAAGAATACCCCAGTTTTTGACCAGATCCGCATTGGATAAAAACTTGAATGCAAGTCCCAGCTCCAGAAATCCCATGACGACCTTCACCGTATTGAGCCAGGAACCCGATCTGGGCAACTTGTTCATAAAAGTGGGAAATGCCGCAAAAAAAGTAAACGGTAACGCCAGTGCAAGGCCAAATCCCCCCATACCCAGGGACAATTGCACAGCCCCTCCGTCAGAACTCAGCGATCCGGCCAGTAAGGAACCCAGAATGGGTCCTGTACAGGAAAAAGATACAAGGGCCAGGGTCAAGGCCATAAAGAATATGCCTACAATACCTCCCACACCCTCTGCTTTACTCACTTTATTGGCCCAGGAACTGGGTAAGGTGAGTTCGTAATAACCAAAAAACGAGAAGGCAAAAACCATAAAAATTAAAAAGAAAAAGAGGTTGAGCCCCACGTTGGTGGATATATTATTGAGAATATCGGGATTGATGGAATCCAGAAAATGAAAAGGAATGCTAAAAAGTAGGTAGATAGCCAGGATGGAACCTCCGTACATCGCTGCTTTCCCAAATCCATTTCCCTTCTGTTCTCCGCTTTTCGTGAAAAAACTGACCGTAAGGGGTATCATCGGAAAAACGCAGGGTGTCAACAGAGCCAGCAGGCCACCCAGGAAGCCAAGAATAAAAATACGCGTGTGACCGGAACCCTGGATCAATATGTGGTTGTCCTCCGGAGCTACACAATTGATCGCCTCCTGTTGTCCCAGAGATTGGGGATCCAGATTATAATACGCAAGTAAACCCTCTGCGATTTCGGACTCGTCAACCAGGATATCCCCGGAAATTGCATCGGGATCGATGAGCAAAAATTCTCCGCTGGAAGGGTGAAATTCAAACAACAAAGCAGGAGGGAAGATGCATTCGATGTTGGTGCAGGCCATATATTCCAGTTCTCCCTTCAGTGGCCCTGCCTGTGCACCAAATTCAATTTGTCGCGAAATCGTGAAATTCTCTTTCAGTTTGATGACTTCCACACCGAATATCTCATCGAACCCACTAAGTACATCATCCGAAGATTCTTCCAATGCACCCAGTTTGTAATCGTCCTCATTTTCCAGGATAACCATACCCAGTGGAATAGGACCATCATCAGGGCCCATTTGACTTGAATATACGTGCCAGCCTTCTTCTATGGTACCATGAACCACCAGCGTGGCTATGCCCTGGTCCGGATCAAAATTTTTAACCTCTGCCTGCCAGATAACTGGTTTGTGCATCCCTTGCTGACCCGGAAAGTCCTGGTCAGATCCTGTTCCGAAACCTGAAAGGTCTATCGATCCAAACTGGCTGTTATCTTTTTTTTTTGGTTCAGTCAGGAACCCATCTCCACCAGAGGGATTGTCGGAGGAGGATTCAAAGTAAAAAGTGAAATCGACCGGGGTTGGCGGCAGGCAACGGGTATCATCGCATGCCATATATTCCACATAACCGGAGATCTCCCGGGTATCCTCATCTACTTCCACCACCTGGACCAGCACCATTTCATCGTGGTATTTGACCACGTCCATTTCAAAGATTTTGTCATATCCCCTTTCTTCATTCCCCGTTTCGGAGGTTTGCCCCAGCATACTAAAACCCAGTGTGGAATTGAAATTGACAGAGGTGGGAACCGGACCATTGTCGTCCAGGTGCTGGGAATAAACGCTCCATCCGCTTTCGATATACGCCGTAAATACCAGTTCCCATTTATTTCCACCGAGATGATTTTTGGAAAACTCCCACTGAACCGGATCTTCGATTTGTCCGAAAGCAGTAAATGTCAAATTCAAGAGAAATAAGATCAGAAAAGTACTTTTGTGCGCCATGATAATCCTAATAATTTCGTGACAAGGTAACAAAAAGTGAAGCAAGAAAGTGGTTCATAATCAGCGATTTAACGCCATATTAATGAATCATGACTGCATAACGGTATTTTTTTGCAAATTTTCAAATAAGATAAGACCTTCAACCAATCCGACGACCGCCTCTGACGCCCGCTCGGGATGTGGCATCATTCCAAACACATTCCCGGCTTCATTACATATACCAGCAATGTGGTCCAGGCTACCGTTGAGCGTGTAGATATCCTGTACATCACCATCCTCGTTGCAGTACCGGAACAGAATTTGGTCGTTTTCCTGAAGTTTTTTAAGAGTATCAGCATCACAATAGTACCGTCCATCCCCATGAGCCATCGGCATGGTTAGGATGGATCCCACCTCCAAGGAATGGGTCAGCAACCGTCTGTTGGTTTCCACGCGGAGATGCACATTTCTGGAAATATACCGTTGGCTTTTATTGGACAACAACACACCGGGCAAAAGTCCCGATTCACACAGGATCTGAAATCCGTTGCATATGCCAAAAACAAGCCCCCCGTTGTTGGCGTGTTCGATGACTGCACTCATGATATGCGTGATTCGGGCCATCGCTCCCGTTCGAAGATAGTCGCCATAAGAAAATCCGCCGGGGAGTATGATGCAATCCTCAGGACCAAATCCGTCTAGGGTATAATCCTTGTGCCAGATCTTGCTTACCGGGGCTCCGAGTAGTTCGCCCAGTACGTACACCATATCATCATCGCAATTGGAACCGGGGAATACCACAACACCAAATTTCATAAAGAGGCCATTTTAGTTCTGATAATAAAAGATTTCAACGCAGAAAGTTTGATAGAGTTCAAAAATCACACCAAAGGTACAACGAAATATACCTACGTTGGCATTTCACTACCCATTTCATAGAATCCTATAAACTATGAATCGTAAAATCAAGCTGCTCAATTTAAAAAATATTGAAACAAAATGGCCAGGATCAGCATAAAAAAATGGATACTTTCGGCGATTTGCACCCTTTTAATGATCACGATGTACAATCCCATAAGAATGCCGACCGGCAAAATGACCAATTGCAAATCTGCGAGCTGGGTATGGAAGCTCAATCCAAATACCACAGCAGACCACACCATCATATAGAAAAGGAATGTCAGTTTATTCCTGACAAAAATATTGGTTCTGGTGACGACACGATTGACCACCAACAGCAGCATTAGGGCCAACAAAGCCACCAAACCGGCTTTTATGATGCCGTAATTCCCATAGATAAAATCATACTCGAAAAGTCTGAATTTGAGTCCCAGCTGACGGAAACTATCCATGAACTGGTCGGTGATCTTCCAATAGGCCATGAGAAAGTATATAGGAGCAAGCACTCCCATAAGATACAGCACAATATCACGTACGCGGACCAGAATGATGGCATTGGCGGCGATAATAAAGAAAGGCACGAAATACAAAAAACTCAGATCACAAAACACAGCAACCATAAGGTTGAATCCTGTATTGAAAATGCGTTTGGACCTTTGGTTTCGATGAATCGATTGAAACAATTGGGCTAACGCGATCAAAACAAAGGTATTTCCCACCAGCAGAGGACTCAGGGGATGGATCTCCGGAATGAGTGACAGGACCAATGGATACCAGATCCCAGGTAGAAGCGTGTTGGCGAATGTCAGGTTATTGAGTTCTGCCAGTCTGTTAATCAAGATGACCTGGTAATATATGAGACCTATCGAAAGGAGCCGGTACCAACCTTTGTCGCCATCGAATGTAAGTCCAAAAATATCGTAAATGATTCCCCCTGTAGATACCGAACCATAATCCCAGAAGAAGGTAAATAGCCTCAATAAAATCACGTAAATGAAGACATAGAGGTGGTTTTGAATTCTGTTATTCCGGAATAACTGTAACACGATATCGCTTGTAATTTGACCGTAAATGTAAGGAAATCGACCTTATATATTTATCTTACGGGGTGTTAACCGACCGGGTTCAACATTATTTTTTCTATCTTGCGCACCGTATATCTACCTCTATGCGCAGACTACTCGATGACATCAAAGCCCCCGTCAGAGAACAACTCAAATTCTTTGAGAAGGAGTTTAAGGACTCAATGAAAAGTTCTGTGCCATTGCTCAACCGTATAACCCATTATCTAACCCGTCACAAAGGCAAACAAATCCGACCCTTGCTGGTCCTGCTGAGTGCCGAAATGGCAGGGGGCATTATCGACAAAACGTACCGTGCGGCCAGCCTGGTTGAATTGTTACACACCGCTACCCTGGTCCATGATGACGTAGTGGACGATGCGTTGGAACGGCGGGGTTTTTTCAGTGTATTTGCACTTTGGAAGAAAAAGGCAGCCGTACTAATAGGTGATTATTTGCTTGCACAGGGTTTGTTACTCGCTGTACAACACAAGGATTACGATATCCTCGAAACCGTATCGGATGCAGTGAGACTGATGAGCGAGGGAGAATTGCTCCAGATTGAAAAATCAAGGCAACTCAATATCACGGAAGCGGAATATTTTGAGATCATCGAGCGAAAAACAGCTTCTCTCCTCGCGGCAGCCTGCAAAGCGGGTGCCCTGTCCTCTGTAGGTGATCCCGAAATTAAGGTCGTGCAGGATATGTTTGATTTTGGACACCACATTGGGGTGGCATTTCAGATGAAGGATGACCTGTTCGATTATGGGAACAACAAGACCGGAAAGCCTACAGGAAATGATATTCGGGAGAAAAAAATCACCCTACCTCTGATCCATACGCTGGCACATACCCATGCCCGGGAAAGACGGAAAATTATCCGGATTCTTAAAAAACGAAAAAAAACGGACGGGGAAGTGAATGAAGTCATTGAAATTGTGCTCCAAGGTAGTGGTGTCGCATATACGGAAGAAAAAATGAACGAGCATCTCGATAAAGCCCGTAGTATCCTGCTCTCCCACCCTGAATCTCCGGCCCGGCAATCGTTGTGCAGTCTGATCGATTTCATAGGGAAAAGGAATTTTTGAATGTTTTTCACTGTAACTGAATTCCCTGGGGCCTCCACAG
>CAYRRD010000043.1:0-7344 GCA_964426625.1 uncultured Saprospiraceae bacterium | reverse complement strand
GTAACTGAATTCCCTGGGGCCTCCACAGCGCCCGCTTTGGGAAAACTGATCCCGATTTTAGGAAAAAGATAATAGGGTGGGTTTCACAAAGAGGATATCGAGAAGAAAGGGATCGGCCATGGGATGTTCAAAACCAATCCTGGGCTAATTATTTCCCTGATTTCAACTTTCCATCCGTTTTCCGGAGGACATCAAAACCATCTGGCCTTATATACTTTCACATCGGGGAAAGGAAGTTTGAAATCCGGACGATGAAAGGAAACGTGGTAAGTCCACCAGCTTTCCTCCGGCACCGTGTACACGTATTGTCCATCCGGATGAAGAACCAGGCTCTTGATATTTTCAGCTTCGGGGAATCCGTCGAGCTTATCAAACGTACCGGTCCCAATATCAAAAATCCAGGCTCCCGTATGTTCGGTCATCAAAAGATGATCACCATCGGGCGTCATCGTAAGATCGTGGCCACTTTGTCCGGGAATGATCCATTCTTTTTCCAGGTTCATAAGTCCGTCGTCACCATCTGTGTAAAACCGCAGAACATCGTATCCTAGAGCGTACAGTCCATTTCGCTTGTGATCCCACACTACACCATGGCCAGAATAGAGGGAATCCTCGAAGATGAGTTCCTCCGTCTCCAGGTCAAATATCATTAACTTATTGCCCCGGGGATGGGTGGAAGCCGCTGCAGCCAGCCGGTTCCCGGGCATAATCTCGATGGAGTGGGCATTGGGAACTTCCGCGGTAAAAAGTACTTTTTTCGTTTCCACTTCGAGCAAGGCTACAGCACTGGAAGAAGAGGAAACCATCATTTTGGTGCCATTGTCGTACGTCTTGCAATCATCGATGGAATTGAAGTTTCTCATCCGCATGGATTCGGGCAGGTCCATCGCCTCATGAGCATCCCAGGTCCACACAATGGCAGGTGAATCAGGGGTGGATGCCGCCACATCCACGATAAACACATAATGATCACCACATACGAGAATCTTTTTCCCGTCAACCGGCGGCTTCTGTCCGCAGCTGACCAGGAACAGGCCATAAACGGCAAACAGCAGGTAGTCCAAAAAAGCGTTTGTTTTCATAGGGCCTAAGATACAGCGATCCTGGATGTTCTGGTAATGAAAATGGGGTGTCTATGAAATTTAGGTCAGGATTTGTCAACCGGAACACCTTGCCATTATCGACGCTCTTCCAGGTCAGTTACCAAAAAAATATGTGGCTCCCATAAAAAACTCCGTTCTGCAAAGCTTTTCAGAGACGCATCCCTAAGT
This sequence comes from uncultured Saprospiraceae bacterium, assembly GCA_964426625.1. GTDB lineage: Bacteria > Bacteroidota > Bacteroidia > Chitinophagales > Saprospiraceae > Membranihabitans. The sequence continues at coordinate 6,073 of CAYRRD010000043.1, read as the reverse complement.
GGCATCCCTGAAAAGATAGGAACATTAATGTGTAATTTTCATATTTGTTTCGGGTCATTCTTTTTGTTCCTTTCGAGGCATATCCTGCTCCTTCCGAAGCATTTCCTGCTCATTCCGAAGCATTTCTTGTTCATTCCGAAGCATTTCTTGTTGTTTCTTTCTCAATTCCTGCAATTCTCGCTGTTTATCTCTGATCTCCCGATCCAGTTCCTGCCATTCGCGGGAATTCTCCTGCAGGTCCCTGTATCTTTCCTGACGCTCTCTCCATGGTTTGTACCTGTGGAAATAGGTCACCAGGCTATCCCGATATATACGGATTCCTTGCCCCAGAGACATCATGGTGCTATCCATCCACTGGCTTCCCCGGATATCGATACCATGGGCATCGAACAAACTATCCAAATTCATCGGCAGAAATGGAGGTATGGGCGCTTCGGGGGGCATGGGCGGCATCGGAGCCATAGGAGCCATGGGTGGCATAGGTGGAATCGGAGGCGTGGGTGGAAGGGTAAAGGAGTAGTTATATACAGAATCGGGAAACTCCATTTTAAAGGAGTAGGTACGGGTTTGGGGATGGTACCTGAAACCTCCAGGGACAGAATCAGTATAACGATCCTTTAATTCCTGCATCAAATTGCCATATCGTTCCTTCCACTCGAGCTTCATGGAATCCATCTTCTGCGAATCTGGTGCGTAACGGATCCCATTCCTATGCAGGGACCGCAGGCTATCCTGCAATTCACGCCTTTTTTCAATTTCGTACATTTTAATCTCCCTGCCATCCCTGATCAACTTCCCATCCCGGTGTGAACGAACTACAACCGCTCTTCCTGGCCGTGGAATACTATCCCGTCGTCGAATTTTCCGGGTCGTATCCGCACGCACAACGAATCGTGTGGTATCCTCATTTTCAATGGTAATCATAGTATCCACGCGGCGGATCACAATGAGTTCTTCGTCATCCTCTGTGACGAGCGGTAAAGAATCCTGATAAATACGCACAGACGGTGTCATTGATTCCTCTGAATCCCCTGAGGGAAAGAAATGGCTCTTTCCTACAGAAAAAAGTACGAACACACCGAGCAGAGATCCATAATACCAGATCGAGTGATCGGGCAGGTACCGTAAGGAAGGCTTCATCCCCAACAGGTATTTAACACGATCAAGCAACTCATGAGACTGACCTCGCAACGACATGGAGAGCGCAGGTGTTTGTTGCATCTCCCCGACTTCGGTAAGCGCACGGACCAGATCTTCCCGACGGCAACCCACTTCCACTGCTCGCTGGTCACAGCAATACTCCCGCTCCCGACGGGCTATATAACTGAAATACCAAACCGCAGGATGATAAAAAAACAGGGTTTCCACCAGGGTCTGGACCAGATTGGTGGCAAAATCATGACGCTCTATATGCGCCAACTCATGAGCCACTATGGCTTTGAGAATATGGGGCGGTGTATTGGACAACATGGAAAGCGGAATAAGCACTACGGGTTTGAACGCGCCGATCACCATGGGAACCTGTGCCCTGACCGAGGATCGGATCGAGAGTTGCTCATCCACCTTCATCCTGGACAACAATTCAGGGATAAAATCAAACTGCGTCGGATCGATGGCTACTCCTCCGGATTTGAGCCGATGAAGGCTCAGGAGATTTATACCCATACGAAGCATAAGTAACGCCACCCCGATCATGTACAAGTAGGTCAGCGATGTGACATTGGCCTGTAGAAAATGGATCAGCGATGTCCACCAATTGCTCTTCACAGCTTCCAAAGCGGTTGATTCCGTCCAAATCAGCATCATCATGGGATCCCACTCCATAGGGACGGCCGTATACTTGCGAAACATCACCATAAAGGTAACGCTGGTCACGGATAGGGAAATCAACATAAAAAGCAGCGAAGCACGGTAGCGGTATCCGGGAGGGCGATCTTTCCAACAAAGCATGGTCACATAAAAGAGAAGGGCTAATATAGTCAGTTGCCAGATTGAATGAATCAGGGTCCAGCCCAGGGCGTTGATATAAGTGGCATCCATCATGGTTGTTTCGTTTTTTGTTCTTCATATTCATCCAAAATCTCCCGGATCCGGGCCAGTTCCTCCTCGCTGGTGTTTTTGCTCCCCAGCAATTGCATCACCAGTCTGCTTGCGCTTCCTCCGAAGGTGGCGTCCAGAAAAGCATCGAGTCGGTTTTGCGTGGTACGCTTTTCACTGACCAGGGCATGATACAGGTGGCCACGGCCTTTGATTTTCCTGCCAAGAAAGCCCTTGTCGGCCATGATTTGCATCATTTTGAGCGTGGTCGTATAACCGGTTTGTTTTTCCCGGCTTAGGTGGTCATGAATCTGTCGCACGGTCATAGGTCCGTGTTTCCAAATCAGTTGCAGAATCTCCAGTTCTCCATCCGTCGGTTCCTGTTTCATGGTGTTGTTTGTTTTATTCGGCTGTAAAATCCAGGCATCCGGTTAAAATTCCCGGTGCTTCAAATATATACGAATCATTTCGTAGATCCAAACATTGTACGATACATTTCGTAGTTAAATTTTTCTAAGCGTGCATTTTAACATTATGATGACAAAAAAGAGTGGGTTATCTTGGAATAGAAAAGCAATCAAAAATATCATGAAACCCACTGTTACCATTGAATATTGCCGGCTTTGTCGCTGGATGCTGCGAGCTGCTTATATAGCCCAGGAAATTCTATCCACCTTTGAAGACGACCTGGAGATGGTCTCCCTCAAACCGGGCAGGGAAGGTGGCGTATTCCGCATTTACTTCAACGACGATCTTCTTTTTGACCGCGCCCAGTACGGTGGGTTCCCGGAGATCAAGGAAGTCAAGCAATGGATTCGGGACCAGGTGGAACCAGAGAGAGACCTGGGGCACATCGATGGGACAAAGCGAAAATGAGATTGAGGTTGAGGCTGAGGTAAAGGTTGAGGCTAAGGTAGAGAAGGAGCGGTAAGTAGTCCGGTGCGTGAGGACGAGCGTACTTGGGATTCCAGATGCTGAGAGAGGATAAGGCTGAGGTGGTTCATCCTCAAAATTGAAATTCCTGATCCAGGACCCGCGACGATATCATGCCATTCAGATGAACTGGACTGCCATATTGGCCATGATCCAAAAAATAACCTTGCACCGCTTTGGTGTCCGGATCCACGATCCAGTATTCCTGTACACCGCTTCGTTCATAGGCGACCTTTTTCTGATTGAGGTCATATCGGGCCGTGCCAGGTGAGAGGAGTTCGATGACCAGAAGGGGCGCATCATGCAAGCCATCCTTTTGGATATGAGAGAGCTGTTCCTTTTTGATGAATATAATATCGGGCTGAAAAACGTTTTCTTTATCCAAATGGACATCAAAAGGCGCGATAATCACTTCACACGTGTTATTCGCTTCCACAAATTGCAATAACAAATAATTGATTTTATTTAAAATACTTTGATGACCGTACGTAGGCGCAGGCGACATCACGAGTTGTCCTTCGACGAGTTGGGCTAAAGTACCTTCGGGTAAGGCATCATAGACTTCACGCAGGGTACGTGGTGGCTGTATCCGTACTGAGGTAACCATATTTGTCATTTATCCCAGGTAAAGTGAGAAACGGAATTTATTACCCATTAGTTCCCGTTGGCTGGGATTAACACGACCCTACTGTGTTTACTAAAACGATCGTAGGGATCTGGAAGCCTGCGCAGCCTGATGCAAAGAGGATTCTAGAGCCCGATTTCCAGACCGTATTAAGGTTGGGAGGTTGCCATTAGAATCCCTGCCTACCGCCCGCCTGCCAACACCGTACGTAGATTGCCGGATGGTACACAACCGAAAGCCTTCGGGGCCGATAGTGAAGAATTTCATATCTTAGCCCATCCTAATAGAAATAACCATACATGATTACAGGCGAACTCAAATCCCAGGTCGATAAAATATGGGAATCCTTTTGGTCCGGCGGCGTGGCCAACCCCCTGACCGTGATCGAACAGATGACTTATCTGATCTTCCTCCGGCGGTTGGATGAACGACAGCAACTGGAAGAAAAAAAAGCCCATATTGCTCACATCAAAATGAAACACCAATGGTACAAGGACAACCATCTGATATTTCGATGGTCCAACTTCAAGAATAAGGATCCCCAGACCATGTACGATCTGTTTACCCTGCCCCAGCCTGAGGCGGACAACCTGACCGTGTTTGAGCATATGAAACAAATCGGTGGAGAAGCCGGTGTATTCGGGGAATATATGAAAGGAGCCACCTTCATGATTCCCACCCCCCGGCTCCTCGACCAGGTGGTCCAGATGGTCGATCAGATCCGGATGGATGACCGGGACACCAAAGGTGATCTATACGAATATCTGCTATCCAAGATATCCTCAGCGGGGACCAACGGGCAGTTTCGTACGCCACGACATATCATTCGTATGATGGTGGATATGACCGCTCCCACAAAAAGCGATACCATTTGTGATCCCGCGGCGGGTACGAGCGGATTCCTGGTAGCTGCGGGAGAATACATCCACGACAACCATCCCGAGTGGTTTCACGACCACGTATTCCGCAAACACTTCAACACCTCGATGTTTACGGGCATCGAATTTGACGCTACCATGTTGCGTATCGGCGCGATGAATCTCCAGTTGCATGGCATCGAAAATCCACGGTTGATCGCACGCGATTCGCTCAGCGAAGCCAACGCGGAGATCCGGGATGAATTCACATTAATCCTGGCCAATCCCCCGTTCAAGGGCAGTCTGGACTACGAATCGGTGGAAAGCTCGTTGTTGCAGGTATGCAAAACCAAAAAAACCGAACTCCTCTTTCTGGCGCTCATGCTGCGGATGCTCCGGGTAGGCGGACGTGCAGCCGTCATTGTCCCGGATGGCGTCCTCTTCGGAAGCAGCAACGCGCACAAAGCCATCCGTCGGGAAATCGTCGACCACCACAAGCTCGACGCGGTCATTTCCATGCCGTCCGGCGTGTTCAAACCCTACGCTGGAGTGAGCACGGCGGTATTGTTTTTCACCAAGACTGGCAGCGGCGGAACCGACCACGTGTGGTTCTACGACATGGAAGCCGATGGCTACAGCCTCGACGACCGGCGCAATCCCGTGGAGACCAACGACATCCCCGATATCGTCCACCGCTGGAAGCACCGCGAGTCCGAGATGGACCGCAAGCGGACCGAGAAAAGCTTTATGGTTCCATACGACGAAATCAAGTCCAACGGCTGGGATCTGAGCATTAATCGGTATAAGGAAATCGAGTACGAGGAGGTGGATTATGATCCGCCGGGGAAAATTATTGAGGAGATAAGGAAATTGGATGAGGAGAGGAATGTGCTGATAAAGGATTTGGAGGAATTATTGAAACTATGATATGAAGAATATTTTACACTTAAAATTAAAGAGATCGGCAATCCTGCTATCGCACCTCCTTCCCAAAGGCTTGCGACGAAGGAGTCCGTCCGGACCGATCCCAATAGTATGAATGAAAAAACGAAAATCAGGAAGGCAATGAAAATTGTGGAGTTGGGAGCAGTCTGTGATGTAATTGCAGGTCAATCACCTCCATCGAAATTTTATAACAAAAATGGGCATGGAATACCATTTTTTCAGGGAAAGGCAGATTTTGGAGAATTATTTCCTACAGTAAGATACTGGACAACTAAAATCACAAAAAAGTCAAATCCTGGAGATATTTTATTTTCTGTCAGAGCCCCAGTTGGACCTACTAATTTGAATAATGTAACGGCTTGTATAGGTCGTGGATTAGCAGCAATTAGAGTAAAAACAAAAGTTGATTCAGGATTTTTACTCCATTACCTTCGCGGGCACGAAAAGATAATTTCAGATTGGGGCACTGGTAGTACTTTCAAAGCAATTACAATAACAACTCTAAAATCCCTCCAAATCCCCCTTCCCCCGCTCCCCGTTCAGCGCCACATCGCGGCCATTCTTGACGCGGCGGACGAACACCGGCGCAAGACGGAAGCTTTGATCGAGAAGTACGACGAGCTGGCGCAGAGCGTGTTTTTGGAGATGTTTGGGGATCCGGTACGGAATGAGAAGG
>CAYRRD010000042.1:0-28566 GCA_964426625.1 uncultured Saprospiraceae bacterium | reverse complement strand
GTGGGAGATACTGGACTCGAACCAGTGACCCCCTGCTTGTAAGGCAGGTGCTCTGAACCAACTGAGCTAATCTCCCGTTTCTTTTACCTCATCGTATCAAAGGCGGAGGCAAAGATAGTTTCATATCTCAAAATTACAAATTTTGGATCAAAAATTATTTACAGATAATTTGCATCAAATCGGTACACCACCGCGGTGACTACCTGACCTACGGCCCGAAGCACGTTTTTGTCAATGACATCGATTTTATCATTTTCAGTATGCCAGTGTGCGCCAAAGGAATTGTTATCGGGTTTGTTGATGATATCAATTGTGGGGATACCTGCTATCTGATTGATAAACAAATGATCATCGACTACACCACCCGTCAGATTTCGATTGACAAATAAATGTCCGTATCCCATGCTATTGGCCAGATTCCAAACATAATCGACAAACTGAGGGGCGTAGTTTCTGGAAATTGCTTCTTTGAGGAACTGTGCACCCCGGGCACCCACCATGTCGAGTAAAATACCGTATTCTGCCCGATATTTGGAGGTATGGGGAGTTTTGGCCCAGTGTTGTGCTCCCATCGCCCATGTTGTCCCATTGGAATCATTGCTCATACCCTGATCTTCCAGGTCCGTGAACAAAATATCTATACCCACCTCTACAGGTTGTAATGACAATTGTCTGGCTATTTCAAGTAATACGGCTACACCGCTGCCACCGTCATCTGCCCCCAGGACCGGTTCATTCCTCAAATCGGCAGAACTGGCGTGGTCAGCCATAAAACGGGTATCCCAATGAGCCAGTAGTAAAATCCGCCGACTTTCCCGTGGATTGAAAGATCCTATAATGTTGTATCCTTCCAGCTCGATGCCATCAAACCGGTTTGCAGTAAAAGACTGGACTGTAACTTTATCAGCGAATCGTTCCAGCTGGGATTGGAGATAATCCCGGGTAGATCGATGGGCTTCGGTGTTGGGTACTCTGGGACCAAAACTAATCTGATCTTCTATATAGGTATAAGCACTGTCCGCGTTAAATGCTGGTACGTTCAACGGTTTTCGTTCCCGAGGTAGTTCTGAAGTCGTGGATTGTTTTGAATCAGATTTACAGGCCATCATACCGGCCAGAATGAAAAGAATAAAAATAGCTATCCGCATATCAATACGTTAATTTTGTATGGTAAATGATGTGGTGATCGGATTGTGATCGGAAAAATCTATTTTATCCACAAGTGTATGGAATATATTAAAGTTTTTGTCCATAAAGATATAATCTATTTTGAGAGGCAATAGGAGGCCATTGTAGGTCTGAGCAAAACCCAATCCACCCTTGACGAATGCGTTTTGACGGGTATCCTGTAATTTGCGATAAACAGGAGAGTATGGAGTGTCATTGACATCCCCTGCTATGATCACAGGATAATTCGATTTTCGAAGTGCCTCGTGAAGTTGATCTATTTCTTCCAATCGCAACCTGGCATTTTGGCTATATGACTGGATCATGCTATGTAAAGCCCGAAGACCTTCTTTTTTGGAGAATGATTCAGGTGAAAACTGACCGGCCCGTACAGTGACTGCATTGGTATGAAGATGTATGTTTACAAGCTTTATCTTGCCCATGGGACTTTCAACATCGGCGAGCAGGGCAATAACTCTGTTTTCACCATTGTGCACGGATTGTATATTGCTTAAGGGGAACTTGCTGAAGATGGCAAGATATCCCCTGGGATTGGAAGTGCCGTAATGGCTATGATATGGATAATTCAACTCCTGGGCGATCGAATGGATTTTCTCTCCGGCGATTTCCTGCAAAACCAGAAATGTGGATGGATTATTTTTAAATTTTTGAATGAATGTTTTGCTTTGGTCCACATCGTTGTGACTGAAATTATTCTTTACATTGAGTGTGGTCAAGGTATAGATTGTCGAATCGTCGGGGAGTTCCGGCTGCATATGAAATCCAATTTGGCGAATGGTATTTCCCGAAGTAAGAACCAATGCCAAAAGAGAAGCCCAGGCGGTACGGGATCTCATCGCCACGAGCAACAACATGGTGATAAATAAGGCGACTACAATATAAGGATATAGCAGGGAAAATATTGTCAGAAACCCGGCATAATCGGGCTCAATATATTGTCGGATATACCCAAGAAACAAGGCAAAGATCAGGACGGCATTCCCAATGACCAAAAGACGACGCAAAGCCTTCACCTATTATTTTTTACTTGCCTCATATAAAAAATCCTTCTCTTCCTGAGTCAGACTTTCGTAGCCCGACAGTTTTATCTTTTCAAGAATTTCATCAATACGATCCTGGGTTTTCTGATTTCGTGGGTTTGCGGGATTAGAGGATTTCTTTTCTTCATTGACATAAACGTCAAATTTTGGCCGTTTTATATTGGGCTTAAAATTGATATCCCCCAGATCGATCCCCTGGTACAATAATTTGATATAAACATACCCCATGATAGCGCCCCCAATATGGGCAATATGCCCGCCAGAGTTACTCATCGCGGGGATCATGATTAAATCGAGTAGTACGAGGGCGAGCACCAGAAATTTCAATTTGACTCTTCCGATAAAGAGCAATTGAAATTCATGGTCTGGAGCCATGGTGGCAGCAGCCACTGCAATTCCCATCACTGCCGCAGATGCACCCAATGCATAAGTGGTTGTTTCATATAAAATTCGTGAAAAGATGAAATAGAGCAATGCACCTGCCAGCCCGGACAATATATAAGTATTCAACACCTTTCGGTTCCCCAGCAAATTCTCCAATACCCGGCCAAACCAAAAAAGGTAGAGCATATTGATCAGGATATGAAAAAAGCCCGTATGAAAAAACATATGGGTGATCAGGGTCCAGGGCCGGAAAAGAATAAGCTTCCAGGAATTGGCCAGGGACAATCCATCGGTCAAAGTATAAAAAACGCCTGGTATCTGTCCTGCATTTACAATAAACAGAACCAAACGGAACAGCATGATCGTAACGAATATGCCCAGATTGATCAATACCAGGCGAACCGTCATGCCTCCGTACATATATTGGTGCTGGATGTCTCTCTTGATCGATTCGAACATGGTACTACCGATTTTTCTTCCAATAAAGTATCAATATGATACCAAATACCAGACCGCCTACGTGCGCGAGATGCGCTACCCCGGTTTGCAGGTTACTCAAGCCAAGCACGATTTCCAGCAGGCCATAGATAATAACAAAGTACTTGGCCTTAATAGGTATAGGCGGAAACAACAGCAAAAGTTCCACGTTGGGGAACAACATTCCGAAACCGGCAAGCACGCCGAATACGGCTCCTGAGGCACCAATTACCCGAAATGGGGTCGATAAAAAAAATTGTTGTTCCATAGGGTTCATCCCCATTAGTCCCACTTTCCAACTTATGATCTGGAATATTGCTCCACCCAGTCCGGCAAAGAAATAAAATAACAAAAAGCGGTTTCTTCCCCAATGTCCTTCAAGAGCACTGCCAAACATATACAAAGCGAACATATTGAAGAACAGGTGACTAAAATTTCCATGGAGGAACATATGTGTGATGATCTGATACCATCGGAAAAAGTCGGAACCGGGGTAATACAGAGCACCGTTTTCCTGAAAATTTCGGATAAATTCCAAGGCAGAATTTGTTTCCGGTAATCCAGGAAATACATAGGTGGCGGCAATAAAAATGAGCACGTTGATAATAATCAGGTGCTTGATGGTATCGGTGATTGGTATCATTAAGCGAATTGTTTTTCTAAATCCTCGGATTTAAAGGTAATAAAACATTTTTTGCCTGTCGGACTCACCGCAGGTTCTTTGCAACTGAACAATTGATGGATCAATTCTTTGATTTCTTCCTCAGATAATTTTTGATTTCGTTTTATACTCATATTCTTTGCAAACAGCTGGGCTACCGTTTCGTGGAGCGTAGGTCCCAATTTTCGATCCTCATGATATTCATCGAGGATTTGTCGAATGATATTTATTTTATCCTTTGTATCCAGAAGCAAAATATCCGGAAGCGCACGAAGGACAAAGGCATCTTTTCCAAAAGGTTCAATTACAAATCCATAATCTTCGATGACGGGAAGGATGATTTTCATGATCCGGGATTCTTCCGGGTTGAGATGGAGGATTTCCGGAAACAGCAACGATTGCGCATTCAAGGTTTTATGCTCCTGTTGTTGCAGAAATTTCTCATACAAAATCCGTTCGTGGGCATTTTTTTGGTCGACGATCATGATCCCCGATTTAATGGGGCTGATGATATAACTATTTTTAATCTGTACAGGAGAAAATTGTCCGCTATGCGTTTTCAGGTCAAGTTCCTGATGGGATTCTGTAATCTCGTTCTGTGGCTGAGACCGAATATCTTTCCCTGACTTTTTAATTTCGTCGTAGAACGCTTTCCAGTTTTCTGACGGCCAGTTATTAGCCGAGCGAAAGTTATCGGGCTGCCAGGAAGCTCCGGAAGAAGAAGATGGTTTTACGGTAAGCGATTTGCTATCCGGTTGCAATTCAAAAGGTTGATTTTCATCAAATTCCAATGTAGGAATGCTATGTTGAACCAAAGCATGTTTCACAGCGGACAGGACAATATTGTAAACAAAATTTTCATCCTCCAGCTTAATTTCCTGCTTGGTGGGATGGACATTGATGTCCATACGTTCGGGATCCATCTGAATAAATAAACAGAAGAAGGGAAAGGCATTTTGGTCGATCAGCCGGTCATATGCCTGAAAGACTGCTGTATTGAGTCGATAGCTTTTGATATATCGGTTGTTGATATAGAGAAACTGTTCCCCTCTGGATTTTTTGGCGTATTCAGGTTTTCCCACATACCCGCTTAGATTGAGGTATTCGGTATCCTCTTTTACATGGATGAGTCTGTTCTCATAATGGTTCCCGAATATTTGCACAATACGTTGCTTGAGGTTCGCAGGATACAATTGATGGTACAGTCGGTCATTATGGTACAAGGTAAAATGAATGTCTGGATAGGCCAGGGCCAGGTGTTGAAAGGTATCCAGGATATGCTTGAACTCGACCGTATCCGATTTGAGAAATTTGCGTCGTGCCGGGGTATTGTAAAAAAGGTTGGAAAGCGTAATGGATGTACCTGTTCTGGCCTGGCAATATTCCTGGGAGACCACTTCTGATCCGTGTACGACCAACCGGATGCCCATTTCTTCCTCTTCGAGTTTGGTCTTCAATTCCATCTGGCTGACCGATGCCATCGATGGCAGTGCCTCTCCACGAAATCCCAGGCTAAAAAGTTTCTGAAGATCTTCGCTATTGCTGATCTTGGATGTTGCATGACGTTCCAGACACATTCGTGCATCCATTTCACTCATGCCCATTCCTGTATCTATAACCTGGATTTTTGTTCTCCCGGCGTCCTGGATAATTACTTCGATCTTGCCAGCCTGAGCATCTATTGCATTCTCCATCAATTCTTTAACCGCCGAAGCCGGACGTACGATGACCTCCCCGGCAGCGATTTGATTGGCAACTACATCAGGTAGCATTTTGATATTTCCCTTCATAGATCCTTTTATTCAATCAACCTAACCAAAAAAGTAAAATCATAGTTGAGTAGAATGTAGGTTATGGTAAAAAGAATGATCGCAATGATGACTACCCGGATACTAGATTTGTTGTGTCCTTTCTTTTTAAAATTCTTGACTACATTGCGACTGCGATAGGCTTTCGTGATTCGGAGTTTGGCCCGTTCTACATCATCATCGAGTTCAGATTCATCGAGCAGACCGGCTTCTATTTTGGCTTGCCTGATAATGGAATCCCTGGCGTCTTTATCCGGATCATAGTATCTCGGATGGTAATGAAAAACTCTATGGCGAGGTATTTTATTGAAAGAAAAAAATCCCATTTTAATCATTCTGGTGACTGCAAATTTAATCAATTCTGCCAAAAGGTTGTTGTATGTACGAAATATGGAGTAAATTTGTAAGGATATAAAATGATCCATGAGCGAACTGATTAAGCATGAATGCGGCATTGCCATGATCCGGCTTCTGAAGCCGTTGGAATTTTATTATGAGAAATATGGCGACCCACTGTATGGATTGAATAAACTCCAGCTACTTCTTCAGAAAATGCGTAACCGCGGCCAGGATGGAGCTGGCCTCGCAACGATAAAACTGGATCCGGAACCCGGAACGCGGTATATTTCCCGATATCGAACAAACAGCAAAAACTATATCTCTGATCTGTTTCAACATGTTTTCCGACATTTTGAAAACATGGATCCACGGGAACTGAACGATCCTGTCTGGCTCAAAGCCAACAAACCGTATACGGGAGAACTATTATTGGGCCATTTGCGCTATGGTACGCATGGTCTCAATACCATCGAAACCTGCCATCCTTTTCTGAGACAGAATAACTGGATTTCAAGAAACCTGGTTCTCGCAGGCAATTTTAATCTCACCAATGTGGATGAAATGTTTGAAGAATTGGTGGAACTCGGTCAGTTTCCAAAAGAAAAATCAGATACTGTCACCGTATTAGAGAAAATAGGTCATTTTCTGGATGATGAAGTCCAACGTCTGTTTACCTGGTTCAAGCCAGATGGTTTTACTAATGAAGAAATTACCAAAAAAATCATAGAACATCTCGATATTCAGCGATTACTCAAACGCGCCAGCAAAAAGTGGGACGGTGGATATGTTCTTGGTGGTTTTATAGGACACGGGGATGCATTCATGATGCGGGATCCCAATGGGATTCGACCTGCTTATTATTATCATGATGATGAGGTTGTGGTGGCCGCCAGCGAACGACCTGCCATACAGACTGCCTTCGACGTACGTTTCCGCTATATTCAGGAACTCCAACCCGGTAATATTTTGATCGTGAAGAAAAATGGAGCTATGGATGAAGTTCCATTTGCCAAACCAGGCAAAAAGCTTTCATGCAGTTTTGAACGAATATATTTTTCCAGAGGTACCGACCGGGATATTTACCTCGAACGCAAACAACTGGGAAGAGAATTGGTGGACCAGGTTTTGGAAAGTATCAATCATGATTTTGAGAATACTGTTTTTTCCTACGTTCCCAATACAGCTGAAATTTCATTTTTGGGATTGATGGACGGGCTTGAAGACCGAGCGAAGGAGATCCGCATGCGCAAAACGCTGGAACTCACCCACAAAGCAGATGAAAAGGACCTGGAGGAGATCGCAAAAATCAAGCCCCGGTACGAGAAAATAGTGGTGAAGGATGCGAAGATGAGGACTTTTATTGCCGATAATGAGAACCGGCACAATATGGTTTCATATGTTTATGATGTGACCTACGGGATTGTTAAGAATCAACAGGATACACTGGTATTGGTCGATGACAGTATCGTACGTGGCACCACCCTGCGTGATAGCATCATAAAAATGGTTGATCGGCTCCATCCGAAAAAGATTGTTTTTGTATCTTCTGCACCGCAGATCCGCTATCCGGATTGCTATGGAATTGATATGTCCAACCTCGGAGATTTTGTGGCATTCCAGGCAGCGATTAAATTGCTGGAGGAGCGTAATATGGAGGATTACCTTGAGGATATTTTTCAGAAATGTCTTGCTCAGGAAAATCTGCCAAAAGAAGAAGTAGTGAATTATGTTAAATTGGTTTATGATCCATTCACCTACGATGAGATCTCGGCCAAGATAGCTGAAATTTTGACCCCGCCAGAAACAGAAGCCGAAGTACAAATTATTTATCAAACAATCGAAAGTTTACATAGGGCTTGTCCTGAAAATAAAGGAGATTGGTATTTTAGTGGAAATTATCCCACACCCGGGGGTAATAAAGTTGTCAACAAATCCTTTATAAACTATATGAACAAAGTGGAAGCCCGGGCGTATTAATCTTAAAATCCGAAAAAATGTTTAAAGGTGGCTCTTTATATCTAGGAACGATTCTCAAAATTCCGGTTAAAGTTCATTGGAGTTTTGCATTGTTGCTGATTTATGTGATTTATGTCGGACAACAGCTGGGGATGTCGACGTTTGCCATCATCAATTTTTTCTATTTCACGCTCCTAATTTTCGTTTGTGTAGTCCTCCATGAATTTGGACACGCACTCACTGCCCGAAAATATGGGATCGGTACTCAAGATATCTTAATAACACCAATCGGTGGCCTTGCCCGTCTGGATCGTCTACCGGAAAATCCATTACATGAAATGGTGGTTGCCGTGGCAGGACCTCTGGTTAACGTGGCCATTGCAGGTCTTATCGCAATGTATCTATATTTTTCCGGAACTGGTTTTGATATTATTGGTGACGAAAAAGCGGTATTCGAACATTTTTCGAATTTTCCGGCGTTGTTGCTTTATTTGAACGTCGTTCTGGTATTGTTCAACCTGATTCCCGCCTTTCCTATGGATGGCGGTCGAATCCTTCGCGCCCTGATTTCTATTTTCCAGGGTAGAAAGAAAGGTACATTGATCGCCAGTTGGATTGGGCGAATTTTGGCTATAGGATTTCTGGCATTCGGACTTTATGAAAATCACCTGGGGCTTATTTTTATTGGAATTTTCGTCTATTTTGCTGCTCGTGCAGAATATCGTACCGTAGCCTCGGAAGAACGTTATCGGCATGGGAAAGTAGCGGATGTTCTCAATCATAATTTTATGGTTTTTTCTCAGGATGATCTGATGCAGGATGTATTTCATCAGTGGGAAGGATCGGAGGAAAATGCTATTTTGGTAGCAGATCACAATAACAATATCATCGGCATCATTCCTGAAGAAGATGTGTTTCACGCCCGCGAGCAAGGGGATGTGTTTACCCCGGTTTACCGGTATATGAGTAAGGAATTTGAATCCGTCACCATGGAATTGCCCGTCCGGCACCTCTTTTATCTGTTCAATAATAAGTCGGTTCAGATGCTTCCTGTATCCAGAGATGGTCGTATACTGGGTGTGGTACGCCGGCAGGATTTGGCCAATTTCCTCACCCTTCGCACCTGAAATAGAATATGTGTGGAAGGTCTTCCTTAACCGTGACAGAAAAAGAGCTCGAAGCCCGATTCAATGCTTCGTTTTACTCTGAAGATCTGGAAAGATACAACCCCATTCCCAATTACAATATGGCACCAAGCCAACTACTTCCTGTGATTACGGATGCGGATCCTGATCATATCAATTTATATCGATGGGGGTTAATTCCCTTTTGGGCCAAAGATGAAAAAATAGGGTACAAAATGATCAATGCCCGAAGCGAAACGGTGGCAGAAAAGGCGGCTTTCAGGCAGGCATTGGCCCAAAGACGTTGTCTATGGCCTATAGATGGTTATTACGAATGGATGACCAAAGGAAAGGAAAAGATTCCTTACCGTGTCGTAATGAAAAATA
Organism: uncultured Saprospiraceae bacterium; assembly: GCA_964426625.1. Taxonomy (GTDB): domain Bacteria; phylum Bacteroidota; class Bacteroidia; order Chitinophagales; family Saprospiraceae; genus Membranihabitans. Next base: position 19,202 of record CAYRRD010000042.1, on the reverse strand, counting down.
AAGCGGTTTATTCCATCGCTGGCCTTTGGGAAGTATGGAAAAATGCAGAAGGTGAAAAAGTGTTCAGCTTTACTATACTCACCCGGGATGCCAGCCCGTCCATGGCTTTTTTACACCACCGGATGCCGGTCATTCTTCCTTTGGAATTGGAGGAAAAATGGCTCGATCCTGATCTCGATCCGGAAATATTTCTGAAAGAATTGCCCGATTTTGGTACTGACCACCTTGAGGTCTATCGGGTATCGCAAGAGGTGAACAGTGTTCGAAACAACCATGCGGATTTAGTTTTACCCATACCGGATGTAAGTCAGGGTGAACTCTTTGAATAACGTCGAACGGAATTGTCTCTATCCGACCCCTGAAATCTCCAGTTTTATATGGGGCGCAGGAAACCACCAAGTGTTTAATTTTACTTACGGAAAACAACCCCAGGGTCCATGAAGAAAGACCTAGGGTCCGTGGGATGGCGATTTTGTGCGGTATTGAAATGGGCGCAATCATGATAAAAAAAACCCTGTTGACAAAATCTATCAACAGGGCATGGGCGGAGGAGGAGGGATTCGAACCCCCGGTACCCGCAAAGGTACGTCGGTTTTCAAGACCGGTGCAATCAACCAGACTCTGCCACTCCTCCGGTTTGGAGATGCAAAGTTATAATCTATTTTTTAAAATCAAAAGAGTAGCAGGAAATAAAAATTTAGGTACCTATCCCGTTTGCCATCCATTGTTCAGATACTTCACCATGATCTGCACAGTTCCCTCTGTTTTCACCATTTTACTTGTAGGAAAGGGGGGGATGACTATGTGCTTCCCATACACTATCAGCGTCGTGAATGGATTAAAAGAATTCCTCAAGGGGAAAAATTGTGGTTTTTTTAAATGCGAAGCATTGATCATCTTAATGCCCTGTGGGGCGCTTTGACCTTCATATTCTTAATACCTTCATGTTTTCACCTATACCATTACGAATGAGTTCATCTATTAACCAAAAAAATTGGTTCGGGCCCGTCCCGGTTAGGTATTTGACTTTTACTTATGCAGTGCCTAACTTGCATTGATCCATGATACGAGGTTAAATTTCTGAAATGATACCCATTTCCATTTATAGATTTTTATCTTCAAGCTACTGCGTAACCTGAGGCCCCACAATCAGTAATCATGCATATCAAAGTTGTTATTAGATATTTTTTGGTACTACAAATCGTCCTGATTTGGTGGATATACGAGTTATCGGCACAGAGGACTTCTCTGTGGCAGGATGAGATGGGCAATCCCTATCCTTCGGCTTTATCCGGTGGGTTTCAGGCACCTCAATTCTCACCTTTTGATCTGGATGGAGATAAAGTACCAGAGATCATTTCTTTTGACAGATATTCCGGTATTCCTCAGGTATGGAAGAAAAAGGAGGAAATTGGAGTTTATATTCTCACCAATGACATTGACCTGGAATGGCCGGTACTCCATTCATGGATGTTGGTCCGTGATTTCAATGGGGATGGATTGCCGGATATTTTTACACAGGGAAATCATGGCATCGCTGTTTATCGTGGGAAGAAGGAGGGACGTAAAATTGTTTTTGAACCCATGAGAGGCGTATCTTTTCTGGACGATTCCCTGATATTCCACAATCGATCGGGAGGGACCACGAATATATATCATGCTGCAACGGACATACCTATCATCGAAGATGTTGATGGCGATGGGGATCTGGATATTCTGACCTTTGAATTGTCAGGTACCTACTTATATTTTTACGAAAACCGGGCTGAGGCTACAGGAAACCCGCTTGATTATGTTTTGCAGCATAATTGCTGGGGTTATTTTGCTGAAAACCTCTTTAATGATGAAATTAATCTGAGCGAAACCGACAGCCAATGTCCGCCTCCGTTCACGGTTCGGCATGCCGGATCAACCTCCTGTCTTGTTGATTATGACTACAATGGAACGATGGATTTGATTTTGGGAGATATCGGGTCAGGTTTTCTGAAGGTCCTGTTAAACGGAGGTACTGAGACCGAGGCCTACATCGAGAAGATTCACCCAGAATTTCCCCACAATGATACATTGGCAGAATTGCCTTTTTTCCCGGCAGCCTTTCGAATTGATGTAGATGGTGATTCTGTGTCGGATGTGGTCGTTGCCGGGAATGAATTTCCAACATTTGATCAGCAGGGTGTATGGTGGTATCGGGGCACTTCCGATCCCGAACATCCCTTTCATTTTCAGACTCGGGAATGGTTAATCGATGGACATATTGATCTGGGACATTACACTGCTCCCCTGTTTTTTGACGTCAATGCTGATGGTATTCCTGATTTGCTAATCGGGTATCAATTTTTGGATCGGGATCAGGAGACGCTCAATCGCATTGCCTATTTCGAAGCGATAGATCTGAACACCTATCGACTGAAGGATATGGACTTTGAATCGTTGTCCACTGTCCTCACTCGTGGATACAGACCATACCTCACCTCCGGTGACGTGAATGGTGATGGTGCGGAGGATATACTCATTGGCATGTCGGATGGTAGTTCCTACCTCCTTGTCCATGGAGGATTTCCCGGCCAACCTTTTTCTGTGGGGCGGGTGGAAGCGGATTGGGCGGGTCTTAGATTGCGCTCGGGAGCAACTCCAGAACTATTTGATGTGGATGGCGACGGCGACCTGGATGTCATTGCTGGTATGGACAATGGGTTAATTGGGGTATGGGTAAATACCGGAAATCAGCAATTAGCACAGTTCAATCCGGATCTCAACAGCGCACCCAATATCAATATGCTTGGAAACGTGCGTACGGTTGGATCCAATTCGCTCCTGGGTAGATCAGCCCCGCGGATCATCCTGGATCAGGGCGATACGATCCTTATTTCCGGATCGCATGAGGGAGCGCTATACGCGTACCATTTTTCATGGGAAAATCGCAACGCTACCTTTGCTACGGTAGAACCTGGTCAGTGGCCGGAATGGGTAGGGGGGAATGGCCGGTTAACCATACGACAAACCGACGATCGCATGTATCAGGTCTTCATAGGAAATATTGCCGGCGGCCTGGTTGAGAAAAATATCAATATGCTTTCCACCCAGGGAGATAAGGAGGTCTTGAGGGAAACGGAAATAAAATTGTTCCCCAATCCGGTGCGCAGTGGAGAAGCCATTCATGTAAATTTGGCGGATGATGGTAAGATAAATCAAATTAAGGTTTCTGACCCTTCTGGGCGTTTGTACAAAACCTGGGTGTCGGAAGCGCAGAAGAATTATATCCGTACATCGGGCTGGCCTCCGGGTTTGTATATCCTGGAGATTGGTTTTAAGGACCGGACCCGGTCAGTTCATAAAGTTGTAGTGTACTGATTCCTGACTATGTATGTTTTGATGAGGTTGGTCATTTTATTATTGTAACAGAAAGCAATTTCCTTGCGTGATATGTCTCAAGATCTTGCCCCAAAAATTAAACTTCCGATGCGAATCATATTACTTCCTGTTTCCAGTGCAATTTTGTAATCGGAGGACATACCATAACTTCTTATTTCAAATTCATTGTCATCAGCGAAATATGAATTTTTTAAATGTTCGAAAATTTTCTCCAGGGTTTGAAATTCAGCCCGAATCATATCTTCGTTTTCGGTAAATGTCGCCATTCCCATTACACCTTTGATTTTGACAAATGGATAATCTTTGCTTCGAAATGTAGAAATGAAGTCATCTATTTCCTGAGGAGCAATTCCAAATTTGGAATCTTCCCGGGCAATTTTGATTTGGAGAAGAACAGGAACTATTCTTCCTACCCGCTTCCCTTGTTTGTTGATTTCTTTTGCCAATGAAATTCGATCCAGGCTATGGATTAAGGAGATGAAGGGTGCAATGAATCTGACCTTGTTGGTTTGGAGATGCCCGATCATATGCCATCGGATATCTTCGGGCAATTCACCTACTTTATCGATAAGTTCCTGTACTTTGTTCTCCCCAAAGTCCCGCTGGCCCTGTTCATAAATTTCCAGAATTCTTTCCGGTGTATGGGTCTTGGAAACCGCTACCAGGGTGGCACCAGCTTTTGCGCTTTCCTTTTGCAATTCCTCTAAATTCATAAATTTCATTTTAAAACAATCCGTGCAATTGACTGGAGACCTTATCGATGACCGTTCCAAGATCGGATGGATCATTCTTAAAATCAAGCTCGTCGGAGTTGATAATGAGTTTTGGCCCCTCGTTGTAACTTTCAACCCAATCCTCGTAGCGTTTGTTTAATTTTTTCAAATAATCAAGACTCATATTGCCTTCATATTCGCGCCCCCGGCTCTGGATATGGGCTACCAGTGTTGGGATACTAGCCCGTACGTATATTAACAAATCCGGTGGAGAAATCTGGGCATTCATCGTTTGAAACAACTGAAAATAATTATCAAAATCTCTTTTAGACATGAGACCCATGGCATGTAGATTGGGTGCAAATATATAGGCGTCTTCGTAGATAGTCCTGTCCTGGATCACCGTTTGGTCTCCTTTTTGAATCTGGACAATTTGGGCATATCTACTATTCAAAAAATAAATTTGCAGGTGGAACGCCCATCTTTTCATATCGTCATAGAAATCGACAAGATAGGGATTGGCTTCCGTGTTCTCATAATGCGCTTCCCAACCAAAATACTTGGAAAGACTGTGAGTGAGTGTGGTTTTCCCGGCTCCTATGTTGCCAGCAATTGCGATATGTTTGACTTTGTCCATATTTTCCTTTAGCTTACTCTAAGGCATTGTGTGATAGATGAATCTTCCACAGGTAAGACAAATTGCTGTCGGTAAATGACATCTCCCAGGGAGAGATGTTCGATGAGAGCCATTGGTGATTCCTTTTTGCACAAGAATTTTCCTGGAATTATTCCGGGAAAAAATCATGATAAGGAATGGGCTCTGGAAACTCCGAAAAGTTTGATTTAATTCACCTACAACCTTCTAGAGTTCTCCTTACCTGTAAAAATTCATTACTCACTATTGAGCCAAAATAAGGATAAAATTTCCTTTGTCAAACTTCTGATTATTTTTGCTTTTGTCTGCGAGGGGTCCTGGATTTTGATCTCCCATTCTTTGCAGGACCAGTCATTGATTTTCGGTTTGCAAAAAATGCCTGTTTTCTGCGTGCTTTTTCCTTGTTAAATTCCTTTCTTTCCGCCGCGGTCATGGGTTTGTCCGTTTGAGGATAGGGGTTGTCGCCAACCACTTCAATCCTTTGCTGGATCAGATTTTCAATTTCCCGAACCAGGATATTTTCTTCGGGCTCGCTGATGGAAATGGCAATCCCTTCTTCTCCGGCACGTCCTGAGCGTCCGATACGGTGCACATAGGTTTCGGATTCCAGAGGAATATCATAATTGATGACATATTTCAATTTGTCTATATCGATGCCCCTGGAAGCTATATCGGTAGCTACAAGGACCCTTACCTTTCCACTTTTGAAGTCTTTCAATGCTTTCTGTCGCTGACCCTGGGATCGGTCTCCATGAATGGCAGCTGCTTTGATTTGATGCTGAGAGAGTTTCCTTGTAATTCGGTCTGCCCCGTGTTTGGTCCTTGAAAACAACAAAACCTGATCTTTATCGTCATCCTCCAGGATGTGGAGCAGCAGGTCATTTTTCGAGTTGCGGTTGGTATAATAGATATACTGTTGTACGGTATCAGCAGTCTTGTTTTCAGGAGAAATATCAATTCGTTTTGGCTCCGTAAGTATTGATTTTGAAAGTTGAAGAATACTGTCCGGGACTGTTGCTGAGAAGAAAAGGGACTGTCTCTTCTTCGGGATCAATCGAATGATTTTCTGAATATCATTGATGAAACCCATATCGAGCATACGGTCTGCCTCATCGAGGACAAAGATCTTTATATTGGAAAGGTCAATAAATCCCTGTTCTGTAAGATCGAGCAAACGTCCGGGAGTCGCAGTAAGAATGTCCACACCACCTCTGAGTTTCTGCACCTGACGGTTTTGATTGACACCACCAAAAATTACGGTGTGACGGATGCTGGTATGTTTGGCATACCAACGGATATTGTCGTCAATTTGAAGTGCCAGTTCGCGTGTAGGACTGAGGATCAATGCAAGAATGCCCGAATGGTATTTTTGCTGATTTTTAAGTAGTTGTAATTTTTGAATAATAGGGAGTGCGAATGCGGCTGTTTTTCCAGTGCCGGTTTGAGCACATCCCAGGATATCATGATTCTGAATTATATAAGGAATAGCTTGTTCCTGAATAGATGTGGGTTGATCATACCCTTTTTCGGCCAATGCCCTAAGTATAGGTTTAATAAGATTAAGATCTGTAAATGTCATAAATTTTGGTTTGATTGGTAAATACTTCGCCTGTTCTTTTGCAGTGGCAAAGTCAGGCAGATGGTGTTAATTGATTGATAATCAGATGGATGTGTCTTGTAGTGTGGCCATTGTCGGTGCAAAGGTATGTTTTTTATCCGATATATTCACCAGACTGCTTATTTAAATTCTCGCTTAAAGGTTGTTTTGTTTCCACAGCCATCGGAAACGGTTAATTCAAACTGGTGACTCGACCTGTTATTATAATTTTGGAAATCGTCAAAAATCAGTCGCTGGTTTTTATCATCTGATTTGACCAAAGCCCATTTTCCGTCAATCATCGCGGTATATTGCAACGCTGAAAAGGAATGAAGGTTATCTGTAACCTTAAAATACCACAATCGGGAATTCTGCGGATGAAATTCAATTATGGGTGGCAACGTGTCTTTTATCAGGCAATAATCAGTCAGATTTCGGATCAGAGCAACGAATTGATTTTGTTCACGTTGTGTGGGTATAGCTGTATATCGGGTACCCGAACAACGTGCCAGGGTCCATTTCTCTTTGTCGGCCAGGGGAATATCTGACCGGAGGAGTAATGTAGCATTTTCGTATAGCGGGACCTGGGGCTCGTTCATATGGATCATGACCATATCTTCCCCATCCTTGACGGTTACTTCTTCAAACAGGTATAGTCTTTGATCCCGTACAAAACTACGGGCGGGGAAAATGATAGAAAACTGGTCCAGATTGATGCGGGTACTTCTTCCAGCCTTTACCACGTAGTTGTACATCCATTCATAATCGATCGAGGGCTGATCTACTTGCCGGATAGAGAAGGTTAGGGTAGAGGTATTTCCCTGATAATCTCGGGCTTCTACCCGATATTGCTGATTTTGGAAGGGCCGGGGTTTGAAAAGACCAGCTTGATTATTGGAAAGTTGAGTGGTAATGGAATTGCTGGAATACCGAAGATTATGATAGACTGCATTGGAAGTACCATCTGTGATATGGTCTATATGCTCTTTGTAATACAGCCGGTCGGATGTGGTCAGCGAGTCGAATACCGTACGAAACACCAGGATGGAATCTTTGTACATTGACAGACTGTGGATTCCGTTCCGGTTGTGTGTATTTTCATGTAGATCTATCACATCCACCCCCAGGGAATATTTAAAGGCATTGAGTGTCAGATTGCCTGCATCGTATCTCCCCCTCCCCAACGCACGGACTGAAATGTTTTTCTCCTGATATTCTCTGCCAAAATCGTCGTGATAATTGATCTTAAGATTTCTGAACTGGGGGGGTGTTTTGTCTTCCAGGTCTGGGAGCACCCATAAAGGATTGTATCGCGTTCCGGATTCGTGCCTCACTTCCAGATGGAGGTGTCTCCCGAAAGAAAAACCAGTATTTCCCATCACCCCTATGAACATCCCTTGTGTCACAGGGTATTGGGTGGAATCCAACTCAATCGAAACCTCAAACGATTGTTGTAGATGCTGATGGGCGTACACCAGAGAATCCAGAGTAGGGTTAAATCGATCCAGGTGACCGTACAGGGATTTGAATCCATCTGCGTGTTGCAGGATCAGGGCATTTCCGTAGGAACTGCTCCGAACCAGGATTTCCTTGACAAAGCCATCTGCAACAGCCAGGATTTCCTGTGGGCCCCCGACATTGGGTTTGATATCGATGCCAGCATGATAATGACTGCCCCGTAATTCCCCAAATGTTCCGGAAAGTAGTACCTGTCCCGATATGGGTGGTTGCCATCCTAAGGGTTGGGCAATTCCGGTCAGACCAAAGACTACAAATAGAACTACATACATCAACTTTCCCATAAATCATCTATTTCATTGGCCAAATATTCCATTGCCGTCCAGTAATTCATTTTATTGTTTTTTATTTCTTGCCTGAGATGTTCGTATAAACCTTTTAATCGGGCATGCGATTGTACTTTGCGAAGAATAAGGTCCTGAAAACCTTTACCCATCCAATGCATTAATTGATCCGAGTTCAGAGGGGTCCTGGAAATCGAATTCAGGCTTCCGAATAAGTCCTGCATGGACTGCTTTTCAAAGGGGGTGAGGGTGTAAAATGATATGCGGTCTTTGCCCCGATGTACTGACTCCAGAGATTGCTGCATAAGCTTTACAGTTTTTCTAGCTTCGTCGGGCTCCAGATCAACTTTGGTGACGATGATCCGGTCAACGATTTCCATGAGTCCGCGTTTCATGGTCTGGATTTCGTCCCCGGACCGTGCCATGGTCAGGTACCACACCTCGTTTGTCAGATATTGAATTTCAATTTCAGATTGCCCTACGCCCACGGTTTCTATAAAAATATAGTCAAAACCTGCAGCCTCACAGATTAGAACGGTTTCCCAGGTATTGACGTTGATCCCTCCCAAAATTCCCTTACTGGGGCTTGGTCTGATGAACACCTGTTCCATTTCAATCAGATTGGTCATACGGATCTTATCACCCAGAATACTTCCTCCAGTGGTTGTACTGGAAGGGTCAATACTAAGGATAGCGATCTGGTATGGTGTCCCTTCAAACAGTTGGACAAAACCATTGAGGAAGGTGCTTTTCCCTACACCCGGACTGCCTGTGATTCCAATCTTGACAGCTGATTTGCGCCATTCTCCGATGCTTTTCATGATCAGGGACTTGACTTCTGCATCTTCCTCTCGCTGGCTTTCAATCAGCGTAATGACCCTGGAAAGCGTTCGACGATGACCGGCCGCCAGCCCCTTGAGCATTTCTTCTATGTGGATTCCATGAACCATGCACAAATATGATAAAAATTTATAATATGTAAAAGCTTCCGGCTATCTAGTTGATATTTCATCAGACCCGGAATATTTTTGAATGCTCAATCCAGTCAGCTTGGCGTGGGAAGGATATAAGTTCGGGTATAAGAGAATCTGGTCTGGAATGGATTTGAGTGTTGGTTTAAACTATGGAAGACAATAGCTGTTAGATTGCATTATGAAACCAATAACCCTGATAATCCTGGAAAACAGGTCATAGAAATAGTGCTCTGTTTCATAAGAAATTTATACTACTGATGTGATTGTGTTTTGTCGTACCGAAGAAACGAAACCGAGCATAGGACTGACCTACGGCTTTTGGAGATGAAAGGACGGTGAAAAAGAAGCCGTCATAAGTGTAAAGAACATATGAAATAGTGCACTAAATAAAGCGAATGGAATGAAGGCAGTTATTTTTGATATGGATGGAGTATTGATCAACACGGAAAGTCATCACATGATCATCGAACATCAGATTTTTCGTGATCTTGGACTCGAAATTACTGAAGAGGAGCGTGAACCATTTATCGGATACGCAGCTGATGAAATGTGGAGTCGTGTCATAGCGCATTATAAGCTGGATCATTCCCCGAATGATTTGTTGAATCTCAACAATGAAAGGATTATCGAATATTTTACCTCTCAGGCAGACATCGAAATGATTCCCGGGGTGAACCGTGTACTTCAATGGATCGAAGATAGAGGAATTCCTTTGGCGGTCGCATCATCCTCTTCCAGGATTGTGATGGATGTTTTGCTGGAGCAGGCCGGGCTTGACAAATATTTTAAAATTCGTGTGGGAGGTCAGGATGTGGAGAAAAGCAAACCCGCACCATTCATCTATCTGCACACTGCTGGATTGCTGGAAGTGGAGCCTGGGGAATGTGTTGTGATTGAAGATTCGACTAATGGGATCCGGGCAGCCAAAAGCGCTGGAATGTATTGCATTGGATACAAAGGAGTCGGTTTTCATGGTCAGGACCAATCCATGGCTGATGAGACGATTGCTGAATATGATGAACTTATTCCATTGTTGACACCTCTGTTTTCTGTTGGAAAGTCACCTATGTGAATCTGTTCAGATATTTTTATAATGGATTTTTTTTTGGAAGAATCAAGGGTCTTCGATAATCCAGCCGGAGAATCAGAATTTCCAAAGGATTAACGCGTAAGTGACCGATTGGTGGAAAGTTATCGAAATGAAAATGACCGGATCTGTCATCGCACCTTACTCAACTTAGGATTTCTCCGACCAACTCAATATAATACAAAGCAGTCAGACTGATTGGGTCAGGAATCAGATATCCTTGTTTGAGAATTCGGATCCGGTCGTGGAAAACCTTCTATGACATACTTCAGATAAGGCGTTATCCCTTCAGAAAAAAGAATCCGTAGTACGTAAATCGATACCCAAAAAAAAGAAAGCTCCACTGTTGGGGAATCTCCGTCTACTTAGATGCAAAATGGTTTAATGTCAGGCACATTAGTGTATTTCCATCATGAAGCCTTTTGTGGAATATACTTTTTAATGGAGTATCCCCTTTTCATTTTCGATACAAACCCTTACCTTTGCCTCCCAATAAAGCTGGCTTTGTACATCAGCAAGATTGCAACTTGCCTTCGATAACAAAAACCAACAAAAATGAAGTTACACAACCGTGTTAACCGGGCCGAACTCAAAAACAAAATGCGGAGTTCGACGGAGAAGCGACTGACACTGTCGTTTTATAAGTATTACAACATCAAGAATCCTTCCGTTTTTCGTGATCACTTGTTTATCCTGTTTTCCCGATGGGACATTTTGGGTCGTGTATATGTGGCGTCCGAAGGCATAAACGCTCAAATCTCCATCCCGGAAAGGAATTGGGATAACTTTCGGGATAATTTGGGTCAGGAAATTACCTTTCTGGAGAATATCCGGTTGAACGTAGCCCTGGAGGATAATGGGAAATCTTTTTTCGTTTTGAAGGTCAAAATCAGACCCAAGATCGTTGCTGATGGGTTGAATGACCATACTTTTGATGTGACAAAACGGGGTAAACACCTTTCGGCCATTGAGGTCAACGAGAAAGTCAACAAGGAAGGAGCCAGGTTTGTCGATATGCGCAACCATTATGAGTGGGAGGTGGGTCATTTTAAGGATGCCATTTTACCGGATGTTGAGAATTTTCGTACTGCACTTCCGGTGGTTGAGAAAATGCTGGAAGAACAAAAAGATCAACCGATCATCATGTACTGTACTGGTGGGATACGCTGTGAGAAAGCCAGTGCATACTACCTCCATCGTGGATTCAGGGAAGTTTACATGGTCGATGGAGGGATTATTGAATACGCCAGGCAATGCAAGGAGCTTGGATTAGAAAACAAATTCATAGGAAAGAATTTTGTCTTCGATGAACGACTTGGCGAAAGAATTACCGGGGAGGTGATAGCTCGTTGCCATCAATGTGGGAAACCATGCGATGAACATGTCAATTGTGTAAATGATGCCTGTCATATCCTGTTTATTCAATGCGATGAATGTGCCGAGGAATACAACGATTGCTGTTCTGTAAAATGTAAACAATTTATGAAACTTCCGGAGGAGCAACGCGATGAGCTCCGAACTCAGGTTACATTCAATGGAACCCAATTTGGAAAAGGCAGATATAATCGATTGAAGAAGGATGAGGAGCTGAAGCTTTAGTGGTGTATGGCGATACGAAGAGGGGGTGTTTCCGGCACCACAATGATAGCGTTTATCATGACCAATATCGAAATGCCAATGCCGTTCCGCTAGGTAAACCGTGCATCCTAAAGTTTACCGGTATGGGCCATTAAGAGATGTTTCCTTTTAAGGTTGATTTATGCTGTCCTTTTTATCAATGTAAAAATTGTGGATTGAATCAAAAACCTTAGCTGCGCAGGTATTAGAATATAAGCCCATAATTGATTTGCCATCGTCTGTACAAAAGGTCGATTTTTGAATAAAAGTCGTCTTTAAACTTATTTTGGGACGTGAATTGTTGCAGGTGCAAACCCAGACTTATTACATGATCGATGCCGTATTTTCCTATAATACGTATACCCGTCGTAGGTGTGAGGGAAATGCCTTTTCCCGCAAAATGAGTGGGTTGACTCCACGAAATGTGACGATCGATGTTCATGGACCGCCGAGAAATGGCACTTTCCCATGGGTTGGAGATTCCAAAATTCATACCTGCTTCCAAACCGGCAAATACCAGAAGCCGACCTTCTGTCAGATATTTTACGGGTAAAATGGACACAGGAAAGAAGGTTTCCGGTTCTCCTATGTTCATATTACTGTAACCTGCGGATACATACAAAGCGTAATTGTGTTCCCAGTCATACCCTACAGAAATTTTTCCTCCCAAACCTTGTAAATTTTTCTCTTTTTGTCCCAGTGTTGAATTGAATGCTCCCGACAGCCCCCAAATTAGGATATTCCTGTTTTTATCATAACCGGGATAAGAGTTTATGTCTGGAACTACTTTGAGTTTCAAGACCATACCTTCTGGAATATATCGAATGATCGATTCCCCTTGGCCGATAAGAAAATGGTCATTTTCAATTCCCAGCCATTCCCCTTCGATCGTTTGACCATTCCTTAGCTTGATTTTTACATCGGACTGAGCCGAAATAAATGGTACAAATACCAATAGGAGCCCCACCAGAATTAGATATCTCATGGCAGTACGAATTCAACCTGACTTATTAATTGGGGGTTGTTCACTCCGTCCATGCTGTATTGAAATATCCCTTTACTCCCCACAAAAAGTAGTGTAAATTGGGGTGTGACCAAAACATCATAGGCAGAATGGGAAGAATTAGTTTGTTCCAGGGTGAATTGTCCGGGAAGGTTGGATTTTACTTTTTTCCAACCACCCGGTCCTTCACAGATATATAGATAATCCCCCACTTTGGTGAGTCCATGGGGATTGTCCATGGGGAAAATCTGAACCCGGGTAGGGGTAAAAGGATTCTGGATATCGTATGCCTCGAGTTGATTGGTGAAGCCTCCACATTCAGTGCCACCTCTCAAGGTGACATATGCATATTCGCCATCAGAAATGACCGGATCGCAGGATTGGATATGCGCTGTGGTGGAAACAAATTCCGGTGTGCCGGAATGGGAGACATTGTATATATGCATTCCGTTTGTAGTACCTATATAAAGATGCCCCTCAAACGGATATATGGTTTCTGCAGTAAATGCCACGTTGGTGGATGCATGTTTTACAGGCTGATCGGGTGTGGTGATATCGATTGTTTCCAGGGAATGGTCAGATAACACATAAAGATATTCACCAAATGTAGTGAACCGGGCCATGGATCCACCTACGCCAATGGTGGAAGGTGAATTTCCTGACTCTACTACCGCTTTGGCGTTGTTCACCGCTGCAAATTGTAAATTTGCTGACGGAGTAAAAGCCTCGAAATCAAAGAACAATCGATCATTGAAGGAAAAGATCAGTGAGTTGTATCTCTGATCATTACAGTCTATCTCTATCGCTTCATCTGTGCTTTCATAGTAAGCCAAAATTCCCTGATCCGACGACTGTGCCCGGTGGAGTTGGAATACATCAGATATCCGATTGACCTGAAGGGGTTGATCTACATTCGTAATGTCAAGGACTACCAGGTCTTCCAGTTTGTTTGCATACAACATATTACTTTTAACGGTAAAATGCGTATTTCCCGGGATTTCTATAAAACCCTTTACATTCGGGGATTGTGGATTATGGTTGTCGATGATATGGATTCCTCGCTGAAATTCATTGACGAAAATGTAAGATCCATACGCATAAATGGTGCCGGTGTTTTCCATGGGGCGGGCCAAAGTATATTCAGCGGGTGCATCAAATTCCTCCTGCGTGATGAAAACAGGTTCATAATGGAGATACTTTTTCGTATGAACACAGGTGTCTTTGACGCAACTATGCATGGTGAATAAGCCCAGAATTGTAACAGACAGGTAAAATATTGCTTTCATGTGAATGGGTTTTACCCTCTATTACACAATGCGAAAGGAAAAGGTTAGTCGAAAGTCAAAATTTATTTAAAAATTCGAGAACATGTTCCAAAAGGGCAGCTGAAATGGGTAACTCAGGGTTGTTGTAAGAGGTCTGATTCTCCATCAATCCACCTTTTATATCCTTGAGTACGTGATTCATGTGTGGTATAAGTTGAAGTGTTGCTTTATTACCTCCATTGTAAAGGGTCCTGGCATCGTCTGTCGTGATTTGTAGATCATTTTCACCCTGGACAATCAGAATTGGTACATCCAATTTCCCAATTTCCGTTTTAGGATCGTATTTCATGTAAGACCGTAGATAGGGTTGGACCGAAGGCCTGTACAGGCTGAGCAACATGGGATTCATTTCGTCTACGGTCTCTCCGGATTTAATACGGTGAACAATGCTGTCAGATTCCGGTACCAGGCCGGGCAATTGTTTCCCGAGCTGTTCCCGCACGATTACTTCAAATGGTCTTCCTGCTCCGGCAATGGAAATAAAGCCATCCACCTGATTGCGCTGGGCTACCAGAATGCCGATGAGAGAACCTTCGCTATGCCCGGCGATGATGAATTTGTAATCGGGAAAAGTATCTTTTAATCGGGACAGCCATTGAGATGCATCATTGACAAAAGTCTCAAAGGTAAGTTGAGATTCATCCATGGTATGGGTGGCACTTTTACCTATGCCACGTTTGTCAAACCGCATAGTGGTGAATCCCTCCAGCACCAATGAATCAGAAAGTCCCTTCAAACTATTGTTTTTCATAAACGGATTGTTCCCATCTCTATCCGTAGGTCCCGATCCGCTAATCAGCAGGACAGCCACGGGACGGGAATTTTGGGGGACAGTCAGGGTGCCTGAAAGTTGAAAGGAATCCTGATGCATGATCCATTCCGATTCTCGAATAGCCTCGGATTGTGCGAAACCAACTGGGGTCTCAAAGACGAGAAACAGTGTGACCAGAGTCCAGGCTAGTTTAATCATCTATCATAGTTTACCGCCAAAATGTCTTTGATATAAGTCCATGGCTTCCACAACGATCTGCAGGGCTATGTCCCTGTTTTGAATATCCTCTACCACCACGGTTTTGTTTTCCAGCTTTTTATAATCCTCGAAAAAACTTTGTATTTCGAGCGAAAAATGATCGGGCAATTCTGAGATGTCATTGTAATGGCTCACGCTTTTATCGTGGGCCGCTACGGCAATAATTTTATCATCTTTTTCATTCCCATCCATCATCTGCATTACACCAATCACCTTGGCATTGACTATGCACATGGGAACGATATCCATTTGGGACAATATTAGTATATCCAGGGGGTCACGATCCTCGCAATAAGTTTGGGGGATAAATCCGTAGTTGGCCGGATAATTAACGGATGAGTACAATACGCGATCTAACCGGAGTAAACCACTCGCTTTGTCCAACTCGTATTTAGCTCGGCTATTGCGTGGAATTTCAATGATACCATTGACGAAGGTCGGGGTCTGGTCCCCGATATAAACCTGGTGCCAGGGATTGAACATATACGTTCTGTTTGCATGAAATAATGGCCAAAGGTCGTCAATTTTTTTGAGAAATTTACTTGTATACTTACTTTAGCATGGGGCAGAGTGGATCACCTACAAGATTATTATTTTATGAAGAGGATTTCCTGGGTTTGAGCAATATGGCGGTCGGAATGAAAACAAAGCATGTACAGCCAATCCCGGCGGGTGAGCGGTCCCAATGCAGGATGAGGGTATGTCTCTAAACTTTGCAGGTCAAATTGGCTGTTTTTTAACTGGTTCATGATTTCGTTCCGAATTTCCTGGAATTCCGCCAGAAGTTGTTGCCTGGATTTATCAGTTTGAGTGGGTTGTAGCATTTTGAGACTTCGTATTTTCCGACGACGATTGAGCATGATGTCCCGCATTTGGTATTTGGGAATGTGCTCCTTTTTAACTGATCCAAACGGTTGTTCCTTCAGGATGGAGTGTACTGATTTATCCACCAGGATCACATGTTCTATCAACTGTTCTATATCCCAATTTGAATCAGTCCGTGGCCTAGGGATACGGCGAAGACCATATTCCTTCATGTATTCCACAAAATTTTTCGTTGATCTTATAAGATCTTTTAAGACCATGGTATTGATCTCCAGCTGTTTTTCCTCCATGTTATATCCTCGGTGTGGTATTGAAAGTTTTGTGAAATTTTATCTACTGATACGGAATACTGCATTCACATCCTCGATATTCAATAACATTTTTGGATCGAAAGTTCTCCATACAATCGGATTTTTTTAAAGAACTTGAACTGATTTACATGAGATTTGGTTGATATATTTACTTGCTCATTGAAAAGATCTGATTTGAATCCTGCTAAAAAGAAAGTTGCTTTCGGAGCCTGGGGTATACAATATTTTAAGAAAGATTTAAAGGGGATTGTACAACTTCTGTTCCTGGCTCCGTGTTATAAATGGGAATTCAATCAACAATAAGGGATGAAAGGAATGATGTAATATTCCAGATAATTCTCTTTTGAAGTAATAATTTAAGATTAAACATTTTTCGGCGATTTGTTTGAAGTAGGGAAGCGGGATCTAAGATTGACTTAGCATCCCGCTTTTTTTTTCCCCCGAATGATCTGTATGGGCAACTCCGGTGAATTTTCCATATCGAGCATGGCATTGATGTATTTGAATCCATCAAAATCCATTAAATCCTCTACATGTACCGGGCATTCCTCTATTTTCCCCATCCTTAGAAGTCGATTTCTCATTGTACCCTCCAACAGGGGCGTAGATGGGGTAATCCAGTTCTGGTCTTTACGAAAAATCAGATTGGCGTAACTGGCGTCTGTCACCTTACCGTGTTGAACAATGATCACATCATCTGCTTGAGATTTTTTAACCAGTTCCTCCAGGGTGCTTCTATCCTCCTTTTTTGTGGAATATTCCAAATCATTAATATGAACAAGCGCGATAGATCCAAGTTCTCTGATGGAATAAGACTCCCAGTTAATCATGTGAATGACGGTGTCGTAAACGATCCTGCATTTCAAAAGTCCGTCCAGCTCAGCAGGGGGAGTTAAACTAGTTTCAAGTATGATCGAGTTGTCAATTCCGAGCATATCCCGTATGGTTCGATCCATCCTTTCCTGATGATCGGATAAATGCATCAATAACCCATTTTTCACCGCGATCGTTTCAATCCACCGGGACATATATCTTGTCTATTAACTCTTCAAATTCACTTTTCAAATCACTCATGGAATGGATTCCCCCCCCGCTTTTATACACCAGACCCGCGTCAGTCTGTTCGATAAACCGGATCATCACAGCACTGTCAAGATTGTTTCCATCAAAGTATCCACAAATGCCAGTGTAGAATCCCCTGGGGTAATCTTCGATTTTATTAATGATTTTCACGGCACTTTGCTTAGGGACGCCTGAAATGGATCCTGCAGGCAAGAGTTGGAATATCATAGTACCTAGTGAATCGTGGAAATTAGCGGGAAGGTTCCCTTCAATTTCTGAACTAACCTGCCACAATTCATATTTCCCTGCTTGAACTTTTTCGAAATAACGGAATTTTTTGACCCTGACCTGATTACATATTTGCCCGAGGTCGTTGCGCAACAGATCAACGATAGACGCATGTTCTGCTTTTTCCTTCGCATCGTTTTCCAGATGTTCCCGCGCGTGTGGCAGGTCCGCACGGATAGTACCTTTCATGGGATAAGTGTAGGCTTTTCCGTTCAGGAAGCGAACGAACGTTTCCGGGCTGAATACGACAAATTGGTCTGGGACACAGACTTTATATTTTGCCCGGGAATGCATATAAATTTCCATGAGCCCGGATGAAGATTCAATCGGAGTGCCCCGGGTTAAATTGATGAGATAGATATTTCCGTTCCGTAATTCATCCTGAACTATTTGAAATTGCTTTTGGTATATTTCCCAGTCAGTCCTGGTGATGGTTAATTTTACCGGCATAATTTTTTGTTCCGGTGTGACGTGGTTGCTTTGGTCTGGGAAAGTATAATATATCGGAAGGTGAGCTTCCAAATTATCCTGACTTTTAAATATCATGGATCGCTGTGTGTCATATGAAATAAGAAAGAAGAATGGGGTCCGGGAACGACCCAGTGTATTCATACAAGCAATAGTTTCATCCCGGTCAATCAGCGGTATTTTGTTGATTTGTTGGGATTCTATAAAGGCTTCTGTGATCAACGATACAGATTAAAAGTGATGAAAAAATAGAATCTTTCGGACACAAATGTATGCAATAATTTTGAGCTAAAGGATGAGGTTGAGGATAAGGTAGAGGTAGAGGATGAGGAGTGCGAGGTTCTTGTCGGTGTGCGCAATCATACGAAGCCCCGTACGGGGTTCCGAAGTTGGTTTGGGCCTGGCGGTGTGTTCAAACATACGAGGCTCTGAAAGAGATGAAGGGTGGAATCAGCCGGAGGTGAATCTGGGTGTGAATGACACTGGTTTGAATTTTACCCCAGTCAGAATTATTAGGGTTTCTTTGGAATAGGGCTCATAATGTTAAATTTTTAGTATATATCATAAAATACAAAATCTTATGATATATTAATAGTTATTATATCAACTAAAAGTTTATGATATGGGTAATTTAATTTGGTTAATCGTGGTAATTCTTCTGATCGGATGGGTCGTAGGATTTTTCGGATTTGGAGAAGCAGTAGGAAGTTTGATACATATATTATTGGTGTTGGCTATCATAGGTATACTATGGCGGCTGGCCACAGGGAGAAGACCTTAATGACGTAACGATTACGACCCGGGGATCATACCCGGGTCTCCTTTAATATTGACCGAAATTTCCTGGTTTGGACACAAAAATCGCCTGAGATTAAATCCCTCGGCCTGTTAATGTATTAAACAATTGTTTTATACTACTCATAGATAAGGCCTACTCAGATTTAGGCATTGGGCAGGATTGCAATATTTTATGACAAATATTCAGTGGTTTTAGTCCAGGGTTATTTGTGATTATCTGAAATAACTGTGCATTTGATATATTCCAAATTAATCTGGGTGATTCGGAAAATTAA
>CAYRRD010000041.1:0-28615 GCA_964426625.1 uncultured Saprospiraceae bacterium | reverse complement strand
TAATTCCTGGGTCTTTAATCCGTGTACCATGACAGAATATCAAGCTAATTCTCTTAGTTATCTCAATTTTGACATTACAAAAGGAGAGGAAAAAATTGGCAATTTATCTTATCGCAAATGGTATCCGTTTGATGCGACTTTCGAGATCGCCGGCAACCATTCATTTACCGTTGAAACCAAAGGCATGTGGAATACCATTATCGAGGTCAAAGACGACGATGATGAATATTTTAAGCTTGATCTCAATTGGAATGGAGATATTGTCATTCAGGCCATGAGGAAAGATTTTCAACCGGATAGGAACGAGTCCTCCCAATCACATGACGCTCCAAAACAAGCCTACTTGTTCAAATCCAAAGGATTTTTCCAGGACAAATTCATATTTATCGATCAGGAAGGTTCTGAATTGCTTACCATGAAACCTGTGATGAAATGGAAAAAATTGCACTACCAATATCATATACAAACCAGTGAGGATTTTGAATCATTGGAACAAAGGGAGCTGTTGCTTTTTATAGCCCTTATCAGTGCAAATTATTATATGTGGACGGTCGTATCTTCGATGGGGTAAGGCGATTCCTTTGCTTGAAAATTCAGGGGGCATTCCTTATCTTGGCCGCATGAGAAGAATTTTTACCCTGATCCTTATTCTGTATATCAGCTTTCTACATGCTCAATCCCCTACCCCATCTCCATTGCACGAATTTCGGGGCGTATGGGTGGCCACCGTAGCTAATATTGATTGGCCTTCCAAACCGGGTTTAACCTCAGAAGAGCAAAAAAGAGAATTGCTGTGGATACTGGATCAGCACCAGCGGTGGAACATTAATTCAATAATGCTCCAAATCCGCCCCACTGCAGATGCTTTCTATGACCAGGGAAATGAACTATGGAGTTACTACCTGACCGGGGAACAAGGCAAAGCTCCCAATCCCTTGTGGGATCCTTTGGCTTTTGCCACCGGAGCAGCCCATGCCCGATCGATGGAACTTCATGCATGGTTCAATCCTTACAGGGCCTCCCAGGATCTCGATCCGCGAAAAAGATCCAAAGACCATATATCCTACAAAAAACCCGATTGGTTTTTTACCTACGATAACAA
This sequence comes from uncultured Saprospiraceae bacterium, assembly GCA_964426625.1. Taxonomy (GTDB): domain Bacteria; phylum Bacteroidota; class Bacteroidia; order Chitinophagales; family Saprospiraceae; genus Membranihabitans. The sequence goes on along the minus strand of CAYRRD010000041.1, from coordinate 27,513 downwards.
AACTTATTTCAATCCCGGAATTCCCGAGGTGCGGGAATACATCGTTAGCGTGATCATGGATGTCGTACACAGATACGATGTCGATGGAATACATTTCGATGATTACTTCTATCCTTATCCCGGAAAAGATCCTCTCCCCGATTCATTGACGTATCTCAAATATGGGAAGGACCATTTTCAAAACATCGAGGATTGGCGACGCGACAATGTAGATCAATTGATTCGGCAACTCCATAAAGAAATTCAAAAAGCAAAACCATATGTCAAATTTGGAATAAGCCCTTTCGCCATATGGCGGAATAAAAAAGAGGACCCCCGGGGATCAGACACCAATGGATTCACTTCCTATGACGGTCTTTATGCAGATGTGTACAAATGGCTGGAGATGGGTTGGGTGGATTACATCAATCCACAAATTTATTTTCCTTTCCATTACCCACCCGCTGCTTTTGAAAAATTGTTGGATTGGTGGGATTCAAACAGCTTTGGAAAACAAGTCCTCGTGGGTCAGGCTCCATACAGGGCCCTGGAAGGTAAAAATGGATGGGAGGATTGGAGTCAATTGCCTCGACAGGTAAGAACTATCCGCACCAAAAACAACATTCACGGGAGTGTGTATTTTAGCTCAAAATCCCTGCTTAATAACCTGGCTGGATTTTCCGATTCATTACGCACAGACTTGTACAGGCATCCTTCGCTTCCTCCTCCTTTAAAAGATCGGGATTTTCAACCTGTAAAAGTTCCCACAAATCTTTACCCCACTGTGATCGACCGATTCGTGAGATTGAGATGGCAGTGGGAACCAGAATCCAATAAGGATGACGCATATGGCTTTGTGGTATACCGATTTGAAAAGGATGAACCGATCAGACTGGAATATGGGAATAATGTGATTGCTATTCGTTTTTCACAGGAAAAATTCTACTTTGACACCACTTGCGAACCGGGAAAACAATACACTTATGTTGTTCGACCCATGGATCGCAATAAATATCTGGGGCCACCTTCTGAAACAGTTATTGTCCATATGGGAAGATAAATGAATCGGACAAATCTTACCAACGAACCGATAAGGGAACTGATATTCATAATGAATAACCCTTGAAGCCAATCCAATCCTTATAAAATATTTGACCCGGAAAGGCCATGTGTTACTTTCATGACAATATTCACCGGGTTATAAGACGAATGACATAAGAATTTTTCTATTTTCATGGCGTATAAGATAGCCGGCAAAATAAAATATCGACCTCATGAAAATCATTAGTATCATCTGGATCATTCTGCTGCTGATCTCATGTAATTCAGGTTCGGATAACGAAAAAAATATTCAACAATCACCCAACATCATTTTTATCCTCACCGATGATTTGGGTTGGGGTGACCTGGGTAGTTTTTACCAGAATCAAAGAGCGGAAGAAGACAGTCCTTCAAATCCCTGGCAATTGACCCCCCACCTGGATGAAATGGCCAGACAAGGCATTATGCTCACAGACCATTACGCCAATGCCCCGGTATGTGCACCATCCAGGGCCTCCTTCCTGACCGGTATGCATCAGGGTCATGCTAATGTTCGTGACAATCAATTTGACAAGGCACTTGAAAACAACTATACCGTGGGCAATGTCCTTCAGGAAAAAGGTTATCGGACGGTGGCCATCGGAAAATGGGGCTTGCAGGGTGATCCGCTGTGGGAAGAAGATGGAGATACCTGGCCCGGCCATCCACTTCATCGTGGTTTTGATGAATTTTATGGCTATATCAGGCATAGGGACGGACACGAACATTATCCTGTTGAAGGCATATATAGGGGTCCCAAAGAGGTGTACCACAACCATGAGAATGTTGCTGAGGGATTGGCCAAATGTTTTACGGGAGACTTGTGGACTGCCTTTGCCAAGAAATGGATTCTGGAACACAGAAAATTGAATAATAACACCCCTTTTTTCATGTTTCTGGCCTATGATACGCCCCATGCGGTCATCGAACTACCCACCCAGGAATATCCTGAAGGAGGAGGCCTGGAGGGCGGATTACAGTGGTTGGGAGAACCTGGTCGTATGATCAATACCGCTTCCGGGGAAGTAGATTCCTGGACCCACCCGGATTACAAAAATGCCACCTGGGATCATGACCAGGATCCTGGGACCGCGGAAATCCCCTGGCCCGACACCTATAAAAGATTCGCCACCGTCAATCGCCGCATTGATGATGCTATTGGGGATCTCAGAAAATTACTGGCCGATCTGGATCTCGATGACAATACGCTGGTAGTATTCACATCAGACAATGGCCCATCTATGGAATCTTATCTTCCTGAAGAATATGTTAACTTCACACCAGAATTTTTCCGAAGTTACGGCCCCTTCGATGGCATCAAACGTGATTTGTGGGAAGGCGGAGTTCGGGTCCCTGCAATTGCTACATGGCCAGCTCGAATCCCCCAAGGGGAAAAGTCGACCCAACCTTCAATGATATCCGACTGGCTGGCAACTTTTGCAGACGCAGCAGGGCTTGAAGTGCCGGAACGACTCGATGGTGAATCCCTGATTCCAATACTCGAAGGAAAATCTTTCGAAGACCGACACCCGGTGTATATTGAATATTTCCAGCAAGGCAGAACGCCCGAATTCCAACACTTTTTATCGGACCATGCGGGTCGCAAACGTGGTCAGATGCAACTCATCCGGATCGATAATATGGTTGGTGTGAGGTACGATATTCAGGACCACATGGATGATTTCGAAATCTATGATGTAATTGCTGACCCTCAACAATCCAATAATCTAGCGCTACAAAATGGGTACGAAGATTTTCAGAACAAACTCAAAAACCAGGTATTGCGAATGCGCATGCCCGACACATCGGCCGTACGACCTTATGACCTCGAGCTTATTCCAGCTTTACCCTTATCATACGACAAGCTAAGTGAAGGTCTGGAAGTCGCATGGTATCGTACCGAATCAAAATGGATTCCTAAAACGGACATTCTGGAGCCCATTGGAAAAGGTGTAGTTGATGGGCTGATTATACCTTTTGATGCCAGCGGCAATCTGATCATGTACTCAGGGTATTTCATGGCCTCTGAGGACGGATGGTATTCCTTTATGTTGAATACCCGAAACCAAACGTTATTTCGAATTCACGATGCCCTGGTATTGGATGGAGATTTCCATACAGACCGCCAAAATTCGATGACCGGCAAAGTAAATCTACAAAAAGGAATTCATCCGATTCGTCTATTCGTGAAAGACAGTTCCAACGATGGGTGGAATATAGAATTGAAGGTTAAACCCCCTTCCGGGGATGACTTTGATGCTATGAATGCTGATCATTTATTCCATCAGTGAGATATGAACAACTTAGTAAATTTATCTTTACCTGATGACCAGTACCGGAAATTCTTTACATTCATACGATGAGGTACTTTTTACGGCTTATGTACGATGGTAGCCAGTATGCAGGATGGCAGCGTCAACCCAATGCCCTCAGTGTTCAGGAAGTAATTGAAGATCGAATGAGCCAAATGCTTCAGGTGCCCATGGATATCGTTGGTTGTGGCCGAACCGATGCGGGTGTGCATGCCCTGGAATATTATGCACATACCGAAACCCATCATAATTTGGACGAAGCCTTTCTTTACAAATTGAATAATTTTTTACCCAGCGATATCGCCATCAAAGACATCATCAAGGTCCACGAAGATGCTCATGCCCGGTTCGACGCTGTCCTGCGTTCCTATATCTACCGTATCCACTCTACCAAGAATCCATTTCTCGACAAGTACTCCTTTTATTATCAACGGGCACGGCTATTTGATGTAGATGTGCTCAATGAATTTTCAGAAAGAATTAAAAAGCTTACGGATTTCGGACCATTCGCCAAATACCATTCTGATGTCAAAAATCACAACTGCAAACTATCAGTATGTGAATGGAAACCCACAGATGCAGGACTGGAATTGCACGTAAGTGCTGATCGGTTCTTACGCGGGATGGTAAGACTGATTACGGGGGCCTGCCTCCGGTTTGCAGAGGGCAAAATCAACATAGATGACATTGAAAAGGCAGTTGAAGCCGGTGAACACATCAAAGGAGCCTGGTCCGTCCCGGCATGTGGTTTGTTCTTATCCGATATCCGGTATCCTTACTTTTGATGAATTAACACCTTACTGAATTCAGACAAAATAAAAATCCTGGAACAATACGGTGTTCATGGTTTTGCAGAAAAACAGGCTTACAAAAATTCAAAATCCCCATTTCAATCCTGGATTTACCTATCCGGATACAATGGGAATTGGTTCATAAAAGAATTAATGTCAGCTTTGATCCCTGCAATCTGTTCATCGTTGTCGGGATCGCCCAGAATCTGATCGATCCATTCCACCACTTGCAAGCAGTGGGTTTCATCCAGGCCCCGGGTCGTTACTGCTGCTGCTCCGATTCGAATTCCGGAGGTTACGAATGGAGATTCTGTATCAAAGGGTACCATATTTTTGTTAACCGTAATATCTGCCTTGACCAGTGCGTCCTCGGCCTTCTTCCCAGTCAGATTTTTGGAGCGCAAATCGATCAGCATCATATGGTTGTCCGTACCTCCTGAAATTACATGGTACCCTTTTTCCACAAAGGTATTGGCCATGGTGCGGGCATTAGTAATTACCTGTTCTGCATATTCACCAAATTCCGGCTGCAACGCTTCCAGGAAGGAAACTGCTTTAGCTGCAATGACATGTTCGAGGGGTCCGCCTTGCATACCCGGAAATACGCCACTATTGAGGATACTCGACATTTTAATTGCATTCCCTTTCCGTGTTTTCCTCCCCCTTGGATTATCAAAATCCTTACCCATCAGAATGATCCCTCCTCGTGGTCCCCTCAGGGTTTTGTGTGTGGTACTGGTTACGATGTGACAGTGAGGCATCGGGTCGTTCAACTTTTTCGCTGCAATAAGACCAGCCGGGTGGGCGATATCCGCCATCAACAAAGCTCCTACTTCATCCGCGATAGAACGAAAAGCTTCATAATCCCAATCCCTGGAATAAGCAGAAGCACCACAAATAATCAAAGCGGGCTTGGTTTCGAGCGCTCTTTGTCTCACCTCATCCATATCAATCCTCCCTGAATCCTTATTGACTCCATAGTGTTGGGCATTAAAATGCTTCCCGGAAAAGCTCACTGGTGAACCATGGGTAAGATGGCCGCCATGGGAAAGATCAAAGCCGAGAATTGTATCACCCGGCTCCAGTACAGCCAGGTAAACCGCTGCATTAGCCTGGGACCCTGAGTGGGGCTGCACATTGGCATATTCTGCACCAAACAACTCTTTTAACCGATCAATGGCCAGTTGCTCTACCTTATCCACCACTTCACATCCGCCGTAATATCTTTTTCCAGGATAACCTTCAGCATACTTATTCGTGAGACAACTTCCCATGGCAATAAGAACCTCCTCGCTACAGAAATTTTCCGAAGCGATAAGTTCCAGGCCATTACGTTGTCTTTGAAGTTCTTCGCTTATCAGGTGGGTAATTGCGGTATCTTTCATTCAATCATATATTTGAGAGGGCAAAGGTATCACTTTCATACGAAACATGAACTCATATTCACGATTTTGTGCCCATCTGTCCAGGCAAGGGAAAAACCTTTGGTACTCGAATTGAACTTTTACTTAAATTTGGACCCGATATGCACCACGATTATCAAAAAATAGTAGTTAAGGTCGGATCCAACGTTCTCAGCAAAGCGGATGGCACTCCGGATTTGGTCCAAATGAAAAACTTGGTTCGTCAGATTGCTTCCCTCGTCAGAAAGGGGAAGAAAATCATTCTGGTATCTTCAGGCGCTGTGGCTTTTGGAAGGAGTTCCGGTACCATGATCGACATAAGGGACGAAATAGCCCGTCGCCAGGTATGGGCTTCGCTGGGGCAAATCAGAATGATTCGGGAATATCAGAAATACTTTGAAGAAGAAAATATTTTGTGTTCCCAGGTTCTGGTCACCCGGGACGATTTCCGCAGTAGGCGTCATTATCTCAATATGAGACAATGCCTCAAACATCTGACCTCACAGGGTATTTTGCCCATCATTAATGAAAATGATGTGGTTTCCATTACAGAATTGATGTTCACAGATAATGATGAATTAGCTGGTCTGGTGTCCGCAATGGTAGAAGCTGATGCCCTCATCATACTGACCAATGTGGATGGTGTATTCAACGGTCATCCGAAAGAATCTACTTCTCACCTTGTTGAAAAATTCTATCCCGGGGAAATCATCCCGCCCACTATTGTCACCGAACAAAAATCCAGTTTTGGTCGCGGTGGTATGCGTACAAAAGTTTACTTGGCCAGTAAAACAGCCAAATTGGGAATCTCGGTACATATTGCCAATGGTTTTCACCCCAATATACTTCAACACGTTTTGGAAGGAACCATTCCCCACAGTCATTTTTTACCTGCTGAAAATATCGATGGCCGTAAAAAATGGATCGCACATTCCCACCATTTTACTGAAGCCCGTGTAGTAATCAATGAAGGTGCCGTTGCAGCACTACAGTCTGCGAAAGCAACCAGTTTACTTCCTATTGGAATAATCTCTATTTCCGGCGAATTTCAAAAAGGCGAGATTGTTCAGATTGTGAATCAGCAGGGCACCCTGGTGGCACTCGGACAAGCAAGCTATGATTCAGTGGATGCCATGGAACGAATCGGGCAAGCGCATCAAAAACCCCTGGTTCACTATGATTACCTTTACGTGGTGTGAAGTTCTGCACATTGATCGTTGTAGCAATTTACTCATACGCACTCCAATTTTGATAAAAACATGAATTCCGTGACAATTTTGGGAAGCACCGCGGACAACAAATCAAAAAACGAACCCAAATACTTTTCAGGTGTTAGGATCAATAAAGCTCAAACCCTGGATTTTTGAATTCAATATAATATCAACTTTACGTGGCCTACGCAATAAAAGAAATGTATTATACACTGCAAGGTGAGGGTGGTCAAAGTGGACGTCCGGCAGTATTTCTTAGATTTTCCGGATGCAATCTTTGGTCGGGCAGGGAAATCGATCGACACAAGGCCATTTGCAAGTTTTGCGATACGGATTTTTGGGGAACAGATGGAATCAACGGGGGGAAATATCCCACAGCAACTTCGGTAGTCGAAAAAGCTGACCAACTATATCCTAAAGGCTATAGAAACAAATATGTAGTATGTACAGGTGGTGAACCCATGCTCCAGCTCGACAGAAAGCTAGTCGATGCTTTTCATACACAGGGATTTGAGATAGGGATCGAGACAAACGGCACACTGGCAGTCGATCTACCCATTGACTGGATTTGCGTAAGTCCCAAAGAAAATACAGATATCGTACAACGCCGGGGAAACGAACTCAAAATTGTCTTTCCTCAGGGCAATATGGATCCCAGGGAATGGGAAGACCTTGACTTCGATCATTTTTTTCTTTCCCCAATGGATAATGAAAATACGAAGGAGAATATCCGACAATGCATAGATTATTGTCTGGAAAACCCGCATTGGAAACTAAGTCTCCAGACCCATAAAATTTTGGACATCCGGTAATGGCAATAAAGTTAATCCAAATACCAAGCTATACTGCCCGGGGTTGAAAATTAAAATATTGGAACATCAAGGCCTCGTATAGCGGATGCTCGCGCATCAATTCCTCATTGGCCAGAAAAATAATCTGCTCACGAGCTCTTGTCATTGCCACGTTGAGTTTACGATCAACACCGTCCGGGGTAAGGGAATCTTTAAGTTGATGAACCTGAGATAATGCATTTATACAATACGAAATGATGATCACATCCTTCGCCCCGCCCTGATAACGTTCTACCGTATCCACCGTGAGATCCATATGATCGAGATTCTTCCTGCCCAAAGCATGTCGTATGTTGGCAATTTGTGCACGATATGGGGTGATGATGCCTATTTCGGACATAGGCAGATCCGGTCGTTCCCGCAGGAGACACTCCACAATATCTGCTACCCGATCTGCTTCCTCGTCATTCACTTTGTGATTTAAATCATTTCTGGTGCGGGTTGGAATAAATATCGTTCTATAGTCAGTAAGGCATTGGGCGAGGGCGTTCCCTGATTGAGTTTGACCGTTGAGTGTGCCAACCTGACGACCCTCTCCAAATGGTAAAATTTCCAGGATGTTATCATAAAAAAACTGATTGGGATAAACCATGAGTTCCTGGTGCATCCTGCCCTGATGCTTGAGCACACCATAGGCCCAGTCCCATTGAAAAGTCTGCACAAGTCCAAACATACGTTCAAAATAGGAATTGGAAAGATTGTACAGACCTATATTGTGCAAAACAACATCGTAGGTAATGGTATCTTCCTGGCTCTGGGTAACCACAGCAGGTAATTGTTTATGGTCTCCTATCAACAAGTATGGGATATCCAGACTGAGCAGATTGATCAGAGCAGGTTCCAATATCTGTGAAGCTTCATCGATCACCAGATAGTCAAACTGCAGGATTTGAAATAATTCCAACTGACCACTGAGTGACGCTATCGTTCCGCATACAACCCTCGTGTTATGTAGCATATCCCACAGTTGCGAGCGCGTTGAAATTCCCATATTGCGCTCACTGAGAAGCCAATGTCGAAATTGTATGTCCGTTCCATAGCGGGATCCAATTCGTAAGATTTGCTCCTCCTTCAGGCTGGCTATATGTTTCAAAGCCGAGCAAATTTCGTCGACTGCCCTGTTCGTATATCCCACCAAAAGCAGACGATTTTCTTCCTTAGATAACTTTCTCTCTACAAAATTGCGAAGCAATACGCTGGTTTTTCCTGTGCCAGGTGGCCCCCACAGCAGATAATAATCTTCCACCTGATCCATTTCAGCTAAGGCATTCAATTGGGTTGATGTCATTTGAGAGGGAGGAAGAAATTGAGCCGTCCTTTTGGGTTTTCGAGGTGGGGATATGCCGAGGAAACGATTCGCCATAGGTTCGGTCATATTGAGAAGGGTGGATAACGATTGATTCATTTGCCGGAAAGAACTATCCAGATGGTCATGCTCCACACACCATAACGATCCGTCCACAAAAATGGGTCTGTACTGTCGGGCTCTCAACCGGATCGTAATATTTTCTGCGGTATTTTCCACCAGGGAACAGCGGAACAACTGGCCCAGGGTGGGATGATTCTCCCTGGATTGGGGATAGGTGACTATCATATCACCTACCCGAAAATTGGCCAGGGGATTGGTGACTGAGGTCTTCCTGAATACGACAATAGGATGGTCATCCTGACTGCGATCCGTTTCCACTACAAGTCCCCGCAACAAAAGAAATTGCTGGTCCTTCTCAGTCGCCGATGAGTTCCACATCTGCGATTGTCCTTTACGATCACTGCTTAAACGCCCCAGCTTAGCGTTCATTTGTTCGCGGGTAAGGAAGGTAAGATAGGCATCAAAATACACCCGGATAGTGTTTGACGCTGATTCATAATTTTTATAAAATTCATCCCGGTCCCGTGCGCTGTAACCGATCAAAGACTCAGCGCTTTCATTTAATATCTCAAATAAATTTTGAGAGGACTTGGTCCATTGGGCAAGTCTGCAATCCAGCACTACCAATTGGTTGCGAACACCCAGTGCCTCATACTGCCAGTCTCTGATTGCCGGAGCGTGCCTCAGGTTATTCTTTTCTTCAACGGAATATAAAATGTAATTGAGTGGGTTGATCTCTCCGGGATAGGATGACCGGATTAAAAGGTCATAAAGCAAAGTTTGGATATAATGCGTATGATTCAGGCCATAAGAATTGGGTTTGAAAATTTTGCCACTTTTCAATTCAATGATCATCCTTGGTCGGGAAGGATCAGGATGTTCGTACAACAAATCCAATCTACCTTGCAGACCGTACTGGGGTGAATAGAAGCTTGGCTCCACCGCACAATAATCCTGATCAAAGCCCTTTTCATAGAATTCGTATTTGAGGGTGTTTTTTAAATTCTCAAAATGGGTCTTGATCGTCCGTATATGTTGGCGGGTATCTTCATCAGAATAAGTAGCCCAGGAAAGCTCATTTATTCGAAATAATTGCGGAATTACATCTTTCCATTCCAGATCTGGGTTAAAGATCAACTCGTCCAGCATCTGATTTACACAATTACCAATTAACAAATGATGGGAATCGGAAAACGGGCTGATTTTATTCAGAAGGTAATTGGAAATCACCTCCCCGAACGGTGAAAAACACTGCGAAATTGAGGTGATATCGATCAGATAATCGGGCAAAAACACCATCGCACCGGGTACGAGTACATCATTCCCGGCATCGATATCAAAAAGATGTACCGTCATAGGAAAGTACATATGCTTTTCGGCCTGACGTAACGCATGAACCTGGTTTTTGATCCTCATCATTTTATCAGGACGAATGGTGACTTCAAGGCCATTGTACTCCACCCAATAAGCTTCAAATGTCATTTCAGTACAGGGCTTTTTCCTTCGGAGAACTACTTTGGCGAAATCAATCCGGGTTCGAGGAATAGGGTCAACCCAGAATTCATCGCAAGGAAATTCCTGCTCTGGAAAAAAATCAGGCAAAAGCTCCTCCCCGATGCAACATTTTGCTAGTTCAATTACCAACCATTGCAATGCAGGGTAGCGGATTTCATATTTATCAGCCGTCGTATCGTGATGGATCCGCAGTAATTTGAAGCCGGCAAAACGCATATGTCCGGGCAAATTCCATGCATCTGAAATATAACCAAAGAGGGAAAAAGGATTGAAATGCGTTTCGAAAGCCGGAGGATCATCTTCTTTTACAACCTGAGACAAAAAGAGTAGAAAACTATCATAAAGCAGGAAATATCGATCCCTGTCAGTGGCATCTGTACAGGAAATTCGCTTAACTGCATCAGCCAATACCCTCAATATGTGCCTGTTCATCTTCCTTGACAAAATATTTCTATATTTATCTCAATTTTTCGTCCAAAATTGACAGAATTTAGCTAATGACCCACGCTATTTGCGCTCAGCATTATGACCCGATATTCACGATCCAAAACACATCGCTAAGGTAATTGATTTTTTATGGATGTAGATAACATGGTCCTTCATTTCGATGAAAGCCAATTACGAATGCTCAATTATTGTTTAGGGTTTATGATGTTTGGGGTAGCACTCGATCTGACTTTAGATGACTTTAAGCGACTTTTCCGCAATCCGCGTTCTACCTTGGTAGGCATGGTTTCACAACTGATCCTCTTGCCATTATTTACGCTTGCATTGGTCCTTATATGGAATCTCCCCACAAGTATGAAAATGGGCCTTTTGTTAGTGGCAGCATGCCCAGGCGGCAACATTTCAAACTATCTGGTACATCGATCCGGAGGAAACACAGCATTAAGCATCACTATGACATCCATCGCCACCTTGGTTTCCGTGGTCATGACACCCACCCTCTTTTATTTTTATTCCCAGTACATCTTAAATCTCAATGAGGATTTCAATATTTCGGTGGATATTGGAGAAATGATCCTGATATTATTTCAACTCATCGTGATCCCCCTGGTTTTGGGTATGGCGCTGTATCAGTACTTTCCTCGATTTACTGCCAAACTTCGAAAAATCATAAAACCATTATCCGTTGTCCTATTGATAGTGATAATTATTATAGCACTATGGCAGAATATTTCCAATGCTCGACAGTATCTATCGATGGTCTTCCTCCTCGTCCTAATTCACAATGGGGGCGCCTACCTGATTGGATACTATTTTGCCAAAGCTTTTAAGGAATCAGAGGCCAATGCCCGGGCTATCGCAATTGAGACAGGTATACAAAATGCCGGATTGGGCTTGATCCTTATTTTCAACTTTTTTAATGGACTAGGTGGGATGGCCCTGGTTGCAGGTTGGTGGGGTGTGTGGGATTTAGTTTCCGGTTTTTTTCTTTCAGAATTCTGGTCCAGAGGAATTGTAGGCCGTCTTAGGCCTGGATGGAAAGCCCGCAAGGAATAGCATTTCAATCACGATCGCATAAAATACTTACCGGGATACTCTGAATTTCATCACAAAGTTTCATACTCGACTCAGGTCCAAAATTCTTTTAACAAAACAATCTTATATTTGTAGGTCACAAGGGTTTGATTATGAAGCAAAATCTATTGGAATCGTTTGATCTGGAGATAAAACCATGGATGGCTGGAATTGTCCAACGCATGAACCTGGCTTCAGAGCCAACGATGATAAAAAGCTTATCGATACTACATGCTTCATTTATAGGAGGGTTGATTCAAAAAACCAAAAAAGAAAACGGAGCGGATAGCATCAAAAGTCTTCTGGAAGTGGGTAGGCATGATGGGGAAATCATAAACCAACTTCCTGAGATCAGCCAAAACGAAGCCAAATTATCCGACCTCAGAATAAATGGCAATACCCTTCTATCATTTGTATTTGACCAGGGTCTCAATACCAGTTTTGATAAAATCCGAAATTTTTTATCTCAAAAATATCAAATCGATGGGGACGAATTGGTGGAGGTAAGTCAGCTGGTCGTACCCTTCTCCATGGACCTACTTGGTAAAATCGTAAAAGAAAATCAATTAGATCCGGATCAAATTGCTGACTTACTACAACAGCACGAATCGCTTTTAGTCGAAAAATATTCAGGGCTCGCACAAGTCATGGGACTTGTGAAACCAACGTCCACTCTTTCTTCCAGAAAAGACAACGGGAATACCTCAATTACCTCATCGCCCTCTTCATCAGAAGTTCAACTTTCTAGTAAGGAAAGAATAGATACTGAAGATTATCACAAGGAACGAGAAAATTTTTTCAGGGCATTATGGCCCTGGGTGACTTTACTTCTCATATCAGGTTTGTTGTTGTATATTTTGAAAAATTTCTGGGAGGAGGAACCGGAATCTGTCACGGAAACTGTCGCAGTAATAGTAGAAGAGGACAGCCTCACTTCGCTGGAGGACAGTCTTATACTCAGTGAGGATAGTAGTGAGATAGCAGAAGTGGACAATACAATTAGCGCGCCCCCTGAGGCACCCGAAGAATCCAGTCATACGACCCCACTTGATTCGGTATTGAATTACCTAAGAACCCATCAATCTATAAAGGATACCCTAAAATTCGAAAATTCCATTATATCATTTCAGGATTCCACCTCTACTCTAACCATATCAGCCAACAACGAACTAACTGGTTTGATAGCTATTATGAGAGCCAATCCATCAGTCAACGTAGGGATCAATATGATCTACGATTCAACTTTTTTTAAGAACCATGCACCGATTATCCAGGAAAGAATAAGCAATTTATCCAATTATTTCAATGCATTCGGCCTGGATAATTCCAGGTATGGGATACAGACAAGAATCACAGATTTGGACGATGGAAAAGTAGATCAAAGTGCTCCTGAAAACAATTCACCACCTCACGATTTCAAGATAGAAATTAGTTTTTATAGCAAAACAGAGGAGTAATTATCAGACTGGGACATCGTAATGCATCCACACACCTTTTAAAAAATCAATAAAACTGTCAAAAATTTGAGGTGATGTATTATATTCAATAATGATGCATCACCTATGGATATTTGTGCTGACTATGACGATATTATCCAGTGCCTTGCATGCGCAGGATAACCGGAGATACGTTTTTGGTGATGAATTTAAACGATCTGTTCGTTTCAACTTTTCCAGGATTCAAAATTTCATTATTCTCGATGTTAAACTGGAAAACACCCTTCCCACGAAATTTATTTTTGACACTGGAAGTGAATACACCATTATCATAAAAAAAGAGCTGGCTTACTTATTGGATATGGACTATTTTCGGTCTATACCGCTTTATGGATCCGATCTTACCCAACAAATTTTCGCTTTTATTTCCAGGAATGCCAGACTCAATATAGCCGATGAGTTATTAGTTCAGTCCAATGTCCTTGTCCTGGAAGAAGATTTTTTGCAACTGGATGAAATGCTGGGTCTTCAAATCCATGGCATTTTGGGTTCCAATGTATTTAATCGCTATGTTCTTCACATCAACAACAAGCGGAATTACATTGAATTCATCAAAAAAGAACATTTTCATCCTGATGAGGATTATCATCAGATCCCTATAACGATTGTCAAAAATAAGCCCTATCTGAGCACCACGGTTCGAACAGGTGGAACCGTGGACCGGGAATTGAAATTTCTCATCGATTCCGGATCCGCTATTCCGCTTCTCATATATAACAATACCATGGATCATCTGGAATTACCGGAAACACTTATCCCTGGCAACCTTGGCGTAGGACTGGGGGGAACACTGACGGGCCATCTGGGACAAATCGACCTGTTTCAATTCGGAGAATTCGAATTTCCTAACATCGTCACCAGTTTTCAGGAATTGGAAATAGACAGCATAGGCCACCTCTACCTCAACCGCAATGGCTTGATAGGCAATAGTTTATTGTCGAGGTTTGATGTTTACATTGATTATCCCGGTGCCACGATGTACGTCAAGCCCAATAAAAAATACAATGCTCAATTCCGGGTAGATCGAAGTGGATTAATTCTTATCGCAACGGGTCCCGATTTCAATAGAATTATTGTACAGAAAGTCATCCCGGGAAGTCCGGCAGATGACGCTGGTATTCTGGCTGGTGATGTCATTCACAAATTCAATTTCTGGCCTGTATTCTTTTACTCGCTCAATAGCATCAACTATAAACTCAGCGGAAAAGAAGGTAAAAAAATACGACTTAAATTGATCAGAAATGACAGGAAAATTAAACGCACATTTCGGCTTCATTCTCTTTTTGATCCGGATAAAAATACAGTCCTGCACGAAAAACCCTGATCACCATATCTGTCTGCAACCAAGTATTGCTTCGTTAGACCCACTCTTCCGGCTGAAATAAAAAGCTTTTGGATAACCCAAAAATTGAATTCCTACGCTGATTTACCTATTTTTGAAAAATATGGATTACGGTTTCTTGAGTTTAATCCCGCCTCTCCTTGCGATCATCCTTGCCATTTGGACCAGGCAGGTTTATCTATCACTTCTTACAGGAATATTTCTTGGTTGGTTTATTATACATGATTGGAATATCTGGACAGGTTTTCTGGGCACTTTGGAGGGCCTGGTAGCCGTCTTTGCAGATGCTGGGAATACCAGAACGATCATGTTTAGCGCCCTGGTGGGAGGATTGATAGTTCTTGTCCAACGTTCTGGAGGTGTACAGGGATTTATCCAATGGGTAAGCTTCAGATTGAAAAAAGGAAAGGAAGGCAAACGAACAGTTCAACTTTACGCCTGGTTGGTGAGTGTTTTAATTTTTGTGGAAAGTAGTATTTCGGTTCTCACTGCAGGAGCCATATTCCGTCCCATATTTGATGAATTGAAAATATCAAGAGAAAAACTGGCTTACATTATCGATTCAGGATCTGCACCCGCATGCATCCTTTTCCCATTGAATGGTTGGGGGGCATTTATTATGGGGTTGCTGGCCACGATGATGGTCGATCAACCTTTTATAGAGCTAGTAAAGACCATTCCCTTCAATTTTTATCCCGTACTGGTTCTATTTGGGCTTCCATTCATCATTTACTTCGATTGGGAATTGCCAGGTATGAAAAAAGCGGAAATCAGGACTCAAAAAGGAGAAGTGTTGTGGGCACAAGCGACACCCATGATCACCGAGGATGCGCTGGAAATACCCCCTGTAGAAAGTATCAAACCCCAATCAAGCAATATGGTGCTACCCATCGCAACGATGATCACCGCCATGCCTGCCATTCTTCTATATACCGGGTGGACGGACATCCCTGCCCAAAAACCACTGGGTGACAAATTGCTCCTGGCCTTGGGTCAGGGTTCTGGTTCCAAAGCTGTTTTGATTTCCGTCACCTTATCGATCCTGATGGCAATGAGTCTATACAAAATTCGTAAGGTGATGAAAATTCGGGATTCTTTTGATTATATACTCAAGGGGATTGCCGCTCTGGTACCGCTGGCATTACTCATGGTGCTTGCATTTGCTATTGGCAATGTGTGCAAGGATTTGGGAACTGGGTATTATGTTAGTCATATTATGGGGTCCTTTCTGCCTGTAGGATTGATCCCGGCTTTGTTGTTCATCACCAGCTGTTTCATTGCGTTTTCTACCGGAACCTCCTGGGGAACCTTTGCCATTATGATAGGAATTGCAGTTCCATTAATTCAAAACATCGATGCACATTTTTCTTTGTGCCTGGCAGCTGTTTTGGGCGGTGGGGTTTTTGGAGATCACTGTTCCCCTATTTCAGACACCACCATCATTTCATCGATGTCCGCAGCTACGGATCACGTGGATCATGTTCGCACGCAAATGCCTTACGCTTTGATCTTTGGCGGAATCTCAACTATTTTTTACCTTATCGGGGGATTTGTGGCACATAGCTGATCATCGCATTTTTTCCATCATAGCCTTTGCGCCAATATAGAACCACCACGCAGAGATGGCTAAAAATATATGACTGATATCCATGTAATTGAACCAAATTCCAAGGCCTATCTTTGTAGCAAAAAAGAAAAAAGCGATAATGACCGCCATGACAGCCCATATAAAATACCGGATCATCTTGCTATGGTTCCCTTTATAATAATGATACAAACTAAATCCCAGGACAAATATCATGAGACCATAGGCTGTGTGAATTTCAACAAAGGCAAAGTTGAGCGTTGTAAAAGTCAGGTAAGCGAAAACCAGGAGTTCAAGTATATTGATCAGGGAAAAAAAACGGGCATACTGGGGTTTTATAAATGACCGGGAATAGGATACCATTACACGTTCTATGAGGTTGATACCTACCATACTAAGTGCCCACCCCGGGAATTTCCATTCTGGTGTAAAAAGGTATAGAAATCCATGACCAATCAAACCTCCCCATAAGGTAGAAAGTCCGATGCATAAAAAATATCCCTGGATAAGAAGGTAAATATGATGCGAAATCCGATGTTTCCTTAGATCGAAAAAAGCATAGAAACAAATCGCTGCAATGACAAGATCCGTTAAGGTGGTAACTGGCTCGTCAATTCTTATTCCCAGGGGGTAAATAGATGGCTGTATCAAAGTCTGCTGTTAACTCTTGTATTCGATTTCTGACCACAATGTAATTCTATTTACCAAGTTTTTTTAGAAATAAAATCGACACCATGAAAAATGTCTCACCTCTCAAAATTTATACGCATCTATACGCCTGATTGAAATCAGACAATGATGTACCGACTTCCGGGCAACACCTTAAGGATGCCTTTCAACTCCAGTTGAAGAAGGATACCGGCAGTTTCAGCGCTTGAAAATGGAAGCGTGGTTATAGCCTGGTCGATATGAAAGGGCGTATTCTTTTCAAATTTTGTTAGAACAAACTTTTCATCCTCAGAAAGATCAGTAAATAAGGTAGGCTGAATAGCAAGGTTCTGCTCGATGACGGTCCAGGACATGGCATCCACCAGATCCTGTCCATTTTCTATCAGTTGTGCTTTTTGCGATTTTATTAAAAAATTGGTCCCACGGGAATAAGTGTCGGTGGTTTTCCCCGGATAAGCAAATACATCCTTACCGTACCCAAAAGCCAGGTCCGCTGTGATCATAGCGCCTCCTTTTTCTTTGGATTCTACTATTACCATTGCATCTGAAAGTGCTGCAATTATCCTGTTGCGAGCAGGGAAATGGTAGGCTTCTGCCTTGGTCCTGATTCCGTATTCTGTAATGACCCCACCATTCCTGGTCATCTGAATGGCCATATCTCTGTTTGAGGTCGGATAGATTTGATCTATCCCGGTACCCATCACCCCTATAGAAGACAAGCCATGAACCACACTGCAGCGATGGGCATGGGTATCCACCCCATAGGCCAACCCACTGATAGTCACCACATCATAGGGAACCAGCCCCTGAATAAGGTCTTCTATCATCCATTTGCCATACGACGTCATATTTCTAGTCCCCACAATACCCACTGTACGCATGGCATTGAGGTCCATTTTACCCCGACAATACAATATTAATGGACTATCGTCATATCTTTTTAGACGATATGGAAAAGCATCGTCTTCGTAACAAACTATTCTGACCTTGTGTTTTTGGCAATATTTCAACTGCATGTCGGAATAAGCCAACGCCTCCCTGATTTTTGCTGGTGAACAATTTTCACGGAGCTGCATGGGCACTTGTTCCGGTAATTCAACGCAAGTATGGATAAAATCCTGAGCTGTACCGTATTTCTGAATAATTTGATGGGCACGACGAAATCCTATCCCCTTTAACTGGGATAGTGCTATGAGATATTTAATTTTGTCGCGCATTCAAACGTATTTGAAGGGATTGTAAAATAGCAAATTAAATGGCCAAAAAGAAAAAATATTACGTCGTTTGGGTTGGTGCTCAACCCGGAATATATGAGGATTGGCCTACTGCCCAAGCCCAAATCACCAACTTTCCTAAAGCGCGTTACAAATCCTATGAAAGCCTGGAGGAAGCGACCCTAGCGTTTCGAAAAGGGCCTCAAGATGCTTTTCGTAAGAAAAAACCAACGCTTCCCACAACTAATACGCCTTACATTGCGCATAGTATAAGCGTGGATGCTGCAAGTAGCGGTAATCCAGGAATTGTAGAATACCAGGGGGTATGGACTCACAACAAACAAAGAATTTTTTATGGGGGCCCATTCACTCATGGCACAAACAATCTTGGAGAATTCCTGGCTCTGGTACATGCCCTTGCACTGCTCGATAAGAAAAAAGAATATACCATTCCTATTTATAGTGACTCGAAAACCGCTATATCCTGGATAAAAAATAAAAAAGTCAGGACTACACTGGAACGATCTTCAAAAAACACTGAAATCTTTGAGCTCGTTGACCGGGCTCTGGATTGGGTTCGAACACATGAGATCAGGAATAAAATCCTCAAATGGGATACTCAAAAATGGGGTGAAATACCTGCTGACTTCGGGCGGAAATAAAAGGGAATGGAATAAACCTCAGAAAAAATGGGATAATAGTATGGTTCAGTTTCATCCCATCAACAGGAATAGGAAGGAAAGCGAACATTAAAATCCAGGCATTACCTCAAATTCCCCAGCATGAAATATCTTTAACCGAATTGCATATCATAATCCACATTGACATTGCCTTTACGAATCTTATTGAGTTTGCGTCTCAGTAAGTTGCGTTTCAATGGATTGATTTTCTCGATAAATAGAATTCCCTCCAGATGGTCGTATTCATGTTGAATGACCCGGGCATTCGTCCCCTCAAAAACCTCGGTATGTTCCACAAAATTTTCATCCAGGTAGGTTAACTTAATTCTTTTACGACGATTGACGTCGGCCCTGATCTCAGGAATACTAAGACATCCCTCTTCATAAGGGAACTCATCACCCGCTTCTTCAATTTTTTTAGGATTTATAAATACTTTTTTGATTCCATTGATCGACTTTTCCTCATCCTTGAGCTGTACCGTGTCTACCACAAAAATCCGTAAAGATTTTCCGACCTGAGGAGCAGCCAGCCCCACACCAGAAGCATGATACATCGTTTCCCACATATTTTCGATGAGAATCTTAATATCTTCCTTCATTTCTTCAACTGGTGAAGCCACCCGTTTGAGTATTGGGTGCCCATATGCATAAATCGGTAATTTCATTTGACTTATATGTGTTTGAGATATTTTTGTAAAATTAACGTTGCAGCTACCTTGTCCACCAGCGTCTTATTTCTCCTTTTCTTTTTTGAGGCTACCGTAAAGTTGATGATTTGACGAGCCTCCCGACTACTAAAAGTCTCATCATGCATTTCTACCTCACAGTCTGGGAATTTTTTACGGAATTGTCGGACAAAATTCAATACAGATGAATGGTGTTGTGCTGGCGTGACTCCATCATCCATGAAAGGTTCCCCTACAATGACCTTATCCACTTGCTCACGATCAAAATAGGATTCCAGAAAGGGAAACAACTGCCTGGTTTCCACTGTAACCAGAGGATTGACGATCAATCGCAAAGGATCTGTAACCGCCAATCCGGTCTTCTTCTGACCATAATCAATTCCCATAATTCTTCCCATCGCACAAAATTAACATTTTACCCTAAATATCAAATCTTTATGCTGTGCAAGTAAGGCAAATAAAGCCCTATTAGCAAACTGTTGATTACACCATCCCTGGATTCGATATCCAATAACCCCTTATTATAAGGAATTGTTTACCAATAGGTATGGGTAGTTTTCCGTTTTCCGACAAAGCGGGACATACCTTTTTCCCCTCTCCTTCCATCCTGTAATATCAGTAGGCGGCAGGCTATTCCATGAATTCCAGAATATTTCTAATTTGATTCCGGCTTACCTTCAGAAGGAAATAAACAAAAACAAAAAGGCTGTACCCTCCGGTACAGCCTTTCAAAACTACTAAGGTCTAACTAATAACTTATCTTATCACGACCATTTTACGAGTGGCGGTGTGCTCCCCATCGGTGATGGTATAGTACATCACCCCACTTTGCAATTGGGTGGTATGAACTCTAAATTGATTGCTGCCTTTGGTCGCAGTAGCTTCCTGAGCATATATCAACTTTCCTGTAACATCATGGATCATCAACTGAACCCGAGCATCACGTGGCAAGGTATATTCGATGATTGTTTCATTCAGAACCGGGTTAGGTCGGTTTTGAGAAACTGTGAAAGATTGTGATTGATCTTTCACTTCTGTAAATTTCAAGGCCAAACTTCTAATCTGATCTTTATCATCATACACCTCAGCTTCCATGGTGTTTGTATTCAGTGAAATAAGATCACGCAATGCACCAGTCTGATGCACCTGCACCGTAACCGTGATCAACTCATCACCTGGGCTCACTGTCGTGGCATTGATGTCTGCCCAACTCAACCTCAATTCACCATCATCGTTTACCCAATGATCCTCATCAAGAGGGATGTTGGCTTTACTCACTTCCAGTATATCCATATATCTGGAGTCCATTTTGAGAGCAAATTGAATCCCCGCCATACGGATCGCTTCCGTCATTAATATAGGCACCTCCACTACATCTCCCGCCTGGACTTTTCGATCCAAAATTTCCACCGCTGTCACTGGATTGTTTGATCTGTTGGATGACCGGCTCACATTGACAGATTGATTTACGTCTCCGAGCTTGATCGCCACAAATTCACTGGAAATATCCTTGTTGACTCTTTCGATATCCAATGCCGTTGGATAATTCTCAGCATAGGCTTCTTTCGGATTGGTGAAGGAATACTTTGCATCCACAAATTTCCAGGAAACCGGATCACTGATGCCGTCCAACTTGTTCAATATCACTCTGCGCAAGTACAAAATATCAGCAGGCGTAAGCTTATTGTCGTTGTTTACATCAGCTGCTATCAACTTATAGGGCGATGTAATCAATTGCTTACGTAACATATGACGTTGGATAAGTATCAAATCCAGGGTTGACAATCCGTTCCCTAAATCACCCTTTTTTACAGGGGTTATCTGTACCCTCGATCCTTCATCCACCTGAAGCTTGAAAGACCCGCTCTCATTAGTTAACAACTGATCCTGTAAATTGGAGGTCTTCAATTCTACTGTGACGTTGTTCACATTGAGGGCGTCTTCTGTCCTGATCTGCCCTACAACTTCGAAGATGGTCTTCTCACCGGGTGGGGTTACTACGACATCCTCAGGTGGTACGACGCCCACTTTTTCTATGGCCACATCAGGGCTATCCGGATCAACGAATATTTTGATATTCTGAGTCCACATCAAAATACCGTCATTGCCTAATGAGGACTGCCAATCCGGGCCCAAATCACTGGTACACCAGTCTGCCATGCACCAGGTTCGTATAATTACCGCATCTGCTTCATTGGGATTGCTGGAGGAAATCATATCCATGAGTTTGTCAAAATACCCTATGGCCACTACCCTGCAATCTGAACCATTATAAACTGGTCCTATGGTTTCCAGATTGAATCGATTTCCGGTCCAGTAATCCGCGTTTTTAAGAATAGAGATGTCCGCAATGGTAATCATGGTATCCTGGTTGTCTGGATACTCAAAGAGTTCTGGAACAAACGGGCATCGGATCTCAGTACGGATATACTGGACAGCAATGACACCCCCATTGACCAGGAATTCCCTTCGAATAGAAAACGTGTTACACCCAGGATCGTAAATCAAAGTAGCATTCTGAGTAAGTTCCCCAGCACATGATGCCCTATATAGTCCATTATATGAGTTAATAACAGTCTCCTCTCTGACCATTATTCCATCGATCACATTACAATCGATGTCCTCGATGGATATTGGTGGTGATTCCGGTGTAGTTCCTGTGGTATAAGGCAAATAAGTGCCAAAATATTTGTCCAGCGAATCAAGGTTTGGCTCGTTGGAGGCAGAATCGGGAAATATCAAATCCTGGTAGTTTTCATTCCAGGCTTCACACGCCAGAGTTACATCGGGTAACCTTTCATAAATTGTAGCTCCTCCTTTATCCACAGGTACGATGACGGTCATACCACGACTCACATTACAAGACCTGTCTATGGCAAGGATTTCGATCATGATTTCAGAACCCAGATCTGCACAACAGAACGGTATACGGTCGAGCCATCCCGAATCTACATCCACGAGATCTGTGCAATTCCAACCGTCATTCTCCAACCACATACGATATTTTTGACGATACATACCAACAAGAGAAGTAGAATCATCGGCACCGCAAGCCGTAGCATGATCGCCAACACGGCGACCTACGACCAATTCCAAACCACAATTATCGGTGACGTGATGAGAAACAAACTCTTCCAGGTCGAGCCAGGTGACTTCCCCGGACATAGATATATTGTACTCATCCCCAAGCAACATTACTGGGTTAACATAATCCCGAACCTGTACCCACACATAAAAATAACTTTCATTCCAGCAGGAGTCTGCTGCAGTATATGTTACCAGATATTTGCCCTGACGGAAACCCATAAAAGGTCCTCCGTTTGTCAAACTATGAACAACATTATTTTCGTCCATCACCGAAACTGAAACTTTCGCAACACCAGCGCAATCGTCAGTTGCATACAATACAGGCAGATTTCCATCAGATGTACACCCATGGCTGCTGGACGATACACCATATACAGGTATATTGAGGGTATCACCATTGATGAGAGTCAGGGTGGAGTCAATGGGTGTAAACCGGAATTCTCCCTGAGGACCCTGGTTGTCCAGAATCGTAATCATTTGAGTATCAACCCTCATACCTTCCTGTGTACGGATTTTCCAGACCCGTACATACTTTTCCATTTCACAATCAAATCTACCCCAGGCCTCATCGGTATATGAAACCACCATACAATGTGTAGTTTCACCCGCATCGAGATAGATGGTATCACCCGATGCTTCCTCGATAAGGAAGGGAAGTCCTGAAAGCGACGGATTTGGTGGGGTACCGTCCCATAATTCACAAAATACAGTATCATCAGACGGGAAAATAATTTCAGCTAGTGGGATGGCCTCTCTTATTATTGTATCTATACAGGTTATGGTACCTTTACCATTGTTGGAACTCACCTCCCAGACTCGGAAGAGTGTATCCATGAGCATCATATTTGCCCATTCTGTATGGATAATTTGCATATCAAGCGTGGAAAGATCGAAAGAGTCACATCCTACCTCGTGAGGTAAAATGGATTCATTGAAAGGATCTTCAAAAACCGGATGATTGCACAACAGCGTCGTATCTGCACATTCAATTCTGGGCAAAAGTATGACCTGCCGGGTGCAAATATCCACCATAGCACTTCCTGTATTGTAAAGCAGGTTTGCATACAACACTTTACCTACATATGGACATCCGTCCGCATGAAGAAAATCGGGTCCTACATCTTCGTCAGTAATTAAGGTATCCCCTCCTGTCAAAGAATGGTATACCTCGATCATAAAGTTGTCCGTACTACATACTTCAACTTCAACTGATAGAAAATCACCAATTACACTGAGTTCAAATTCGTTCCCGGCTGTAAGTTGAATAACGATGGGTGATTCATCATCACATTGTTCCTGTGCGGAGGCAATGCAATCTTGCGAGAGGGCTTTTTGTGGAACTGCCATACTCAGCAAGAGCATCGCCAGTCCAAGAAAATAGTGCACACCTCTCCCGCACACTATTCTTTGGGTAATAGTTTTCATCATGAGACCTTTTGTTTTGTTAATAATTTCAATATGATGACAGTACTTGCAGACAACCGGAAGTATGATACCGCTTGCTATCAGAAATCAATCTATGGGGAGTTTGCATCTTCATTGACCAGGGTTGTCCTTGGTCAATCGTAGTTTTGAAGATGGTGTTCTCCTTCCCTAATCTTCCGGGTGTGATGGACAAATACCAAAAATCAATTCATATTACAAATTTTCATAATCAATAGTTTATTGTTCACAATGCAAGTATACATTAAAAATATTTATAATGTGTTCAGTTTAACACTTTTCCTTCAATTTTTTTTCTGGTATACTCTCTTTAAAGCAAAAATCCCGGTCGGATGCGCAAGTCAACCGATCGGGATTTATAGTTTTTAATATTATATATACGACCTTCTCTCAATAAGATACCAGACTTATTGATGAACGATCTAAGCTCTTGCTGAAGACTTAGAAAATAACCACTTTGGCATTGTCAGTTTTACCATCTTCGAATAACACGGCTACGATATAAATTCCAGCCCGAACCTCCTGAGGTAAGTGAGATTGGTATTCCAATCTGGCGCTCTCCCAGGCCTTTTTCCACAGTATCTGTCCTGAAGTATTATACAAATACACCTCGCTCATTCCTATCTGTGATCTAAGAATCAATTCCTGCCCATTGTAATAAATCCTGGTATTATAATCAGTTTTCTCTCTGGAAGCCACCTCTTTCTCTGGATTAGCCCGAATAAGATTGCAGACACCATCTTCAGCTTCAACAAAAATATGGCAGGTAGTAGGCTCACTTGACACTCCATTGGAATTCGTAGCGGTGACTATCACGTTTACCGTAGAATTGACCATATCGCAATTAAATGTCTGAAAAGATGCTTCCATACCGGGATCCTGATCCTCAAAACGGTAAACTACCTCCACTGGATCACAGGATTCTATGGTGATATTCAACTCAGATATATCAATTTCCTCCGCAAGACTTTGCAAGATTACCGTATCAAGCGAGCATAAAACCTGAGGTGATGAGTCATCCAATACCCGAATCACGTAATTACAGGTATCCGCATTATTGCATGGATCATTTACTACAATCGATGCGTCATACCATCCTGCAAAAAGATTAACCACGCTATCAGTCAGTATTCCATCTATATAATGCTGAAAACTTAATTCTTCACCTTCAGCACAAAAATCAATGGCACCTACTGTGGGGAAAGTATAACTTCCGGTGCAGGTTTCGGGATTCAACGACACAATTACGGTGTCTTCCAGAGACGAACACGCAATTATAGGCCGGATGGTATCGATCATTGAGATGGTTTGTGTATCGATGCGCATCATCCCCGTACAATTATCTATTATTCTCCACTCCCTGGTGATTTGGGGTAGGCATTGACCCACCAGCCACCCTGAAATGGTATCAATAATTCTCGCTTTCACCCTAAAACCACACATATCAGTGAGGGGATGACCATAGACCGTAGGGACATCCAGTAAGGATAGCACATCCAAACCAGTATCCGGACATTGGATGACCGTGTCAGCAGGAAACTGGACCTCTGCCAGATCAGGTCGGATTATGGTTATTTCCTGATCGAGATTGGAAATGTTCCCCGCCATATCCTCAGCATACCAGGTAACCAAATATCTTTTTACAAAATCATCCGTACAACTCCCCTTCGTGATGGACCATCTGGCTATCTGGACGGTTCGTAGGCCACATTCACTTTCTTCAGTTACAGTAATGAAATTGGTATCAGAATCCTGAAATATATCAAAAGTACAATCCCAGACGCTACCCCGACTTTCAATAATGGGGGGTATGGTATCATTGGGACAAGGGTCTGCAAAAAGCAATAAGGGCAATACCCAGGAAATTACAGTGAGTAATAAATTCTTCATTATATTAGGTTTTCATTCCATATGTAAAGGACAAAAACTGTGCCTGAATACTTTCATGTGAAATTTTAATAATAAATCATGGGTTCTGCCTATTTTCTGAGGAGTCAGAAGGGAGATCGACGAATGTGAATTGTGAAATCCAGAAAACAGATCGACTTGCCACCCAATTACGGAATACAAATGAAGTAGGGGTAGGTTGATTCAATTTAGAAGGGCGGGGGTTAAGTAAAGCAAGGTTGGTAATCACCCCCCATGGGAAATTTCGGGACTCAAAGCTGACAATTACTCTCTGAGTGGTTAGAGGTCAACAATGTATGGCTTTGGCACTCTGACCTTCAAGGACAGATATAGGTCTCCCAGCAATTTGAAACGCAACGTCTTCTGTCATATAATTCGGTATTCCGAAGGATACAGATGTATGTTAAATTACTGAACCGATAATTCGGAAAGGGAAATTAACCCTATCCATTTTAAGACTGAGTTCCTCTTGAATTAGACCCGAGAATGGCGTTCTTTTTGTTTTTTGATCATGCCCAGTATGAGCGGTATGAGTAGAAATAACCAAAAATTCATATGTTTTCCTGTTTGTCAGAATACATACAAAGATTATACCAGAACTGCTTTTGATTGGATTATTTTCATCATATGACTATTAAAATACATTTCGCATAGAATCTATGATGACGATTGGTGTTAGAAATCCTACAAAGGGAATAGGTTAAACCGATGTGTGAGAAAAATGATACATCAGTACCTTTCACAAATTCAATTCCCAATTGGGTACTCGCAGATATAAATAATCCCGATAAAAATGAGCACTTCTGAATTACCCTGTTCGATTCGCAGATAAATTGTAATATAAGGTATAGTGGCCCTAGTGGTCTGTTTCAGAAGTAATTTATATTAATGACGAGATTATTTTTAGTCGTACCGAAGAAACGAAACCGAGCATAGGACAGGCCTACGTGAGCCTTTCGGCGATGAAGGTACGGCGGAAAAGAAGCCGCCATAAGTGGGAAGAACTTATGAAATGGATCACTAAATACACCATATTAAAAAAGCCCCCCTCCAAATCCCTGCCGAAGCAGGGCGGAGAGAGGCCATCCCAAAAACCGATTTTATCATTCAATATCCTCGGTTCATTCAAAACATCAGTTACTCATGATTCAAACTGAAATACTCGTATGGAGACGTAAAACACTATGACCAGACTGGGGGATATTACCGCCAGTGGTCATAGTATTTTACACCTTTGAAAACTATTCTATTACGATCATTTTTTTCGTTGCAGTGTATGCCTTAGTATCCAACTGATAGTACAATACGCCTGTCGTATTAAGATCTGAACTCTTCAGCTTCACTTCGTTGTAGCCTTGATTGTACTCACCT
>CAYRRD010000040.1:0-29576 GCA_964426625.1 uncultured Saprospiraceae bacterium | reverse complement strand
TGACAAAAAATAATCTCGTCAATATTACTATGCATTTAGATTTCCGCACACTAGCCTATTATCATAGAATGTACTGCCATACGGTGCACAGCATTGAGGTGATTCATCGATCAGCAAATAAATCCATCAATTTGCTCAGGGTATTGGCGTATTCCTCGATTACATTTGCGGTGAGGATGATTTCTTTCTCTGCTTCCTCCCACAATTTTTCCTCCACTGCCTCGCGGATACCAGGTAGTGTTTTGACACCGTAGCCCGTATAAAAACCGGGAGCATATATTCGATGCATATACCAGGGTCTTCGTGGGAGTCCATTAGGGTCAGTAAAATGCTGTTCGATTGATTGTAGTACGGCATTGATTTTTGCCCTGTCTGAGTCGGTCCATACTGTCGAGGAACTTATATTTGAATTCATCCATTTGTCAAATTTTGCGGAGACATTTTGAAGTGCTTCCACGGCATTTTCCATCGGAGCAAAATTCAGATGAGGTACCTCTTCCTGAGGGGTAGGGGGAAAGTATGGCAACATGGGATCCGCAGCCAAAACAAATGCGTTGAAATCATGTAATTTGCGGTCATATTTTTGATTTTCTCGCATCCCTTGCAATTCACTTTTAATCTCGTTGAGATACGTATAGATGTTATCAGCCATTGCTGTAAATCGATGAGGAATAATTTCTGCATTGGCAAATCTCAGTATCATCCTGCCTGTAGTTTGACTGAGGGTTACCCCGTAAATAAAATCAGGATCACCAAATCGGCGAAGGTGGTCATATGAATCATATCGTGAATGATACACTCCGCTGCCTCCCTCTCCTCCATATCCGACGTTGAGGGCCGAAATACCCAGATATTGCAAGAAAGGGGTATAATCAGATCCCGACCCCAGTGGGTAAATAGATAAATCCCCACCCTGTGCTGCCGCACGGTTCCCGGATACCATTGATTTTGCCCTGGATCGTTCCAATACAGACACATTAGTTTGGGGATCGGTCACTGCACGCCCCACTTCGTTCACAAAAGCCTGGAGACTGTGAGATCCGCCTACGCTCAAAAAACCCCTGCGATTGGTGTCCGAATTGATGTATACCACGGCCTTTTTCCGCAATTCCTCAGCGTGATCTTCGACCCATTCTGTGGATCCGAGAAGACCTTGTTCTTCTCCATCCCAACTTGCAAAAACAACAGTCCGACGAGGTTCCCAACCATCTTTGACCAGTTGCCCTAAAGCATAAGCTTCCTCCATCATCGCTGAATGACCACTCAATGGATCTGCAGCACCAAACACCCAACCATCCATATGATTACCGCGGATAACCCACTGGTCCGGATACTCCGAACCTTCCAGAAATGCAATGACGTTGTAGAGTGGAACGATGTTCCAATTGAATTTTAACTTCAAACGGACCCGGGATTCACCTGGTCCCATGTGATATGTGATTGGTAAACTTCCCCTCCAATGAGGTGGAGCAACTGGCCCTGACAGGGCTTCCAAAAGAGGCAATGCATCTGCGTAGGAAATGGGTATAACCGGAATTTTCAGAATTACTTCGCTTTGCTCTCGATCCAATCGCACAGCATCCCTGGTGGCCCCCACTCCTGGTGTCAGCGGATCCCCCGGCCGTACGGGAAGGTCCATGACCGACCCCCGTTGGACACCAGTTTCAGGTCTCCATGGTCCTTCAGGATATGTTTGACCTGCAGCATATCCATCATCTCCAGGATCTGAATATATGATACAACCTATAGCTCCCCGTTCATATGCTACCTTGGGTTTTATACCTCTCCATGATCCCCCATACCGGGCAATCACTATTTTACCCTCCACAGCCACGCCCCTTCTTTCCAGTTCCTCATAATCTGCAGGCAGACCTCGATTTACATACACCAATTCACCTGTCACATCTCCCTCTCCGCTGTAAGCATTGTATGGAGGTAAGGATCCCTCTCGGATGCCCGAGGTGGCATCTTCTTCAAGAGCAGGCTCTGATAGCGTCGCCGTGAAATGATCAGGAAACTCCATTTCAAGAATGCGTTCTTCAGGTGTGGGAAGCAATACGTGGTATTCCTCAATTCGTGACTGATAGCCCCATGAACGGAAAAGAGAATCCACATACTTTGCGTTCTGGTATGCTTTGGGCGATCCGAGGTGATTGGGTTGGTTGGACATCTTTAGAATTCGTTCTCCGATCCGATCAGATGACAGATGGGTATCAAATTCTTTTTCAAGTTGGATTTGTATGGCACTTTGTTCGGGGGTGAATCCAGAAAGTATGGGGTCAGGCTGATGGGGAAATATCCCTATGAATAACAAAGTCATCAATGAAAAACCGGGAATTTGCGAATTTGTCATAGCCGTAGGTGAGTTTGGATACCCTACAATAATAACAAAAATCACTTTTACCAAACCTATATATTTGAAAGAGCTGATTTCAGGTGTTGTTTTTATTGTAAAAATTGATCCTGGAAATTCAGAAACAGGGATTTCTCACGATATTGCGAACTGCCTCCCACTATGTTATAAAATGGAAAATGGATCGGGTGCCCCATAAAATCCCGGGAGGGATTATTAATCCCGTTGCGACTTTCTACCTTCAGAAAAATATCTATTTTTAACCTATTAATTTCAGAAGCCGACTTATTTCCCATGACACATTTCAACATTCTTGTCGATGGTTCCATAATTTTGATCTACCTCATCGGCACTCTAGCTGCTGGCCTGTGGGCCCGAAAGTATGTCAAAACAGTGTCCGATTATCTGGTTGCCGGAAGAAGTGTCAATTTGTACTTGGGTATTGCCTCTCTGGCTGCCACAGAATTTGGGATCGCCACTTTTATGGCCAATGCGGAATTGGGATATAAATATGGATTTGCGGGTACGACCCCGGGCGTTACTACGGCTATTGCGATGTTTTTGGTAGGATGGTCAGGATTTTGCATAAAACCATTACGGGACCAACAAGCCATGACGCTTCCTGAGCTATTTGAAAACAAATTCGGAAAATGGGTTCGATGGGGGAGTGGTGTCGTTATTGTTCTCGGAGGGTTGTTGAATATGGGGGTATTTCTTCGTATGGGTGGTAATTTTCTCACAGTAGTGTGTGGTTTTGACATGGCCTATCTGGAAATTGTCATGACAATAATTCTGTTGGGAGTGGCAGTGTACACCATTCTGGGTGGAATGATGTCCGTTTTCATAACGGATTATATCCAGTTTATTTTTATGAGTGTGGGATTGATCGCAGTGATTTTTCTATTGCTCTTCAATTTTGGTTGGATGGATATGATGATGAGTTTACGCCAGGAACTTGGCCCATCTGCATTCAATCCATTTCATGGGGACCGGTATGGCTTAGATCGTGTTCTACTTGATTGTTGTCTTGCATTAGCTTCAGTACTAACGTGGCAAACAACACTTTCCAGGGTCTTATCTGCCAAAGATACGCCAACCGCAAAAGGTATTTATAAAGGAACCTCTCCTTTCTTCCTCGTTCGATTTATTTTACCTGCAGTGATCGGTATTGCTGCATTGCATTATTTTGGGCCAGACAGATTTACGGGATCCGAAGCTATTCTGGCTATGCCGCATCTTCTTGCTTCTATATTGCCAATTGGGTTGATGGGCTTAATGATAGCGGCGATGCTGGCTGCGGATATGTCTACAAATTCATCGTATATGATTGCCTGGAGCTCGGTCATATACAATGACATTTTGAAGCCAATCCACAAAGGACTTTGGTCCGACAAAAAAGGTATTCTATGGAACAGGATACTTGTGGGACTTATCGGAGCATTTTTGTTGTTGTATGGAT
The DNA here is from genome assembly GCA_964426625.1 of uncultured Saprospiraceae bacterium. Lineage (GTDB taxonomy): Bacteria > Bacteroidota > Bacteroidia > Chitinophagales > Saprospiraceae > Membranihabitans. The sequence continues at coordinate 25,764 of CAYRRD010000040.1, read as the reverse complement.
TGTGGTATCCTCTGGAGGGTGATTTGTGGGTGTATTTGCAGGTGACAGCAACAATCTATCTGGCCAGCATGAGTATTTTATTAGTATCTGCTTGTTATTGGAAAAGAGCAAACAGTTGGGGAGCTGTAGCGGCCATTATTACCGGATGCATCATACCCCTGGCTTATCTTATCCTCAAGGAAGTACCGGCATCCAGGGACTTTGTGAATGGCATCGGTCCTTATAAAATTGGTGTAGCCACGTACATTCTGACTGGCTTGGCCATGTGGCTGGGTTCAATAATCAGGTTAAGGTTTAAAAATTAAGATATATGGCATTTTGGTTTTGGAGTATATTGTTCGGCCTGGTCCTAATATGGTACATCGTGGTTGCAACAATAGTGGCAATCCGAGGATGGTCAGATATTCGTGAGATGTTTGGTAATTGAGACACGCCTGATATTCCCAGGTATAAAGCTGGTATGGTAGGACCCATCTTTATCTGCATCTGCACACTATCTAATGGACCCATATGTAGATAAGTATTCATTGATTCTGTCTGAAATTGATTTTCCCCATACCCTGCTCCGGATGACAAGCGTATGTTTATAATGTTGCTGATCAATTGTACTATTCGGGCATTCATATACAAAGACCATTATTTTGCACATGTTTCCCTTACTGGAAGAAATTCATAGAGCGTATGTATTTTTGTGACCTGTATGTGCCATTGCCTGAAACCGACGATTTTGGGCAGGTAATCAAAAACAAGAAGGAAATTTGATGAAAAATATTCATTTTCCCCCTGATTTTGTACTTATTGGAGCGGCCAAATGTGGTACAACGGCCTTTTTTAATATTCTATGTCAACATCCGGAAATATTTGGGCCTCCTGTCAAGGAACCTCACTATTTTTCTCAATTTGATGTGGACAAATTTTCCAGAGAATTTCGTTCGAATAATGTCATTGATACCGAGGCATATTTCACTCAGGAAATACTACCTGAACGGTTTCAGCTTTTTATTCAGGACAAACAACACTACCTCAGATTATTTGAGACTGCTCCCCCCGGTACTATTACAGGAGAAGCCAGTACCTCTTATTTGTATTCTCCTGGGGCTGCAAAACGAATTCGGGACCATAATCCCAGTATGAAAATTTTGGCCATCCTCCGCAATCCAATCGAACGCGCTTTTTCTCATTACACCATGTCCGCAAAATACGGTTATACAACTGACGATTTCCTAACTGCGATTCAAAAGGATCAGAAAAAAATTGAGAAAGGGTGGGGACTTTCGCATCTGTTTCTGGAATTGGGGCATTATGATGAGCAGGTATTACGGTATATGGAAGTTTTTCCCCGTGACCAACTCCATTTTATCCGGTATGAGGAATGGATAGCCAATCCAGAAAGTACCTTTAATGAAACTTTTCAATTTTTAAATATTGATCCCATAAAGCCTGATTTTACAATAAGGCGCAATGTAGGGGAAATACCCCGATTCCGTCATCTAAATCATTGGTTGCATCGGGTAGGACTAAGACAATCGATCGCGGATCGTCTTCCCACTAGGATAAAGTCCCATCTGAGATCCTGGTATTTATCCCCCAAATACACTCTGCAATCGCAGGATATAAGTTCATTGAAGCGGTACTATGAGCCAAGAATTAAACGATTATCTGAAATTTTGAATTGGGATCTGACTACCTGGTTGGAGTAACTCACATTTTGATCAGGCTAGAATTCGGATCCGAAGATTTACCATCATAGGCTGTGACAATTCCAATTGGCCCTTATTTGAAGAGGGTTTTCAGTTCCTCTTCCTCACCATGTCCTCCCGATGGATATACTTTGAAGAAAATAGAAATCCTGGTTTGGGAGTTTTTAATTTTCATGTGAAATTTGGGATCTGATGGCTGGGGCAGGCAATCCACAGATCTCAATCTACACGATAAAAATACCTTTCCGATAAGATGATTATTAGTAATAATTATCCGGCCTCCATATTTAATTTATCTTTGCCATGTCGTACCGTTAGAAACTTCAACAACATAGCCATAATGATTTTTACGTCCCCGGTTGAATCCATATATTATCTACTTCCATTTATAGGTCTCGCGGTCGGCTTATTTGGCACTATGGTTGGCGGGGGTGGCGGATTGATATTTCTTCCTGTACTGGTTCTCTTCCTGGAGATTCCGGCGCATACGGCACTCATAACTTCCCTGGTAGCCACACTTCCCATTAGTCTGGCAGGATCCCTGGCTCATTATCGAAAGGGGCACGTCCAGTTTCGCATTGCAGGCCAGTTTGCTGCAGCGGGTCTGGTAGGTGCCATTACAGGAGCAGCCGTCGCCAATCAATTCACAGAAGAGGGATTAGTTACTGGCTTTGGGTCCTATTGCATTGTTATAGGGCTATATATCATGGTGTCCACACGAAAGCTGACGAACATGAGTAAGGGAAATCAGGCGTTACCTGTGGGAACATCCGGTAAATACTGGGTTAAAAGTACTTTTTTTGGGTTTTCTTCCGGTGTGATTACCGGCGCATTTGGAACCAGTGGAGCAGCACCCCTCATGGCGGGATTGTTTTCTCTCCAGTTGCCCGTAAAAGTAGTCATTGGTACATCATTGGTAGTGGTTGCCTCGAATACTTTCTTTGCTATTGGCGGTCATTTCCTGGTTGGATCTGTAGATCTTACTTTGGTATTTTTCCTTACCATTGGATCGATTATAGGGGCATGGGTTGGCCCGTCTTTAATTTCTCGGGTAAAAACAGATAATTCCGAAAATCGGATCCGTTATATTTTTGCCGTTGGAATAATCATTTTGGGGATAATCATGATCAGGGGATGACTGCGATGTGGCAAAATACGGATGAGCTGATACATACGATTTATTTCGTCATCCTGGGCTATTTCTTACTTGGAGCGGTTGGCTTTTATTTTATTAACAGGCGCAGATCCAAAACCGAAGCGAAAGCTAGTTATGTTAAATTTCTGACCTATTTCATCATTATCAACTTGATATACTGGTGGGTGGTATGGTGGTCATCTTTTTTCCCAGTTCTGGTAATTGTTATCGGATTAATAGGCTTGGGTGAGTTGGTCTTTCTATTTCTGCGTTCAGGATATCGGCATCCTCTCTTTTTTCTAGTCGCAGTGATTTGCTTCGCTTTCCTTTTTTCCGGTTTTTACAATTATAGCAGATTAACTTACACCGTCATATTATATGTATTTCTGATTGTGTCTATTTTTGACAGCTTTAGCCAAATTTCGGGGCAACTCTGGGGAAAACGGAAAATATTACCATCGATTAGTCCAAATAAAACGCTCGGGGGCATTCTTGGGGGCGCAGTTATTGCCCTGGCAAGTGGATTTTTAATGAAATCATTGTACCAGGACCTGACAATTTCAAGTCGGATCTTTTTTTTGGGAATGACAATTTTTTCAGCGTTTTTGGGGGATGTCATATCCTCTATATACAAAAGGAAATATGGAGTAAAGGATTTCAATCAGTTGATACCGGGGCATGGAGGATTTCTGGATCGGTTTGATAGCCTCATAGCCGCTGGTGCCTGGACGGGTTTTTATATGTATCTGAGTAGCTAATGCAAAAAACATAACCTTTAAACTATGGATCAAGTCCTGCGGATTTCAATTTATTACCTTATCGGCATAAGTATTTTGTTGATCCTCAATGAATTGAGCTATAGGAAATGGAAATACAAGGGGGAATACAGTCGTAAAACAGCCCACGTACTGGCTACCCTGGCTACTGCTCCTTTTCCATTTATATTTGATAATCACTGGTACATTTTGGGGCTTGCGCTTCTATTTGGCATAGTATTGTGGGGCAGCAGGCGTATCAAACAGCTCGATTCCATTCATGATGTTTCCAGGCCATCCTATGGTAGCTTCCTACTCCCAGCGGGAATTTACCTGAGCTTTCTTATTTACTCCTTTTCAGGAAATCCGGTCATATACCTGATTCCCATCATTGTTCTGGCATTGTGTGACCCTCTGGCTGCGATCGTGGGAATGTATTTCAGGGAAAATAATGTGACGCTTTCTCTCCCTGGTAGAAATGGAAATAAAACATTGTTTGGTTCCCTGGCTTTCTATGTATCAAGTACGATAATTTGTGGCCTTATTCTTCATTTGTCCGGTCTCAATTTAAATCAGGTGGTATTGATTTCACCACTTGTTGGTTTTCTTGGCACTCTGGGTGAATTATTTAGCTGGCGGGGTTCAGACAATTTATCTATTCCGCTCAGCGTCCAGATAGGCTTATTGATGCTCCTTTAACTTTACTTGATTTCATGCGGATAAATACAACAAAATATTATTCACCGCAATGAATTATATCATTTTCTTCGTTTGAAACCAGTGAATTTCTTAGAACAGATCGGGAAATTATCTGGATTTTGTAATAATTAATATAAATTTATTGTTCCATAATGTCAAACACGCCTCCTATGAAAAGAGTCATCATTGTAGGTGCTAATAGTTTTGTAGCATCTCATTTTGTTCATGAATTATTACAAAACAATTATGAAGTAGTGGCATTGGTCAGGAGCAATTCAGAGTATTCCGCACAGGAACGTATGGATCAGGCATTGATAGATACGACGCTGGGCTACCCGACGCATCATGGACGGCTCCAGGTTTTGGATTATGCTTTGCTCGAGGAAGATTTTGGATTGGATGATTCCACCCTGAAGCAAATTTTCAACGAGGATGTCGACTTTTATCATTTTGCCGCCAGCCTGAAGTTTGATTATCAATCCAGGGAAGAAATTTTCCAAACCAATGTGAAGGGTTTAGGGAATTCTCTTGAGGTATTTAGGAAATTCGCCAGGCATCAGGATCGATTCTTTTTTATAAGCACTGCTTATTCATGTGGTCTGTTTTCTGGTGTATTCAAGGAAATATTTTATCCCGAAGCTGATATTTCATCCTTCCGCAATTACTATGAACAGTCCAAAAGATATGCGGAAATATTACTGGAAAAATTTATCAGCGACCATGGAATCAGTGGTCATGTTATACGACTTTCCCAGGTGGTCGGTAATAGCCAGACGGGCGTTACAATTACGGATTATGGTATTTTTGATTTCGCCCGACGAATTCATTCTCTGGCTAACGAATACCCAAATCAGACCATACGTATTTTGGTGGACCCCCTGGCCACTCAAAACCTTATCTCCATAGACACCACAGTTCGTGATCTTATGGCTTTGATCGAAAAAGATCATATTCCGACTATACTCAATTTTGTCGCCAATAAGGCAGTACAAAATCAAAAAATCATAAGCTACATCAGTGATATTTTACCCATTGATCTTATTCCTATGCAGGAGATTTCGGAAACAAATATGAATAAACTGGAACAGATGGTACTGGCAGGAATGGAATTTACTGGTAATTATATCGATACCAACATCCAGTTTGATACCCAAAACCGGGATATGGTTCTCCCTTTCGGCGCAAGGGAGGTGTCTGATGAGAGCCTGAGGGCTATGCTCTCTTTTTATCTTGGCTCCGAGCGGACCCAGATCCGTGAGAAATTGCATTCCAGGTTAAGCAACAGAAATGTGGGTTGATGAAAAAGATCTTTGTCAAGGGAGAAAATATACTCAACGTACCAAATATCCTGAGTCTGTATCGATTGTTGGTTTTCCCTGTCATTCTTTATATGATCATAACCCGGCAGGAATCCTGGTTTGTCATCCTTATTTGTATAAGTCTGGTAACTGATATTTTGGATGGCAATATTGCCCGGATTTTCAAATTACAATCGAATTTCGGTGCTGCATTGGACAATTTGGCTGATGTTTTTACATTCATCATGGCTATTTGGGGTTTGTTCGTATTTCGGTGGACAGACCTGGCCCCTCATATATGGATACTGTATTTGTTTCTGGGAATTTTTACCCTGAGCTATGTGGTTGGGTTTTACCGTTTTGGAAAAATTCCGGGCCTCCATTTGTATGGTGCGGTGATTGCAGGATATTTGCAAGGGATATTTTTATTTATTCTCTTTGCCTTTGATTTTTATCCCTGGTTGTATTACCTGGCCGTCGGGTGGGGTATAATCGCCTATATTGAGAAAATTTTGGTTTTACTTCGTCTTGATGATATAAGAATCGGAGTGAAAGGATTATATTGGTTGATGAAGGAAAGAAAGGCAAAACCTTAAGTCAACTCACATTTCATGGAATTCCGCTACAATCGACGACGATTTTTAAAAAGCAGCTCTGCACTACTTGCGTTTACTACCCTGGGAGAATTTGGCCTTGATTTGTTCTATCGGGAAAAACGGTGGCGTGTGGGATTGATCGGCTGTGGTTGGTATGGTAAAAGTGATTTGGCCCGATTGATGCAGGTTGCCCAAATCGAGGTTGTTGGTTTATGTGATGTGGATCAAAATCATATAAAGGAAGCGGTCAAATTGGTGAAAGAACGCATTGGGGATATTGCCTCCCCCAGAACCTATACCGATTACCGACAAATGCTGGCCAACCATGAATTTGATATCGTCATCATTGGCACCCCAGATCACTGGCACGCCTTGAATACGATCGATGCCATTCAGGCGGGTGCCCACGTTTTTGTTCAAAAACCGACCAGTGCCGGAGTACTTGAAAGTGAGGCCATGCTGGCCGTAGCGCGTAAATACAATAAAACGGTCCAGGTGGGTACTCAAAGGAGAAGCACGCCTCACCTGATCGAGGCCAAAGAAAAAGTCATCGACCAGGGTTTGTTGGGACGCATCGCCCATGTGGAAATGTGTTGTTACTACCATATGCGTGCTAATGGCAACCCCGATATCATCCCGGTTCCCGATTATTTTAACTACGAATTATGGACTGGCCCGGCTCCGCTTCGTCCTTTTGACAGGATACCGCATCGCGGTTGGTGGCGTACTTTTATGGAATATTGCAACGGGATTATAGGCGATATGTGTGTACATATGTTTGACACCGTACGGTGGATGCTTGATCTGGACTGGCCGTCCCGAATTTATTCCACTGGCGGTATATTGGTTCAAAAGGATGGAAAGTCCAATACGCCAGATACCCAGACTGCGATTTTTGAATATCCGGAATTGAAATGTGTATGGAACCACCGAAGTTGGGGTAATCCAGCAGATCCTGAATACCCCTGGGCATTTAAAATATACGGAGAAAAGGGAGTTCTCGCAGGTAGCGTGTGGAAATATGATTTTACACCTTATGGCGATGGGGAAGCGCTTCAAGCTGATGTGGAATATGAGCGGGACCAATTTCCGGAGGATCTCAGCGAGAAAGATATCGAACTGCATACTGCACCGGCTATGCGACGCCATATGTTAGATTTTTTAGCAGCCATCGAATCAAAAAAGCCACCGATAGCTGATATTCGTGAGGGACATATTTCCTCTGCCAGTTGCATCCTGGCCAATATATCAATGGGTCTGGGCAGATCATTGGTATATGACCCTGCTTCACAGATCGTACGCGATGATGAGGAAGCAACCAGAATGCTGAGAAGACCCTACAGGCAGGGGTGGGAACATCCGGAAATAAGGTGAAAATCTTATTTTTTCAGTTCCAAAGTGGAATATGCCTGTGCGGATACAATATGCATTGAAATCCTTATTGTTCCCAGGCTGACTTTACCTGCTCTAATAATTTGGGTACTTTTTCAAAAGGATCTCCCGATCCCAGGGTTTCAAGTGGGAGATAACCCCGATACCCTGCACTTTTAATTAAACGGAACAATCGATTGAAATCGGTGGGTATTTCGTCGCCTTCGATCCAGACATTTTCTTTAATCTGCCAGGTAATAGCATGATGGATATTTTTCTGAATTTCATCATAGGGAACATGTTGACGGTAACTGCCAATATCCAGATTTTGACCTACCCAGGGCGATGGTATTCTACTCATGAGTTGGTTAACATCATCAGCGGTTTTGAGAAACCCATTGTGGTTTTGTACAGCAAGTAGTACTCCATGCTGCTCAGCTAATGTACCACACTTCATAATATCCTTCACCATCCATCCCATAACCTCCTCCCGGGAATATCCATCATGGGGATGATGGCCCGGAAAAATCCGAAGAACCGGAGCACCAAGTTGGGCAGCAACACCAAGCCAGGTTTCAATCAACAAAATATCATTTTCACGGCTTCCAACATCAGGGTTGGCAAAATCATTCCGTATCCCGGTACCGCTGATTTCGATACCCTCAAGAAATGCTTTCCTTTTAAATTCACGTATATAGCTTGAGTCAGGTGCAGAGGGATATCCGGGAAAGTAATAGCCCGTCGGATCAATGGCATCAAATTGGTATTTCACACAAAAATCCAAAACATCAAATAAATCAATTTTCTTATCTGTCAGAGGACGATGAAATGAATAGGCGTTGAGACTGAGCCTCAATTTGTATTTGATCGATGATTCAGAATTTTGCCGGACATCTTTATTGAACGGATAAAATGTTCCCAGGAGCGGTATGCCCGCCAGAGGCCTGAGAAAATTTCTGCGGGTAAAGGTTCTCATCAGCTTGTATATTATTGTACAGGAAATCCGGGATTTGCTTATAAACTTTTAGGATTTGTAATGACAATCTCTTTGACACACGCACCGGAAGATAAGGACAACAACCACTCTATGGTTTTCGAAAGGTCTGCAGGTTCAATCATTTCGTCGGGATGCAGAGGACTATCAGCTCTACGGGCCATGTCTGTGTCCACCCAGGCAGGGCACAAAGCGGTTACTTTTATTCCCTGTGGCGTCAATTTGTGGTAGAGCGATTCGCTCAATCCCAGAAGTCCCCATTTTGATGCACAATATCCTCCAGTGTCTGCAAAACCCACTTTTGCAGATCGGGAAGCAATATTGAATATGTATCCGTTACCATTTCTCAGCATCAAAGGAACAATGGCCCGGGTCATCAGGAAATGCGCTTTCAGATTCACCTCCAGCAACTCCAGAAATTCGTTCTCCTGGAGCTCTAAAGTACCTTTTCGGTGGATTCCCGCATTGTTGACAAGGATATGGATGTTCAATAATTTCTCTTCCAGGTCATTGACCATCCTTCGAATTTTTGACTCATCGGTGATGTCAACGACATATATCGATGTTTGCCTACCCGTACTGGAGTGGATATCATCCGCGACCAAACGTAGATCATCCGAATTCCGTCCTACCAGAATTGGATTGTACCCTAATTCTGCCAGACTGACAGCCAACTGACGCCCAATTCCGCGAGACGCCCCGGTTATTAAGGCATTTTTATCTGAGGTCCTCATGATCTATTGTATTCTCTGTAAATTTCCTGCAATAAAAGGTTAACCTGTTGGTAATATACGAAATAAACTGGCGGCATTTCTAATACCTGTCGGAATATGGGATTACCTACAGGGTAGGGATCTTCCTAATATTGTCTCCATGTGGTCTTATGGTTTTTTAAGATAAACCAGAATATCCCATACGTCTTTTTAGATATGGTACCTCCAAACAGACCTATATTGAAGTTAGTTTCCTACATTTGAGCAGGTGTTAAATAGTGTTCATGATGCGACGTAGAGATTTTGCAAAATTAATGGGCATAGGTGGTGGGACCTTCATTGGTTCAGCTCCTTTATTGATGGATAGGGCTGGCAGATTAAAAACAAGATCCGGTTACAAAATAATTCCTTCAAACCTCCGGGAATTGGATGCAGATGTGGTTATCGTGGGTGGTGGTTTGGGAGGGTGTGCAGCTGCAATAGCAGCTTGTCGCAACGGATTGAGGGTTGTTTTGACCGAAGAAACTCAGTGGATTGGCGGGCAAATAGCACAACAAGGTGTTCCGCCTGATGAACATACCTGGATTGAAACCCACGGTGCACCTGCATCCTATCGGGAATACAGGAATCGAGTCCGGGATTATTATAGGAGAAACTATCCAATGACCGCTGCAGCTCGAGAGGTGGAATTTCTTAATCCCGGGAGTGGAGGTGTATCCAGAATCTGTCACGAACCCAGAGTCTCTGTAGCGGTGTTGTTGGAAATGATGAACCCTTATATCAGTCAGGGGATTCTTCAAATTCTTACTCACCATAAGGCCATCGAGGCTGAGGTTGAAGGAGACAATGTCAGAGCGGTAAAAGTTCGTCATCAACTGGAAGGTACTGATGTGATCCTTCATGCTCCGATTTTTGTCGATGCTACAGAATTGGGGGATTTGCTTCCCATGACCGGAACCGAGTATGTCACGGGAACAGAATCAATAGATGAGAGTGGAGAATTGCATGCACCAGAAAAAGCTGATCCCCAGAATCACCAGGCATTTACACTTTGCTTTGCTCTGGATTATCAGCCGGGCGCGGATCATGTTATCACTCGCCCCGATGATTATGATTTTTGGTCCAATTACGTACCAGACATGGATCCACCGTGGTCAGGTAAACTTTTGGATCTGGCTTATTCCAATCCCCGAACTTTAGAACCTAAAGCCTTGGGATTCAATCCTGAAGTAGCGCAATTGGAGGGTGTACTAAATCTGTGGTGGTACCGTCGTATGATCAACAAAGACAATTTTGTACCTGGAACTTACCCCGGCGATATCACTTTGGTGAATTGGCCTCAGAATGATTATTTTATGGGGAATCTGATCGACGTATCAGAGGAGATATATCGTGAAACACTGGAAGGAGCCCGCCAACTCAATTTATCTCTTTTATATTGGTTACAGACCGAAGCACCTCGTCCGGATGGTGGCCAGGGTTGGAAGGGATTGCGTCTTCGGGGAGATGTCATGGGAACGGATGATGGTATGGCGCTTTATCCCTATGTTCGGGAATCCCGGAGGATCAGAGCCGAATTTACGGTTCTGGAGGAGCACGTGGGAAGAGAACAACGTCAGATGGTTGCTGGGCCGGAGCAGGGTTCCCGGTCCGCATCATTTTATGACAGCGTAGGAACCGGGTATTATCATATCGATCTGCATCCCAGCAACAGGGGAGATAATTATATAGATTTTCATTCTTTACCATTTCAGATTCCTCTGGGTGCACTTTTACCAGTCCGAATGAACAATCTACTTCCAGCCAATAAAAACATTGGCACCACCCATATAACTAATGGGTGTTACCGTCTCCATCCCGTAGAATGGAGCATTGGTGAGGCGGTAGGTATGCTTGCGGTTTATGCACTCAAGCACCGATTACCGCCTCGGGGGGTAAGAACAGATGCGAGATTGGATGATTTTCAAACGTGGATCAGAAGTCAGGGATTGGAAACGCATTGGCCGGAATAATCCGATAGTTTTCAGAATTTTGGCGTTTTCCGGAAAAAGGGGCTTGAAATAAAGGTTAAGTTCTGATCAGCGACCTTCGTTAAAATGGCATACTGATAGCTAAATTCAGGTTGGAATGTCTAAGGTATTGCCCAAATCGGGAATAGGCCCAGTAGGAACCATTTTCACGCCGATAGGGCAGTTTGAGTTTGACTCCCCAGTCCAATCGCAAAATGAAAAAGGTAAGATCCATGCGGATCCCGGTACCTGTACCCACAGCAAATTGCTCCCAGAAGCGGGGAGAAAGTCTGGTTTCGGGATTGTCAGCGTGTCCCATAATCCAGATGTTGCCTACATCCAGGAAGAGAGCGCTGTTGAGTCGCCAGAATAAGGGGAAACGATATTCAGCATTCATCTCTATTTTGAGATCTCCCACGTTGGCATACGGTTGGCTGCTACCGCGCAATGATATTGAATCCTGATAGGATCCGGGACCCAGTTCCCGAATACGCCAGGCACGCATACTGGATGGTCCGCCCAGGAAAAATTGCTTTACAAATGGAACGGACACAGAACCAGTCAGTGGGGTAGCAACTCCTATGTTGAGCCTTGTCGCCACAGAAGTGTTGGACGATAAGTCTTTAGAAAATCGGCCATCCAGATCGATTTTGAAATACTTAGCAAAATCGAACCGATTAACTAATTGGAAAGTATCCCTAAAGCCATTGGCAATAGCATTGGCGGCCAGCATCTCCAAACCCGATACTTCGAGAGAACCATAGAATGAAAATTGTCGCTGGGCATAATCTTTCCGGCCAACATGCGTAAATTGGGCATTGTGGAAAAAAAGGCTTGTGAAGATCTGAGGATCCAGGGATTTCCGTACAAATTCACGGCCTCGAATTTCTTCGATAAAACTCGGGAACAAATCGGGCAGGAATAAACTCATCGATATGTTATTGATTCGCAGATTGTTGCGACCTGCTGCCCAGTTTATGTTGTTCCCAGCCTGAAACAAGAATGAATGGTACTTGTATAACTGATCTGTATATACATACTCATAATTCAGATCAATAGTACTTATTCCATTTTGACTTATCGTGGTATACAGATCGGGTGCGATCGGAGATAACAATTTATACAGACTGAAATAGTCTACCATGCGCGGTAAAATAAGGTTGTTCCTAAATCCCACGATAAAGGTCTGCACTGCCGCATTTCCCGTCGTGTCGGATTTAAGGAATGGATTGAATTCTGACTGCAGTTGAAAACCTGTGGTAAATGTTTCTCCACCGCCGAAGGTGTTTCGGTTGGATAGTTCCGGTCCCATTGAAATACCAAGTAATGAGGACCGAGAGCTATATTCTGTGGTGTTGAGGTCAAAATCCAGTTTGAGTTCGTACTTTCTTGAAGGCTGTAGAATGAAATATATATTGAGCACATTGGGGTCTTCAGGGGAAGGTATCCTCTGAACAATGACAGACGAGTAAATATTATAACGTACGATATTTTGCCTGGCAATTTCAAGCGCTTCCGCACTAAAAAGGTCCCCTTTTCGAAAAGGAATAGCCGCATTCATTACCACACGGTTCAAAGATTTCGTTTTATCAAAATTCAGATGTTGGATGGCATCAATGGTTGCAGTATCCCACACAGGTTCAAATGAAAATGGATTGTAATTATGATCCACCACGATATCCCCAAAATGATATCGACGCAGCCCAATACTGTCAGCATCACTGAGGATTTCGAAATAAATATCAACCTGATCGCTTAGCTTGATTGCCTGAGGTCTTTTTGATATGTTCAGAGAAGTAAAATAAGGATAACCATTGTTTTGCATAATATTGGCAATCCGATTTTTCTCCTTGTTGTAACTTTCCAGGGACAGCACGTTATCCGGTTTGAGAAAAGATTCATTTTCGTAACTCTGAATCAATCGTCGGATGACATCATTGGGATAATTCACTTCTTTGCTGGCAATAGTGTATAATGGGCCGGTGTCTATGTGATATTCGATGGTCGCTTTTTTGTTCCTGAGGCGGTCAGAGAAGAAGACTTCAGCATCATAATACCCCTTATCCATGATGTACCTGGTAATGATATCCGATGCCTGAGCACCAAATCCTTCCCGGTATATACTGGGTCGTGCAGCAGCTTGCTGGTATAAAAAGTGTTTTACAGATCCTGTATCTGCATCCTGGAACTTGTAATGAAGCCATATCCGCCAGTTCCGGTTTTCGATGGTCTGTAGGGTATCGAGATAGTAAATCTCATTCTCGAGGATTTTTTTCTGGCGTGGACCAATCGGACCATCTATATTGATGACATAGTCAGACAACAAGTATTCATCCTCCGCCAAAAATTTAGTAACATTACATGAAGAGAACAAGAAAAGGGATCCCAATACTAAGATTAAGCTATATGCACCCGCAGTACTCTTCATAAAATAGTTTCAACCATTAAAATTAACACCACGATGTTCCCTATATTGTCCAGAAACCAAATAAAGTTTATTCGCACCTTAAAACAAAAGAAATATCGGTATAAATTCAAAAATTACATGGTGGAAGGCGAAAAGCTGGTTACAGATATTTTGCGCCACAAAGCCGAAATGGTAGCATATCTGGTGGTGGACAAATCATATGAAATCCCCTTCGCAATACCCAATGTGAATGTCTATACCGTCGATACCGAGACCTTCAGGATGCTAAGTAATATGGTCCAACCCCAGGGTATCCTGGCGGTATGTAAAATACCCCACCAATACTTTTCAAATGGATGGAATACCGAACTATTTTCTCTTTACCTGGATGGAATCCAGGATCCCGGGAACCTTGGCACCATATTGCGCAGTGCAGAATGGTTTGGAATAAAGCAGGTGTTTATCGGTGCAGGAACGGTAGATCCGTTTGGCCCCAAAACCGTACAGGCAGGTATGGGAAGCCATTCCTATCTCCAGTTGTTTCAAGCGCATCCTGCCGATTTCATTCACTGGCCTCATCCTTTGATATTGGCAGATATGCATGGTAAAAATGCTTACCAGCATAATTGGACAATCGGAGGAGTCCTGGTATTGGGAAACGAAGGCCAGGGTGTATCTTCTTCTTTCGATCCACAGAACCCGTTACGATTGACGATTCCAGCTGCCACGCACTCCCGTTCTGAATCATTGAATGTAAGTATGGCTTGTACCGTTTTTCTGACACTACGGCACAAGTTTTCGTTAGAGGGAAATCATTGACCACCAGGGGACTTCATTAGTCCAAACAACGCAATTGATCCTGGAATAAGAGGATAGGATACACGGGATATTCCTCAAACCCTTTTTCCCAATAGACCGTCATTTTGATCAATGCGTGTCTCTGAAATAATTTTATCTGCTTAGGATGTAACATATACAGGGCATTAATTTCATAATGGCCTTCCTCTTTGTTGTAGATCCAGGTGTATTCTTCCTGGTGGAACAAAGTAACTTTCTTATTATCGGTCAGGACAAACTGAATGGCCCCATTGGATTTAAGTCCACCATAATTCTGCTCAGGATCTCTGGCATTCCATACAAATCTGATGCCCAGGAAGGTATACCCACCGCTGAATCGTACAAATTTACTGTGTGCGGCGAGAATATCCTGTCCGGGTATATAGGGCTTGATATGTGTCGGCGTATAGGAAATCAAAGGTTCAAAAGACAATTCTTTTTTCCGATCACCTGTTACTGGATCTATGCCCTCAAAATAAACGTTACAAGGGTATTCATACCACAAATTGTCAGATGGGGGAAGCACACTTGAAGCATGTGACTCAGTAAATTTTGGTTCGGAAACTGGCTTCTTTTTTTTGAACCAGGGGATGGTATCCAGAGTATAAGGAAAATAACGCCCTGGTGTGGTTTGGTCCAGGGATGTGATATTCACTGGAAATACGCAGCTGGCATAAAGAGACGAGAAACCCTGACCAATCACCAATAGCATAAGGTACCAAAGCACCTTCGGAAGTAAGTGATCACATTTTCGAGGTACGGGTATCTTTTTCATTTTATACAAATAAATCTTACTTTAGCCCTTTACAAATTTACAACGGGCTGGCATTTTGAAAAAAAAAGCAATTTCACGTCCAGCGTGTTCTAGCGAATAAAGATACATGATTATGGCAAAGCTTGGTGAATATTTGAACCAACACAAAGAAGCTCATCTGGAAGAGCTCAAAGAATTCCTTCGGATTCCATCCATTTCGGCTGATCCCAAATACAAAAATGATGTTCGAACCGCGGCAGAATGGTTACGAGATCGGCTCCAACAGATTGGTGCTAACGCCAGGTTATACGAGACTGAGGGGCACCCCATCGTTTATGGAGAATATCTCATATCTGAGGATAAACCAACCGTTCTATTTTATGGGCATTATGATGTACAGCCCCCGGATCCATTGGAATTATGGGAAACGGAACCTTTCGATCCGGTGATTAGAACTACTGATATTCATCCCCAGGGCGCGATATTTGCAAGAGGATCTTGCGACGACAAGGGTCAACTGTATATGCAGGTGAAAGCCTCAGGAGCATTGATACAAAATGACTTGCTTAATTGCAATCTGAAATTTATATATGAAGGGGAGGAAGAAGTGGGTTCCAGCAATCTCGACAAATTCTGCATGGAATACAAAGACCTGCTGGCCAATGATGTTATAATGATTTGTGATACAGCTATTCTTTCCAATGATCAACCCACGATTACCACAGGCTTACGTGGATTGAGCTATGTTCAGGTCAATGTGACAGGTCCCCGGGTTGACTTACATAGCGGTGTATATGGCGGGGCTGTGGCCAATCCTATAAACGTTTTGTCCAAAATGATTGCAGACCTGCATGACGAAGAAGGTCGTATCACGATACCCGGATTCTACGACGATGTGGAGGAGGTGTCTGAGGAAGAACGCCGGGCAATGAATCAGGCACCCTTTGATCTTGACAAGTACAAGAAAGAACTGGGTATCAAGGAAGTATTTGGAGAAAAAGGATATACAACGCTGGAACGGGCTTCAATCCGGCCCACGCTTGATGTGAATGGTATATGGGGCGGATATATCGGGGAAGGTGCCAAAACTGTCCTTCCTTCCAAGGCAGAAGCAAAAATTTCTATGCGATTGGTACCCAATCAGGATCCAGATAAAATAACCCGTTTATTTGTGGACTACTTCACGTCTGCCGCTCCAGCCACGGTTCATGCCGAGGTCATTCCTCACCACGGAGGCCGACCAGCAGTGGTTCCCATCGATTCGGAGGCTTACCGTGCTGCGAGCAGGGCTATGTTGAAATCATTTGGAAAGGAACCCATTCCAGTGCGGGGAGGGGGAAGCATTCCGATCGTGGCTATGTTTAAGGAAATCCTTGGAGTGGATTCCATATTGATGGGTTTTGGGCTGGATTCCGATTCGATCCATTCTCCCAATGAACATTATGGCTTATTCAATTACTACATCGGCATAGAAACCATTGCTGAATTTCTATTGCAATATGCCCCTGCTGAGTCATCGCCATGAGAATTGATATTATTGCAGCAGTGCCCGATCTTCTACACTCCCCTTTGAATCACAGTATGATGAAGAGAGCTCAGGAGAAAGGTCTGCTCGAAATCCACATCCATGATCTTCGTGATTATGGTCTTGGAAAATACAGACAAATCGATGACTACCCCTATGGTGGGGGAGCTGGCATGGTAATGAAGGTGGAACCAATATTCGCATGCATTGAAAGACTTCAATCAGAAAGGGAATATGATGAAGTCATTTACCTGACTCCCGATGGGGAAACATTGAAACAGTCGAAGGTAAACTTGCTTTCGTTAAAAAAGAATCTCATCATGTTGTGCGGACATTATAAAGGAGTAGATCAGCGCGTGCGAGATCACCTGGTGACGATGGAAATATCCATAGGAGACTACGTACTTAGCGGCGGTGAATTGGCCGCTGCGATTTTGACCGATGCCATTGGACGGTTGTTGCCCGGTGTGCTCAATGATGAATCCAGTGCATTGGAAGATTCCTTTCAGGACAATTTACTGGCACCACCGGTATATACTCGACCAGCTACATTCCGTGGAATGGAAGTGCCCGCTGTACTTTTATCAGGGCATGATGCAAACATTCGCGAATGGCGGGAACAAAAAGCCATGGAAATTACCCGGAAACGGAGACCAGATCTGCTTGGTGAACAGGACTCCTTAACATCAAACTGAATTGCCATCAGAGGAAATACCAAACCCCATTTGGACCGTCTGAACAACCGAGGACGCAATACCTGGTCGAAGGGCGTGTTCAATGGATTATCAGGTCAATCGAAAAGTTGCTCATAGGATTCATTGGTCCCCGGGGACTTTCTGTCCTCAGAAATTTTGATTCGATCCGCTGGTTTTTCGTTGAGATCCAGAAAATCCTCATCGAAAGATGGGGTTCCTTCACCCAATAACATGATAGTACTGTTTTTTTCCCATTCTTCAAGCATCTTCAATCCTTGTTCTTCGAACACCCCGTTTTGAAGATCAACGCTGGCCATGACCGAGGAGGACATTTCCATAAAATGTTCCATTTCCCCCACTTTATTGGCCAGATCGTCGGCTATATTCTCAAGGGCAGCATCAAACATTTCTCTTTTGCTACCTGAGCCGGATATAATATCCATGGCGTTTTTCATAGCGCTGTAACTGGTACGGATGGCTTTCCGTTCCTGTTCTTTCAATTTGACCTGATCCTTGGTGTCTTCCAGGAGGACTTCAGAATTGCTGTACATCTTAGATAATACACGATACAAAACCGACATTTTGGAATGTAAGGCGTAGTATTTTTCATTGCTTTCTTTGAGTCGTGCAGCTTTTCGGGAAGAAAGGAGCATTTGGTTTTCATTGTTCATTTCTCTGGCTTTCTTCGCCATCAGCATACTATTCTCAATTTCGGAATTATTCTCCGCCATGAGGGTTTTGAGTTTTCTCATTTGCCCACGAAGATTCCCGATCTGTTTACTGAGTTTTTTCAGGTTATTTTCCAAATCCTCCACATAACTTTTTAAAATACCAATAGGATCAATCTGAACAAATAATCCGGTGACCCATCGCATCACACTTTTGTACATATACCACACGAGATTGCGCATTCTGGGATCCAAAACCATGTACAATACTAGTGCAAGGGCTATTAGTATTAAAGAAAGGTAGAGGACATTGGACATCAGCGCGATGATCGCTGTGATATTGGCTGCGATAAGATAACCACCACCAAGGATGATCCCACCGAGAAAAAGCATACCTGTTACACCCTCAGGCCGTTTCCAGAAAGATTTTGGTTTTGACGATTTAAAGGATTCTAATTCAGACATATTGTATTTTTTCTAATGTAAAAATGGTAGATGAAACTTGCACAACTAAGACAATACTGAGCGAAATTGTTCCATATCAGATTCAATTCGCTGGGTAATTGTCAGCAACGTCTTGCCAAACCGTTCGCTGGTTTCTTCGATTTTTTGTCGTGCTGCATCTGCTTCAGCATCAATGGTATTCAACTTCTTTTCCAATTCTTTTAGTTCCTCTTTCAGTGCATTAATCTTCTTTTGGACCGCTTCTTTTTTTGAGTTTAGGGAAGCTTTTTGCTTTTCTTTGGAATGTACCCTCGATTCCATTTGCTTCTCAAGGGCGGTATTGAATTGTTTGAATTCCTCTTTCAGAATATCCAGGTAAAACTGGGCACTTTTAATTAATTTTTCCTGAGTCAGGCCTACAGTGGTTGCTGTTGCAAAAGCAGTTTTAATCGCGGTACCCTCATCAATTTCCAGATTTTCCAGTCTGATCAGGGCTTGTTTGAATTCAAGATAATCAAACCCATCCTGGTTGTTTTTTTCTATTGCTTTGAGCAAAAAATCAAGTGACTTTTTATCCAGTTGATTTTTGTCATCAAAAATTTCCTTAAGGTTAAGATTCATATCAAGAGTTTGGTATTCAAAGATAGCATAGTTCTTAGTTCATGAATATACGTATAATCAAATTTATATAAAAACCCCCTTTTTATCGTCAAGCTGGACAATTGGTCATATAAAAGAATGCTATCCATTCCGAAGTTTTCCCTGTATCACTTCTGGCAGGAGCTATCTTTTATTCCGAAGAATTGGCTTGGAACGTTTCATATCCCGAACAAACATTTCATTTTTTTTACCCTGAAATGACCACTTCAGCCAATAATTCTGCAAGTTAATTCAGACTTTTTGTCAGTTAAGTCACAGAATTCTGACATATCCCCCGATATATTCTGGGATTTTATGCCAATCTGTTCCCTGATTTTCCGATGGCATTTATCTTGCATAGAAAGGATTGAAATGTAACACATAAACTAAAATTTAAATTGATATGGGAAAAATTATCGGAATTGACTTGGGAACTACGAACTCCGTAGTTGCTGTGATGGAGGGAAATGAGCCGGTGGTTATTCCAAATGACGAAGGCAAAAGAACTACACCTTCTGTGGTGGCATTTCTTGATAATGGTGAGCGAAAAGTAGGTGATCCAGCCAAGCGTCAGGCGATAACCAATCCTCAGAAAACCATCAACTCGATTAAAAGATTTATGGGGGCGAGATATGACGCTCACCTGGATGAGATCGACAAGATGTCGTATGAACTCGTCAAAGGCGACAATGATACTGTTCGAGTAAAAATTGATGATCGTCATTATACCCCTCAGGAAATTTCTGCAATGGTTCTACAGAAAATGAAGAAAGTGGCGTCAGATTTTCTTGGCCAGGAAGTTACCCAGGCTGTAGTAACGGTACCTGCCTATTTTAATGATTCTCAAAGACAAGCTACCAAAGAAGCAGGAGAAATTGCCGGGTTGGAGATCAAGCGAATCATCAACGAACCAACGGCAGCTGCCCTGGCCTATGGTCTGGATAAAAGTCACAAGGATCAAACCATTGCTGTGTTTGACCTGGGTGGTGGAACTTTTGATATTTCAATCCTTGAATTGGGAGATGGTGTATTTGAAGTAAAATCCACCAACGGAGACACAATGTTGGGAGGTGATGATTTTGACCGGGTTCTGATCGACCATTTAGCAGAGCACTTTTTAGAACAGGAAAATATGGATTTGAGGAAGGATCCTATGGCTCTGCAAAGATTGAAAGATGCTGCGGAAAAAGCTAAAATCGAATTGTCTGCTTCCACTGAGACGGAGGTAAACCTTCCTTATATAACTGCCAAAGATGGTGTGCCCAAGCACCTTGTAATGAAAATATCACGGGCAAAATTTGAACAACTTGCCGATGACCTTATCCAAAGAACTATTGAACCATGCCGCAAAGCGCTGAAAGACGCCGGACTGAGGAGCAGCGATATTGATGAGGTTATTCTTGTAGGTGGATCTACGCGGATTCCCAAGGTCCAGGAAGTTGTCAAAGAATTTTTTGGAAGAGAACTCAACAAAAGTGTAAACCCAGATGAAGTGGTAGCCATTGGAGCAGCCATTCAGGGTGGTGTGTTAAGTGGTGATGTACAGGATGTTTTATTGTTGGATGTAACACCGCTTTCTATGGGGATAGAAACCATGGGTGGGGTTTACGACGTAGTGATAGAGGCCAACTCGACAATTCCTACGAAAAAGACCAAAGTGTACTCCACTGCAGCAGATAACCAACCCTCTGTAGAAATTCACATTTTGCAGGGGGAACGACCTATGGCCAAAGATAACAGAACTGTCGGACGGTTTATCCTCGATGGTATTCCACCTGCTCCACGAGGTACTCCTCAAATCGAAGTCACCTTTGATATGGATGCGAACGGTATATTAAATGTTCACGCCAAGGATTTGGGTACAGGCAAAGAGCAGAAAATCCGAATCGAGGCATCTACCGGACTGTCCGAAGCTGAAATCGAACGTATGAAACAGGAGGCAGCGGCAAATGCTGAAGAGGATAGAAAGCTCAAAGAGAAAGTAGATAAACTCAATGCAGCAGATGCTACCATCTTTAGCACCGAAAAGCAATTGAAAGAATACGGGGATAAAATACCTGCTAACAAAAAAGCAGATATCGAAAAGGCGCTTGAAGAGCTGAAAGCTGCCCATAAATCAGAGAACCTGAACGATATCGATGCGGCAAGTGAAAAACTAACTGCTGCCTGGACTGCAGCCAGTCAGGATATATATCAGGCCACCCAAAGCAATGGTGCTCAAACCGGAACTTCCGATCAAACCGGGCAGACCGAAGGTGGTTCCAGCCAGGGCTCGGATGATGTAACTGATGTGGAATTTGAAGAGGTAGACGAAAACAAATAGCCTTCGTCAAATCAATTAATTTTTAAAAGGGTGGTAATCCAGAGATTGCCACCCTTTTTTGTGTTATCTTTGTATCCCGTAATAATATCAAATCCAAACTTATGACCAAGTACATTTTTGTTACGGGTGGAGTTACCTCTTCCCTGGGGAAAGGGATTATATCTGCTTCGCTTGCCAAATTGTTGCAGGCCAGGGGATATAAGGTAACAATTCAAAAACTGGATCCTTATATCAACGTAGATCCGGGCACACTCAATCCCTATGAACATGGAGAATGTTACGTCACCGATGATGGTGCAGAAACTGATCTTGATCTTGGTCATTATGAACGATTCCTGAATCTACCCACTTCGCAGGCTAACAATGTGACCACAGGACGCATTTATTCCAATGTAATCAACAAGGAGAGAGCAGGTGAATACCTCGGTAAGACCGTCCAGGTCATCCCCCATATAACGGATGAGATCAAATCCTATATCCGAGACTTCGAAGAGGATAATTACGATGTCATTATATCAGAAATTGGAGGCACCGTAGGTGACATAGAATCCCTGCCTTACATAGAAGCAGTACGACAACTGCGCAATGAACTCGGAAAACAGAATGGTATCGTGATCCATCTCACCCTGATCCCATACCTTAAAGCTGCTGGTGAGCTAAAAACGAAGCCAACGCAGCATTCCGTCAAAGAATTGCTTACATATGGTATTCAACCTGATATTCTAGTCTGTCGAACCGAACACACATTGTCCGACGAGATCCGGGAAAAACTGGCATTGTTCTGTAATGTCAATAAAAACAGTGTGATTGAATCTATCGATGCCAGGTCGATATACGATGTACCTCTGATGATGCTGAAAGAAAAACTCGATATCCGGGTCATGGAAAAATTGGGATTACCAGTCGAGAATGAACCTGATCTGACCGCATGGAAAAATTTTCTCGGCAAACTTAAAAACCCTTTACACGAAGTGCGAATCGGATTGATCGGGAAATATATTGAACTACAGGATGCATACAAATCGATTTATGAATCTTTTGTACATGCAGGAGCGCAAAATGAAACCCAGGTGAATGTAGTTAGTTTGCATTCTGAAGACCTTGAAGATGGAATGATTGAGAAACATCTGGATCATCTTGATGGTATTCTTGTGGCGCCCGGGTTTGGCAAAAGAGGTATACGAGGCAAACTCAATGCAATTAAATACGCCCGGACACATAACATACCATTTTTTGGGATATGTCTTGGAATGCAGTGTGCTGTAGTGGAATTCGCACGCAATGTACTGGGTTTGGAAAATGCAAGTTCAGAAGAATTTGATCCTGATACCCCACATCCCGTTATCCATCTTATGCCCGATCAACTCAAGGTAGAGAATATGGGTGGAACTATGCGACTGGGCGCCTGGCAATGTGATCTTGATCCAGAATCCAAGGCATACGAATCCTACGGCCAATCTGTGATTTTTGAAAGGCATAGGCATAGATTTGAATTCAATAATCAATATCTGGAGTCCTTTACCCAGCGTGGTTTCGTAGCCTCTGGAATCAATAAGGAAAAAAATTTAATCGAAATTATGGAACTAAGGGATCATCCCTGGTTTATCGGGGTTCAATTCCATCCCGAATTGAAGAGTAGGGTGGAGAAACCACATCCTTTATTCAGCTCATTTATCCAGGCAGCACTGGAACATAAAAATCGAAACAATAACCAGATCGACCAGGAAAACGAAGCGTATAATGAGAAAACTGAAGTTGGATGAACTCAATCGACCAAGCCTTCAGGAATTCCAGGAGCTAAAAAAATTTCCTGTTACCGTAGTCCTTGATAATATTCGATCCGGACACAATGTCGGGAGTTTTTTTCGTACAGCCGATGGATTTGCCCTGGAAAAAATAGTGCTGTGTGGGTATACCCCGGCACCTCCCCATCCTGAAATATTCAAAACGGCTATTGGGGCCACCAAAGCGGTGTCCTGGTCACATATTCCTGATATCCACCTGGCTATGAGCGAACTAAAATCTAAAGGGTTTCATTGCGTGGGTGTGGAGCAAACCACCAAATCGATTTCCCTGACGGAGGCTCGGATTCCAGATCGGAGATTGGCTCTCATCTTTGGTAATGAGGTTAATGGTATAACATCCTCTATACTTCCACTTCTTGATGAAGTGTGGGAGGTGCCCCAATTTGGCACCAAGCATTCACTGAATGTGGCGGTATGCGGTGGAATTGTTCTGTGGGAAGTCATCCGGCAAATGATTTTCCGGGAAAAAGGCGGAGCACTATAATTTCAGGCCGTGTTCTGATTTTTCCAGTATTGCTGTCATTTCTTTGGAGATGGAACTTCGCAACACTTTAATGAATGTCTTATCGGTCAGTTGCAGAGTGACGACTTCACCTTCTATTTTGCTGATCCGTCCAATGATCCCTGAACCAGTGGCCACAATACTACCTTTATCCAGAGATTGATTGAATTCCCGCTGCTCTTTGGCTTTTTTCTGCTGGGGGCGCATAAATAGGAAATAAAATACCACCACCATTCCAATCAAAGGCAACATGGAAATAAATGGATTGGATTCAGCTTGAAGAATTATCATATTTTTATTTTTAATTGCTTACGAAACCCTGCAAATATAATAAGGTTCTCGGAGGGTATGTGTTCCCGATCACATTTATTGATTTTTTTTGATATCCTACACGACCTGAAGAATTGAAAGTCACTTCAATCTGTCCGGTTTCGCCTGGTTTTACCGGATCTTTTGTAAAAGTAGTCGCTGTACAACCGCAGGAAGTTTTTACATCCGAAATGATTGCCGGACGTTTTCCTGTGTTGGTAAACTTAAAAATATGCGTGAATTTCTGGCCATTTCGTATCGTATCCCAGTCCACTAATGTGGTTTCAAATTCCAGATGAGCAGCCACTGAAGTATCAATGACCTGATCTGCCCCCAAAGGAATATTTATAATATCGGATATGGATTCTCCCGAATCCGTTCCTGAGGATGAATTACTACAAGCGTAGAACGCGAGAAATGTCAACAAAACCAAGGAAAACCTCATCATATACAGCAGTTTGATGTAAATATCCATACATTTATTTTGAATGACAAAGTATTGGTATATTGAATTTACTACATTTACAATTTCACTTGACCCTGGATTGTGAATATGGAAAATCAGATCTCTAAAATATCATCAGCAACCGGCTTATATTTTCTTGTTGGATTTATGGGGTCGGGCAAAAGTATGCTTGGTAAAGGAGTCCGGCAAACGATGAAAATCCTGAGCATTGAAATGGATGACGAAATCGAACGGGCTGCCGGGATGTCCATCAATGAAATTTTCGAAAGGGGAGGGGAGGAGGCGTTTCGTCTATTGGAAAGAAAAACCCTGTTAATTTTGATCGAAAAATATCGTGGTTCCGAAATCCCCGTGGTGATCAGCACAGGTGGTGGGGCCCCCTGTTATTTTGACAACATGGAGGTTATGAAAAGAGATGGTATCACGATATTTATCAATCCCTCTATAGATAGATTGGTAGAACGCCTGGAGTATAAAAATAGTGAGCGCCCTTTGATCAAGGACAAAAGCCGCGAAGAGATTCGGGATTTTATTAAATTCAACCTGGATAAACGATTACCCTTTTACCTGCAATCACACATACTGCTCAATCCCATCTATGATGATAAAGACCTCAATGTAAACTGGCTTAAGGATATTATGGAACTGACACATAAAACCTAAGGGTACATTATATAATTGCTTCACAAGGTTGAAACTGAGCCTGGGACGATTCCAATAGGTCCATATGAAATGCGTTTATTTTCGGGTGTCGTGTGAAGATTTTATTTGGAATTGAGATATGAAAATTTGGTCTTATATGACCAGAATTACTGTCTGTCACCCTCTACTAGCGTCCATGTAATTCGGTTTATAAAGTGAATTTAAAGCAATGACGCTTCCTAATCCTCCCTATGGTCGACTTCTATACGGACACAAGTACGAATTCGTCAGATACTGCCTGCGATTTGGAAGCGCAGGACTTTTATCCGTAATTCAATCGTTATAATCTTGAGATGTTGAATTTTCCAATTCACGTAGGAAAATCTATTGGTCTGTTATTTAAGTGATTTATACTAATGACGTGATTATTTTTTGTCGTACCGAAGAAACAAAACCGAGCATAGGACAGGCCTACGTG
>CAYRRD010000039.1:0-29817 GCA_964426625.1 uncultured Saprospiraceae bacterium | reverse complement strand
AGAAAATTACAACCTTTTTGCCGATTTTAAAACCCTAATGCGTAATCTGGGTTTATGGAACCTTGGGGAGGATTCAGGTCAAAATGATAACAGAAGGCAAGCTGATACTGGCGATGGGTATTCTGAATGGTGCCCCAGGATATCATTCCGGATTTTTCATGGATACACTCGATTATGATTACAATTCCGCAATTTATACAGCACCCGAAAATATCGATACCGAGTGTCGGATCAGTTTTAAATTTTCAGATGATGGAGTCAGCGTCGTTCAATCCCCCAAAGGCTCACCGGGAGGATGTGGATTTGGGCAGGGGGTAACTGCTGGTGATTTTTTCGTCAGGACTTCCTCGGAACCACCTGTTTTTCAGCATTATCTCACTGGTGAATTGCTTGGAGTGGAAAACAAATAGCATACTGTAAGGGACTATCAAACGAGCAATCGGGTTGTATGACTGAAGTGTGTATATCTAGGGTGCAAAGTATATCGACCTGATTACTTACTGACCCAACGACCTTGCAAAGAAATAATGTAAAAGAAAATTCGGGTGCCTGGGCCTGTTTGCCCCGCCAGCCCAAATTACAGTCATTTCACACGCTATCCAGGGCTTTGGAAACATCAGCTTTGATATCTTCGATATCTTCCAGTCCGACTGAAATGCGTATCAGTCGATCCGAAATTCCAGCCTTCAGTCTGTCTTCTCGCGCCATTTTACTGTGTGTAGTGGTGGCGGGATGGGTAACGATCGATCGCGTGTCCCCCAGATTGGAAGTAATGGAAAGCATTTCCAGGGCATTGATAAAACGATATACTTCATCCGTATTCCCGCGCATTTCGAAGGTCACTATACCACCTCCCATGATCATCTGCTTCTTCGCGAGCTGGTATTGCGGAAAATGGTTCAGGAAGGGATAGTTGACGGTAGAAACTTTTTCATTTTGAGAAAGCATTTCAGCCAACTCGAGGGCATTCTGACTATGTACTTTCATTCTGATCGGAAGTGTTTCCAGGCTTTTGGACAGCATCCATGCATGGAATGGAGACATTACCGGCCCGGTGTGCCGGGCAAAAAATATCACTTCCTCCATGATGTCCTCGTCCCCGACGATGATGCCTCCCAGGATTCGACCCTGGCCATCGAAGTATTTGGTGGCGGAATGAATGATTAACTGGCAATCGAAGTGCGCCGGTTTTTGAAGAATTGGCGTTGCAAAGCAATTGTCTACGATAAATAAAATATCATGGGCTTTACAAAATGCACCTGCAAACTCCAGATCAACGATTTTCAATCCGGGATTGCTCGGTGTTTCCACGATGAGCAAACGCGTGTTTTCCCGAATGGCGTTTCCCCAGGAATGGGTGTATTCCGGATCCAGATAGGTAGTGGTAATGCCTAATCTGGGAAAGATCTGGTCCAGGATCTGGTGGGTGGATCCAAACAAGGCACAAGAAGCCAGAACGTGGTCTCCTGTTTGTAGGAAACTCATCAGACCCAGATACACAGCTGCCATGCCTGAGGCTGTGGCAAATCCGACTGGTTTTTCCTCGAGCGAACAAACCTTGGCGATAAATTCATCGAGGTTGGGATTGGAGTATCTGGAATAAATCTGCCCATCCAACTCATTGCTGAAGGTGTCTCGCATTTGCTCTGCCGAATCGAAGATAAAACTGCTGGTTAAATAAACCGGGGTGTTGTGTTCGCGATGTACTGAACGATCCGTTTGTGTCCGGATTAATCGGGAATTGTCCTTCACTGGTTAGGTGATTTTACGATCTCAAATGTGTATTCGATCTGAGCTGTCTGGCGCAGCATATGAGCCACCGAACAATACTTGTTTAAGCTCAGATCTACTGCGCGGTCGGCTTTTTTGGGGCTGATATCTCCGTGGAGTTCATAATGTACATGAATGTGTATAAATGGACTAGGGATGGCGTTTTCCTCGCGCTCACCCTTGATATTGATCCGGATATCTTCCAGGTTCTGTTTACTTTTTTCGAGAATTTTGATGATGTCCACCGCTGAACAGCTACCCAGAGCCATCAAAACCATTTCCATGGCTCTGACTCCTTTATTGGTACCTCCGATGGATACCGCAGCATCGGTTTCTACTGAGCGGCCTTCACTATTGGTGCCCCGCATATGAAAGGTGCCTGATTGACGCCGGATGTTTACTTCCATATTTCCAGATTCGGAATTTAAATGAATTATGCAAAACTATCAAAATTATTTTTACATTTGTCAATCAAATCAATTCTCTTAATCTCCGGGTACACCGACTTTAGGCCAGAATGTAGGAATAGTCCTGCAGGACCGAAGCTCGAACATGGAAGAAGAATCGATTGATTTTTATACAGAAGGGTGGAGAGAACAGGCTCTGGGAAACCCTAGCAACCGCTGTTGTTGGAAAGGTGCTACATCCTGCCAAGAAATTGGGGATATAAAAACAATCATCAATTTTCGAATAATTTTTATCTCTCATCTTTTTGGTACAGGTTATAGCGCTGGTAATTTGCTAGATACAAATTCATCATAAATTTTTTAAAACATACCAAAAAAATGGCAGACTTAAAATTTGAAACGCTCCAGGTACATGCAGGCCAGGAACCTGACTCCAGTACGCTATCGCGTGCAGTACCCATTTATCAGACAACCAGTTTTGTATTCAACAATTCAGAACATGGTGCCAATCTTTTCGCCCTGAAGGAATTTGGGAATATCTATACCCGAATTATGAACCCCACCACCGATGTTTTTGAAAAACGCGTGGCGGCCCTCGAAGGAGGAACGAATGCTTTAGCTACGGCATCAGGTCAGTCTGCTCAGATGTTGGCCATCACCAACATCGTAGAATCCGGTCAGAATTTTGTTTCTTCCAAAGAGCTTTATGGCGGAAGTTACAATCAGTTTAAAGTGACATTCAAGCGATTGGGTATTCAGGTGAAGTGGGCAGATCCCAAAGATCCCGCTACATTTGAAGAACAAATCGATGAAAATACAAAAGCATTGTACGTAGAGACCATAGGCAATCCAAGCTACAATGTTCCTGATTTTGAAGCCCTTTCCGCTATCGCACGCAAGCACGATCTGCCGCTTATCGTGGACAACACCTTCGGCGCCGGTGGTTACTTGTGCCAACCCCTGAAGCATGGGGCCAATGTGCTTACTCATGCAGCGACCAAGTGGATAGGTGGCCACGGTACTTCGATCGGTGGGATTATCGTGGATGGCGGTAATTTCAATTGGGGCAACGGCAAATTCCCACAATTTACGGAGCCATCAGAAGGATATCATGGCATGATTTTCTGGGATATTTTTGGTAGCGACGGGCCTTTTGGAAATATCGCCTTCGGGATTCGTGCCCGGGTGGAAGGACTTAGGGATCTGGGACCTGCTGCCAGCCCTTTCAACAGCTTCCTGAATCTACAGGGATTGGAAACCTTGAGCCTGAGGATGGAACGAACCTGTGCCAATGCCCTGGAACTGGCCAACTGGCTCAATGAACATCCGAAAGTGGAGTCAGTAAACTATCCTGGTTTGCCCAACCATCCCACTCACCAAAACGCATTGAAATATTTGAGAAAAGGATTTGGGGGAGTGCTTTCATTTGAACTAAAAGGGGATAAGGCAGCTGCCACCAAATTTGTGGATTCTCTGCAATTGGTTTCTCACCTGGCGAATGTGGGAGACTGCAAAACGCTGATCATTCAGCCTTCTGCGACGACGCATCAACAATTATCAGATGAAGAACAACGCAAAGCAGGTGTTAATCCTACTACTTTGAGGGTGTCCCTGGGTATCGAGCATATAGACGATATCAAAAGCGATTTGCAACAAGCATTTGACCAGGTATAAACCACGTATTGTGTGATTCCGCAAATGGGGATTTCCAGGTCAAAACCATTTGCGGAATCTTTTTTCAGTGCACCTTGAGCTTTGAACCTCCAGGGGAAGTCATGGATTAATCACTGTTCATGTTAACGGCCTTTGATCACTCCCTGAAGGATAACCGGGAATCATTGTCATATACAACACAATTTTCCCAATTCTTCAAAGGAAAGAGTAGTTTCGCAGCCAGGGTCACATTTTTTGGTGGCATTAAAAAATGATAAGGAGCGTGTATGTTTCATGAATCAGGTTAAAATTTTCTGATTCGCCATACAGCCATTATGCGAGGAGGTTGAAAACAAGAAACCTTAAAAGGGAGTTGTATTTCAGAAATCTGGATACAAGACCGGCATTAACATGAGGACATATAGTGTGTGATAGACGGATTGGGTCTGGTGATGAATGATTGTGTTACCAGGTTGAAAGCGTCCTCAAATCAATCAGAAAGGCATGAGTTTTAAAAAATTTATATATAATAAGCCGTTTGCATTAGAGAACGGTAGTCAGTTACCGGAATTTGAACTGGCATATACGACTCTGGGGCAGCTCAATAAGGATAAATCCAATGTAGTATGGATTTGTCATGCCCTTACGGCTAATAGTGAACCTGAAGAGTGGTGGCCTGGTCTGGTAGGGCCGGGTAAGGCTTTTGATACCCAACGTCATTTTATCGTATGTGCCAATATGCTGGGTTCCTGTTACGGGAGTACCAATCCACGCCATACCAACCCAGTGACGCAAAAGCCTTATGGTAAAAACTTTCCTTTGTTAACCAATAGAGATATCGTTCGTGCGATGGATCTTTTGCGTGAACATTTGGAAATAGACAGAATCGAAATGGCTGCCGGGGGGTCAATGGGTGGACAGCAAATCCTGGAATGGAATGTCATGCAACCGGACCTCTTTACCAATATCTTTATCATTGGGACCAATGCCACCCATTCTCCCTGGGGTATTGCCTTCAATGAAGCACAGCGTATGGCGATGGAAGCAGACCCAACACTCTGGGATGATTCCCCGGGAAGCGGTGCCAAAGGGCTTGAGGCAGCCCGGGCCATTGCGATGCTGTCCTACCGGAATTATCAGGCCTTCGATCAAACCCAGCAGGATGATCCTGAAAAACTGACCAATTTCAGAGCAAGTACTTACCAGCAATACCAGGGCCAGAAATTGTCCAAAAGGTTTGATGCTCAATCCTATTACTATCTCACCAGAGCTATGGACAGTCACAATATAGGTCGGGGTAGAGGGGGAATCGAAGGGGCATTGAAAACCATCAAAGCCAGGGCTTTGGTCGTTGGGATTGAAACGGATTATTTGTTTCCCACCAACGAACAGCGTTTGATAGCTGCTCACCTCGGGTTGAGCCATTATTTGGAGATATCCACGCCCTACGGCCACGATGGATTTCTTATCGAGTGGGATCTGCTCGATGATATGGTTCGTAGTTTTTGGGAAAATCATACATGATTGTAGGTTTGAATTGCTAATTTCGCCCTTCACTGGTCCTGTGATCATGCCATGTTCATGATCCGCAGACCTATTTCGAATCCACTCAATAACTAAAGTTAATGGAATATCAGCATCGTCGATATAATAAAATATTAGTCGCAAACCGGGGAGAAATTGCTATCCGCATCTTTCGTGCTGCTACGGAGCTGCATTTGCGAACGGTAGCTGTCTATACCTTTGAGGACCGTTATTCATTGCACCGATACAAAGCGGATGAAGCTTATCTGATCGGTCCGAAGGACGAACCTTTGAGTCCTTACCTGGATATTGAAGAAATTATTAAAGTGGCCAAGGAGAATGAAGTGGATGCTATTCATCCGGGCTATGGATTCCTTTCCGAGAATGTGCGATTTGCGGAACGTTGTCGGGAAGAAGGTATCGTATTTGTAGGACCGACACCCGAAACTATGCGTGCTTTGGGGGACAAGGTAAGGGCAAAGGAAATTGCGGAAAAACTCCAGGTGCCGACCATCCAGGATAGCAAATTGAGTATAGATTCTGAAGATATCGTCCTCAGCGAAGCCCGGAGGATCGGATTTCCGATCATGGTCAAAGCAGCTGCTGGAGGAGGAGGTCGTGGAATGCGGGTTGTCAAGTCGGAGAAAGAATTGGTGACAGCCTATACCGAAGCAAGGAGAGAAGCTAAAACAGCCTTCGGCGACGATACGGTATTTCTTGAAAAGTATATCGAGAATCCAAAACACATTGAAATTCAGATCATCGGTGATCAGTATGGGAATTTGGTTCACCTCTATGAAAGGGATTGTTCGGTCCAGAGAAGATTTCAAAAAGTGGTGGAAGTGGCGCCTAGCATCGGGTTGAAACAGAGCACTTTGGACACTTTATATGAAGCTGCTTTGAAAATCACCAGACATGTGAATTATATCAATGCGGGGACAGTGGAGTTTTTGGTGGATCAGAATCAGGAGATCTATTTTATCGAAGTGAATCCCAGGATTCAGGTAGAGCACACCATCACCGAAGAAATCACAGGGATTGATATCGTACGGACCCAGATCCTGATTTCCATGGGTTATGAACTATCCCATGAATTGATTTTTATCCGCAATCAGGAGGAGATAAAGCCCCAGGGCTTTGCTATTCAGTGCCGGGTAACCACCGAGGATCCCGAGAATAATTTCAAGCCGGATTACGGTACGCTGATCGCATACCGGTCCGCAAGTGGATTTGGTATCCGACTCGATGCCGGAAGTGCATATCCCGGATCCACAATCAGTCCGTTTTTTGACAGTATGTTGGTGAAAGTGACAGGGTGGGGCCGTACTCTGGACGGTGCTGCAGACCGATTGTACCGGGCATTACTGGAATTCCGTATTCGGGGCGTGAAAACCAATATTGGGTTTTTGCTCAATCTGCTGAACGATCCGGATTTTCGTTCAGGCGGTGCCACTGTCAATATGATTGCTGCCAAACCGGAACTCACCGACGTCCTGAGACGGCGGGACCGGGCTACCAAATTACTCAGGTATCTGGCCAATGTCATTGTGAATGGGAATGAAGATGTCAAATACATCGACCCTACTCAGAAACAAAAACCCGCTGTCGTACCTTCATTTTCGTCCAAACAGGCCTATCCGGATGGCACAAAGAAGATTTTAACCGAAAAAGGACCCCGGGAATTCGCAAACTGGCTTAAGAACGAAGAGAAAATCCATTTTACCGATACAACCTTCCGCGATGCACACCAATCTCTGCTCGCTACGCGGATGCGTACCCTGGATATGCTTCAGGTGGCTGAAAGTTTTGCAAAAAACCATGGCCAGGATGTGTTTTCCATGGAGGTGTGGGGGGGCGCTACCTTCGATGTAGCCCTGCGATTTCTGAAGGAAGATCCATGGACCCGTTTGCAACTCCTTCGGGAAAAAATCCCCAATATACTTCTCCAGATGCTGTTGCGTGGCTCCAATGGGGTGGGGTATAAAGCATATCCCGACAACCTTATCGTATCCTTTATCGAGAAAGCCTGGGAAAACGGGATCGATTTGTTCAGGATATTTGATTCGCTCAACTGGGTGGAGAATATGAAAACCAGCATACGGACGGTGATTAATAATACAGACGCTTTGGCGGAAGCCTGTATTTGTTATACCGGAGATATTTCCGATCCCGAAAAGAAGAAATACGACCTGGATTATTATGTTAATCTTGCCAGAGAGCTCGAATCGGAAGGAGCTCACATCCTGGCTATCAAGGATATGGCCGGTTTGTTAAAGCCTTATGCTGCAGAAGAACTCATAAAGGCTCTGAAGGAATCGGTTTCTATACCGGTGCATTTACATACCCACGATACATCGTCCCTTCAGTCAGCAACTTACCTCAAAGCGATTGAAGCAGGGGTGGATGTGGTGGATGTAGCCCTGAGTGCTATGTCGGGTCTGACGAGCCAGCCCAATTTCAATTCCATTGTTGCTGCTTTGAAAGGCCAGCCTCGCGGAAGGGATATCGATCTGAAGAGCCTGGACAGGTATTCCGATTACTGGGAAATCGTGAGATCATACTACTATCCTTTTGAAACCGAATTGAGAGCCGGTACTGCGAGCGTATACAGGCACGAAATCCCCGGCGGTCAGTATTCCAACTTGAGACCTCAGGCACGCGGTCTTGGTCTCGAAGAAAAATTTGAAATCATCAAAGAGAATTACCGGATAGCCAACGAATTGTTTGGCAATATCGTCAAGGTAACACCTTCCTCGAAAGTAGTCGGGGATATGGCGATGTTTATGACCTCCAACAATCTGACAGAAAAAGATGTTCGGGAACGTGCGGATGAACTGTCATTTCCGGAAAGCGTTAAAGCCCTTTTTAAAGGGGACCTGGGCCAACCATATCAGGGTTTTCCCAAAGATTTGCAGCAAGCAGTATTGAAAGATACCGAACCATACACCGATCGCCCCAACGCCCATTTGGACCCCATTGACCTGGATAAGGCATTCGAGGAATTTCGAGGTCAATATGGTCCTTATGTCAATTACCTTGATTTTCTCTCAGGCCAGCTTTATCCCAAAGTGTTTGACCAGTACCAGAAACATTATGAAAAATATGCAATGGTACGGACTTTACCCACGTGGGCTTTTTTCTATGGGATGAAGGAAGGAGAGGAGATCATGGTGAATATGGATAAAGGGAAAACCTTGTTGATCGAATATGTGTACAAAACAAGTCCCAATGACAACGGTGAGGTATTCGTCACATTTAAGCTCAATGGTCAGATGCGGACCGTGCGGGTACAGGATGCATCGGTGAATGTGGAAATCAAGAAACACAGGAAAGCAGAAAAGGTAACCGATATTGGTTCTCCACTTCAGGGCAATCTGTCCAGAATCTTTGTGAAGGAAGGGGATCGGGTGAAGAAGAATGATCCTCTTTTTGTCATCGAAGCTATGAAAATGGAATCCACCATTGCTTCTCCAATCGCTGGTGTGGTGGAGCGTGTTCACCTGACGGAAAAAACCATGGTAGAGCAGGATGATCTCGTTGTCGAAATCGATCCTGAGAGAGGGTAAAGTGACGAGTGAGATGGTTGGGTTTGGGTGTCAGGTGAGAGATTCATGAGCCGACCTTGTGCGATTCGTGAGCCGACCGTAGGGAGGATCTGGAAGCGCATGTCTTCCATCCACCATCCACCTTCATCCGGTTATTAATGATTATCTGAAAAAACCTTGCATTTGATAAATTCCAAATTTACCTGGATGATTCGGAAAATTAAACATCTCAAGTTCATAACGATAGACTTTCGAATATAAGTCCTGCGCTTCCAAATCGCTATCGCGCTTACGAATCGCAGGCAATGTCTGAACTAGGGCCTACTCAAATTTAGGCATTTGACTGGATTGCAATATTATATGATAAAAATTCAGCGGTTTTAGTCCAGGGTTATTTGTGATTATCTGAAATAACTTCGCATTTGATATATTCCAAATTTAGGTGGGTGATTTGGAAAATTAAACATCTCAAGTATATAACGATAGATTTTCGAACATAAGTCCTGCGCTTCCAAATCGCAGGCAATGTCTGACGATTTCGTACTGTGTCCGTATGGAAGCCGACTGCAGGGAGGATCTGGTAGCGCATCCATTCAGACAATTCGTGAGCCGACCGCAGGGAGGATTTGAAAGCGTCATTGATTTAAATTGACATTATCAGGAAACCCTAATTAGATAAAGGGGGCACAATGTAGTCCATTGAGGTCTTCATCCCAGGGTTTTACGTCTGATTTTTCCGGAAATTGTTTAATTTGGAGCAATCCACCCCGGAGCAGGGAATTATAGAAGTACATAAGGTCAGATTATGAAACACCACCGCATCCACCAAATCCTATCTGGTTTTTATCTCCATCGTCACGTCCTGGTTTTTCTGGTCGCAACGGTGTGTGGTATTATTTTTTTCAGTTCATGGGGTAATCCCCAATCAGCAACCAATCGACCGAATATAGTCCTCATTATCGCTGACGATCTTGGCTGGAATGACCTGGGTTGTTATGGTAATAAGGTGGTTCAGACACCGCGAATCGATTCTATAGCCGCTGCCGGACTGAAATTTACAAATGCTTATCTGACGACCAGTTCGTGCAGTCCAAGCCGGACAAGCATTATCTCGGGTAGGTATCCACACAATACAGGGGCCGCGGAACTCCACACTCCCTTACCACCCGGAGTGAATATCTTCCCCGAGTTGCTCAGGCAGTCGGGTTACTTTTCGGCACAAGCTGGTAAATGGCATATGGGGGATGCTCCACGAAGAGGATTTGATTTGATCTGGGATGGCAAGGGCATGGGACCAGGCGGGGAAGACAGATGGGTGGATCTCATCGGCGAGTTGCCTGAAGGGAAACCTTTCTTTTTGTGGTTGGCTTCGCTGGATGCGCATCGTGATTGGGATCCAGGCACATTTGGTGGTCTTCATAATCCGGAAGATATTGAGGTACCTGTGTTTCTGATCAACGACCAGGCTACCCGACAGGATCTGTCGCTGTATTATGATGAGATAGCACGATTAGATCATTTTGTAGGTAAAGTGGAGGATGAATTGCACAAGCGTGGACTGGCGGAGAATACCATTCTTATCATAATGTCCGACAATGGGCGCCCCTTTCCCCGGTGCAAGACCCGGTTATACGATAGTGGCATTAAAACACCCATGATCGTCAAATGGCCAGACGGCATTTACGGGTCGGGACAGGAATGTCATAGTCTGGTAAGCGCCATTGATATCGCGCCCACAATTCTTGAAGCTGCCGGTGTACCCATACCTTCCAGTTTTCAGGGAAGGAGTTTTTTAAATTTGTGGAATGAACCAGCACTTCCTTTCCGTAATTATATTTTCGCTGAACACAACTGGCACGATCACGAAGCGTTGGAACGCATGGTCAGAACCCGGGATTATCTGTTTATTCTCAATCTTCGTCCTTCCTTTCCCAATCAGGGACCTGCGGATTCCAACAATAGCAATTCATTTACTTCGCTCAGGCAAGCCCGGGACCAGGGTATGCTCACTGCAGCTCAAAACGATGTTTTTCTCACTCCACGTCCCCGGGAAGAATTGTTTGACTGTCTGAGAGATCCACTACAATTGGTCAATCTGGCTACTCACCCTGATATGGGGAATAAATTAAACGAACTGCGTGGGGTGTTGGAATTGTGGATAGAACAAACCGGGGATACCCATCCTGAACAACTGACTCCGGACTGGTACAGCCGGGAAAGCGGTGATGCCCTTGAGGTAGATCGAGTGCGGGGTGAGATGCCTGGAGTATCCCGAAGGGCTACAGAGATCCATCATTCAGGGCCATTTTAGTAGGAAGCAACGCTATCCAACTTCATACCAAGTAGCCAGGTATAGAAACATCCATATTCCTTGGGATCGGCCCATGAGGAATTTACTGCCGTAAGCTCAGTTTTTTGATATCCCTCCCTGTCGTATGAATATCGACAGTTGCAGATATAGTTCTCATCAAATAAGTCGGGATTGTATAACCCGAATGTTTTGCTTCCAATGACCCGGTAGGCCCGGTTTTTATACATTCCTCCCTGTCTTGTATGTATCGAAGAATGCAGGTAAAGTGTTTTAATTTCGAAATAAGGTTGTATAAAATAGACGGTTTGATCGTTGTTGAGAAGGAAGAATTTGATACCTTGAACCCTAAATCAGGGATGAGCTTCTGATAATGTGAAGATTATACGTTTTATACTCCGGACAATCTAAATATGGATCCACTGATTTGTACTTGACCATGAGAAAAATATTTCTGTTTCTGGGATTTTCTATGGCCGGTGTTATCGCTTTGGCACAAGAGGGAAGTTCTTGTGGGGAACCGATCGTACTGGATACCCTGGACAACGTTTGTTCGGCAATTGGAGCATATGACCTAGGTGCACAGGGTCATTCCGGACTTGAAAATCCTTCCTGCTACCCTGCGAACTCTGGGACCAGGGATATGTGGTTTTCTTTTCAACCGGTTTTCAGAAATATCAATATTGTTATCCGGGGCGCTTCCTTTCTGGGGGATGCCAATACACTTAGAAATCCCCAGATGGCGGTATACAAGGGAGGTTGTGACGAACTCGAATTGGTGGGATGTATCTCCGATGCCCAGGGATATCATTTTGTGGAGCTGACCGTAGGGGACCTGGAACCCGGAGTTACCTACTTTATCAGGGTAGGCTCCCGGATCAATAACAACGGAAAATTTCAATTGTGTATCAACAATTTTCAGTTTACCCCTGAGTATTCTTCTGATTGTCACGATGCCACCATTCTCTGTGATAAAGAAACCATTACGGTGGATTTGGTCAGCGGTACCGGTGATGTACAGGACGAAGCAGACAATACTTGTTTGGATACCGATCCTTCAAATGGTAGAGACGACGGCAACTCAGAATCATCCAGTGTGTGGTTCCGCTGGATCGCCAGGAACGATGGTACGCTTACTTTTACCCTGGATCCGATCAATCCGGTGGATGACCTGGATTTTGCGGTGTTTGAGCTCCCTGGTGGGGTAAATGATTGTGGTAATAAGCGATTGTTGCGTTGTATGGCTTCAGGGGAAAACGTGGGTGCACCGCTTGATGACTGGAAAGTATGTACCGGTGCCACGGGCCTGAGGGAAGGAGAGACCCACACCAGCGAGGAAAGAGGATGTCAGCCGGGGAACACCAATTTTCTGGCCCCTTTGGAAATGGAAGAAGGTAAGGCTTATGCGTTGGTTGTTAACAATTACAGCCAATCCGGGTCAGGATTCAGGCTTGAATGGGGTGGTACGGGGGATTTTGCGGGTCCTGAAGCTCAAATAGTTTTTTTATCGGATAAGCCTGTTTATTGTCCGGATGAAGAAATTCGGTTTTATGCTGAGGACGTCAGCCAAAGTGGTGCCATTACCGAGTATCACTGGGTATATTCCGGATCCGATATTTCTGGAGAGCTCACCGGAGCGGGTCCTCATTCAATTTCATTTCCGTCGGGAGGGGTCAAACCCATCATTTTGAACCTGGAAAGTGACATCGGCTGCATTACTTCCCTGGATACCACGATCATGGTGGAGGATCCTATTCGCATTGACGCTACAATAGATTCCATCTCCTGTTATGGATACGGCGATGGTCGCATCGAGGTGAATTTTACCTCTCCATCCCAGGTCACTTCTGCCTTCTGGATGGATGGTTCCACTGATCTCATCAGGACCGATTTGGATCCTGGGGAGTATACCTTTACCGTAAGAAATATGAGAGGATGTTCCCGATCAGCTACGTTTGATCTGCACCAGCCCTTATCTATCGAAATCCATCAAATTCTGACACTGGCCTCTTGCGGTGGTGGGGCGGATGGCTCTATTGAACTTGAAGCTTCAGGTACCTTCGGCCCTTTTGATTACGACTTTGGAAGCGGGTATCAATCTCAAAACAGGATGGATGGGGTCGCTGCCGGTATATATAGGGTATGGGTGCGGGATCAAATGGGATGTGAGGAAGATACTGTGGTGTTTTTGAATGAAATAAATCTGGATCTGTCCACCTCGATTTTTCAGGAACCCACTTGCTTTGGTTACAATGATGGAAGTATAGTGGTTACACCCTCTGGTGGCCAAAGCCCCTATGAATATGATTTTGATACCACGGGCATTTTTTCCCCTCAGAATAGATATGAAAACCTGGTTGCTGGCCGCTACATCATTGCCATACGAGACAACGACGACTGTACCGCTTATCATAATCTGGATCTGGGTCAACCTGATTCCATCATTATAGGGGTGGATACCTCCCATATTTCCTGTTTTGGATTCACAGATGGCCATATCTCCGTTGAAGTAATGGGTGGAACGCCAGAATACGAATATTCCTGGGATCATGGTGCCAATTCACCGCAATTGAGAAATCTTCCTGCTGGCAATTATCGGCTTGCCATTCGTGATCGCCATGACTGTCCCGCCGAATTGTCCCTGATGTTGGGGGAACCTCCTGAGCTTTTAATAGGATTGTTGGAGAAAAGAGATCTGGTTTGTTACGGTGATGCTGACGGTCGCATCGTGGTGTCTGCAGATGGAGGTGCAGGTGAGTATATGTTTTCCCTCAATCAAAGAGGACTATCCTCCGTGCCGAGGTTTGACCAATTAACTGCAGGCAATTATATTATCACAGTGCAAGATGGGAACCAATGCAGGGATTCCATCGAAGTAGCCCTGCATCAACCGGAAAAGGTAGAGGTACATATCACGACTACCACAGATTCTATCCCCACCATCAGACTTGGTGAAACCCTGGTGCTGGGAAGTTCCTATACTCCTTCAGATCGGATCATGACCTGGTCGTGGACCCCAGCGGAAAACGTGGATTGCAGCGATTGTCCCGTCGTGGATGCCATGCCGGTAAGAGATATGCATCTTACACTGACAGGCACAGACCAGGATGGATGTATGGGAATGGACGAACTTTTTATCCGGGTTATTCCAGTCCGGGAAATAGGGGTGCCCAATGTGGTTGTACCTGGCAGGGGGGATCAGAATAGTTTTGTAACCATCTATGGGGGACCACATATTGCGCGGATATTGGAGTTTGATGTGTTTGACCGATGGGGAAATTTATTATTTTCACGAGAAAATTTACCCCGTAATCAATACCAATTGGGGTGGGATGGTACGATAAATGGGCAGCGGTTGATCCCTGGCATTTATGTATATAAAGCCCATGTGGAATTTATAGACCAGGTGATCGATGTGGTTTCAGGTGAGATCCTGGTAATTGAGTAATCAGTCAGAGCTCCGTATTCGTTGAAAAACTTTATGACACAGTATGTTGTTGACTGGGATGTAGGAGCCCCAGCTATGACAATAAAGATTTTAAGTAAAAATTGAGTGGAGATGGGGAAGAGAAGAACAATGAGAAACATTTGGATTCTATGGGGAATGGGTATCTTATTGCTATTGACAGCTTGTGATGACAAACTGCCAGTTGCCCAGGATATAGAAGTTGATAAACTCACAACCGATGCAGATCTCGCCTACAACGTCACCATGGAATATACGGATGATGCCCAGAGACTTATGACCTTAGAAGCTCCGGTACTGATGCGCAAAAACACCCTTCCTTTGAAAGACATTTTCCCAGACGGTATCCTGGTCACTTTTTACGAAAACGCCGAAACATTTGCAACCCTGGTCTCTGATTATGCCGAAAGATTACCCGATGATTATATGGTGATCGCTTCTGGTAATGTGGTTTTCGAGAACATCAAAGGTGAGAAACTGGAGACAAGTGAATTGCGATGGGATGAGCGGAAAGGGAAAATTTTTACCGATCGTTTTGCCCGACTTACACGCCCGGATGAAATAATTTACGGGTATGGATTTACGGCCAATCAGGATTT
The DNA here is from genome assembly GCA_964426625.1 of uncultured Saprospiraceae bacterium. Classification (GTDB taxonomy): domain Bacteria; phylum Bacteroidota; class Bacteroidia; order Chitinophagales; family Saprospiraceae; genus Membranihabitans. The sequence goes on along the minus strand of CAYRRD010000039.1, from coordinate 14,545 downwards.
TACAGAAATCGAATTTGAAAAGACAACGGGGAAACGTCCGGTTCCTCAATTGAATATCCAACCCTGATAGCGTGTTGTTGGTGCGATTCAAGGCAAGAATTATTATGCGATCCGGGTGTCAGCGCGTTCCGAATCCACTCGACATTTTTCGACTTTCCGATAAGCAAATTTTAAACGCCTCCTCTTAAGCTGGCTGCACGGAAATCTTTTCCAAAAATGATTCAAGGAAGACGATGACGATAGCTTCAGACAGATCGCTATGGCGTCCCGAAGGTTATAATATGAGACTGGGGAAAATTATCCCGGATCGGGAATGACGGAATTGAAGGCCATGCTGTGGAGGTTAGAGAATTGCTGTTGGCAACCTTATTCGCTGCGCTCATTCCGCTCATTCAGCTACGTTGGGGGAGTAGATGCTTTTCTGCCCCAAGTGGCTAGTTCTACTGATCGACCTTGTACCTGGTTATGTCATTCCTGGAATAAAGCCAGAAACTCTGCAAAAATCAGGGCACTGGCACCCCATAATGTGTGGCCGTCAATATCGTAATAGGGCATGTTTTTGAGTAACCGTTCCCGCACACGAATGTCTTTGCGTCGAATAGTATAACGCGTATGTATCTCGGTCAATGGGCTATCGATTACGACGGACACTTCCTCGGGATTGGGCTCGGGTGGCGGGATGGATTCCCGGACGGCTACAAAAGGATGAATGAGAAAGTTACTAACCGACACATAGAGCGGAGTGAGCATTTTAACCGGATGATCGTGCGGAAGCCATATTCCAACCTCCTCGTGCATTTCACGGAAAGCACATTCTTTCAGACTTTCATTTTCCTCCTGCTTACCTCCAGGAAATGCGATCTGGCCCCCATGTTTGTCTTCCGGTATATGACTGGTTCTTTGTATAAAAAGGATAGATGGGTAGCCCCGGGTCGCATGGATCATCAATACCACGGAGGCCATGCGGGCTGATTCAGGAGCAGGTACCAGATAGTTGGGCACATTCCGAACCAGCTCCAGGTCTGTGTGTCCTGGTAGTGGAAGATCCGGATCGTTCACGATTATTTTTTCAAAAGCCGCAAGGTTTTCCGGTGAAGATTTGGGTGGATTTCTCATGGTTATAGTCTAGGGTGAATATACCCATACCGATTTGGTTCCTTAGTAATAAAACACCCAAACCCAGAAACCGTTTTAGATTTCTCCCTTTATTTCCTTGATATAGTTCTCCAATGCCATCGACATGGACGGAGCGTCCTTGGATGGCGCCTTTATATTGATCGTAAGGCCTTTCTCCAATACGGCTTTACTTGTGCTGTTTCCGAATACGGCTATCCTGGTCTTGTTTTGCTTGAAGTCCGGGAAGTTTTCGTAAAGAGACTGTATTCCCAATGGGCTAAAAAATACGAGTATATCGTAAGTAATGTCAGCTAAATCGGAAAGATCACTGCTTACTGTTTTATACATCATTGCTTCCTGGTAATCTATTTTCATTTTACTCAGAAAGTCCTGAACTGGCTTGCTGCCTAGATTGGAGGTCGGTAGGAGGAACTTTTCCTTTCTGTGTTTTTTAAGCGCATTTTCGAGATCCGCGATGGATTTTTGACCGACAAAAACCTTTCTTTTTCGATATACGATAAATTTCTGGAGGTAATTGGCGATGGCTTCCGACAGGCAGAAATACTTCGTGTCTTCCGGCATTTTTATCCGCATTTCTTCGCACAGGTTGAAGAAATGATCGATGCTGTTCCTGCTGGTGAAAATAATCGCAGTGTACTCATCCGGTTTGATCCGTGTTTTCCGGAATTCTTTTTCAGGAACCGGCTCTACATGAATAAATGGACGCCAGTCGATCTTGATACCGTACTTATCCTCCAGTTTGTAATAGGGAGAATATTCTGGCTTTGGCTGTGACACCAGAATTGTTTTGACTTCCAGATCTGTCTTCTTTTGATCTTCATTTGCCATAAACGATAAAACAGTTTTACCTTTTCAATCAATAATTGACCAATATGTCTGCTAGTAAAAGTACCGGCACTACTTCGACGGCACAAAAGTACAGAAAAAAATGGAAAAAATGTTTGGAAAGGAAAAATTTGGCCTGGACCATGGCTTTTATCTGTCTGTAAATGAGCAGTAAAATCAAAAGAAAACAGCTTATCACCAGCGCTATCCACAAATAGTCAGAAGGCAGGACAGAAATCATAAGGGTTACCGGGATCAGCCACAGACCGATCAACCCGGCAGATGAAATCATCCAGTAGCGATAAAAACGAACTTCGAAGGGCTTGTCTACAAGTCTGGTGAGCAATTGCAAAGAAATATGCTTGAGTAGGAATAAAAGCAGGACTACTCCCTGGATAAGTAAATAGTCCTGTACACCAGAGGCCATACTGAAATGCTGGGCTACGCGGAAAAGAATAAAACCCAGACAGACCAGAAAAATAAAATTCAGGTATAGGAATATTCCCGGTTTCCTGAGGAAAGTGTCCCGATAGAGAAAACGAAGAAAATTTTCATGTAAAAAGGCCTTTTTGAGGGGGGGGAATATCTTTTTATCGTATAGGAATGCTCCAAGTAACAGCAACAACAGGATCAGGTCATATACATAAAACCACCAGGAAGCGCTCGTGGCACTGCCAGTTGGTAATTCCACTTCCCCCAATAGTCCATTGTTCCTGGAGAATGGGGGAATAAGATCAGGTTGGGAATTATCCGTATTTTCTACCGTCGGAGTTTGGGCCGGAGGAAGTTGTAATTTATGCGTATCTGCCGGAATGGGTTCCACAGGAATTATGGAAATGGAATCGGAATGGGAATCGACATTGGAAACTTTTACGGTATCCGTTTTCGAATCCATATCTGTCTTAGCGATGGATGCCGTACTATCGAGCAATTTTCGAGACTGGATGTCAAAGGGGTTTTGGGTATGTCCTCCCACATAGGAAATGGCCAGCATAATCGAAACAAACAAAGCTGGCCTCAACAGCTTACCGATTCTCTGACAACATCGTAGCATATTGTTTCGCAAAATAAGTGATGATCAAATCACTGCCTGCTCTTTTCAGCGCCAGGAGGGTTTCATTCAGAGCTTGATCCAGGTTCAGAAAATTCTTTTCTGCCGCTGCCATTAACATGGCATACTCCCCCGAAACATGGTAAGCGACGATCGGCAAATGGAAGTTATTTCTCAGTTCCCGGATGATGTCCAGATAATGTAAACCGGGTTTGACCATCAGATAGTCTGCGCCTTCCCTGACATCCAGACTGGCTTCGATAAGTGCTTCCCTTCGATTGGCTGGATTCATCTGATAGGTCTTTTTATCCCCTTTTTTGGGACTACTATCCAGAGCATCGCGGAATGGACCATACAGGGCGCTGGCGTACTTGGCCGTGTATGCCATAATCCCAGTGGAGGTGAAGTGGTTGTCATCGAGAACATTTCGAATATAGGCTACCCGCCCATCCATCATATCCGATGGACCGATAAGGTCAAATCCTGCCTGGGCTTGTGCCAAAGACATTTTTCCCAATACTTCGAGCGTTTCATCATTGAGAATTTCGCCGTCTTTCACGATACCATCATGGCCATCAGAGCTGTAAGGATCCATGGCTACATCGCTGATAAGACAAACCTCAGGAAACGTGTCTTTGATATTTCTGGCTACATGAAGGTAGAAATTTTCGGGGGCATAACTATAGCTGGCGATGGGATCCTTTAATTGGTCAGGAATAGCGGGAAATAATATAAACGCCTGAATACCCACTGAAACAGCGGCTTCTATTTCATCCAAAACATTCGCTTCTGAATATCTATAAATTCCCGGCATGGAAGGAATAGGCTCTTTCTCACCCTCCCCTGAAGACACAAATAGAGGGTAGATCAAATCATCTACGCCTACCATGGTTTCCTGAACCATCGATCGAATTGCTGCCGATTGGCGATTTCGCCTGGGTCTTACCAACATAAGGTTTTATTTCATTGCTTGATCAGTCACATAACGTTGTTACCGGCTATTTGATTTTTTGGGTACCGGATCATGCCCATGTGGCCCCCAGGGATGGCATCTACTTATCCTGCGTATACCGAGCCAGATTCCCTTGAGTGGCCCCCATTCGGCGATGGCCTCGATCATATATTGGGAACAGGTGGGCTGGAACCGACAGTTTTTTCCAAGTAAGGGAGATATTAGAATTTGATACAACCGAACTGGAAGTATAAATATTTTCCTGATTATGGAGGTTTCTTTCATAGCCTCACTTTCGGTTTTAGGCCCCGGGTGCATCGGCCCCATGATGATCCTCGGGTCCTGAATTTTGCTGGATATCTTCTTCCCGCCTAACGGGTAGTTCCATCAAGGGCCCCAGGTTTCACTATATCGATTTTGTCCTCTCACAGCTTCAATATCCGACCTAATTGAATCCTTATCCTGATGCACGGTATCGAGGAAGAAATCCTAAGTCGGACCGAGCATTCATTCTAACCGATCCCTGGCATGGGGCAAAAATGATCGATCCGAAATTCCCTATTTCGTATTTCAATACCGATAATATTCGGGTTTGTATGGTCCTTCTTTTTCTACCCCAATGTATGCTGCCTGTTCGTCGGTAAGTGTTTCCAGTTCAACCCCTATTTTGGCAAGGTGCAATCTGGCTACTTCTTCATCAAGGTGTTTGGGTAGTGTATATACCTTATTTTCGTACTTGTCAGGATTCTGCCACAGTTCAATTTGCGCCAGGGTCTGATTGGTGAACGAATTGGACATTACAAAAGACGGGTGGCCTGTTGCACATCCTAAATTTACCAGTCTGCCCTCAGCCAGAATGATTACATCTTTTCCATCGAGGGTGTATTTATCGACCTGGGGTTTGATCTCGATTTTCGTATGACCGTAATTTTTGTTCAACCACGCCATATTAATCTCATTGTCGAAATGGCCAATATTGCAAACCACGGCTTTGTCCTTTAACAACGGGAAATGTTCTTCGGAAACGATGTTTTTATTACCAGTGGCCGTTACAATAATGTCGGCTTCAGGGGCAGCATCGATCATTCTCTTGACCTGAAACCCATCCATGGCTGCCTGAAGGGCACATATGGGATCGATTTCGGTGACGATGACCCGACATCCTGCACCCCGTAGTGAGGCAGCAGATCCTTTCCCTACATCGCCATATCCCGCCACAACGGCTACCTTTCCAGCCAGCATCAGGTCGGTAGCTCTTCGTATGGCATCTACACAGGATTCTTTACACCCATATTTATTATCAAACTTGGATTTCGTTACAGAATCATTGACATTGAACGCAGGAAGTGGTAATTTTCCTTTATTTTCCAATTCATACAAACGATGTACACCGGTGGTAGTCTCCTCACTAATCCCCCTGATGCCGGGAATAAGTTCGGGATATTTTTCAAAAACCAGCGCGGTCAGATCACCTCCGTCATCAAGGATCATATTGAGTGGCTTTCCACCTTCAAAGCCAAATAAGGTCTGCTCGATACACCATATGTATTCCTCTTCGGTCTCGCCCTTCCAGGCAAAAACAGGGACACCAGTTTTTGCAATGGCCGCCGCGGCATGATCCTGGGTAGAGAAAATATTGCATGATGACCAGGTCACCTCTGCCCCAAGTTCAACAAGGGTTTCAATCAGCACCGCAGTTTGAATGGTCATGTGGAGACAACCTGCAATTCGTGCGCCTTTCAGCGGTTTGGTTTTGCCAAATCGTTCCCGGAGTGCTATCAAGCCGGGCATTTCAGCTTCAGCCAGTTCGATTTCCCGTCGGCCCCAGTCTGCAAGGGTAATATCCTTGACCCGATAGTTCTGTTTTGTATCTACAGACATATATGTTACGTTAAGTTTGATAAAATTTTCTAAATGCTCACAAAGGTACTAATTTCCACAGAGTTCCCTGTAAAGATTGATAATTTGTTGTGTTAGAGTAAAACTGTCAAATCGGGACAAATGTTTTTCTACCGCATCGGGATGAGGACGTTCGGACTGTAAACTTCGAACTATCCCATCTGCTATGGAATCGATATCCATGGGGTCAACATATGAACAAAGGGGACCTCCAGCCTCGGGCATTGAACTGACCGAAGACGTGACAACGCGGCTGCCACAGGCCAGAGCTTCTGCCACAGGGAGGCCAAACCCTTCGTAGAGGGATGGATAAATCACCGATTGCGACATATGGTACACCGATGGCAGGTCTTCGAAAGGCATGCGGTTTCGGATCTGTACCTGACCCTCGAGGTGGTGTGTTCGGAGATATTGGGCAATTTCCTGGCGATATTGGTTTCCCTCTCCAAAAATAAGTAAGGGAAATTGATATTCAGTTGGTAATTGCTGCCATGCCTGGATCATGGGGAGTACGTTTTTTCGCCGCATAAGTGCGCCAACATAGAGCAGGTACTGATCGGGAAGTTGATATTTTTGGCGGATCGTCTCCAGTTTGGCCGGTGTGAATTCGGGATGCTCAAATTGGTGATCAATGGGTTGATAAATCACATGAATCTTATCCGGATCAGCCCCGAAAAAACGTATAATATCATTTCGTGTGGATTGACTTATCGCTATGATTTTGGTGGACTCCTCGATACATTTTTTGGTCTTCAGTCTGTAAATCCACCGATCATGCCACGGAAAATCATCTTTGATAATGTCAAATATCACATCGTGAATAGTTACGACCGAAGGAATTCCCGACCTACGCATTCCAAATGGGAGTTCGTTGGATAATCCATGAAAAAGATCTATCCCGGCAGCTTGCATATCTTTTTTAATGCCAAAACTCCTCCATAATATAGAATTTCCTGATGGCGTAATAATCGCATTATCTCTAAATTGATCGGAATATTCTGTATTCTTTTTTGGTGCAAAGAGTATGTATTCCTCCTGGGAAAAGAAGTTATTCAGATTGTTCAGAAGTGTTCGCGAATAATTCCCCAGACCGGTTCGGTTTTGGAAAGCCCGCTTGGCATCAAATCCAATTCTCATGTTTAGGATTTTGGTTTGACTTGATTTCTTGGCGCAAGTAATCCAGGTTCAAAATTGTTTTGGGCTGCTGCCAGCAATGCTGCAGTGGTGTCCTGGATGGTATCTTCTATCGGGATAAAATCATATCCTAGCCCGCGTATTTTGTCGTTTGAATAACTGAAGTTTTGATAAGAATTTCGGATAGTTTCAGAAGTTACAATAGGTCGTTTTCCCGTTAATTTTGATTTAATAAATTCAACTGCTACCAGGAATCTGGCAATCCATCGGGGCGCCAGTCTGAGGGGAGGAGTCACCCGGAGCCCTTCTGCAATCTGTGTAAATAATTTCCGAAAACTTAGGTTGGATCCATTGATAATATAGGATTGATTGACCTGGGGATGGTGGATCATGTCCACGGCAATCCGGGCTACATCGCGTACATCCACAAATCCGGTACTACCCGGAGGATAGTATTTCAATCCTTGGAAGACCTGAAAAAACAACTTGCAGGAGGTGGATTCCCAAATCCCGGCACCCAGAATAATAGTGGGGTTGAGTATAATAGCATCCAATCCTTCTGCAATGCCACGCCAAATCTCAATTTCCGCCAGCCGTTTACTTCGACCATATACCGAAATATGTTTGTCATCCACCCACTTGGTTTTTTCGGTGATGGGGGAGCCGTCTTTAATCTTGGCCAACGCAGAGGATGACGAAATATGGATCAAACGTTTGACACCATGTTCCAGACAGGCGTTGACCACGGTGCCCGTTCCATCCGCATTGATCTGGTACAACTGATCGCGATCCCGGGGGATAAATGAAACCAATCCTGCTGCGTGAATCACGGTGTGAGCGCCACTTATTGAATCATAAATTTCATCTACCTGATCGAGGTCAGTCACCCACCATGAGATTTGGTCTTCCAGGTCATGAACCAATCTCCGATCACTGTCTTTCCGTCGTATTGCATGAATATTCGTGTAACCCTGGTGCAGGAGTTCACGAATTATATAGCTCCCCAGAAACCCGGTTCCGCCTGTAACCAAAATTTTCTCCTCTTGAGTCATTCCTTGATCAGTTTGAGCGTATATGCTGCCACGGAATCGATTTGCGCTTCGGTCAGCACGCTTTCAAATCCCATCATGGTGACACGACCATGACGAATAATGTCAATACGTCCTTCAAGAGGCAATCGGGACCGGGTCAAATCCAGGGCACCGCTGTGGGAAAGGCTTCCATCTATCCCATGGCAATTCACGCAGTACCTTCGGTATATATCTTCCCCCGATGTGAGTTCTCGACTGTCCTGACATTGGTAAATGCACAGCGTACCCGCGATTATCAAGCCCAACAAGGTTCGTTTTTTTCTATCCAATCGAATTCAAACTTTGGTGAACAGCCTGGAGCAATTCCCTGACCTTTTCCGTGTTGTCAGATTGGGCATAAACCCGCAACACAGGTTCGGTGCCGGAAGGTCTAATCATAACCCAGTCTCCATTTGGCATAATATACTTGAAACCGTCCAGGTTTTCTTCACTTTCAACCTGATAATGCCCAAATTGTGTTACAGACTGACCTTTGAGGTGTTGTAGGATAGCCTGTTTTTTCGACTCTTCGAGATGTAGATCGTCCCGATCGCAGGTAAAAGGCCCTACTTTCTTATATAGATCCTGGATGAGCTGGGTTAAAGACTTTCCTGATTTGGCCATATATTCAAAAATAACCAACCCAATCCAGATTCCATCCCGCTCCGGAATGTGCCCGGCCACCGCGATGCCCCCTGATTCCTCACCCGCTACCACCACTTGTACCTCCTGCATTCGCTGGGCAATATACTTAAATCCTATTTTGGTTATTTCAACATCCAGGTTGTACAATTCGGCCAGCTTTCTAACCTTGTCAGTCACCGAAAAGGTAACTATGACTTTGTCGCGAACATTTTTGTAATTATGGAGGTATTCGAGAAGGAGCAGCAACAAGTGGTGTGAGTCTACGAAATTGCCTTGTTCGTCGTACATGCCGATTCGATCTGCATCACCATCGTTGGCCAGGCCTACATCATATTTTCCGGGATTGTTGCGGATCAGCGAGGCGAGTTCCTGCAAATTCCGGTCGATGGGCTCAGGCGCTTGTCCCAGAAACGAAGGGTTGAATTCACAGCGTAAAAAGGTTGATTCCGGGAACAGTTTTCTCATAGCACTTTGACCTGCACCATACATGCCATCATAGGCGATTTTGAGGCCCGATTGGCGGATACCCTCCAGATCAAATGACTGCCGCACTTTGTTAAGGTAAAGTTCCTCAAGATCAGCAAATTCCACCAGATTCCGGGATTTGAGTTCGTCAATGGAAAGCACAGGGACAGAGGATTTGTCCGGAATTCGTTGTTCTACGGCTTCAATCTCAGCCGGAATACTCGGTCCTCCAAATCTGGATTTCAATTTGTACCCATTGTATGAGGGTGGATTGTGTGAGGCAGTTATCACCACGCCCAGATCGGCTCCCAATTCTCTGACGGCAAGGGAGACCATGGGTGTGGAAGAAAATCCCGCACTGCTAAGGACGACATGGATTCCTTCAGACCCCAGAACACCAGCTACAAGCTCGGAGAATGTTTTTCCCTGGAACCGGCAATCATAACCAATAACCACCTTTTGCATCCCTTCCGATTTCATATAATCAGCTGTTCCTTCCGCTACTCTCCTTACGTTTTCGAAGGTATAATCGTCTGCGATGATAGCGCGCCATCCATCGGTGCCAAATTTGATTTTCATGGTAGGTGATTTTTCTAGCTCAAGATATATATTTATTTGGATATCTGTGGAATTTCATGGCAGGCAAAAAAAGGATGGAGCATACCCCGATGACCTGAATTGGAAATAATATCCGGGCGCAATAGGACTTAAATTTTTGCCTATCCATAAGTAGTATCTTGGCTGACGCTGTGTTTCAGAATGGAAGAGGATGTACACATTCGCAAGGAAGGCGGAATCGATCCTGGTTTATTTTCTGTCCATGAATTCATTACCATGTGATCATCCTGGGCCGTTTGGCGATTTGAGCAGCCATGCGGAATAAGGAAATCAATATCAAATTGAACTCATGGCAAAATTAGCTACCTTTAAACTCCCGGGATCTTGTTTTGAGTATTTTTCAGATCTGGTGCAGTTTATGGGAAACGAATGCCCCGGATGGAGTAAATGATTCCGAGATAATCAGAATTATGAGCAAATTTAAAGACACATATCGCCATCGTGGCATGAGGCGTCAATTGATAAAAGCCCTAAGGGAGAAAGGCATTCGCAATGAAAAACTGCTGGATGTCATGGGAAGATTGCCGAGGCATTATTTTTTTGATACCGGATTCGATGACTGGGCATATAAGGACGTGGCATTTCCGATTGGGGAAAAACAGACCATTTCACAACCTTATACGGTGGCTTACCAGACCAATCTTCTGGACATCAAACCCTACGATAAAGTCCTGGAAGTGGGAACAGGGAGTGGGTATCAGGCTGCGATTTTGCATGACATGGGCGCACGGGTGTATACCATCGAACGTCATGAAACCTTGTACCGTAGAACGACTGAGCTGTTGAACGATTTGGGATACCACAAAATTCGTACATTTCTCGGTGATGGATATTTGGGACTTCCCCGATTCGCACCCTTTGATAAAATACTTATCACGGCAGCGCCTCCCTCCATCCCGGTAGAATTGCAGGATCAATTGAAAATCGGTGGTTACCTGGTGTGTCCGGTAGGGGAACAGGATGAATCACAGCAAATGATCAGACTGACCAAAAGCAATGGCAAACCCCTGATTGAAAAGTTTGATTATTTCAAATTTGTACCCATGCTCAAAGGGGTGAATAAGGTAATGGGTAAAGGGACATAGTGCGTCGCACAATAAGATCGTGAAATTATAGACGAGGTTATTTTTTATCATATCAAAGAAGCCAAACCAAGTATAGCCCTGGCTGGACTGATAGGGTATAGCGTGATCCGGAACCGACAAAGAAATCCCGCCCTAGCCACAACTGCATTGAAATATTGATCGATTTATTTCCCTTTTTGAAGGTCGAAGTCTAATTATGATCTATACCCGATCATTGTTGAATTAAGCTGGGTAACTACAAGTTTGCAATATCCCATTTGGGCCGGGCAGGTTCTTTAACCAGATCTGCTGCTTCCGCTATTCCTTTGACTTCCATTTTTTCAGCATCCCAATGGATACGTGCCCCACCCAATCTGAGTGAAAGTACCCCGAGCAGGGTTAATTCCGTCAATTGACTTCCATAGTCCAGATTGGCGCTGGGCTGCCCGCCATTTTTAATGGCGTCGATCCAATCTCTGTGGTGCCCCTTGGATCTGGGGATGGTTTCAGGTGGAGGTGTATAATTGTCGCGCAGTGATTGAGGGAAAATTTGTGGCTCACGATTTCCTCCATCTGTGATGATGATGCCTTTATCACCGACATACATTGCGCTCCTTGAGCCAAATTGAAAGTCCGGGGGCAAGGGTTCTCTCCATGCAGGTTTCAATCCTCCCGAGTACCAGTGAAGTTGAATAGCTGGTTGTCCATTCTTTTCCGGGAAAAAGTAGGTTCCAGCTTCACCATAAGGCGTGATTTCATGGTTGCTCTGACCAGCGGGATAGATTTGAATTTCACTGGGGCTGGTGAGGTCGAAGGCCCAGAAAGGCAGGTCCATGTCATGACAACCAAAATCTCCGAGTGCCCCGCACCCGTAAATCCAGAAATCCCTCCATGTCACCGGTGTGAACAAATCATGGTAAGGTCGATAGGGTGCTGGTCCCAACCATTCCTCCCAATCAAAATCATAGGGTAAGGGACTGGAATCGGTGGGCAGGCCAGTGATGCCTGCATTCCAGCGGCTTGCAGGAACCCAGGCATGAATTTCCTGGACTTTTCCAATGGCTCCATCTTTCAGATATTCTACGGTGGAGCGCATGCCGTCTCTGCTATGGCCGACATTGCCCATCTGGGTTGCCAGGCCGGTTTCGAGTACGGTCTGACGAACCATTCTTGTTTCCCATATGTTGTGGGCCATGGGTTTTTCACAAAAAACATGATACCCTGCTTTAAGTGATGCGATGGTAATGTATGCGTGCGTGTGGTCCGGGGTGGCGCACAATACCGCATCCGCATCGGTTTCTTTTTCGAGCATTTCATGGAAATGGGTGAATTGTCTGACTTTCTGCGGCCTGCCTGCCTTTTCGGCATGGTCTTCTATCATGGTGCTGACGGGTTCACGACCAGCAATGGATTTGTAATAAAAACGATGCAGATCCCAGTATTTTCCAGGATCCGTCACGGAAACGATCTGGACATCGTCAAGCGCAAGCAGACTTCGTACATTGACCTGTCCCTGTCCTCCTGCTCCGACCAGGGCCACATTGACTTTGTCACTGGGAGGTGTATAACCCCGGCCCCCCAATACATTTCTTGGAACTATCATAAAGCCAGCTGTGCTCGTGGCTAATGTTTTGGTGAAACTACGGCGAGAAACGGACATTGCTACTTTGCATTTATTTGCAGGAAAGATAGCAATAATTCCAATCAAACAGAACCATCTGTTTGTCCTGATCTATTTTTAATCCTGGGACAGAATTTGTTCGGTGTGGTTTTTGGTTTTGACCCTGTCTATGATCTTTTCAATTTTTCCATCTTTATCAATGAGGAAAGTAATCCGATGGATGCCCTGAAATTTTCGACCCATAAATTTTTTCTCTCCCCAAACACCATAATCATGGATGATCTTTTTGTTTTCATCTGCGATCAGCGTAAATGGGAGCTTGTATTTTTGTTCAAAGCGTTTATGCGATTTTACTGAATCAGCACTGATGCCGACTATTTGATAGTTTTGGGCACGCAATTCTGAAAAATTGTCACGCAAATTGCAAGCCTGGTTCGTACACCCCGGGGTATTGTCCTTTGGGTAAAAATACACTACCAACTTGTGGCCTTGAAAATCGTCCAACGTTACCAGTTTGCCGTTTTGGTCGTTACCTTCAAAATAGGGTGCCTTGTCACCAATCTTTAAGTGGGTCATAATTGATCAATTTGTAACTATCACAATAAAAGGCTAGACTTTTTGTTCAGGAAATTTTTGCCGGCTAATGACAGACCCAATCGAGCGGGGGAAAAAGGATCTTGACAGTCTGAGGTTTGTCGCATACTATGATGGCCGATCGTCGGGAAAGGTGGGTCATTTATTCTCCACCCAGTTGAAATACTGATTCGTGGACCTCCCGTGTTGTTGAATTATTTTTAACTCCCTTAATAGAAAAAAAATTGCCAAACGGCGGGAAAAGGACAGGAGTGGGGCAATGGCCAGGTGCAATTTAATCCGGTATAATATTGACAATTCTGGTAAATGGTAAAACATTTTGTTTTATATTTCTGTTGTGCCGAGAATTCAAATTGGAATTTACCTAGTGTGCGGAAATCTAAATAGCTATCAATGTTTTTCAATATATTTTTTCGACAGGTCAAGGCGCAGTGATGGTGACATAGTGGGGGTTATGTGACATCGGTGCAACGAAGAGCTGGCAAAAAAGATGAAGAAAAACATGATATGTATTTAGGTTTTCGTGCACTAGTGTTCTGTTTCATAATTTATACTAATGATGTGATTGTTTTTTGTCGTTCCTAAGAAACAAAACCGAGTATAGGACTGGCCTAGGTGAAGCTTTTGGACGTCGAAAAAGAAGCCGTCATAAGTGTGGAGAACTTATGAAACCGAGCAATAGATTAGTGAAATTTAATCCTGAGTATTATGAAACTAGTAGCAAAAGCTACCATACAAATTCAAAAGCCCATAGAAGTCGTATTTGAAGGAATTGTAAATCCTGCGGAGATGACGAACTATTTTATTTCTGAAAGCAATGGTCGATTGGAAACGGGTAAAGAATTGATCTGGAAATTTCCAGAATTCCCCGATGATTTTCCCGTCACCGGGGTCAAAGTAGAAACCAATAAAATGATTTCCTTCGTCTGGGATCCTGAAACCGTGGTGAAGATCGAACTGGAATCACGACCCGATCAAAGTACGGTGGTCCGCGTAATCGAAGACGGAAAGGAGGTGAATGGAGCCAATATCAATTGGGTGGTGGGAAATACGGAAGGTTGGGCAAATTTTCTTGCAAGTATGAAAGCGTGGCTGGAATATGGGATCAACCTCCGCAAGGGGGCATTTGACTTTATGCGGTGAGGTAGGTGGGCGAGGAAAATGCAATGATGGAAGGCGGGTTTACACAATTTACGGGAGACTACCTTTGGCGCTACCATATCCTCTCTGTGGTCGGTCTCCATACGGACTCAGTACGAATTCGTCGTCGGGCATTGCCTGCGATTCGTAAGCGCGATAGCGATTTGGAAGCGCAGGACTTATATTCGAAATTCTATCGTTATAAACTGGAGATGTTTAATTTTCCGAATCACCCAGGTAAATTTGGAATATATCAAATGCAAGGTTATTTCAGCTAATCACAAATAACCCTGGACTAAAACCGCTGGATATTTATCATAAAGTATTGTA
>CAYRRD010000038.1:0-32056 GCA_964426625.1 uncultured Saprospiraceae bacterium | reverse complement strand
GGTACGACAAAAAATAATCGCGTCATTAATATTAATTATTTATGAAACAGACCACTAGGATCAGTTTTCACTACATATTCTCTGAATTCAAGGACATCTACAGGATGATAGCTGGCCGTTTCGATTTCCAGGTATGAAAATGAAAATTCATTTTTCCTGGGTTTATTCAACGCTATACGCGGGACGTTTTGGTTTGTCCATCCCATACGGTAAGTATTTTCGATGAAGTAAGTGGCGATTTTTCCACCCAGAAACGGGTCACATTAAATCGACTCGGGTGTAATATCCAAATTTGAATATAACTGATTTAAATGCCAAAGAGCTGACAACATCTTCATTGCAACCGTAGAGACTCCAGCACCGGATCCCTCATGGACTGGATATATTTCAATTATTACCCTTCGAACTTTCCGGATGATGGCTACGCATAGTTTTCATCCTATTCCTTCTGTACCACTGTAGCTGCAAACTCCTCCATTCGACTTATGATATGGTCCTTTATAGTGTAAATCTGCACCCATTCCTGCTTCAATTCCAAACCGGATCTCTTCACCCGCTGATGTTCATTACCCAGCACTACCACCATATTTCCATCCACAATGAATTGGCGAGGTTGAAATTGGAGCATTTCGGTTCGTTCAAAAATATTGGTGAAAAATTTCTGCACACCCGCTTTTCCCTCAAACTGAGCCCGGGGAATTGCCTGTGTGCCATGGTAAACCCAAACACTGTTCTCTGTAACTGTCTCGAGGATTTGGTCCACATTCTGAGCGGAAAAGCCATCAAACATTTTCTGGACCACATCCCGGGCCGATAATTCCTTAATCATCTTTCAAAATTTGTCTTGATAATAAAGGAAAAATCACCTGCAATTGTTGTTAATTGACCTAACCCCCACTCGGAACATCAGAAACGTTTTGCAAATGTATGTAATCCAACTACCGATAAAAATCCCCCAATGCCAATTCCATATTCACCATGGCACCTGCTAATCCTCCACTGGCAACTGCATTGGCTACAGATCTTAAGGGACTGGAATTGTCTCCGCATGCATAGACACCTGGCACTGTAGTTTTTTGCTGTTCATCGATTAGAATATGGCCCCATTCTGTGGTTTCACACCCCAATTCACTGGGAATCCCCGAATGTTGTCTGAATGGCAGAGCAGCGTAAACAACATCAAACCTTTCGCGATGACCATCCATGAAAACTACTTCCTCCACCATGCCACCGGAATGATAAAATGCCTTTACTGGTTCCTCCTGCACAGAGATTCCATTTTTGGAAAGCACTTCCACCTGAGCCGGAGTAAAATCGGAGTTACCCGAGGTGAATATGGTAAGTTCTGAAGTGAGATTTTTTACCAGGGGAGCAATATGCATCGCTCTATCACCACGGGCGAGAATACCGGTTTTCTTTCCTCGAAATTCGTATCCGTGGCAGTAGGGACAATGAATAATTGAAATACCCCAACACGCTTCAAAACCCTCAATATCGGGAATGATATCCCTGATCCCTGTAGACAGTATGAGTTTTCTGCCAGTATAGATTCCTCCGGATCGGGCATGGAGCTCGTATCCACCTTCCGCTGGTATTACACGATCAGCGATATCATCGAGTACCTTTATCGAAGGGTATTTCAACACTTGTTCTTTTGCTATTCCGGTAATGTGCTGTGGCGGAATCCCGTCCTGAGTAATAAAATTGTGGGAATAGGGAGCTGTTCTGTTGCACGGTAATCCGCTATCCACCACCAGGACTTCTCGCATAGAACGTCCAAGTGCCATTGCTGCGGACAATCCCGCATAGCTTCCACCTATGATGATTACATCCAAAGGTTTACCTTTCATATAATATTATTATTTTATTTATTAAACCTTACATTTCCCGGGATGTTTAGCTTTGTCCGGCCCATACGGGTCCGTACGGATGGCGGGTATTTTCGATGAAGTAAGCGGCTACATTTTACACCCAAAAACCGGTCACATTAAATCGGTTTGGGTAACCCAATCATCCATCGGCAAATTATCACCAGAACAATTTTAAAATCCCTCAGGTTTCCAATTCCCCAACCTGTATTTTATGTTTACTATCCACCAAAATTTCTCTTTTTTGACTCATTTAATATGGAGTGTTTAATGCCGGATTACATATCTGGTTCCAGATCCAATACTTCCAACTCATGGAAGATCCGGAAAACGATATCCTTTCGAGCTCTTGCAAATGATGAATCGTCTGGATTCCTGGACTGTATACAATTCACAAAAAAATAGACATTATTCCTGTTTTCAACGAATCCTATGTACCAGCCGATATCTTCATCACCTTGCGTGGACCACCCGGTCTTACCGCGGAGTGTATACCTGGGTGTCGTCTTTTCGACCATGATTTTTTTGACTATTTCAATCGACCTGGGAGAAAAGGGCAAATCGAATTGATACAGTCTTTTTAAAAAATCAATCTGTTGTTCCGGCGAAATTCGAAGTCCACCGCTCAACCAAAAAAGATCGATTCCACCTGAAATATCTGCATTGCCATATCCCGTTTTTACCAACCACTTTTTCATCGACTCCTCCCCTATTCTTCTGGCCACTTCCTGATAGTACCACACTACAGAGTTTTTAAAAGCAGATTGTAAATTGTGGTCTTTATCCCATGAAGGAACAAACCGTTCTATACCATCCCATGGAAGTTCAAAATGCTCATCCTTTACCACCTTTGTTTCCAAAGCGATCAGCGAATTACAGATTTTGAATGTGGAAGCGGGAACAACAGGCTTTGAATATAGCTTCTGGTTGTACAGGGTATACCTGTTCTCCTTCAGATCATACAACACAAATGTTCCCGTCACCTGGTATTCATTATAAAATTTTTCAAAATCTTCCCTGACCTCATTCAATGCATTGTCAGAGCAGCCAAAGGTTGTAAAAACAACAAAAGTGAAAATCAAGATTGGATAGGGAATCATCAGATAAAAATAATAAAATTAAATCACCATCATTTCCGCGGAAGATATAAATCCGCATCCGTAAGAAGGCATTCACAGGTATTGACTATGAACCGCAGTAGTCCGAAAGCAATACCCATTTTTCAAGAAAATAATTATTGGCATCATCTCCGTAGTGGGAATCTTTTCACATGAAATCTGGTCTGGTTTTCAAGATTCAACTACTTTTGCAAGATATCATACCCTCAGATGGATTGCGATTGGGTGAACCTGATACTTGAAAGTGGCCAGGCTGATTGCGGATGCAGTCATCTGACCACGTCATAGTGCTATCTATTTCGTTTCTCATTAATTTCCACTTGAATTCTTTCCCTGATATCAATGCGGGCACCTTCAAACAAAAAAATGGTCGTACCATGCTCCCTGGCAAAAGGGTGGGTTACAATACCTGCCCGTGCCGAATTTTGAAAAAAAGGAGAAGTCTCATCAAATTCTTCTTCTGCATTCCTCCTGGATTTTATTCTGATTAAATTATCATAGGGAATGGACAAATCGAACCAATTGAGATAATCAGCTTCAAATGAAACCGCTCTGACATTTTGCCTGCTATAAAAATTGATCGCACCAGCTTGTCCATAATTATCACATAAAACCAGTGTATATCCCTCCACAATGGAATATACACTATCCACTTTCGATGCCAATTCTTTCCATCCAAGCATATCCGCAAAATCCTGAGGGATCTGATGGTTGTTACCGTCTTCCCACCGCAAAAGTCCAAGCTTTTCATATATATTCTGATGCCTGGTAATATATTCGGGACTTCTATTGGGAAATGCAACCTGAAACATAGGGATAAATAGGAGAATCGGGATACCAATAACCGCAGGTTGTAAATATCGTCTCCATCCAGCAGACAGGATATGACCAAGATATGCAGATCCAAACGCAATATAAATCGGATAGATACCTATGGCATAATAATCCTTAGCTCTGAAATATAAAAATATAGCCAGGGTAAACCAGAAGGACCAAAAGAACAATCTATAACAATTGAAATTTGGAAATCGAACTAGAGCATATAACGCTACCAGGACTACCAGCATGCCTCCGGGATAAAATATGGGTTGCATTTTGAGAAAGTCCCACCGGTCAACATGTATCAATTGTGTTTGGGCCAATTGATTCAAATGATGAAAAACCGGAAAATCTTCCCAAACTTGCCATATGATATTTGGTGCAGTAATCACCATACTCAAACCAGCCGCCCAAAATATACGTGCCTGGGAAAAAACTTTTCGCTCCCTGGTGAGAAAAATAATTGGGATCAACCCCAATGCAAGAAATGCAATGTTGTATTTGTTGAGCAAACCGATGGCAAATCCAACCGCTGCGCTGTACAACCAGAAATTATCATTTGATTTCAAAAATTTAAGGAGACAGAAATACACCGCGGTCCAGCACAACACATCCATGGAATTGGGCTGATACAACGTATTGAGCCGCAACAGAGCGGACAGCAATACACATACCGTTCCCAGGATAAGCGCAAACACGGTTCCATCCAGGGCTTCTATAGCCTTCCAAACCAAATATATCGTACCTGCACCATACAATGCCGGAAAAAATTTGATCCAGAATACAGAATTTCCGAGAATATGTATCAAATAAGAAGTCCATGAAATGAGGGGAGGAACGGACAGGTAGCCCCACGCCAGGTGATTGGCCTGATCAAGGTAAAGAAATTCATCCCGATGTAACTCATATTCCGGGCTGAGCAGAAAAATCTGGAGCAAAAACTTCAGCAATATAAAAGCCAAAAGGATTTTTGTCCGATACCTCATAAAGCGGTGTGGATTTACAAATCTACCTTCCGTAGAACCACTCTGTTACACATTGGATGGTCATGGTTCACATTTCCTCAGAAGAATTCAAAATTGATAATGCACCGGAAGGACATTGACTGACCTGGTGGATGATCTCCTGACTTTGGGCATTCTCAGGATTGACCCAGGGACGTGCCTTTGGATTATATACCAGAGGTAGCATCTTCACACAAATTCCGGAGTGTATACATTTCCAGGGTTTCCACACGATGGTGACCTCACCATTGGTATAGGTTTTTACAATTCTGTTTTCTTTCATGTGTCATGGTATTAAAGTACATCACTATAATCCTTATTTTTGGCAAACACGCTTTTCGCAAAGGGACAAAGGGGGAGGATTCGGACATTCCGTTCTCTTGCGAACTCCACGGCCTTCTCAACCATTTGCTTACCAGCTCCAAGCCCCCTCAACTCTTCGCCCACCTCGGTATGATCTATGATAATCTTAGACTTCCTTGCCCACACATAAGTCATTTTAGCCACCGTGGCATCATTGCGGACGATGTAAAATGCCCCCCGGCTTCCGTCGTCTTGGTGTAAAATTTCCAAAAAGTGTGAAATTTTATATTAATTGTTCAGGGTAATAAAAACCGACCTGCGGGTCCTGGAATAAATATTTCTGGTCTTATGTCCTTTCCCTGTGGTATCTTCCATGAGGAGTATTTCCCCGGCATCAAATCTTCTGATTTCCCCGAGGGAAGTTTCGATCTCAATGGCCCCATCGAGCAAAATAATAAATTGTCGGGCTGGAGCACAATGGAAATTATAATCGTAATCGGGCTTCACCTCCCGGAAGATGACTTCTCCTGCCTGAAAACCAGAGGATAACCGACCAATGGATCCCTCATCAAACAGAAGGATTTGGATATCCTCGAAATGGCTATCGCCCTCACTATCACTAAATACTCTGGTTATCTTAAACATAAAATTTGAAATCCTGGAAGTAATCTCTCATCCTATAGGATGGAAAACAATCTGAAAATTATAAAAAACTCCCTACGAGCTATAATCCATCAGGTCCTGAACTTGCCACATGTGGCTTTCAGGTTGGGATTCACATATTACAAAACCCTGGCTTTCAGGATAACGAACTCAAGGTAAGCAAATCATGAAGATCGGGTCCACTTTAGGAAATATAAACAATAAAGTAATTATAACAAATAAATGTTTACAAAACCTCCCTCCCATCCTGGTTCAAGGATTCTGGATTCAGGCTATGCCCCATTCCGGAGTTGCTATGCCATGGCATCCATTCTTCCGTTCCCATGCCTGGATATTCAAAACCCGCTTTAGGCCTTCCTCTCCACTTCACAATCATCGAAGTCGCACTGAGTGGACCAAATAGTCGTAAGGGAAAAATTCAGGAACACACCTATGCAGCTGCCTATAAATATTAAATAAGCCATCCCTGCCAACGTGAGAAAAAAATTGGGAATGAGTACCACCCTTGGTAAGCTCTCAATTAAATAAATTCAAACCAGGATCCAGGAATAGATCAAGCTCAATTCTCCTCCTCAACGGGAGGCTGTAATTCATCCAGGGATGTTGCATTCCACCCACCTCCAAGCGCCTTATACAAAGACACTACGGCTGAAATTTTTTGCAGCCGTGTATCCACCAATCCCAGTTGGGTGGAAAACACCTGGTCCCGTGCACGCAACACCTCCAGATAATTTGCCAAGCCCGTATTGAGCAATTCATTGGAATATTCCACTGCCCGATCCAACGCATCCAACTGGGCCTCCTGGTGCACGTATTTGAGGTCAGACTGCCGGGCTAGGATCAAGGCGTCGGTTACTTCCTGAATAGCCTGGAGGTATGTTTGCTCATAATGTAGAATCGATTGCTCGTAATATAAGTTGGAAATCTCCAGTCTCGTTTTATTCTGTCTCCGATCCAAAATCGGTTGGGCTAAGCCCCCCACTAAATTGGCAAACAATGATCCGGGGTTGATGAAATCACCAATGTGGTTGCTCTCCAATCCGGCTCCTCCCTGTATTGTAAGCGCCGGATAAAACGCAGTTTTTGCAATATTGATTTGCTCAAAATCGCTGCGAATCTGGTATTCCAATTGTCGCAGATCCGGTCTGTTGGACAATAGTTGAGCAGGCAGACCTATCTCGAGCGAAGCTGGAAGGGTGATATTCGACCAATTCTCGCGGGGAATAGGCTGAAATGGTCTGGCAAGCAAGGTATTTAAAGTATTCTCCAGCAATTGTATACTCTGTTCAACATCAACCAGCAGGCTTTGAGCATAAAATAATTGGGCCAAATTCTGCTGAACCGCAACCTCGGTTACTGAAGACACACCGGAATTCTTAAGAGCGCGGATGGTCTGCACACTGATCTGCCAGTTTTCGATTGTGCTCTCGACGATGGAGCGGCGGGCATCCAGCGCAACCAGTTGGTAATACAGCGATGCGATCTGACTTATTAACTCGGTTTGGACGGTTTGAAGCGCCGCATAGGCAGACACGTAATCTGAAAATGCTGCATTCTCCTGACTTTTCAATTTCCCCCAAAGATCAATCTCCCAGGAGGAAAATGCACCCAACTGATATCCCTGGTAAGCACGGTCTCCACTCCCCCCCGAATTTTCTGAACGAACACCATAGGTGAGTTGAGGGCTCACTGATAGAGTAGGAAAATAGGCAGCTTTGCCCTGAAAATAATATTGCTGAGCCACTTCAATGGATTTCACAGCAATCCCCAAATTATAATTATTGGTTAATCCGGTTTCGATAAGTGAAATCAGGTAAGGGCTTTGAAAAAAATCCTCCCATGCTAAGGCACCCATGGTGGTCGAATCCGCAGTACCTTCTCCCATGGAGAAAGCCTCCAGGTCCAATCCATGTTCTATACCGGAAAAATCACGGGTGACCTGACAACCATACAGGAAAAAAATCATGGCCAACAAGTATGCAATCCTACTACACATCATATTGATTGATTTTCTGGATCTGAAGGAGTGTTAGCTCTCGCAGCTACAGCCTCGGGAACCCCGGTGACTCTTTCCTGCAACCACTGAAATACTACAAACAAAACTGGAATTATAAACAAACCCACGAGAGTACCGATAAACATCCCTCCCGCAGCACCTGTACCGATCGATCGGTTGCCTACCGCACCCACTCCGGTTGACAGCACAAGCGGCATCAAGCCCATGATAAATGCAAAAGATGTCATCAGTATGGGGCGCAACCTTACCCGGGCTGCCTCGATGGCGGATTCAATCAATCCCAGGCCCTGGTAACGCCTCTGCCTTGCAAATTCGACGATCAAAATCGCATTTTTGGCCAACAGACCCAGAAGCATGATCAATGCGATCTGGAAATATATGTTGTTTTCCAATCCTGAAATATAGGTTGTCAGGTAGGCTCCAAAGACACCGACAGGCAAAGAGATCATCACCGAAAAGGGCAAAAGATAACTTTCATACTGTGCTGCCAGGAAGAAATAAACAAATAAAATACTCAGTCCAAAAATGATACCAGCCTGACCGGCTGATGCAATTTCCTCACGCGTCAATCCGGCAAATGCAAAATCAAATCCCTGAGGTAGATGGGTAGCTGCAAGACGCCGAATGGTCTCCACGGCATCACCCGAACTATATCCTGGTGCAGCCTGACCTGTAATAGATACTGCGTTGAACAGGTTGAAGCGATTTACTGTCTGTGGGCCATATACTCTTTCGAAATTCACAAACTGTGTTACAGGGGTCATTTGGCCCATATCGTTACGAACCATAATCCTGTCCAGGTCGGCCAAATCACGACGGTCCTCGGGTAAGGCCTGAACATAAACCCGGTATTGCTTACCAAACCGACTGAAATCAGCTGCATAAAATCCCCCTATATACCCCTGAAGGGTACTGAGAATACTGTTCACGGTCACACCTGCTTCCTTTGCTTTGGGAACATTGATTTCCAATTCATACTGTGGGAAATTGGTACTGAATGAATTGGAGGCAAATCCAATTGACGGATCTTCGAGAAGTGCCTGGACAAAATTGGTAGCTACCTCATCGAGTTCTTTGAAATCACCGCCTCGTCTGTCCAGAAGTTCAAGACTAAAACCATCAGCGGAACCAAAACCCCGTACACTTGGAGGAGAAAAGAAAATAATGTTGGCATCAGGAATAGATTGAGCATCGGCAGATAATCTTTTGATCAACCCTGCCACTGAACTTTCCTCCGACTTACGATCATCCCAGTTTTTCAAAAGCATGAAACCCATCCCATACGAAGCTCCTCCGCCAGAAAAGAAGTTACGCCCACCATAGAGGGTTTTTCCACGTATTTCATCGTACTTTTCCAGTTTTTCGTTCAGGGCCCTTACCACCTCCATAGTTCGGTCATACGATGCCCCTTCCGGTAATTCGATATTGATAAATATGGCGCCCCGATCTTCCGAAGGGATAAATCCTTTGGGCATATCCCTGTTGATCAATAAAATGCCACCTACCGATGCAATTAGAATAATCGCGGTGATCCATTTGTATTTCAACATCACCGAGAGCACCCGGCCATATCTTCTTCTGGTGGCATTGAATCCAATATTGAAGTAGTAAAAAAATCTTCGCAGTGGATTTCTTTTTTGATCCTGGTGCAACTTGGCTGCATGGCTGTTGAGTGCAATAGCACACAAGGCAGGACTCAGCGTAAGTGCATTGACGGCAGAAATCAGAATGGAGATAATCAGAGTAACCCCAAACTGTTTGTAAAACACCCCGGCAGATCCCTGGAAAAACGTTACCGGTACAAATACCGCAGCCATTACAAGGGTAATGGAAATAATAGCCCCGGCGATTTCTTGCATTGCCTTGTGCGTAGCCACCCGGGCGTTGTGCTCTCCTTCTTCGAGCTTGGCGTGGACAGCTTCCACGACCACAATAGCATCATCCACCACAATTCCGATGGCGAGTAAAAGAGCGAACAAGGTAAGGAGGTTGATACTGTAGCCCAATAAATTGAGAAAGAAAAAAGTACCGATGATGGAAACGGGCACAGCAATCGCCGGAATCAAAGTAGATCTGAAATCCTGAAGGAATATAAATACAACAAGAAATACGAGAATAAAGGCCTCTATCAGAGTACTGGTCACTTTCCCAATCGAAGCTGTAAGAAAATCGTTCACATTGAAATTGATCAAATAATGCATGCCTTCCGGGAAATCCTGAGATAGTTCTTCAAGTCTCTGTTCCACAGCCTGTATAATGGCCTGAGCATTGGATCCAGGTGTTTGATAAACTCCAAAATTCACTCCGGGATAATTGTTGGCAAGGGCAGTTCCTGAGTATGCCTGCGTCCCAAATTCTATTTCAGCTACGTCTTTTAATCGAAGCAATTGTCCGTCTCCAATGGATTTTATGACAATATTTTCGTACTCTATCTCAGTTTTGAACCGACCCGAATACCTCAGGATATATTCAAAAGCATTCCCGGCATTTTCTCCCAAAGCTCCTGCTGCCGCTTCGAGGCTTTGCTCGTTGATGGCTGCGATGACATCAGCCGGCATCAAATCATAGGCTGCCAGTCGTTCGGGTATCAACCACACCCGCATTGAATAGACATTACCGCCAAATGACCGCACTTCTCCAACCCCCGTAATCCTTTGCAGTTCTGGAATTATATTGATGTTGATGTAATTCTGGATAAACTTGGCATCATAATCGGGGTTGGAAGAATAAATGGAGGTAAACATCAGAGAGCTGGTCTGCTGTTTTTGTGTGATAACCCCACTTTGCACCACTTCCCGGGGTAGCAGGGCGTTGGCCCTGGAAACACGGTTTTGTACATTCACCGCAGCAATGTCAGGATCAATCGTTTGTTCAAAATAAACTTCGATCGATGCGGTACCTTCGTTGCTGGCTGTGGAGGTCATGTAAGTCATCCCCTCCACCCCATTGATTTGTTCTTCAAGAGGAATGATCACACTTTCCAGAATGGTCTGCGCGTTGGCACCTGGAAAATTCGCCTGGACACGAACGGTGGGTGGCGCTATTTCCGGATATTGGGTGACAGGAAGGGTCTGTAGACCCAAAAATCCAAGTATTAAGAGTATGATGGAGATTACTGTGGATAATACCGGCCTGTCGATGAATTGTTTTAGCATAATGGATGTATGATTACTTGAACTCCGGGGTTATATTATCAATATAATTTGAAAATTCATCGCGCTGGGGTTTGATAATCATGCCATCCCGGACATTTCCGACCCCAGCTGCCAAAATAACATTCCCAGGTTCAATCCCACCTGAAACCAGTACTTTGTTGTCCACCACTTCAAAATAATCGATGGGTTTGGCTTTCAGAGTATCGCTACCATTCACCTGGTATACAAACTTTCTTCCCTGCATTTCATAAGTTGACTGGAGAGGGATCACCAAAACATCTTCGTACAGATTGGGGATAGATACCAGGCCACTTGCTCCGTCCATCAGAATATTATCAGGATTAGAAAAACGTGCCC
The DNA here is from genome assembly GCA_964426625.1 of uncultured Saprospiraceae bacterium. Lineage (GTDB taxonomy): Bacteria > Bacteroidota > Bacteroidia > Chitinophagales > Saprospiraceae > Membranihabitans. The sequence continues at coordinate 20,752 of CAYRRD010000038.1, read as the reverse complement.
TGAAATTGATGGTCCCCGTTCGGGTATCTATCTGCCCGGCTATGGTTTCGATTTTACCAGGATGTTCGTATACCTGGCCATTTGCCATAATAAAATTCACAGGAGGCATAGAATTGATCTTCTCCTGCAAGGTGGACCCTTCAATATTTTTGGTAAAATTGAGAAAATCCTTTTCGTTCAACGCAAAGTAAGCATACACCTCCTGAATATTGGAAACATAGGTAAGTGGCATGGCTTCATTCCGCCCCACCAGGGTTCCCTGACGGAAGGGGATGCGCCCTACATACCCCGAAACCGGACTTGTAATTCTGGTATATCCAATGTTCTCCTGCAAACTTTGGTACTCACTTTGGGCCTGGGCTACCCTGGATTTGGCAGATGCCAGGTTTGCCACAGCCGTCCTTAACTGTACTTCGCTGATAATATTTTTTTCTACCAAAGGACGTAACCGATCCACTTCTACCTGCGCTACATTCACTGCAGCCTCTGCAACCCTGATGTTGGACTCCGCTGCCTTGGCGCTTTGAGACATCGCCTGACTTTCAATTTGGAAAAGAGGCTGACCTTTTCGAACATACTGCCCTTCATCTACATAGATTTGCTGTATGTATCCGTCCACCTTGGCCCTTATTGCAATGTTCTCGATCCCTTCAATCGTTGCCGGATAGCGTTGAGCATGCACCACATCCATGGTCTCCAGGGCAATGACCGGGAATTCACGAACCGGGACCGCTTCAGCAGCTCCGGCATCAGCTTTATCCTGACAGGATGTAAAGATTCCGAAAATCAAGAAATGCAAGGAAAAAATGATTCCTCTGGGGTGGTAAAACATCTTTGTAATCATGCGTAATAGGCCTTTGAAATATGCCGTTTTATGGGTCTTAAACGATAACGCGCTACGGACTAGCCGAAAAATTTTGATCCGTAAAAATAAGCAGAAAGTGAAGAAAACTGTTGTGCGTCGGTGTAGAAATTGCAATAATTAAGAAAGCGCAGCAAAAATTAAATTTTTGTTAAGACAATTTCAACAACCCCACACGATGCATTCCAAAACACCAACCTTCCGCACCCCCTGATTGGCGTATTCCCTGCTTCAAGCAGTGAAAAACAAATTAAATCAGAATTACGGCACATCCTTCAAGATACCTGATCCCTCATTTCTCTGCATCCCAATTCATATCATTCCTATCCAAGCAGAATATCCAACAATTCGGAGACATTTCCGACCGGACTAACCTTGATATTATTCTTTAATTTCTGCACCGATTCATTTCTGGAGGAACAAACTATTCGGAAAAATTTCAACCTATCTGCTTCTTTGATGCGCTGTTCAAACCGATGCACTGTCCTCAGTTCTCCGGTAAGACCGACTTCTGCACAATAACAAATCCCCCTGCTCAGCGCTTTGTTCCGAAAAGAACTCATCAAAGCCACTATTACTGCAAGATCAACAGCAGGATCCTGCACTCGAATTCCTCCTGCGATATTGACAAACACATCCTGCTTCCCAAGGGGAAAACCACATCGTTTTTCCAATACAGCCAAAAGCATCGATAGTCTCCGCAGATCAAATCCAGTGGAAGAGCGTTGGGGAGTAGCATACACCGTGGGTGTGACCAGAGCCTGTACTTCCACCATAAATGGTCTCCCTCCCTCAATCATTACTGCTGTGGTACACCCACTCAGATCCTGAGCCGAACGGTTGGCAAACATCATAGATGGATCCTCCACGATCTCCAAACCAGATTGTTGCATCCGGTATACCCCGATCTCGTCGGTGCTTCCAAACCGGTTTTTGTGCACGCGAAGCATCCGGTAATTATACTGTTGATCTCCTTCAAAATAAAGTACGGTATCCACGATATGTTCCAGAATCTTAGGGCCAGCGATATTGCCATCCTTGTTTACGTGGCCTATTATAAATATGGCGGTTCCCGTTTCCTTAGCCAACCGCTGAAGCTCCATGGTGCAGTGCCTCAACTGGGATATATTACCCGGTTCTCCATCCAGGTGGGGATTGTATGTCGTCTGGATACTATCTAAAATGACCAGATCCGGTTTTACTTTGGCGATGTGTTGCTGGATTTTGCGAACATCCACTTCGCTAACCAACCACAGATCATTGGTCTTTTTGTGCATTCTATCCGCCCGCATCTTGATCTGTTCGTTGCTCTCCTCTCCACTCACGTACAACACTTTTGCAGGAAAATGGGCGGCAACCTGAAGCAGCAGTGTTGATTTTCCTATACCTGGCTCTCCCGCTAGCAAGACCAATCCGCCCGGCACCATACCACCCCCCAGACATCTTTGCAACTCCTGATCACTGATTGGCCATCTTCTCCGTCGGGATACTTCTACTTCATCCAGTAATACTGGTTCATTGTCAAGCCGGAGAATGCCACCCGATATGGATTTGCCTTTGGAAGATGCCGGTATTTTATACTCCACCATCGTATTCCACTCTTTACAGGAAGGACATTTGCCTTCCCATTTTGGCGATTCAAATCCACATTCTGAACAGAGAAAGACCTTTCTATCTTTGGCCATAATCAATTGAAATTTATGCAATTTAAACAATTCCCGGGGATCGATATTTCATTCTGATTCGTTAGCATTACAGCAAAGCCTTCTGAGAATTTATTATCTTCATGTTGTAAACTGATTGCCAGGAAACCTTCAGCACACCGACCATCAAATTTAAGTATCGAAGCATGAGTACAGAGCATTTGAAACAACATATCGAAGCCTTGATTTTCGTAGCCAACCCGTCTATTACGCTAATCGAGATCATGGACTGCCTTCAGGAACGATTTGAGACGGTATTCGAAGAAGAGCTCATATCTCAAATGATAGATGAGCTCACAGACCATTATCAAAATCAGGACGTGAGTTTCGAAATCGTGGAAATGAATGGCGGACTCCGATTCATGACCAAGCCGATCTACGAAGGTACGATACGCACACACATCAAGCAAACTCAGAATAACCGACTTTCCAAAACAGCGATGGAAACGCTCTCGATCATAGCTTACAAACAACCGGTTACCAAAGCGGTGGTTGAACAAATCCGCGGGGTCAATTGTGATTATACTATTCAAAGGCTACTGGATCGGGAACTAATCACGATCGCAGGGAGAGCAGATACCATCGGCAAACCCCTGCTGTATGGAACTTCCGACAAGTTTATGGATTATTTTGGGCTGAAAAGCATCCGGGATCTGCCTGCGCTCAAGGATTTTGAGGATAAAAAGCATGTGATCGGCGATAAAGCCGTGGTAGCCGGCGAAGCATTACGTAATTCCAGTGAAAATTAGATGATCATGAAGACCAAAGACAATGTACTTGTTAACCGGGTAGCTAATAGCAAGCTTAAAACCATTAATCTGGAGAAACTTTATCCCGATGAAGATATCGAGGATTTTGACCTAAAACCCTTTCTGTTTCAGGGTCTTGTTTTAAGGGAAAAAGATTTTCGGGCAGCCTTGAAAGAAATCGATTGGTCTATTTATCAGGACAAAATCGTGGTCATCTACTGTTCTACCGATGCTATAATACCCACCTGGGCCTTCATGTTGGTTACCACTTACTTCACTCCGTATGCCTCCAGGGTTTTCATGGGCAGAAAGGAGGAATTCGTCGAAGCATACTTCAGAGAGATTTTGGCTGCATTGGACGTATCTATATATGAGGACCAGCTTATCGTTATCAAGGGATGCAGTGACAAAACGGTACCAATAAGTGCCTATGTAGATCTCACAGCTCGACTTGTCCCGGTGGCTCGGAGCGTCATGTTTGGCGAGGCATGTTCTACAGTACCCATTTACAAAAAATCAAAAACTCGATTATAATGGCCTATTATTCTAAACCAGTTCTGTACAGTATAGGTGTTTTACTCACCCTTGGCCTGGTGTATGGGTACGTTGCCGGAAACGGATCCGATGGAAAATCAGAAGTGGGTGAGCTGTCTCCTGACAACATCAAAGTGTATCTGGGACCCGAGGCACTACCCCAACAAATCAGAGCAGTATACCTTCACAATGATTTCACTTTCGCCGGTGAACGTGTACCGCTGGAAATTGAAGATGTTCGGGAGCGATTGGAGCGTGAGTTGACGGTAAATTCGTACTACCATAGCAGTACCATTCTCAACATCAAGCGGAGCAGACGATTTTTCCCCGTCATCGAACGGATTCTTGCCGAAAACAACATCCCTCAGGATTTCAAATATATTGCTGTTGCAGAATCCAATCTCGACAACGTAGTTTCTCCTGCTGGTGCCCGGGGATTTTGGCAATTGATGCCTGCAGTGGCCCGGTCCTATGGATTGGAGATCAATAGCGAGATCGATGAAAGGTACAATTTGGAGAAGGCTACCGTAGCTGCCACAAAACTGATCAGGAATTATAGAGATAAATTTGGGAGCTGGACCAATGCTGCGGGTGCTTATAACATTGGTGAAGGCAATTTTAAAAGAGAAACCGGATTGCAGAAAGAAGACTACTACTACAATATGAATTTCGGATCAGAAACAAACCGCTACCTTTTCCGTGTACTGGCATTGAAAGAAATACTTTCGAATCCGGGAAAATTTGGATTTCACATCAATGAATCCGAACGATACGCACCCTGGGAGGATGATCTGAAAATGGTGACCGTAACCAGGTCAATACCCAGTCTGGCAGATTTTGCGCATGAACACGGGATGTCCTACCGTGAGTTGAAAGTTTACAATCCCTGGCTGCTAAGCAACAAACTCACTGTCGCAACCGGGAAGTCTTATGACATTGCTGTGAAAGTAAGGGAGTAGGATTAGTTTCGAATACAAAACAACCTGAATTCCTGTCACTATTTATGGATTCTATTCTATCTCCAGCGTCGTTAAGGGGCACAAAATGTCTCGTACATATTACCCCATATATGTTTCTGCCACTTTGCATCACATTCTAAGTTAGTGGATTCATTTCTCTATGATTCTTGACATCAGTGCCTTTTCGAAATCCCGATATCCATCGGGTACCTGCTTCCGAAAATATTTGAACTACGATAAATCTATGATAGAACCATGATAGAACTATGATAGAACTTACCTATTGAGTCACACCTAGCCATATCAATATGAATGTCAATAGGATCACGCTAGCCCCTGGGAGCCGGGGGCGCTCCAGCTTCCTTTCGTAAGGCAGCGTTCTAAAGTTTCTGACGAAATTGAACTTGCGATAATATTGCTGCAGACAATGTTGGAATCGCTCATTTCATTTTCGAAAAGAAACCCTACTTCTATATCAGGAAATCACGATAAGAACCTGAACCTGATTTATACCCTGGGCGCTGTGAATGGGTCGAAAAACGGGTTACAAAAGTGTGAGAAAGCCAGGCAATACAAAGGCAAAGCCGGCTTTCGGACTTAAGAAGATAGTGGTCAATATGACCAAAGATCACTTTCGTAATTAAATATTGCTTCCTTGATTTTTTTGGATTCCAGCATACGTCTCAACTGAGCTTCTCGTGAATCTCCTTGCATAGAAGGAAAATCCTGCAAACGAAAATCTCGTACGTTGGATTCTTTGATCACATAATAGTTGAAATAACGCATTTCCATATAATCGTCCCAGGACAAAATAGTAGCAGAGTTCCCTGGTAAATGGACTTTTTTGGTCGCAAAGAACTTTCGTGCTTCCGGCCAGTAAATCCAAAACAGGGGAAGTTCATAGGCAAAGGTTCCATCTTCACCAGCCTTGTCCTGAATGGGGCTCACCCCCAGAATTCTAACACGCATTCTGGAATGAAGCTTGTCAAAAAACCAAATTTCTTTGAGACGATATTTTTTGATCGTGGTATAATCAATATCATTACGAACTACCTGAGGCTCTCTTTGGAATGTTTCCGGATTGGTAACATAGACGGTGTCTTGTTGGAATAGCATCCGATTGATGGATTCGAGTTCCATGGGTACTTCAAAATTATCTGAATCACCCATATAGGCCGTAATGGCACCGCTTTGAATTCCTTCGATCAACAAGGCAAAAAACGGTGCAGTAGGGTACATAAAGGGTTGGTTGATCTTCTCACGAACATCGATGACTCCCCAGATATATTTTGACCAAAAAATATCAGCTTCCCGGATATGTGGGTACTCCAAAACCATCCTGTTGTTCATCAGCTCAGCCTCAGTAATACCGTCGATAGGAGCAATAGATGATCCTTGCTGTTGTCTGATAATCTGATTTGGATCCCCACCGTCGATTGTGGATTCGGTGATAATCTCTTCCGCAATCTGTGCGTGAATCCCCAATGAGAAAAGTAAAAGGGTGAGGATGTGAATAATTCGAGAGTACGCCATCTTAATAAAAATTATTGAATTTTAAAACTCACTGTACCGATATTTTTACCTACCGGCCAACCGGGGCACATAACCCGAACGTCCTCAAAAAAATATCTGTCCTGAGGACTAGCTCTACTGACCAGATTTTGGGTTTCAGCACTGTAAGTGCCTCCATTGTTGGTGGTAGCCACAGCATCACCCGTTCCAGGTCGGGGAACGCGGAACAAATTGAATGAAATCACCTGACATCGTGCATCGAAATCAAAATTCTCCAACTCCGCAATCAGAGCTCGTTGTGCCTTAAACTCCCCATTTCCCATGGCACCGCCATGCTGACCAGACAAAGTGGGAATAGGATCGGGAATGACCTTGGTTCTGAACTTGTAGGATGTAGGTTCCAAACCTCCACCACTCAGTGTAATAGTAGCTTCTCCTTGCTGGCTCACGGTAGCATTGTATTTTCCCGTACCTGTACGTGCAATTTGAATACCTGCCCCATTGGCTGAGACATTCAGATCATTGGACGAAATTCCTGCTGCGGTAATGGACAAAGGGTTATCCACTCCGACGTACAAAACATTCATTTTGTCAGCAGATACACTAGCGGATCTTTCTCCCACTTCATAGGTAAATACATTGGAATAGGTATTTTTCTCACCAGTGACCGGATTGGTCACGGTAATACTGGCATCTACCTGCTTGATCCCTGTGGAGTTTGGTGTTTCCCGGTAAGTAGCTACGCCATTGGATACAGGCACCGCTGAGCCATTCACGGCAATATCAATACGGGTATTGGATGTCCCACTGGCCGAGGTACTGAGGAAAAAATCCGCTTCAAAGGGTTCCCCTTTGATTACGTATCCTTTTTTGGCCTGCATCACCACCTGATAGTTGTCAAAAACGATATCCTCGCCTCCTACCTTATTCATTAAATAGTTGAGCACGGAGGATTCGGCACTTTTTACATCGTTCTTGATCTTTTCGAATATTGGCATCGTAGCCAGAAGGGGCATATGACTGAAGTTGAATTCAGCCCAGCTTCTCTTATCAGATTCCCGCCAGCTTTCATCGATTTCAATACTCAGTTCGTTGGCCATCCGCTCGCGGTCCGCGGGATCCACATATTCCAGAAATTCTTCTTCCAGGTTTCTTAATCGTTGTTCAAGCTCGTCGCCTTTGCCTTCATTGACGAGATAACGGGTAGTAATATCTTTATTCTGATATCCTTTTACTTTGCCATCTTCCAGGTATCCGCCGGTTTCCTGAATCATATGATCCACTATGCCATCGACATAAGTCGAAAAATCTGCAGATAGTTCCCGTACAGGACCTGTACGCTCTGCGTATGTTGCTAAATTATCGTCTTTCCTGGCTAGTTTAGCAATTTCCGGAGGCAAGTTGGAATTATTATCATCCAATACAGCATTGGATTTTTTCAATCCCTTCTCCACTACTTCAAAGGCATTGAATATTTCCGCAGAAACATTAAGGGCGAGCAAAGCGGTCAATACCAAATACATGATATTGATCATGAGCTGCCGCGGTTCCTTAGGTATCGCCATTTACGTTTATTTTATCTTTATTACAATATTTGGAGTTCCTATGATTTGGCATTCATCGCATTGAGCATATTGCCATAGATCGTATTGAGTGAACCTAGTTTCTGATTGAGTACAGCCATGTTTTCTTTGTACAACTTGGCGTCTTCCACGCTGCTCTCCAATTGTCCCATTGCTGCATTGAGCTTTGTGTAAAAATTGTTCATTGTTTTGATCTGCTCACCTGTCTGTGAGAAATCCACCTCTTGCAGTGCCTTCAATGACTGCATACTTTTGGACATACTGCGAAGTTCGCCCAGCATACCATCAAGGTGAGCTTCCAAAAATTCAGCATCCAGTTTTTTACCATTTACGTCTTGTTGCTGAACCACTGCACCATTGGTCAATGGAGCGATATTGGAATTGGCCTTGTCCAGCCCGGGATAGAGATTTTCCCAGTAATAATCTTTTTCTGGAGGTAGTACACCAAGAAACAGGAATATAATTGCTTCTGTCACCAGACCGACGGTAATGGCTACGCCTCCCCAGGGATAAGAGTTGATTTTCCCAAGGGCTCCCAGCATTACCAATGCTGCACCAACTCCAATCACAAAGTTCTTGAAGTACTTAAACCAAGACTGTTTATAAAAAGCCATAATTTTTACATTTATAATTGAACAAAAATATTACCGTTCATATGAACGCAGGTTAGTTCTGGATTCGTGTATGCGATTTGTAAAAAACAATAGGTTTTCCAAAGGAATCATTTCTCAGGGGCCGGGGCTATGTAAATACGAGGTTAAAACTGATCATCCAGCGATCGACCCTGGAAGGTCAGAGCGCATCTAAAGCCAATGTATGACGTCGCTGTATCCTGGTATTGCCAGTCACGAACTCCGGTTTGAAGAAAATATCCAACGTCTTTCCAGGATCCCCCTCGGATCACTTTTCGTTTGTAAGCTGCAGGGTCATCTTCCTTGGCATCGTATTTGAAGTCCGGATTGAGATCGTGTAAAAAGGAATAACTGTTTTCATGGTAAGCCGAGCTGGTCCATTCGGACACATTTCCAGCCATATTGTACAGTCCGTAATCATTGGGGTTGTATTTGTCCACTTCCACGGTCCATTGCCCGCCATCCTCAGGATAATTACCACGACCTGGTTTGAAATTAGCCAGCAGACACCCTTTCGCATTTCTCAAGCTGTAGGCACCCCATGGATAAGGAACGAGTTCATGGCCACCCCGTGCTGCATATTCCCATTCTGCTTCGGTAGGCAATCGGAAACCGTCACTTCCCAGAGGTTGATCTTTGTTCGCATTCCAAATCTGCGTTCTCCAGTTACAAAATGCCTGAGCCTGGTGCCAGTTGACCCCAACCACAGGATAATTGTCGTAGGCCACGTGCGAGAAATAATTTCGCGCCATAGGCTCATTAAAGGAATACGCAAAGTCTCGGATCCATGCCAGCGTATCCGGATATACATTGATCTGGAATTTTTCGATAAAATTACTTCTTGGGGACTGACCTCTATCCATCGCAGCGGCTTTGATATTGTATCGTTCCCAATGATAATTTAGTTTTCGCACATCCAGCTCGCGTCGGCCATTGACCATATCATTACCCTGGTAGAACATTTCATCCAGAGCCTCATCAGCGTAATCCAGATCAAACTCCCAATCAATTTTTTCATTACCATACTCATCGGTATAGATGTCACCCATGATGATGTGGGCGATGCTATCCCGCACCCAATGAACAAACTGACGATACTCGTTGTTGGAAATCTCCGTATCATCCATATAAAAACCCTGAATAGATATAGCCCGGGGTCGTGCTGTATAACTGTAACTGATATCCTGGTCACTCGGACCCATCATGAAACGACCTGAAGGAATGTAAACCATACCATAGGGATTGATGTCTTTATTCCACTTTGGGCGATTCTCTACACCAATTAGATCCCCGGTATTGGAGTTTCTGCCACATGCTGCGAGTAGCAATACGGCGGATCCCAAAAATACAATGTTGTAAAATCGTTGAATCATTCCTGAGCTGTATTTTTTCTAATTCTCTGCAAATATAATTCCACTTCTGAGAAATCGAAATTTCGAAGGTGGTTTAAATAGTCAAAAAACTTCTTGATAACGCAGATTACCAGCGCTTTATTTTCGACAATTTTCAATCAAAACAATTATTCAATGAATCTGGGGTTGTAAATAATTTTTTCTCTTTGGACTTTAAATAATGGTTCATCAATCACATACCTCAAGCTGATTTCATGGCTGTTATCGTGCACTCTCCGCAGACCAGACAGCCCCAAATCAAACGAGTAATATACGTAAGCATTTTCAGCGAATTGATACCCAGCCTGAATAACTAACGCATCGATAGATGAACTATTGTATCCCCTCAAATACATCCCTCCTTTTAACGTTCCAAGATAGTCCACACCGGCTCCTATCTCAGTCTGGGTGTACTTTCCATTGGTTTTCACCAACAGGGAAGGCACCAGCAATATCGTCTCAGACAGATCGTAAAAATACAATCCCTGGAAGACATAGCTTCGCAATTGTTTCCCCTCCGGTGAAGCCTGACTTCCGGAAATTATATATCCGAATGGCGTAATATTCTGACTGCTTACCCCTACCTCAAAAAAGGGTGAACTAAAATACAAGCCTATATCCACGCGGGGTGCAAACCCTGAAATTTTTTCTTCAGACAGTAAGGGATCATTGTGGCTGATCACCCCTATACCATATTCACCATCCGGTGCCCTCCAATCCGTACCTAAAAAAGATTTCCGGTCCATTCCTGCTGCTACACCAAAAGATAATGCCCCAAAAGGTATATCCAGGACGTAACTGTAGGTTGCCAACAAATTCTGGCTTTTGACTCGTCCTATGCGATCAGCCCAAAATTGAACACCCACAGAGCTATTGATCATATCTACCGGGGTGTATGCAGATAACATTTGGGTTTGTGGCTGCCCATCAATGCCCTGCCACTGCGATCGAAAATGTGCTGTCAATTGGGTGATGCCTGTAATTCCACCAAAAGCCGGATTGTAAAGGTAAGGATCCCAGTGCGCAGATGACATCTGTGGCAAATTCTGCCCCCACAGAACTACCGGAAACATAAGAATCCACCAGAATATAAATTTTCTCGAATACATGTTTTCTTCCTGACTTACAAGATGCAAATTTTTCTGCAATTTTTACCATCAGGTTTCAAAGCTCATTCCATCATAGGCTAATTTAACATTCTGTGGAAGGGTCTCATTCACCTCCCGATGGAGACCCATGGTATGACTAATGTGGGTGAGAAAGGCATTTTGGGGCTTGATTTTTTCAATCATTTCAAGGGCCTCCTCCAAATTGAGGTGCGAATGATGACTGCGATGATGCAATGCGTTGATAATGAGCACATCGATACCGCGGAGAAAATCTATGACTTTGCTCTCCAGAAATTTCACATCGGTGAAGTAAGCCAACCTTCCAAAACAGAATCCCAGGATATCCAACTTCCCATGCAATACTGGAAGGGCTGTAACACGAATATCGCCGATAACAAGGTCGTCCCATGGTTGTATGGGGATCATTTCTGCGGAGGGTGAACCGGGATATTTATTCTGGGCAAACACATAAGCAAACCGCTCCCTGATATTATCCAGCACCCGGGGAAGTCCATAAAACGGGAAATCCTGCTGACTAATAAAATTATACGGTCTTATATCGTCCAACCCGGCTACGTGGTCATTGTGCTCATGGGTCATCAGCGCCCCCTCAAGATGATCTACACCCTGGCGCAACATCTGTTGCCGAAAATCAGGTCCTGTATCTACCACCAGATTTGTAGTTCCCGATTCTACCAACAGGGAAGTTCTTAGCCGGTTGTCACGAGGGTCATCGGATCTACAAACAGGACAGTGACATCCGATCACAGGAATTCCTTGAGAAGTGCCGGTACCCAATATGGTTATCTTCACGCATTATTCGTTTGAATCCGCTAATTTCTGATAAAGAGTTTGTAAATAATCCATCGATTTTTTGGTCAGAGGTGGATCATTTTCATCAGGTACCTGATCAAGAATATCAAGAAGTACTTCTACCCGGCCACTGGTATCAAAGAATTTGTTCACTACGACCACCTTCTCATCTCGGATCAGACAATACCCCGAACTGAACTGGCCTTTGCCATAGCGGATTTTATATTCCAGTTCCTCAAAAATTTCCTCAAGCCTCTTCAATTGATAATTTGAGAACTTTGCCATGTCAATTACTTATACGCTGCAATACCGGTAACATCCTGCCCGGTTATCAACAAATGAATATCGTGGGTTCCTTCGTAGGTGATCACTGTTTCAAGGTTGACCATATGCCGCATAATGGGATAATCGTTGGTTATGCCCATCGCACCTAAAATCTGTCTGGCCTCCCGCGCTACCTGAAGAGCCATAAAAACATTGGATCGCTTGGTCATCGAGATCTGTGCGCTGGTCACATGACCCTCATCGGCCAGTTCCCCCAGGCGAAAAGCCATAAGTTGTGCCTGTGCGATCGATGTAATCATTTCAGCCAGTTTTTTCTGTGTCAGTTGGAATCCCCCAATTACCCGGCCAAATTGTTCCCGCTCCAGGGCATATGACAACGCTGTATGATAACAATCCATTGCCGCCCCGATTGCACCCCAGCTGATCCCAAACCGGGCCTTATTCAGGCATTTCAATGCATAACCCAACCCTATTGCACCGGGCAACAAATCGTCTTCCTCCACTTTTACATCGTCCAAATAAATGGTCCCTGTGGAAGAAGCACGAAGCGACCATTTCCCTTCGATAGTTTCTACCCGGATACCAGGCCGGTCCATTTCCAGCACTACACCCTGAACCTTATTGTTCTCATTTTTGGCCCAAATCACTGCGATGTCAGCCAGTGGTGCATTGGTAATCCACATTTTACTCCCGGACAGCCGATACCTATTGGTGTCCCGGACCAAACGGGTTTCCATACTTCCCGGATCGCTTCCATGATTGGGTTCGGTAAGCCCGAAACAACCGATGAGATCGCCTGCCCCCAGCGACTTGAGATATCTATCTTTCTGCTTATCACTCCCAAACGCCGAGATGGGGTACATCACCAGCGATCCCTGGACAGACGCCATAGACCGCACTGCTGTATCACCTCGTTCCAATTCACGCATCAACACCCCGTAGCCTGTTTCTGTTAGGCCATGCCCACCATGATCTATAGGCAGAGAAGGTCCGAAACACCCCAACTCCCCTAACTGTTTCATCCATTCTCTGGCGTGGGATCCTTGAAGGGCATGCTTTTCGATAGTGGGCACAATCTCCCGGTCCACCCAATCCCTTACCGCGTCACGAGCCATCTGGATTTCTTCGGTTAACTGACTGTCGAGATCAAAGTAATCGTGATATTTAAAGGGATATGCCATATGTTTTACAGATCTTGTATGCAAAATATGTAGTTAAAGCGGAAAAGTCCAATGAAAAGTAAAATAATTATCCAGGGAATGCATTTCAAGGCCCATCATGGGTACTACCTTGAAGAACAGAAAATTGGTGGTCAATATATCATCGATGTGGAAATGGAATATGACATCCAAAAAGCAGCTTTGGACGACAACCTGGAGGACACCATCAATTATGAGGTGATCTATAATCTGTGCAAATCTGAAATGGCCATCAACCGGAAATTGATCGAAACGGTGGGTATGAATATTGTCCACCGGATAAAGGAACGTTTCCCACTGGTGAATCAACTGACGCTCACCATCCACAAGATCAATCCTCCCATCGATGGCCTGGTGGATAAAGCCAGTGTGCGGATAGAGGTGTAGGAGTTGAGGCTGGGGACAGCCAAAAGCCAACGGCGATCAACGAGGAGCTTAAGCCGAAAACGACGTCCCACATCCACAGGTTTCCTCCGCATTGGGGTTATTGAATGAGAATCCCCGGTTGTTCAGATCCTGTTGATAATCGATTTCCATCCCCAGAAGATATATAGCGTGGGTCTTATCGATATACACGGTAATTCCGTTGATATTGTATTCCTGGTCAGCATCCTTTTTTTCATCAAATCCCAATATATAGGAATACCCACTACATCCACCTCCCTTCACTCCGATACGCAAACCATAGTTATCGGGAATGCCTTCCTGATGCCGAATGGCATTCAATTCCCTGACGGCACCTTCGGTCAGGGTAATGGGTTGTATTGTCGAAGTTGTTTTTGTTGCTGTCATATCCTGATTCACTTGTTCGATCAACATAATTTTCGGACTTTTACAACACAAAGTAAGAAAGAAAAGTTTAATATTCGCTATGATCGGTGACTACGCTTTAATTCTCATCATCCTTACCCTGATCATCAGTGTGGTATTTGGGATGTGGATAGTACACAACCAGCTATCGAAAAAACTCGATCAGCTGGGCCACAGTTTTTTCATATCCCAGAACCAGGAACTCAGCAAGGATATACTTCAACGAAGACTTCAGGCCTACGAAAGACTTTCGCTATTTCTGGAAAGGCTCAAATATCCCAATGTGATCAAACGATGTTATGACAAAGACCTCAATGCCAAAGAACTGATCAATCGGATGAAAATGGATATTCAGGCAGAATACGACCACAACATTACCCAGCAAATATATGTATCGGCAAAGCTGTGGGAAATCATCTATCTGACCAAGGAAGATAGCATCTCTACCCTTACTGACCTTGGTGGGGATATTGAGTCCTACCAATCCGAACAGGTATTTATCCGGGCTTTGATCGACAAGCTCAGTCACAAAAAATACAACCCCGTGGACAAGGCACTCCTGGCCATACGGTCGGAGGTCAACACTTTGTTCTGACGATAAATCACATATAAAAATAAATGGACCGTATATCCTGGTAATCCCGGGATATGAAGATATCCATTGCCGCAAATTCCTTCCCATTCTCCCATTCCTTCAAGAATCATTACCACGAACGAAATCAGTCTGATTTTAAGGACATTAACCTGAGGAACAGAAATATCCCCATCCCCCATCCTGTTCCGATGTGTTTTTTTCGATTATCTTTGTCCACAGGAGCGCAGGGCAATATGAATTCAGCCTCTCCATATGGAAATTTCCAGGATTGGATGGATGTTCAGAATAGGAAAGAAGGGATGTTATACTTTGAGATCCGGACCAAGATGTCGTCGAACAAAGCCCAGATAGGAGTCCGGATTTCAGGTCAGCAAAATTATCGAAATGACGTTCAAAAAATTTTAAAATCGATCGGCGTTTCATATCTTTAGAAGCGCAATATTTTATATATGTATCAAAAAATTCCTCCAGCATAGATCAATTAACGGCTCCACTCGGCGGGCTCTGTCTTCTGGTGAAAAATTAGTTTTTTCAATTGATTTTACTCTGAAATCCGGGTAATTTTTTGAAACTTCGCGTCCCCAAAAAACCGATCAGCTAAAGCTGCGCCACAAATTTTTATTAATCAAATACAGCCTAAATGATGAATGGTTATGGTAAATGATGGTAGAACAATTTGGAATGACTGCCTGGAAATCATACGTCAGGAAATCAACTCTCAGGCTTTCAAAACCTGGTTTGAACCAATCGAACCCGTTCGCTATGACCAAAAAACGTTGACGATACAAGTTCCCAATAATTTCTTTTACGAATGGATTGAGGAGCATTACGTTCATTTGATGAAAAAAGCCCTGATCAAGGTCATCGGATCCAATGCGAGCCTGAATTATAGAATTTTAAAAGATCAGAAAGAGGTTTCCAATACGGTTCATCTCAAGAAAAATTCAGAAAGAGAAGAAAGTCTCGATATCAGAAATCCCTTCGTATTCCCCGGTATCAAGAAAATAAAAGCCGATCCAAATCTGAACCCCCAGTATAACTTTGACAACTTTGTCGAAGGAGAATGCAATCGATTAGCCCGAAATGCTGGCCTGGCCGTAGCAAAAAAGCCAGGTGGAACAGCATTCAACCCGCTTGTCATATACGGCAATGTGGGATTGGGAAAAACCCATATCGCCCAGGCCATAGGGAATAAGGCGTTGGAAATCCATTCACAAAAGCAAATTCTGTACGTTTCTTCCGAAAAGTTTACGAATCAGATAATCCACGCTATTAAGAACAATGAGATCCAGGATTTCCTTAATTTTTATCATCAAATCGACATTTTGATCGTCGACGACATCCAATTTCTGGCCAACAAAACCAAGACACAGGAAATCTTTTTCCATATATTCAATCAATTACACCAGGAGGGCAAACAGCTCATCCTGACATCAGACCGGGCTCCCAAGGATATGGAAGGTATGGAGGAACGTCTGATTTCCAGATTCAAATGGGGATTGACCGCGGATCTTGTCGCGCCCGATTTTGACACCCGAATGGCCATTCTCCAAAATAAAATGAATAAGGAAGGTATCGAACTACCTGAGGATGTCCTCGAATTTATATGCTACAATATCAAGAACAACATCCGGGAGCTTGAAGGTATTCTTGTTAGTCTCATTGCACAGTCCAGTCTCAACGATCGTGAAATCGACCTGGCTCTGGCCAAAGAAGTCGTCCAGAAATTTGTAGCTCAGGTAAGCAAGGAAATCACTATTGAAAGTATCCTGACTATGGTCGCGGATCACTTTGGGCTCGATGTCGATGTAATCAAAAGCAATTCCCGTAAGAGACAAATCGTTACAGCACGCCAACTTGCCATGTATTTCGTCAAGCAACATACGAGTCATTCCCTCAAAACCATCGGAAAAGAATTTGGCGGACGGGACCATAGCACGGTTATTTACTCATGCAGAACCGTCAACGACCTCATCGATTCAGACCAATCATTCAGGAACCTGGTGGAGGAATTGGACAAAAAATTGACGATGAGTTTACATGCCACCTAATTTGCTTGGCAATTTGGAAATTGTTTATATATTTGCGGTTCCTATAGCATCCCCGGAAATGGGGAGGTATTCAGGTGAGGTGGGTGAGTGGCTTAAACCATCAGTTTGCTAAACTGACGTACCGCAAGGTACCGGGGGTTCGAATCCCCCCCTCACCGCTACCAAGAGTCTCTTCAGCCAGATCTATTCTCCATAAAACAAAATTGGCCACGGTCCGCTGTGGCTCGACCATCTTTCAGGTTCTGGCAATCTTACCCTAGTGGTTTGTTTCATAAGTAATTTATATTATTGACGTGATTATTTTTTGTCGTACCGAAGAAACGACCGAATGCAGACTTCGTCGTCGAGACGAAACTAAAGGTCTGGTAGACTTATGATGTGGAAACCGGGGATCCCTATCCGTGGGTGGGAAGGCATAGCCATAGTTACATAAGGCTTTAGATGTTGATGATATGGTGAAAAAGAATCTGTCTAAAGTGTCAATTTCAATTCCTATCCCTATTGACCGCTTCCTTTTCACCCGACCTTCATCACCAATCCCCACCAACGTTGGTGGGTGAATGACCAAAAATAATCGTCCCGTAATATCACCAACTCAGTGTCTGGTAGTAGAGTGTGTACAATCAACCATCTTTAAATTTGCCCAACCTACGCTTCATTTCCTAAGTTTGTAAAACCCAACTCCCCATTTATCCCGAATAATTCCTTACTTTTTACCCCAAATTTGAAGACAATGATCGATATCACGCAGGAGAAAAACTTTGACCACCACAAGGTGCAAATCAGCCAAATGGAGCAACGCAGGGATAAAATCAAATTGGGAGGTGGCAAGAAAAGAATCGAAAAACAACACAGTCAGAATAAGCTTACAGCCAGGGAACGCATCGATTATCTGATCGACGAAGGCACTACATTCTATGAATTGGGGATTTTTGCAGCAGATCGGATGTACGAAGTGTATGGAGGCTGTCCGGCAGCGGGAGTGGTCGTGGGCATTGGAACGGTAAGCGGCCAGACTGTGATAATCGTAGCCAATGACGCTACTGTGAAAGCGGGGGCGTGGTTCCCAATGACCTGTAAGAAAAATCTTCGGGCCCAGGAAATCGCCATGGAAAACCAGCTACCCATCGTATACCTGGTAGACAGTGCCGGGGTGTTTCTACCTATGCAGGATGAAATTTTTCCGGACAAAGAACATTTCGGTAGAATTTTTAGAAACAATGCAAAAATGTCGGCTCTCGGAATACCCCAGATTGCAGCGATCATGGGGAGTTGCGTTGCAGGAGGAGCTTATCTGCCCATCATGTCAGACGAAGCCATTATAGTACGTGGTACCGGATCTATTTTCCTTGCAGGACCTTATCTGGTCAAAGCGGCCATTGGGGAGGAGGTGGATCAGGAAACCCTGGGAGGTGCCCAGACCCAATCCAACATTTCCGGTGTGACAGATTATATCGCTGAAAACGATCAGGATTGTCTCGACAAAATCAGAGCGATCATTGGTAACTCCGGCAACCTGTACAAGTCCCATCTCCTTCGAAGTACCCCATTACCTCCTGCATCGTCTGAAGAACAAATATTAAGACATTTTCCTGATACCCGTACCACCCCTTATGATTCGTACGCTATACTGGATTGCATAATTGACCGGGACACCTGGACCGAATACAAAAAAGGGTATGGTAAAACCATTCTTTGCGGGTATGCCAAAATTGATGGATGGCACGTTGGTATTGTAATGAACAATCGGGCGGTGGTAAAAACGGAAAAAGGGGAAATGCAATTTGGCGGCGTCATTTATTCAGATTCCGCCGATAAGGCCGCAAGATTCATTATGAATTGCAACCAAAAGAAAATTCCGATTGTTTTCATGCAGGACGTCACGGGGTTTATGGTAGGCAGTCGATCTGAGCACGGGGGGATAATCAAGGATGGAGCTAAAATGGTAAATGTGGTAGCGAATAGTACGGTGCCAAAAATAACCATTATACTAGGCAATTCCTATGGGGCCGGGAATTATGCCATGTGCGGCAAAGCATATGATCCGCGGTTTATTTTTGCCTGGCCTTCTGCGCGCATAGCCGTGATGGGTGGTGAGCAGGCAGCTAAAGTACTTCATCAAATCGAAGCGGGGAAGGAAAACCTGTCAGAGACAGATTCGCAAAAAAAATTAAATGAAATACGGGATAGATATCAGGAACAAACAACGCCATATTATGCCGCAGCTAGGCTGTGGGTCGATGAGATTATCGATCCCCGCCAAACCAGAGATTATATATCCATGAGTTTGAATGTAGCACAATACCGTGAAATTGAGCCGTTCAATCCCGGCGTGATCCAAACTTAAATATGGCCAAGCCAGAAGACCGAAAAATACAATTGATAGATTGCCCGAGAGATGCCATGCAGGGAATCAAATCCTTTATTCCTACCTCCATGAAGGTGGAATTTTTACAGCATTTGTTGTCCATAGGATTTCACACCCTGGATTGTGGCAGTTTTGTGTCCCCCCGAGCCATTCCGCAAATGAAAGATACCGGTGAAGTCATTCAACGGTTGAACCTGGAAGACACCCTGACCAAGCTCCTGGTCATTATCGCAAACTATCGTGGCGCCAAAGATGCCCTTCAGTATGACAAGATCAGTTATCTCGGATTTCCATTTAGTATTTCGGAAACCTTCCAATTACGGAATACCAACGCCACGCGCGAGGAGGCATTCGAGCGAATACGGGAAATCCAGGATTTGACAATGGCCCATAATAAAAAGTTGGTCGTTTATTTCTCAATGTGTTTTGGAAATCCTTATGGTGATTTGTGGCACCCTGATATCCTCACATACTGGGCCCAAAGGTTTAAAGAAATTGGAATAGAATACATTTCCCTATCCGACACCACCGGGATAGGAGAACCCGAGGTAATAGGCACCACGGTATCTGCAATGAGGAAAAACTTCTCGGACATCGTATTTGGTGTTCATTTACACACCAGACCCGAGTCCTGGGAAGAAAAAATCAGGAGTGCATACGAACATGGTTGTCGTCGATTCGATGGTGCATTAAAAGGGTATGGAGGTTGCCCGATGGCTCAGGATCAATTGGTTGGAAATATGCCGTCAGAAAATCTTATTTCCTTTTTCCATCGGATAGGATTATTTGATTATGATGAACAGGCCTTAAAGGACGCTCTGACTATAGCAGGAAAAATCTATTCGTGATGGAGGAAAATAGCCCAAAAATAACACTATTGCAAGCTGCCAGATGGCCGCTGTACATCCTCATGGTGATGTGGATATTGGAGGTTGCAAAGCACATCCTGGGGATCCAAACGGCAGAATACGGGATTTTGCCCCGGTATTTTTCTGGTCTCAAGGGAATTATTACAGGGCCATTTATTCATGGTTCCTTTGGTCATCTTCTTAACAACAGCGTGCCTTTCCTCGTAGGTGCCACCATAATAATCTATTTTTATCAAAGGATCTCACTCCTTGCAATTTCCCTTATCTGGATTCTCACCGGCGCACTGGTTTGGTTTTTTGCAAAAACGGCATTCCATATCGGGGCCAGTGGCGTGGTGTATGGCATGATATCCTTTATCTTCTGGGCAGGCTTTTTCAACCGAGATCGCCAATCCATAGTTCTTAGTCTGGTAATTTTGTTCATCTACAGTGGGATGTTCTATGGTGTGCTGCCCAATCAACCCGGAGTATCCTGGGAAAGCCATTTACTTGGCGGGTTAGTCGGTATACTTGTTGCTTTTTTATTGAGAAGTCCCAAAGTGGAAGATGAACCCTGGGATGAGGAACCGCCGAAGTATTTTTTTAAGGAGGACACCTTCGAAGATCAACCCAATTATTGGAACAGATGGTTATAATTCGACTAATGGTCTGTTTCATAATTAGGGCCTACTCAGATTTAGGCATTGTTCGATTCGTGAGCCCACCTTATGCGATTCGTGAGCCGACCG
>CAYRRD010000037.1:0-32437 GCA_964426625.1 uncultured Saprospiraceae bacterium | reverse complement strand
TTTTTATCATAAAATATTGTAATCCAGTCAAAAGCCTAAATCTGAGTAGGCCCTATTTAGGGGATTGATTCCAGTCATCAGTATTTCCCACTTATGACGGCCTCTTTTTCGCCGTACCTTCATCACCAAAAGCCACACGTAGGCCTGTCCTATGCTCGGTTTCGTTTCTTCGGTACGACAAAAAATAATCGCGTCATTTATATTAATTACTTATGAAACAGACCACTAGAAATTTACTAACTTGACGTAGGTAATCATTACAGCGTTCATTATTTTCGACACGCGTAAGTTCATTTTTATGGATTAGGAATATTATCCTTCAACAAATCTCCGTTTCTATAACCATGAAGACAAATAACACTCTCCAACGATATCGCTACAATACCTGGGCTAATCATCGTATTCTGAATCATCTCCAAAGTCTGCCTGACCAGTTATATAACAAGGAAATCGATAGCGTATTTTCCTCCATTCATGAAGTGGTAGTTCATATTTATAAAGTGGATGGTCTGTGGTTCAGTGTCATTTCAGGTGATACCTTTGAAGAAACCATGGATGCGATCAAAACACTGGGTCAGAAGTCCACCGGAAAAAATCTACATCAGATGATCGGTTTGTATCGTGAAATTACGGACCAATACACAGAATTAATTACCTCCCTGGATGACCCAGACGACGTCATCACGATCCATCATCCCCAGTACGGAGAAAAAACTCTGCCCTATGCTGATCTGATCGAACACGTTGTCAATCACGGCACCTACCATCGCGGTCACATCACTGCCATGCTTCGACAGCAGGGTTACCCTGGAATTCCTACGGATTATATCTTTTATTTATACGAAAAGTGACTCCGTATCAAATCGCGAAATGATGCTGTTTTTGGCATTGAGTTTTATACACGCACCCATCCAAAAACCCACATAACTATAAACAAGCAGCGAATTGCTGACAGCTTTTTATTGGGCTAATTCAATCAACCGATCAATGGTATAAGGCAAAGCTTCCAGAAATGCGATAAGGTCCGATAATTCCTGATTGGAAAGGGATTGATCCAATCCTGCTGGCATCAACGACACATCACCCTGTTCGAGCGAAATGATGTCATCCTCCGGAATCCGTACCAAAATCCCCGGCGCCTGCTCCAGGACTACCACCCCGCTTTCCAGTCCTTCCTTGATGATTCCCGTATAAGTTTGTCCTGCAGTTTTGACGATATAGGTTTCATATTCCCGTGCAAAACTCACGCCAGGAAAAACGATAGCTTCCAACAAATCGTGCCGGGAACGGATGGCTCCGATTGTGGTCAGGTCTGGGCCAAAGTGGTTCCCTTCATCACCCACTGTGTGACAGGTTGAGCAGATCGCTTTTCCAAAAAACAAATCTCTGCCTCGACCAATATCGCCTTTGACCAGATTCGCTTCCAGAGTCTGCAAATGATCGTGACGTGCTGCATTCTGCGCTCGGAGTATTTCCAATAACGTGCTGGCTTGCTGCTGAATCGAAGCGGGATAATTTGCCAGGATCGACACCAGTTCCTGCTCGCTGAATTGATTGAGATAACCTTCTTTCTCCTTCAGAGCGGTCACCAGGGACCTGCCGGTCTGCTCAGATGAATCTCTTTCAAAAATTCGGACCAACCCTGCAAAGGTGATTTCTTCTAAGGCAGGAACCACAGATTCTGCTATTTGATAAAACTGGTTGGCGCTGAGCTGTGCACGATCAAATATTTGCTGAACCGATCTTCGAATACCTATTGGCTGTGAAGGATTCATCCAGGTCATCAAATGATTGAATTCCCTGGTAGATAATTCCGGATCACTCACCAATCGTGCATTCAACACCTTGAGATAAAACTCCGGCCGGGCCTCGACTTTGATCAATAAGTCCTTCAGGTCCGATTCCAATGCTTTGATTTGTCGAGCCTCGATGACCTGCAATACAGAGACTTGAATAGGTTCGGACGAGGTCTTTAAGTATTGACCCAACGCTGATATCCATGGTTCAGGAATTTTCCCGGAACACTGGCCCATAACCCGAAGTAAAGAACTTTGAATTTGTTCACTTTCAGTGTTTCGGAGTGTACGATGAATAAACTCCTGTATGATGGGATTTCCGCAAAAAGTGATCAATAAATCTTCTATTTCTACCATTTCGTCTTCATGTGGTGCACCTTTTGAAAGACGTGACGCAATATAATCCGTCAGGACACCAGTCCAATCTGGATGATGACGCAATACCCACATACCTGTTTCCTGAAGTTGTGGATCAGGGGATGCCAGAAATGGTTGCAAATGGACACTTTGCAACGGCGAATTATCCATTTGATCCAATACAATAAGCGAAGTCATTCGCACGAAAGGATCCTCGTGTGCCAAAGCTGCAAGCAAAGGTCCGGGTTGAGCCAGCTTGATAAGAGAATAACGAATAGCGTGCTGAAGAAATCGATCATCAACCCCTGCTGAAGCCCGAATAAGGGCAGGTACTGCTTCAGGATCACCTATCTGACCAAGTGCAGTGGCAGCCTGCCGCCGAACACGTATGGAGGGATCGTTCTGTACCAATTTCAATAAATCGGTAAAAGCATTTTGATCCCTGGCCAACCCAACCAGGCGAGCAGCTGCAATTCGAATATCCTCGTCGTTATCGTGAAGTACAGATCGTACCAAGGCATCTCCCTCGGGTAATCGTAGCCTATGCAGGGCAAATACCATATCCAAACGGTCATTTTCAGTACTATTTTTCAATTTTTCAGAAAATACCGCAATAGCATCCTCACGGCGTTCCTCCAGGATATTGATCGCATTTTGCCTCACCTTTGGACGCTTATCCTCCATCAGTCTGGACAAACCATCCGTACTTTGGTTTTCGAAATCAATTGATGTACCCCAGGGATCTTTATACCGGGCAGATCCTTTCTTTTTGATCCTATAAATGCCCCCCGGCACATCGGGTTTGGCCACCCTTGACAACGGACAACCTTTGATAAACCAACCGCCAGTAACGATGACAAGCAGATCACCATTGCCATCCTGAAGAACATCTGTGGGATGAAAATCAGGGAGGTCACTCGACAGAAACACTTCTTCAGTGGATTGATATGATCCCCCTTTTATGTCAATCGAGTGTTGCAATACCTGTCCAGTGTTGAATATGGCACTGAACCACTTCCCTTCCCAATCAGGCCCCCACTGCTTTCCACGTAACCGCACCAGGCCGGAAGGTGCCACCCGGGGCATTTTTGTCACCACCGGCATCAAATCCCCGGTCAACTTGAGCTCGTCTTCATCTATGACTACATTGTATTTGGGATATACCCCGCCGTATACCCAGTGCATCAATGCATCACGCTGCCCGTTGGCGGGATCGCGAAAATAGGTCATGGTTCCTATAGGATCACCCCCAGGCATAAAATCGATCTCAATGGCATTATCAAATCCCCCGCCACTGATCCATTCCAACTGACTTCCGTCGGGCAAGCATCGCCATATACGGGTTCCCTTACCCATTAATCTTTCGCCTTCCAGTGTAGTAATATCAAAGCCCCGTCGGGCATCGGTGAGATACATCCAACCATCAGGACCCATGTACGGACCGCTCAATATTGCCCCATTGTTGTACAAGGTCCATCCCGTAAGTACTACTTCACGCTCGTCTGCGATACCATCACCATCTGTGTCGGTCAATTTGAGAAGATGAGGCGGTGCAGCTGCATAAATACTTCCACGAAAAAAAAGACCTCCCATCGGAAAAGGGATACCATCGGCAAAAATATGGGATTGATCAAATATTCCATCCTGGTCGGTATCCGTCAACAACCTTATGTGATAAGTAGGATTGGCTACCATGGAATCGGTTGACATATCGTTGGGTTCGGTGGCTTCGAATAAGTAAAGACGACCCTGATCGTCAAAGTTCGCAAACATGGGAAAGGAAATCAGTCCCGGGTCAACAGCAGCTTCGATAGTAAAACCTTCGGGTACATGGAATTCGGAAAGTTCATTTTGGCTTTCCGGATTGCAACTCCATATTCCAATCCCGAAAATGAATAGCCAGAACATACGATATATAATGGAAGTCATTGGTATAAAATTAAGGTTGAATAGCTCTTTCAAGTAAATTATGCGTTATCTGTATGACTCTGTCATCGGGTCCATGAGGACGGCTGAAATGGGACCAGGGTAAGGTATGTCCAGGAGGGCGACTCAAGCCCTGACACCAGAAAATGGTAGATGCGTTAAACACAAAATTATTTTTGGGTCCTGGATAAATCACGGAGGCCCATTCCTGTGGAACAGTCCCCCCTTGCCATACCATCCCACGAGCCACCACTTCCAGACCGGGAATATCAGGAGGATCGCCATGATGCTCCCAGCCGACCAATCCAGGGATAGCGTCGCCGTTTTGAATACCGGTTTTGTCAAATATCCAATGATCAGCTTTTACAATTTTCCAGTCTCCACCTCCATTCTCCGGACTGATGTTGCGTACTCCCATGAGAAATCCTTCATCGGGGCCACGCTCGGGAAAAGGTCCATGTCTTTCTTCCCTGAGATTCGCCCAGGTATAATTTCCACCATACGGTCCTCCCCGGTATATCCGGCGATTCTCCATACCCTGACTATTTGGGGAAAATGGAGATACCCAACATACCGCATTACCTGAGAAAAAAAGGAGATTAACCCCGGCATCACGCATAGAAATCACGCTGTTGTACTGTCTTATATCCCAGTATTCGTCGTGTCCCACGCTAAGAAAGGCCTTGCATTTCAAGCCGCGTTCGGGCGTTACCATGTCGCTATTGGTACAGTAGGTGATGTCATAGCCATGTTTCTCCAGAAAATAAGCCATGGGAAATTCGAAAGACAGGTATTCTCCTGATCCAAAAGATAAGGGATCGTTAACGATGCCCATAAATTGGGACTGGCGGCCATACGGTCGGTCAAAGCTTACCTGCGCCCATGGGCCTTGTACTCCTTTGGGATGGGTATAGATGGAATAATTGCTCGGCCAGCGATTGTAGGCCTGCCATGTGTTATCTGAGCATTGGAAAAGGATATCAGCGGGCCGGTCATCTTTTACAATAAATATAATGTAGCTCTGCCAGTATGGGTCCTGAGGGGCATTGGGGATCGTCGACAACCGGCCGATATAAACACCAGACACCCAATCGTCCTCGATCCGTAAACTAAACGAAGGTTTCCACAGGCATTCGTGGATGTTTTTCTCGCCTGGTTCCGGAACTTCCTGCTTCATGCCCTTCATCGGGCCCAACTTTTTCATCAGACGGGCACCTTTCCCGTTGTAGTATCCGGTTCGAAAAATTTCTACCATAAAGTCACGGACCGGATCGGTGGATATCATTACGTCCAGTATATCACCGGCCTTCACGCTTTGTCGGCTACAATAACCTTCGATCCAGGGGGTCCGCTGGGCGGAACCATCGGGTCGCACCCGGGTAAGCTGCCAATCCGAGATTCCTTCCCGCGAGTTCTCTTCACTAATAACGTTTGAACTCTGCTTCAGAATTTTGGGAAACTGTTGCAAAGAAGGTATCGTCGCCCCAATTCCCAGCACCGTGGTTTCCTTTAGAAACCTCCGTCTGGTATTTTCTTTCTCGCTCATGCTGTATTCTTTTTCTGCCCGTGAATATAGCAAACCATCGGGGTCAAAAGGAGAAATTATCTATCTTAAAATTGTAACTACACAGCCACATATTAAAATATTATCTTATATTTGTTAGGTTCGATGCGGATCGATACCATAATGTAACAAGAAAATCTACGATCTGATGTCAACTGACATTGATAGTTTATTAATGGAACTGAGATCTTTGCGGGTTGAGGTGAATGATTTGCGTATGCAAGTGAGCATGTTGCAATCAGAAAACAAGTCTCTTCAGGCAGAAAATAAGGCTCTTAGGGCAGAAAATGATTTATTGAACTCAGAAGTAAAAGATTTCCGATTAAAGTTAGACCAAGACAGTCATAATTCGAGCAAACCCCCAAGCTCTGATCCGGTATGGAAACGATCTTCACGCAAGTCTGTGAAGAGCAATAAGAAGCGCAAACCGGGTGGTCAGAAAGGACATAAAGGTTATAAGCTTAAAAAAATTGAGCAGATTGACCATCGTGTAATTCATAAACTTACAAATTGTCCGGAGTGTGGATCTTTGGATTTAAAGGTTAAAGGCAAGGTGAGCCGGCAGGTGATTGATATCCCTGAACCGGTTTATGAAGTAACCGAACATGAGATGTGGAAATATGAATGTCAATGTTGTCACAATAAGATAGAAGCAGGTTCCGAGATGGGGTTATCACAAGTAGCACAATACGGCATTCGTTTAAAGAGTCTGGTAAGTTATCTGAATGTATATCATATAATCCCATACAAGAGGTTGTCCGAGATTGTGGACCATCTGTACGGTTTACCCATAAGTCAAGGCACCATAAGCAATTTCAATAAGGAGCTTCAAGGTAAATTACAACCTTTTAAAGAAGCCGTGAAATCAAAGTTTCAAAACGAGGCTAAAATACTCCACAGCGATGAAACAGGTTGTATGGTCAATAAAAAGTTACATTGGACTCACGTATATAGCGATTCGATGAAGACCCTGTTGTTTGGCCATGAAAAGCGTGGTAAGGTAGCGATGGAAGCCATAGAAATACTGAGTCAGACTAATGCAACTGTTATTCATGACCGGTTTGGTTCATACTTGAAATTTGATACATTAGAACACGGATTATGCAATGCTCACATACTGCGCGAACTCACAGCCATCAAGGATGATGCACCGGACAGTTGGCCCGAAAAGATACAGGAGCTCTTACTATCTGCCAAGAAAAAGAAGGAACAAAAAGGGTTGGCTTCAAGACAGATTACCCTGTATGTAAATAAGTTTGTGTCTATATTGAGATCACAACGTCTCCACTATCAAAAAATTGAAAATCAAATAAAAAGGGAAACCAAAAGAGGAAAACCAAAGCGCACCAAAGACCATAACCTATATTTGGCATTATGGAAATACAGAAATCCAGTGTTCAAATTCATAACCGATCCGCTCGTTCCATTCGATAACAACCAGGCAGAAAGAGATCTTCGCATGCTGAAAATAAAAATGAAAGTGTCCAATCAATTCAAAAGAAAAGAATGGTTGATAGCATTTTTGGATATCCGGTCGTATGTCAGTACTGCAATAAAACAAAACCGGGATGTCTTTGATAGCATCCTTATGGCTTATCAAAATCCAGCACTTACCGCTCAACTGGCTGTGTAGTTACTTAAAATTAATAATCAACAGAATTTTTAGTGACTTTTATGGATAAAGCTACACAGGCTAGCTTTCATCATCCATCAGGCAGGATACCAGCCAAAGTGAACTCCCGAAAGAAATTAAAATTGCATTTATTTTTGAAGGTATAAACTAGTGCTCTGGTTCATAAGTAATTAATATTAATGACGCGATTATTTTTTGTCGTACTGAAGAAACGAAACCGAGTATAGGTCTGGTCTACGTGAGGCTTTTGATGATGAAGGCACGGTGAAAAAGAAGCCGTCATAAGTGTAAAGAACTTATGAAATGGAGCCCTATTATTTGGCATTAAGATGTCGTTGATTCCTGCTCAAGTGCTCACATTTAAATGTAATTACATGAATCGTATTGCGCACAATATTTGCTCATTCCTTTTATTGTTTTTAGGATAAAGCCAAAGTCTCAATCCCATAAATTAAAGGGTCCATTTTCCCCATCCGTTGTGCAAAATCGCCCAATTCATAGAAACAATTGAAATAAATCCAATCTCATAAATTTGAGCCACCCCGGACCAACTTTCCAAGAATTTTACAAACAGATCCCAGAAAGTATTTGATGGATAAAAATATTACACGTAATTTCTGCCAGGAATCTGAAAATATGAACAACTCCCGAAAATTAGCCTTACTCCAGGATGAACAATGGCTCCAGGATTATGAAGACCAGATCATAGATCGGTGGAATCGGTACCATGTGGCAATGGAGGAAATCAGGTCTACCCATGGTAGTCTTCAGAAGTTTTCCCGCGCACACGAGTTTTTTGGGATTCATTTTGACAACGAAAGGAAGGGATGGTGGTACCGTGAATGGGCACCAGCAGCGTATCAACTTTTTTTTATGGGTGATTTCAATGACTGGAACCGGAGAAGCCATCCCATGACCAGGGACCAATGGGGAAACTGGGAAATATTCCTTCCATGGCAAGATTATCGGGATCGATTTCTTCATGGGAGCAAAGTGAAGGTTCATGTGATCAATGCCCTGGGAAATCACGACAGGATTCCGGTTTATATCCGTAAAACCATACAGGATGAAACCACCAGGGACTTTTCAGGTCAATTGTGGTTTGAATCGGATTTTAAATGGACGGACGATGATTTCACACCTCAGATCAGTCGTCGTCAACCATTCATTTATGAATGCCATGTGGGGATGGCCCAGGAAAAACCCGGTGTGGGTACTTACCGGGAATTTGAAGAAAACACCCTGCCCCGGATAAAGAAGGCTGGATACAATACAATTCAGTTGATGGCAGTAATGGAGCATCCTTACTACGGTTCATTTGGCTACCATGTTTCCAATTTCTTCGCCCCTTCATCGCGTTTTGGTCCACCGCAAGATCTCAAATCCCTGGTCAACCGGGCACACGAAATGGGAATCGCCGTGGTGATGGATATCGTCCATTCCCATGCTGTCAAAAATATTAATGAAGGAATCAATCTATTTGACGGAACAGAATTTCAATACTTCCATGCCGGAGACCGGGGCAACCACTCTGCGTGGGATTCAAAGGTCTTTGATTATGCAAAAATGGAGGTCAGGCGTTTTCTTTTATCCAATCTCAGATATTGGATGGAAGAGTTCCATTTTGACGGATTTCGGTTCGACGGTGTAACCTCAATGATGTACACCCACCATGGATTGTCCATGGATTTTGGACCGGTAGAATTGTATTTTGACGACAGGGTGGATCTTGATGGCATCACCTATCTCCAGTTGGCCAACCATCTGGTGCATACCATCAACCCCCAGGCCATTACCATCGCTGAGGATGTAAGTGGCATGCCCGGACTCGCACGCAAAATAGAAGAAGGGGGAATTGGATTTGATTTCCGCATGGCAATGGGAGTTCCGGATTATTGGATCAAAACCTTGAAACATCGCAGGGATGAAGAATGGGATTTATACGAGTTATGGCATCAACTAACCAACAGACCTGAGCATGAACGATCGATCGCTTACGCCGAAAGTCACGATCAGGCATTGGTAGGGGACAAATCGCTGGCATTCTGGTTGATGGATAAGGAAATGTACTACAGTATGTCCACCCTTCAGCAAAATTTGGTGATCGACAGGGGAATCGCCCTGCACAAACTGATCCGGATGATTACCTTCTCCCTGGGTGGAGAAGGATATTTGAATTTCATGGGCAATGAATTTGGACACCCTGAATGGGTCGATTTCCCAAGAGAAGGAAACAACTGGAGCTATGCGTACGCCCGAAGGCAATGGTCATTGGCCGACGATCCCTTGTTGCGCTATCATCACCTTGGAGCCTGGGATCGGGCTATGCTTCAATTGGGAGAAAAATTTGAAGTTCTGGCTGCGCCTCCTGGAATCGAACTTCACCTCAATCCTGAAACCCGCATCATAGCATATGAACGCGCGGGTTTGATCTTTGTATTTTCTTTCCATCCCGATCACTCTTATACTGATTATCCCATTCTTGTACCGTGGCATGGGAAATACGAAATCATACTGGACTCTGATTCAAATGCCTTTGGGGGCTTTGACCGCCAGGATCATTCCATCCCTCATTTTACCGATGAAAATCAATGCATCCATTTATACCTCCCTAGCCGCACCATGGTTGTCCTCAGGGAAGTAAAACCGGAAACTGTCGATTGATCCATAAAAAGGATAGGTGAATGGGACGAAAACCAATTCCATTTTATAAATAAAGGGGCGAAACGAAACTTCGCAGCATATCGGATGGACAAAACAGCCCATGATATGGTATTGCACTCCAACACAACTTCTATTGAAGAAAATTTTAATTGTGAATCCATTCCGGAAATCCAGTTGGCTTTTAATTATCAGGATTCATTGTACCAAATCTCCGATCCTTCCCATCAGGGTTTTTAAAGATACCTTAAGCGGAAATAAATATAGATTACCGGATTCCCTCCAATTTTTTAGAAAATTTATGGTCATTGAGGCCCCACTGAGTGATCATGAAGCTATCAACATCGAAGAAGTTCTGAAGCCCCATGCGGTGTGTTTACCTTTAAAAGTGTACCACGAATCCGATTACTCCAATTATAAAAATGGGTTGATTGACGGTTATCTTCCCCATCCCATGAATACGGAAATGTCAATTCCTCCGTGTAGCAGCACCACAATCAGTCGCAAAACGGTGCATGAATATGGTGTGGGATACAGTTATTCCTCGGCAGGTAGCCTTGAAGTAAACGAATGCATGGATGGGGCAGATTCCGAAGTTTTCGCCAATGAGTTTTTTACCAATGGGTGGTTTTGCAGCATGGACGTCAATTGGCAATAAATTGAATAATACGGGAATTGAATACGTTTGACCGCCGTACGGTCTAGACCTACTTCCGACAGCGTCGTACCAGCCTTACTCGCACATTTCAGCCAGCTTCAGGATGGTTTTCCAATTTCGTGTGGTAGCTTTTACTGCCAGCTTTTTTTCAAAATATTGATTGTTCAATTTGGTTTTATTGTACTTCAATTCACATCGCAAATACACAAACCGCCCTGCAATCCTGAACTGATCCGGCTGGAAATCCAACGCTGACACTTTGGAAACACGGTCAGAATCCGGAATCTCAGATAGTACGGTTAAGTACAGCTTGTCCAGGTTATCTCCACTGGAATCAAATGGATTGTCCTTTATCGTCTGCAAAATTTCATCCGAGGTCATCACAATAACCGGGACATCATATCCGAAGGTTTTTTTGATCGACACCTCAATATCAAGACCGATATCCCTGGGTTTATCCTCAGTGGAGTCATCAAAGAGTACATTACCACTCTGAATATAGGTAGAGATGTTAGTATAGCCAAGATCTTCCAACATTTGTCTCAAATCGGCCATTAGGATTTTCCTTTTTCCACCTACATTGATGCCCCGAAGTATGGCAATCTGTTTCATAGTAAATCTGGGATATTACCCTGGACTTTCATTCAAAAAAGGGAAAATACGAATTCCCAAGAATATTAAACTTCAAAATTGAAGCGATATTACCCCCTGGTTCAGATACGCTGGATATCTTGTTCTTATCAAGGGATGGATATATATTTTCCCAAATCCTGGGTGTATTAAATCACGGATCAAATTGATAATAACCTCCTGCATATTGGAATATCTATAACCTTTTTGTTACTATTGTTCTAGTGTGCGGAAATCTAAATAGCTATCAATGTTTTTCAATATATTTTTTCGACAGGTCAAGGCGCAGTGATGGTGACATAGTGGGGGTTATGTGACATCGGTGCAACGAAGAGCTGGCAAAAAAGATGAAGAAAAACATGATATGTATTTAGGTTTTCGTGCACTAGTGTTGCTCTTATTAAGAAGAAGTTTGTGACATGGTGCTTTATTGAGAACCCAAAGCGAGGTAAATCCTGTTTGCTGAGCACTGTGGATTAATTTGTAAGTAAGTTGTCACATCCTGGAGTTTGAATTGATACATTGTAAGTCACCACTATGCTCTCAAAGAAGACAAAATATGCGCTCAATGCCCTGGTTTATATAGCCAGACATCCGGATCGTCAACCTATCCCGACTCGTGTTATTTCGGAGGAACAAAATATACCCCTTAAATTTCTCGAAGCCATCCTGGTTGAATTGAAAAATGCCAGAATACTCAACAGTAAAAAAGGGAAGTATGGAGGTTATTCCCTGAATCATCCTCCGGAAGAGATCAATATGGCCGAAATTACCCGACTCTTTGATGGGTCCATCGCACTGGTTCCCTGTGTAACAACCCGTTTTTACGAACGATGTGAAGAATGTATTGACGAAAAAACCTGCGGTATACGCCAGGTTTTTATGGAGATTCGACATGAAACACTGCAGAAGATGAAAAGTGCCACATTGGCCAATATTTTGGAAAGAGAAAAAATGCTGTAAAGCTTAACTTTTCAAAATTTTATCCTATTATTTTGGTTAAAAATGAATATAATAATACTTTTACCGCCCAGCGCCATAGAATTGTTTATTATGCGCCATTGATTCTGATCCAAAGAAGGTCTGACAAATGATACTTTCAAGGCGATAAAAAAAAACGATTTTTTCTATACGGAAGCATGAATTACTTCCGTTTTTTTAGACCAATAATTCATACTAAATTGATAGGCATTATATGTATTAAAGACTAAAAATATGCGAATACAATTGACTGAACTTTCAACAACCATCCATTCCCTTTCGCTGAGAAAAATTGGAATTGCGATTGTAACTTTTAAAGTGGTTGCAATAGCTGCCCTGCTCTATTACCTGGTTATAGAATACCAATCCGGTGCGCTCCTGTTTGATGAAAATTTCAAATGGTTCCTCCTTGCTGGTTTTGTAGCTCAGCTCATCGACGGCGCGCTTGGGATGGCGTATGGGGTTAGTTGTACTACCTTATTACTCAACTTTGGGCTTCCGCCCAGCATGGCTTCAGCCAGCGTACATACCAGTGAAATATTCACGACTGGCGTATCGGGCCTTTCGCATTTGAAATTCCGGAACATAGACAAAGCCTTGTTCTTTAAACTACTATTTACCGGTGTATTTGGTGCAGTTCTGGGCGCCTATCTAATTTCGGATTTTTTTGACGGTCAGACTGTTAAGCCCTTTATCGCAGCCTATTTGCTGATACTTGGAATATTCATTTTGTACAAGGGTATACGGAATGCTCCATCA
Organism: uncultured Saprospiraceae bacterium; assembly: GCA_964426625.1. GTDB lineage: Bacteria > Bacteroidota > Bacteroidia > Chitinophagales > Saprospiraceae > Membranihabitans. The sequence goes on along the minus strand of CAYRRD010000037.1, from coordinate 19,472 downwards.
TCCGGAAAAAAAATCCGACACATACCGAGACTTGCATTTTTTGGTGGTCTGCTCGATGCATGCGGTGGAGGTGGATGGGGTCCTATAGTGACATCCAATCTGCTCAACAAGGGAGGGGACCCCAGAACTTCTATCGGCACGGTAAATACAGCTGAATTTTTTGTGACCTTTTTTGCGTCCGCCGTATTTATCTTTTTCCTGGGCATCCAATTCTGGCAAATCGTTCTGGGACTCATCATTGGTGGGAGTCTGGCAGCTCCCCTTGGTGCCTACCTAGTCAGTAAAATCAACAAACGGTATCTTATGATAATGGTGGGCATTTTGATTATTGTCACGTCATGTTATACAATCTACAAAACCCTGTGATTTTTGTAGTCCCTGATTATCAGTATACCTCTCCTATGTAATCTGCAGACTCGGTGAAAGGATATCAGCTGTTAGCTATCAGCAATCGGCTTTCCGATTTATGGTAATATTATTATATTTATCCTGAAGTGGTAAATATCACATAAATCTCACCCAACAATGCTTCACCTGTTCAATTCCTTTTTGCTCAGCACATGTAAGCTCCAAATATTTTCTCTGCTAATACTACAGGGATGCCTCAGCCACAACAACCATATTATCCTGGTGTCCCCTCCAAATACCCAGGCTGAAATTCCATTTGAAGTAGTTTCCGAGGTTATTATCCTCAAAGCAAAGGTAAATGGTGTGACCGGCAGATTCTTGTTTGACAATGGATTTTCTCAAAGCGCATTGGATCCTGACTTTGGAGCTCGAGCCGGGCTGAAGTTTGACGGGGAGTCCAACCTCACGGATTTCAATAACATTCGTAGATCCAATCCCTTTACCCACGTTGACACTTCAAGCATCGGGGGCTTTCAGTTTCTTAATGCCAAATTTTATGCGGTACAAACCAACGCACTTTTCCCTTGCGATACAATCCACGGCATCATCGGGGGCAATATTATCAATCAGATCAATTGGCAGATCGACTGGAAAAATCAAATCATCAGGATATCCACGGAACCATATATTCATCCTGGTATCCCGGTCAAAATAAGTTTCAACAAGAACTACGAAACTTTCACCAAACTCTCAGTGGCAAAGGGTGCGCCAATTTCATGCAAAATTGATTTTGGAAGCAATACAGCACTGAAGCTTCGGTATGATGATGTCATCCATGATATGAAGGGAGTTTCTGTCGAAATAAGGACCGGGATCCGTTCCATATCCGCGCATGGCCTGGGACCTGTACAGACTTCATACCAAACAGCTGAACCCATATCAATCCATCAGGATGAACACCAACTCTTATCCACACCCGCCACTATTACCCATGAATTAAAACACAGTGCATTTTTGGGAGCACCATTTTTCAAGAATTATCTCGTGACCATTAACTCTACCCTGAAGCAATACATTTTGTCGCCATACCAAAACCGGACACCCCATGAATCCCGGTCCACCTATGGTGTGGCATTGTACTTTCATGATGGAAAGTGGAAAATCATCCATAAAAACGCAGTTGACCCTTACCTAAAGGAGATATCGGTATGGGACGAAGTGATCGAAATAGATCAGGTTTCTGCCAATCAATACCCTGACATTTGTTCATGGAGGGAATACCTTAAGAAAAAGAAGAAATCAGGTGATCCACTTCATCTTCTTCTGGCCGGGCAAAGCATGCCTCATATTGTTCCATATCAACCCCCGGTTTTAGCCACCCTACCCTGAATCGATTTACAGGCATTTTCAGGTGAGCTTCTGAACAAAAATTTTTAAGATTCCTGATAAAAATGATATATTGAGTATTTAAGTGAGGAAAAATTGAGGCAGGTGATCCACAGATCCTTACAGCATAGACAATATTAAAGAACGTGAACCTACTGCCTTCATAATGAAACAATGAAAGCAATCGTATTTACCGAGTACGGACCTCCGGAGGTGGCAAAATTAACTGAAGTACCCAAACCCCAACCCAAGGAAAATGAGATCCTGATCAAAGTTTATGCATCCACCGTCAATCGGACAGATTGCGGGTTTCGAAGTGCAGCATATTTTATATCCCGGTTTTGGACAGGGTTGTTCAGGCCCAAAACTCAAATTTTGGGGTGTGAATTCGCCGGAGTGGTTGAAGAAATAGGTTCTCAAGTCACCCAATTTAAAGTTGGAGACCGGGTTTTTGGCTATGATGATTACAAATTCGGAGGCCACGCGGAATATCTGACCATCAAGGAAAACAAAGCTGTTACTACCATTCCAGAGAAATTTTCATTCACACAAGCCGCGCCTTTGACCGAAGGTGCGCACTATGCACTCAGCAATATCAAAGCGGCAAAAGTTCAGATCGATCAAAACGTCATGGTTTACGGTGCTTCGGGTGCTATTGGATCAGCGGCCGTCCAGATTCTGGAATATTATGGGGCTAAAGTGACAGCCGTATGTAATACGAGCAATGTAAAAATGGTGGAATCTCTTGGTGCCACCAAAGTAGTAGATTATCAAACAGAAGATTTCACCCAAACCGATATTCGTTACGATTTTATATTCGATGCCGTAGGAAAATGTTCATTTGCCCAGTGCAAACCCCTTTTGACCCCGACGGGAATATATATTTCTACCGAACTGGGGAAAAATGCTGAAAATATTTTTTTAGCCCTCATTACACCACTTTCCAGAGGTAAAAAGGTTTTGTTTCCCATCCCGAAAATGGACAAAAAAAAGGCCGTGTATTTACGCAAGCTGGCCGAAAAGGGCAAATTTCGACCGGTAATAGACCGTATCTATCCTATGGAAGATATAGTCGAAGCCTATCGATATGTCGAATCCGGTGAGAAAATCGGGAATGTAATCCTAAAAATCAGAGAGGAATAGATTCCCGTTATCCTTCACCCCCATATTTTTTATCCGCCCCAGATTAAATTGTACCTGGCGCAAGTTCCAATTGGGCTATGAATTTTTGAGCTTTTCCGCATTGGCATGGATCTTACCTATCGCATTTCTGATGGACTCCATATCCCTGCGCGAGCCCAATAGAACATACTGAGGCAGCCAAACTGCTTCCTCGTAGCACAATTTATCATTCAGCGGACATTCATTCTCTTCATTGTACCTGTCTATATTGAGTTCCTTTTCTCCATAGAACTTCTTAAAGTTTTTGGAATTGAAGGCATTTTCCAGATACGGCATTTTATTGAGGGGAATATAGCCCGAAGAGCAGGGGATACCTTCTGCAGACAGCGCTGAAAGGAATTTGGCTCTGGGGAGTCCTTTGAACTCCCTCTGATCATAACGGAAAGGATATAGGTGGAAAGAAGCCCGGGTTACCTTGGAGTACAACTCGTAGGGAGTAATCCCCGGAACTTCACGGATCATTGCACTCAGATAGGCTGCATTCTCGGACCGCATATCGGTCTGCTCATCAAGTCGCTCCAATTGGGCAAGACCAATAGCGCACTGGTATTCCGTGATACGAAGTTTGGTTCCACTCATCACAGCCCCACCTCTGTCGCTTTTGACCGAACCATAAGGCATTCCGTAGTTGTGATACGAAAAGCACCGATCCATAAAAGCATCATCGTCAGAAACGATCGCTCCCCCCTCCCCTATCGGTATATTCTTGGAATTTTGAAAACTGAAGCAACCCGCATTTCCAAAAGTCCCGGCTTTTTTCCCATCATACTCAGCCAGCCAGGCTTGACAGGCATCCTCCACGACCACCAGATTGTGTCGACGGGCAATATCCATAATGGGGTCCATATCGCAGGGTAAGCCCAGGATGTGTACAGGTAATATAGCCCTGGTACGGTCAGTTATTTTCTCCTCGATTTTTGCAGGATCGATTTGGAAGGTTTTTGGATCTATATCGGCAAATACAGGAATGGCCCCATTGAAAAGAATACTGGCTGTAGAAGCGATAAAAGAATAGGGCGTTGTGATCACTTCATCTCCCCACCCGATATCCAGGTTGGCGAAGGAGGTAATCAGGGCATTGGTTCCATTGACCAGGGCCAGACACCTTTTGCTACCAATGAGCTCAGCCCACTTTTGCTCAAATTCCTGTGTTACGTTTTTGCGCGACCAAACACCGCTACGCATCACCTCCAGCAATCTTTTCTCATCGGTTTCCGGATTCCAAATTGGCCAGTCGGGCCAGTCATGATCCACCACTGGATTGCCACCCAAAATGGCTGGCTGTTGGTTGACCTTATCCAAAAACTCAAATGCACGCACCGGCGTCTGATGCAAAGCGTAAGTGGCTCCGATTCCCACTACGGAATTTAATTTTATAAACTTTCGTCTGTTCAATTCCCCCATGATATATCTTATTTGATGAATTTATTTTTCTACCCCAATCCCAGCATGGACCTGATGTTTCCGGATCTCAACATTTCTTTGGTGGATCGGTCCGCCTCCTCTTCTCTCAAAGCTTCGATTCGCAAAAGTCCGCTGGCGTAATCGAGCAAAGGTGCATGGGTTCCAAAGCAAAACTTTTCCTTACCCATGATTTTGAGCAATGCGGGTAAATTGGCCAGCGCCCGTCCGGAGGTATCCATGACCACTTGAGCCTCCCGAACCAACTTCATTTCTTCTTCTGAAAGATGGGTACTGTTGGCCACGTTGCATATGATATATTTCGCATCCGGGACAGCTTTGATGAGCGGAATTACATCCTTCAATGCCCATTCTTTCTCGATATCCAACCAGGAGCTGGTGCGACTATCGACCATCCGCAGGGAAAGCACTACCGGCACCCCTGCGTCTTTACACATTTTGGTTAATTCAATACAATGGGGGTGCAACAAATCATAAAAATGGTACTTGGGATAAAGCCGTACTCCTTTCATGCCCCATTGTGTGATACACTTTTTAAAATCCTCCTTCCAACCACCATATATAGGATTAATTACGGCGAACGGGATAAAGGAATTGCGGTAACTTCGTTTGGCCTGGAGTGCATCCCGCAACTCCTCGTTAGCGCTTTGTGTGTTCTTGTAAAACACACCATTGAGGTTACTGATTACACTGATATCGGTACCGAATTCACTCATTCTACCCAGCAGAGCGTCCGGATGGTTGTATTCAAAACGTCGAAACGGCCAGTGGCCTATATATGCATTGCTATCAATCAACATGGTTTCCCGATTTCCGTAAAATGTTATTGTAATTTTCAAAAAATATCTTACGCCGCTGGGTCTCAGTCAGTCTGGCGGAAAACATACGGCCTACACCCTGGTAGTAACTGTTATCACAACCAAAGAGCAACCGATCTTCCCCTATGTACTTCATCGCAAAGTCGATCATACCTCCGGCGTTGTTGCTACCGGAAACGTCAACGTACACGTTCGGGGAATTCTGTAAAGTTTTGCAGGCGTATTCCCAATCGATTCCACCCCCGATATGAGCAAATTGGAACATAGCTTCAGGATATCGGGCAGCGATTTCAACAAATTCCTCTGGCAGGGAGATATTCCTGGGTTCCCGCTCATTAAGCTTTACCCGGGAATGCCCTATGGCCGTATGCATATGGATGAGCATTTTGTATTCGGTGAGTTTTTCAATGATGGGATAATACAGCGGATCATTGATTTTAATTTGGTTGTACAGTTCCCCGGCACCCACCATACCCGCATCCACGCACCGATCTATTTCGTATAGGGCCTCTTTTTGGTATTTGGGATTGAGCACCATGGTTCCTATCAACCTATCCGGATAGGCTTTCATACATTGGATGACCAAATCATTGTTCTTACGAAACTCCTCCGGAGTACCTTCGGAATGGGGATTGAGGTTGCGTGAAATCACCAGACGGTCGATGTGCAGTCGTTCTGCAAATTCGACTTGTGTTTCCGGACTATCATCCGCAAAGTATACGTGAGCATGGCAATCAATTTTGCGGTATTTCCTGACCTCCTCCATCAGATTAACCACTTTGGGAGGGGCTTCTTCCGCAGACAAAGCCATCGTGCGATGCCCAATTAACGTACCTGCACCTGCCAGGGTAGCGTCTTTAAAAAACTTTCTCCTGTCCATCTATTGACAATTTACATCGTAGTTTATGATCTGCAATGTAACAGAATTTAGAATAGGATCAAAATCCTACGATGGAAGGGGTGCAATCGGGTACGGTGACCATCACATAATTCCTTTCCCAAAATCGAATAGTAAAACCGAACCATCTACGCATTAAAAGAATTAAGAAACACAGTCTTATTGGGTAATAATTCGAGTTGGTTGATGTTGCCGATTTCCTGGGTGCCGGGCAAGGATTCCATGGCGATATTCGATCGTCAAGTGTGATTGAGGGCAACATTTTTCCGAACTGGAAATCTATAGACTTCCAATAAACTACATCCTCAATACCGTATACAATGATTTTAAGATTGCTATTTTATAAATCAATCATACCCTCACAAAAGTCCCTTTTCGATACATATACCACAACAAGGCATACAAGAGACCGAACCCAGCCAGGGAAGTGACCGCAGGATATAGGCCGGGCACGAATTGCTCCAACCCATATACCACGTATTCAGAGATCCTGGGAAAATTGAATACATGCGACAACACATAGGCAGTGATCGCATTCATACCAATGACCTTAAGCGGAATTGCCCATCTTTTATATCCTTTTACATCGACGATCCAATAAAATAAGGTCAGGAGTAAAAAGCAAAGCCCCGAAGAAAATAACACAAAAGAAGAGGTCCACAATTTTTTCACGATCGGATGCCAGATGCCCCAAAGTAGTCCAAGAGCCAGTCCAGCCACACCACACAAAAACAACACCCGCGCCACCCGCGGTCTCGACACGCCGTTTTTAATAATTTCTCCTGCGAACAATCCCGATAAGGTGGTAGCTGTAAAACCCAGGCCAGTAAGAAGCCAGCTATACTGGGTACCATCATCCCAGCCCTGCATTACCCATCTATCAAAGTAAATGGCAAAACTTCTGTCGGGCAAAATTTCGCTACGCCCAACTCCGGGCACCTGGGGAACAGTCAATACAAGGGCATACAGTACCAGGCAAACGACAAACAAAATGTATCGCCCTTTTTTGGACAGGTGGATAAATGCCAGCGAAGAAGCCACATAACCTACAGCAATAGCCTGCAAGGTATTGCTAAAAATAGCAAAGGTTTCGGAATTCCAATCGAGGAGGTTCCCCTGCACAATCCAACCCAGGACAAAAAGCAACAGAAACCTCCTGCCGAGCCGACGATATACCGGGGTAAGATCCTGGCTGTCTTTTTGAATTTTGGAAAGCGAATACGGAATTACGGCACCCACTACAAAAAGGAACAATGGCATGACGATATCATAAAAATGAAAACCATACCACTCCGGATGGGTGAACTGATTGGCCAGAAATCCTGTCACGGGAGTATCCACACCCCTATGGAGATTTCGGAAAAAATGATCCAGCAAAATGATACAAAGCATGTCAAACCCCCTCAGGGCATCAATGGACATGATCCGATCCGTACTTTTTACTCCAGAATTCATATTCGACGACGTTGAAATAGGTTTAAATTATTATTCAGCTTTTAATTTGGCCTCAAATTCGATCTTTTGTCCTGCCACCAGATGGTCGCATTGGATCTCCAATGTGGGGTGTTCACCCCCACCTGCGATTTCAAAACAGGCAGACTTTCCAGGCATTAAGGTTTTGAGGCTTTCTACACTCCTCACCCCATTGACCGTGATAAATGCATCCCGATAGATAGGAGCGACCCCAATATTAGCTATACAAACCACCGATGTATCATGTCCTGATCGAAAATCCATAATCTTAAACCGGTATCCTGTAGCCATGCCTGCATTCCGGATCCGCTCCATGTTCTGATACTTCGGTTGGTCATTACCTATCATATAACTGATATGAAACTCAGCAGCTTCATCCTCAAAGGTGCGGCCGTGCATACCCGATTCATCAAGAACATGCTCCTGGTCATAGGATGTATAATAGCTAAACTCTCCCCCTGCCGGAGACCTAAGATAACGATCTCTCCCGAAAAAATCCCAACTTTCCGTATTGTAGCCATCATGATCTTCGTGCATGAATGAATCATCGAATAATCCAAACCTCAGATCTACCAACGACGGACGGGATGCAAAGGGGGTATATTCAGAATTGGCTGCATCAATAGAAATACTCCACGGAAGTTGTTGGAAGGCGCTATCCATCAGATGAAAGAAGGTTTCCTGAAACTCCCGCGATGGAAAAGTCCTACCAATTTCCCTGGGTCCGTCATAAATGTGATACTCAGCCCACAACCCAAATCCCGTCTGCAGAAAAGCGATCCGGGGATCGGCATCGTACCTCCTCGCAAATTCCCTGTAAAACTCCAGATGAAATCTTTGCAACTCCTGGTGACGCCAGTCAGGAAAGCACGTTTCGCGACCTTCACTGACACCTATGGTTTCTTCGTAATCGTGAAGCTGACGTATGTATGCAGGAACTGCACTTTCCCGGTCCCCTACATACACATACCGGAACCGTACGATGGCCTGATGCTGGCGGGAAGCAACTCCATCCAGTAATTTTTCAAATTCCGACCAATCGTACTCTCCTTTTTTACGCACTACATCGCTATAGAGCAAATAGGAATATTCCAAACTGATGGCATCGGTCTGGTTCCGGGGATTCGATGTCCACAATACTATGCCGGTCATGGGCTGAACCCTGGTTATCTCACTGCTCAGAGGGATGACTTTCATCTCAGGCATTTCTTCCACCGGCTCATCAGACTGACAGGAACTAATCACCACAGACACCCATATGAAAAACCATAATTTTTGCATACCATACTATTTGGGAGTGAATGAGACTGAAAATTTCTTGCCATTGGCCGGAATTAGAGTGTAATTTCCGCCGTCCAGATTTTCTGTATCAAATGAAAATCCATCTTTCAAATCGACGGTTACTTCATAAAGCCTCCCGGGATCAGCAGGGGCCGGCAATAGGAATCCATCCCCTGCCAGAGTCACCCCCGTAAAATGTTTGGATGCGATAAGCCTCGAACCGTAGTCCTCCTGTGTATATGGTGCAGCCCACAATGACACATCACCCCCCCAGGGATAAATGAAGAGGGTACCGGAATATCGAAAATCATCTCCCTTTCGATACAGACACACCCGGGACGTTGCATCCCAGGCCGGTCTGTTGTCACTGGCATGCCGACCAAAAGCCCAACCATCCAGATAGATGACATCGGGATATCCGCCCAGTTTACACACGTATATTGATCCGGAAAATGGATCCAACCGCACGAGATATTCCCCATCTGTGCCGATGCATTTCCAGGTAGAATTGCCTCCCCCCGAAAACACATCCGGATCAGCAAATGCCTGACTCAGATCAATGCCTGATGCCACTATGGTTTGTCCGTTGATCAAGCTCACCTGCCCTTCAAAAGTAAAATAACTTCCTTCTACTCTGGGCACATTGGATCCCGCAAAATTCACCTCCTCTGGAACCGGAACGCCATTGATATAAATGCCCTCGTTCGTATATTCTAGGGTACGTTCTGAATCTTCCAGAGATACCTTCGTAAACTCACCGGCCTTACTAAATACTTTGATGGTGAATGCTCCCCCGGTAGAAACCAGAAATCCAGCCCCCGGATTGTCGGATCCAAGAGACATACCTTGTCCTGCATAAGTGAGATATTGGTCCTGTCCTGCAAGCTTAAATCGAAATGATCCAGCGACGATGCTCCCCCACATATCGGTTTCGGGGCTTCCGGTCCCATCGTTCGGTGGAGACCATACCCAATACTTTTCATCCCCGCTCTGGTATCCCTGCATTTTCATTTTACTGAGTTCGGTAGTGATATTTCCATCAGCCCAATGACCGGAAATATTACCCAGAATGTATAGACTTTCATTTGTGGCGGACCAGCTTTCTGCATCTCCTACCATCAGGTCAAAAGTGTAGGGATCAAAGGAAATTTCAAAAAAGGCTTCCTGATCTTTACCCAACGGTATGCTGTTCCTGCCCAAAGGCACTACTTCCCCATTGGTCATACCCCAGTGCAGCCCACTTTTGTCGGAATTTAAATAGATTTTACCGCTGGCATGGGCCGGTATAAAATCCTTTACAAGAAATCGATTATTATCCCGGATCATGGGAAATACTTTGTTGTTATCGAGAATGAGGAACAATTGATCTATCTGCGGCAATTGGACGTTCGCAATGGTAAGTTCTTCCTCGCTGAAGTGGTTATCATAATCTTTGGCTTTGAAGAGAATAGTCAGATCCCCCGAAGCCGCATTCCGGGGCAAAGGCAGCGTAACTTTTTCCTCTACATCAAAGGATTTGCCCGTCAATAATTGAATTTTTTCATACAACATATCTGTCCCGGAAAAGACCTGAAATTGGTAAGCATACAGGCCTTTCTCATGCTGTAGATTGGCGGTGAGAATTATTTCATCACCATAGGACACATCCCCTGAAGGAGTTATCTGAAGTCCTGAAATATCCGGACCGGCCCCCATAATGTGTTGATCCAATTCCGCCTTGTCGCAGGAGGTTAACAGGACCAAAGAACCAAGGAGTATATAGATTGAATATTTGAGAATCGTCTTCATATGGATTGATTTGAGAAATGAGAAATAGATCTTAGTTTCATTTGCGTTGGAAAAATTGATTTCCTTCATAACTTTTCGTGGCACCCTGGTCACTGATGACTATGGGCATTTTCAGATCATTGAATCCTGTGGAAGGTTGCCACGTTCCTTCATTCGCCAGTCGGATCGAATAAAAGGGATTGCCATAAAGTCCTTCACCGGGATCCGGGAGGTTAAAATACAACTGATAATTGCCGGCGACTATATCAGGAGGGATTCCTGCCTGGACATTCAACGTCACTTTTTCACCTGGTTTCCAGAACCGTGGATCTTCATCCAGTCTGAGCAGCCAGGTATCTTCAGTTTGATCATTGGCCAGGATTAATTCCACCCACCGGGGATTGAACATGGAGGCATAGCCTGCATTTTCAATGACCAGCTGGATATCAAGGGTATGTCCTGGTGAGATTTCCGGGCTGTATTGTCCGGATCTCAAAACCAAACGATAGCCAAGATTCCGGCGAATTTCATCCATACATCCCTGTTCGATCCACCGATCATTGACTCCCCGGAAGTAATCCTGATTGAGATAAGTCCATCGGAGATATCGCATCTCCTCAATGGCCCTGGAGCAATTAGCCGGTTCCACATCGGTAGGTGGACAGGTTTCCCCACCAACCGGAACATACAGTGCATCCTGATGGATGTACGCTTTTTCAACATCCACATTTTCATACGTTCCGTAATCGTTTTGACTGGCCAGAAAACAATCATTATGGTGCCCCACACGGGATCGGGTACTTCCATTAAATGCATCCGCAAATTTGCCAGGCTCTTTACTTTGAACGAAATTCATTTTATACGTGGGTGTTCTGACCTGTACCATCCTGGCATCCGGAAGGACCTCCAGAATTTTATTGAGCACCGTAGCCTGGGCCCCGGAATTATTGAGCTTATTGGAGGTGTAATACCATTCACCCCAGGCTCCTATAAAACCCGCCTGCATTACAGCTATGACGTCAAAGTTCACGGCAAACCACGGCTGCAACTGATCCAGATGCATCTGGATGGTTGACAAAGGTGCATCAGGTTCATCCGGATTTCCGGAATACGCAAACCGCAAAATGCATTTCAGACCTGCCTTACGAAGAATTTCCATATCCTGCTCGAGACTACCTAACGCCCGGTTATCCAACTCCTTATGTCTGTATTCTTTGAGATAATAAACTAGAAGAATCAAAGAATACCCATCTGCCCGTATTCCCTGTATATTCTCCAAATTCAAGGATTCATCCACACCAAGACCACGGGAAAAATGCTTATAAAAACCCCTTTCGGGATTGATAATTACGTCCCGGGTTTCCACATATTCCACTTCATTCAGGGAGATTGTATCTGTATCAGAAGGTGACTGCATATCGCATGAAGAGGTCACCATACCTCCGATCATCAGAGGATAAATCAATACCAGTATCCAAAACTTTTCCATAGTCTTGTCAATTAGTATATCCTGGATTCTGTATAACCTCTCCTTTTCCATCCACGATCACAGACAATGGCAAAGGGAAGAGATATTTATCCCTGGAGGCATACGGCGCAATACCATTGTTCAATTCCATGACTCGGTCCAGAAGTCTGTCAAATCGAATCAAATCTGCTCTGTACTGGCCGGATTCACACCAAAATTCATGAGCCCGCTCCAACAACAATTGATCGATAAAATCCTCCTTCGTTGGATAGTCTGATAAGGATTTTTCTTCCAATTGGGCTCTTGTTCTGATCTGATTGATCAGGTCAACCGCCTCCTGAGTCACTCCACCACCGGGCTTCATGACAATGGCTTCCGCCAGGGACAGGAGGACATCCGCATAGCGATACATGACAATATCCAAATCTGTAAATCCATTGTTTCCCGGAACCCCCGGATCGATCATATATTTTTGAGGAATGGGACCCAGATCCAACGTGGCTCCGGGATTGTTTCGAGTGACCAATTCACCTTCCGAATTCACATATTCCGGGATCAGATAGGTTTTTCTGGTGTCGTCCTCTTCGAAGGAATCATAAAAATACCAGGTACTTTGAACGGTTTGCCATCCTTTAATAGGACCATCTATATCCGGAGGCATGACCATCATATGCCATTGATTCTCGTTGGGTCCGGCATAAGAACTCGGAATGACGTAAATAAACTCCGGATTGGAAGGAGACTGACCTCCAAATTCAAACAACGATGGATAATTGTTGACCAGGGCATATCCGTACTCACCGGACATCATCTCCCGTGCTATTTCCTCCACCTGGTTATAATACGATGGATCTACCACGGTTTCGTGCAGATACAGTCGAATCAGCAGCATATTGGCCAGACCTTTACTAAACTTGCCATAATCTGCATCCCTGGGAAACGGCAAATGCTCCACAGCGTACTTGAGATCCTCCTCTATAAATTTCACCATCTCCGCCCTGCTTAGCCGGGGCAGAGGCTTTTCATCCAGAGGGTTCTTCAGGATTTCTACGGGTGCAATGACCAATGGCCCAAACATATCGTAGAGAATGTAAGATAAAAATGCCCGCGCACACCGGACCTCAGCTATATATTTCGTTTTTTGCTCTTCAGATAAACTGCTTTGTTCGATTGCATCGATCACCAAGGTGGCGTTGCTGATCTTACTGCTGAATCCATAAGGTGCCTCGCGTTGGTAATAAAAGTAGGTGATGCCGGTAGAGGTTTCATTGAAAGACAATTCATGGCTTTCTTTCTGCACACCAAATTTGCCAGTGAGCACTTCTGTTGTACTTTCATTGACAAACATCTGCCCCCGTTCGGAGGTTGAATTGATGCCATCCCACCAACTGCCCCGCAATGGATAGTAAGTGGAGAGAACCAGAGCCTGGAGATCTTCTTCGGATTGGGGAAAGATCGAAGGCGATAATTCGGAATAATCAACCGGGGTCAATTCGCAACCCAACATCCAGCTCATCGTCAGGAAAAGAATAAAATATTGATATTTCGATTTCATGTTTTTCGTTTTAAAGATGGACATTAGAATTTCACATCAATGCCAATGGTAAAAGTCCGCGCATTCGGATAGGCTGCTGTATAGGAATCTGTTTCCGGATCCAACCCCCCGTAGGGGGTGAATGTCAATACATTATTCACATCCAGTTTAAGTCGTAAGCTCTGAAATACCCGACTTGTCGCTGCCGTTGCAGGCAGGGTATAACCCAGAGTGATATTCTGCAGGCGTACAAACCAGGCCTTTTCCAAAAACCAATCCCCTGAACCATAGCGGGACCAACCATAGAAAGAACTCGGTTGGGTGGTGGATGGATTGTTGGGTTTCCACCGCCCCTGGATTGATCGTAAGGCATTGTAGCTATACTGTGCAATCCCGTCAGCAGAAAGACCATAGGCCATACGCGTCGGGTCCTGCATATACCTGTCAAACATTCCATAAAAATGAAAACTCAAATCAAAATTGCGATAGTACAGTGAGTTACTTAATCCCAAAGTATAACCAGGATCGACCGTACCCATCAACCGGGTATCTGCATCATCGATAATTCCATCCGGACTTCCTGTGAGAATAAAACGGCCATTTTCCACGACGGGATTCCCATCTTCATCCCTTTTGTACCCATTGATATCCGCGATAATTAGTTGGCCCGGTTTAAGTTCGGGTTGAGATTCGGGCACCGGATCCCCTTCCTGAAGGATACCCAATGCAATCCTTGAATATCGGGACCGGATAGGATCGGTCACCCCTTCATACACTGCAGGCTTCCAATCTTCGGTCCGCTCCAGCCAGGTATCGCGGTACAGTGCAAAAGTAAAATGGCTATTCCAGGAAAAGCGATTGCCAGCCACATTACGCGTGTTGAGGGTCAATTCAAAACCACGACTCCTTGTCTTACCGATATTTGCCATCACAGAACTTATACTGTGGTAAGCATTCAGTTCTTTAAAATTGAGTAGATCGGAAATGATCCTGTTGTAGTATTCCAGAGCTCCACTGATCCGACCCTTGTACAATTCGTAATCCAGTCCGAGATTCAACTCCGTAGTAGTTTCCCATTTCAAATCCGGATTTTCGAGTCGACCGGGAAAAACACCAACTTCGATACCATTGTCTCCGGAGTTCCACGCGGGGGAAGCATAGTACGAAGCAAAGGCATTGCTTCCTATGTCAGAATTTCCAGTTTGGCCAATGCCCACCCTGAATTTCAAAAATGAAACTATGGGGTTCGCAAACGCCATAAATTCTTCATCGCTCAACACCCATCCAGCTGCCAGGGAGGGGAAAAAGCCCCATTTGTTGTTTCTGGAAAACACACTTGCCCCATCTGCGCGAATCGTTCCAGTGAACAAATACCGGTCCAGCAGGGTATAATTAACACGGCCAAAAAATGAAACCCGTTCATTTTCATAGCCCCAGGAACCCACAACTTTGGTACCCTCCCCCGCATTGAGATTGTTCCAGAGGAAAGCATCGGACAGGAATCCGTTGTTTCCTGTGGATAAACCCGTATTTTTGAATAACTCATATGAATATCCAGCCAGTGCACTAAACTGATGGCCACTTCCGAGGTTTTTGTTGTAATTGCTTGTCACTTCGACCAGATATTGTTCATTATTGCTCTCATTGATCGTAGCCAATCCATTGGCCAGTTCGCCATGCAAGGTTGTTCTTGGCATAAAGGTCTTTCGACTTTGGTACGCCCTGTCCAGACCCACATTAAACTTAATTTGCAGGGGATCAACCGGAGTGACGGTCAGAAAGGCATTGGTCAGGATCCTATCCATCAACCCATTGTCTTTTACTGTCAACAGGGAAAATGGATTGGGCTGGGTAGGCAGGAGAGGATTGATGGGATAATTACCATTTTCATCCTGGGCAGCTATGTGCGGACCCATCTGAATGGCAGCCCGGATAATACCCGATTTTTCAAATTCTTCCTCACCCAGTGGTACATTGGAATTATTGAGCCGTGTAGCGATAAGATTGATCCCGGCGTCAAATTTTTCACTAATTTTCTGATCTACGTTTATTTTCGCAGAATATCTGTTCATCTCAGAATTGCGGATGATACCATCGTGCTGATAGAAGTTGAGCGAGGCCATGAATCTGGTCTGATCACTGCCGCCCTGCACGCTGAGGTTGTGTTGTTGGATCTTTCCATCCCGGGTAACAAGGTCAACCCAATTCGTACCTTCCACAGGAGCATTTTCAATTTGTTCGTCCGTATATGGCAGTTGAAAATGAACCCCATTTCTAGGCGCATTGATTGCATCTTTGAGATCTCGCAGTCCGTATGGATACACTTCATTTTCCCACAACCAATAATCCCAGCTCGATTTATTTTTCTCATCCATCCACTCTTTTAGCGAAAACACATCGTAAATATCCGTATGCTTTTGAATAGCATATGTGGTAGAATAGGCCACTTTAGCTTTTCCGGCAGTACCCCGCTTCGTGGTAATCAATACGACCCCATTGGCAGCACGGGAACCATAGATCGCCGTGGCTGATGCATCTTTGAGTACCTCCACAGACTCGATATCGTTGGGATTGACAAAATTGAGTATGCCCTGCGTACCGGCATCAAGACGTTCGTTCCCGCTACCCGGCTGATCCAGCTGAGCAATCGGAAATCCATCCACGATATAAAGTGGTTCATTTCCCGCATTGACCGATCCTGCCCCACGCACGAGTATGTCAAATCCTCCGCCGGGCTGGGCGCTGTTTTGCCGGAGTGTAAGGCCGGCTACCTTGCCCCGAAGTGCAGATTCGATGGATGGTGCAGCTTCCAGGCTTACATCGGATCCCTTAACGGATGATACCGAGCCCGTCAGATCCCTCTTCCGCTGGACGCCGTATCCCACCACTATGAGTTCTTCAAGTTCCTGGACGCTTTCAAACAAAATCACATCAATTCTCTCCTGGCCTTCAACAGCCATTTCAATCGAACGGAAACCTATATAGGAGAAGACCAATGTGTCACCGGGAGTAACATCCAGTTCAAAATGCCCGTCCAAATCCGTGGTGGTTCCCATACCGCTCCCTTTGACGCGGATGTTCACGCCGATGAGCGGATTGCCCTCGGAATCCCGAACGCTACCCTGAACCGGATTCTCTGGTCTTACCATTAAATTTAGGATTTTGGTCGGATCCAGTCTGGGCAGTCGCTGCACCGTCCTTTGGTGATCGACCAGGATAATCTGATCGTTACGGATTTTGTATCTGGTGCGGGTTTCAGAGAACAATTTGTCCAAAACTTCCCTGATCTTTGCACTTTTGACATGAACGGTTACTTTTCGATCCAGATCTACATCCCGGGTATTGTACACAAAATTGAATGGGGTGGTGGCTTCAATTTCATCGATCACTCGAGCCACTGTGGCATTTTCCACATGAAGTGTGATCCCTTTTTGTGAGAAACTTTCATTTGAAAACCCCATCAGGATGGTGGAAAAAAATAGAAGTACCGTTAGTTTCATCTTTAAGTCCCATTTGTTAAAAGAAATGGACTGACTCTGGTAGAGTAAGAGTTTTTTCATAGCTTTAGCTAGTTTAAACGTGATTGGTTATTGCTCTAATTCGTCACTTTAAATCTCCCAGAATTCCGTTGCCGCGGAATTCTGGTCTTTTTCTGGGTATTAGATCCTTTAAGTACATAGGCAGCGTACAATTTCATCCTTTGGTCAGAATAATATTACTGGCTTGCCATCTCATATCTATCAGTCTGGTTATTGAATAAAAACAGTATTGTCTTCTACGACAAATTGAATTTTGTAGCTATCATTAAAATAGGTCAGTACATTCTCGATGGTTTCATCCTTATCAAAACTGGCATTGAATATCTCTTGCCCAAGTTGCTTGTTCTGATTGACCATTTTAATATTATAGTGTCGTTCCAGTTTTCGAAGGATGTTGTCAAAAGCCATATTGCGGAATGTCAGCTTCCCATCCATCCAGTTGGTGTATATAGTGGTATTGACCTCCATAACCGAGACACTTTCATCCTCTCTTGAAAATGTCCCTATGTACCCCGGACGAAGCAATGTGGCATTATCCATAGTCATCTCTTCGGTGTACATACCCACACCTCCCTCTTCAAGTACCACGTCGAAATACCGATCCTCCGGATAAGCAGAAAAGTTGAATGCTGTGCCCGTAACCTTGACATGCAAACGATCCGCCACCACCACAAAAGGCACTTCTTTGTTCTCTGCAATCTGGAAGTAAGCCTCACCTTCCAGATATACCATTCGTTGTCCCCGGGGTGCAAATCCCACCGGATAACGGAGCGAAGTACCGGCTTGTAAATGCACAAAACTCCCATCGGATAATTGGATTTCGAACCTCCTCCCGAAAGGAACTCTCAGCGTATGATATTCCAGTTCGGTCACATCTGATACCGACTCATAGGTTAATCGATGTGATTCCTGTTGGCCGACAACCTGACCATTTTCCAGTGTGATGGATTCAAACTGACCGGGTTTGATGACTCTGATTTCCCCATTCTCCAATTCCAGGGTAATGTCCTCTACTTCGGGTGTCAGATGGTAAGAGGTATTCGCAGAATATGGAAAATAAAGATAACCCAATCCCAGTGCCAGCAAGATCACTATAGCGGCAGCCACCCTGTACCATATACGGAGTCGTTTTCTGGGTGGACGGGAGGTCACATGAGGCAGAAGGTTCTCAAATGATGTTGCGGCTCCCGTATCCAGTAGTACGGAATTCATATCATAAGAAGTCCGGACATATTTTTCAAATACCAATTTGTTCCGGGGGTCTTCCAACCATTTCTCCAATGCCTCCAATTCTTCATCGCTGATGTTGTCGGACAGATACTTTACAATTAAACTTTCCAAATCAATGCTGTTAATAGGTTGCTTTCTCAATTTGAATCCCCTCACTCGTTAGATGTAAAAAATGATAAATTTTGCATCCTGTCGGGTTTTTGTGTGATTATGCTCCTCTACGAGTGAAGCTCAAAATACCCTTAATCAAAACCTAAATTTTTTTTAATCTTTACGTGGAACTCTTATTCCCAAATAGGATTATGGATGATTTTCTCTTGGCAGATGCGATCTCACAGGGCGATCAGGGTGCGTTTCGAATTTTTTTCGAACGGCATTTTGGCCCCCTGCAGGCCTATATCTTCACTTTGACCGGAGAAAAGACAATGGCAGAGGATATAGTACAGCATGCATTTTTCAGGATTTGGGAAAAGCGGAATGATCTCAAGGCCAATCAATCCCCCAAAAATTATCTGTATACGATAGCATACCATTACTATATCGATCAATACCGTAAAAACAAATTGCGACACGATTTTATCCTCCAACTGAAAAGACAAGCCCTGGCAGATCGCTTGAGAGAAGATGAGGAACAACGCGAAGTGCGAGTTGAGAAGCTCAGGCAAATAATAGCTCAATTGCCTGACCGATGCAGAGAAATCCTGATTCTCAACAAAATGGAGGGATTGAAATATCGTGAAATTGCAGAAAAGCTAAGCATCTCGGAAAAAACTGTAGAATCTCAAATGCGTATAGCTTTTCAGAAAATTCGCGAGCAATTCCCGGAATAAATCGAAGATCAGATCCTGATAATCCATTTGGAGGTCAATGGGAAGGTCATCATCGGTCAAAAATCTATTTAGGGTTTCCTCATAAAGTCAATTTAAAGCCATGACGCTTCAAGAGCCTCCCTTTGGTCGGCTCACGAATCGCATAAGGTGGGCTCACGAATCGCCTGAAGGGATGCGCTTCCAGATCGCTACCGCCACCAATTGGGATTGGTGGCTACGTCGAATAAAAATCTGCCATTCGGCAGTTTTTATTTCGACTTCCACGCTCACGAATCGCACAGGGTCGGCTCCCATAC